>NZ_AKKA01000069.1 GCF_000282035.1 Rhizobium sp. CF122
GGTAGCGACGGATCAGTCGCAGCACCCGCTTGTCGGTGACCTTGCGTGCCACGCGTGCCATCAGGACATCGTGGTTCACTCGGTCAAAGAACTTCTCCAGATCAAGATCGACCACGAAACGGCGACCGTCGGCCACATGTGACCGAGCGGCGAGAACCGCGTCGTGAGCGCTCCGCCCCGGCCGGAAGCCGTAGGAGGAGGGGGAGAAATCCGGGGCGAAGATCGGCATCAGCACCTGATGCATCGCCTGCTGGATCAGCCGATCTAGACAGGTCGGGATGCCCAATTGCCGCATCCCTTTACCGCCGGGCTTGGGGATTTCCACCCCGCCCACCGGCGCCGGTCTGTAGCCGTCCACCAGCAGGTCTTCCCTGATGCGCGGCCAATGCTCCGCATTGGTATGGCTTCAATTGCTCGACAGACATCTTATCGATGCCCGGCGCACCCTTGTTCGCCATCACTTGGCGGTAAGCCGCCATCATGTTCTCGCGGCTGAGGATCATCTCCATCAGTCGCTCATTCGCCTCCGGTCGAGAGGATAACGGTCCTGCCGTGGTGTCTGATGCACCCAAGACCTGCCCTCGCGACTTCCGGCCGCTACTCCCAGCTTGGGCACGGAGCATCTCAACTCCGTCTTCTGCGTCTGTTCTCACCATCGAAAGACCGGCCTCCGTCCGGCACTCCATGTTCAGCCCTTCGCCGCTTGGTCCGGCTACTACGGCATCTGCTGACTCCTGCCGCCCCATCCCGGCGCCTTGCGACGCCGGTAGCACATCTGTCGCCAGAGGCAGGTCGGCAGACCTCCCAGGGTAAGACGCGTGACCTTCGTGCCACATACCTGGCGCATCTACGGCCGCACCCTCCGGGTGGTATCGGGCTTCGGGCTTCATTGCTCCCTCGCCCGGATGCGGACGCCTCATATGCGCTTCCTGTTCGTCAGGCCGGCACTTTGCTTACAACTTCCTTCAGACCCCGCCTCGCGACGACGCCCTTGCTGTTCGGCTAGCGGTTCCCATCACCAGGGCCCGCAGAGGACTTGCACCTCCAAGTCATCGACCGGATACCATCCAGGTCAAACGGTGCCCTCACACCACGCGCCATGCCTGGCGCACAACGAAAAAGGGCGGTGCCGATGGCGCCGCCCTTTTCTCAATCCAATACTCGAAAGCCTCAAGCGGCCGCGAGCTGCAGTTCCTTCTGGACCATACCGCGCAGCGTGCCGAGGTCCTTGGCGAAAGCGCGAATGCCTTCGGCGAGCTTTTCGGTCGCCATCGCGTCTTCGTTCATCATCCAGCGGAAGGTCTTTTCATCGATCGTGATCTTCGGCGCAGGCTTCGTCCCATCGAGCGAGAGCTTGCGCTCGAGTTTGCCTTGGTCGTTGGAGAGTTCGTCGAGCAGGTTCGGCGCGATCGTCAGGCGATCGCAACCGGCCAGCGCCTCGATTTCACCAGCGCTGCGGAACGACGCGCCCATGACGATCGTCTTGATGTCGTTGGCCTTGTAATAGTTGTAGATGTCGCGGACGGAGAGGACACCCGGATCTTCCTCAGGCGTGAATTCCTTGCCTGTCGACTTCTTGTACCAGTCGAGAATGCGGCCGACGAAGGGTGAGATCAGAAACACGTTGGCGTCGGCGCAAGCAACCGCCTGGGCCTTCGAGAAGAGCAGCGTCAGGTTGCAGTCGATGCCTTCCTTCTGCAGGATTTCCGCTGCACGAATGCCTTCCCAGGTCGAAGCCAGTTTGATGAGAATGCGGTCGCGCTCGATGCCGCGTTCCTTGTAGGCAGCGATGATGGAACGTGCTTTGGCAAGCGACGCTTCGGTATCGAAAGAGAGGTCCGCATCGACTTCGGTCGACACACGGCCCGGAACGAGCTTCACAAGGGCGGCGCCGACGGAAATCGCCAGACGATCGGCAACGGCCGCGGAAACGGCCTCTGGATTGCCGCCCTGCTTCTTACCCCAGGCTACGGCTTCCTTTACCGTGTCTGCGAACATCGGCGTGCCGAGTGCCTTCAGCACGATGCTTGGGTTCGTGGTGCAATCGACCGGCTTCAGACGGGCAACAGCCTCGATGTCACCGGTATCGGCAACGACCGTGGTAATCTCGCGGAGTTGGTCAAGCTTGGATGTCATGGTCACTGGTCCTTTTGACTTGAGCTATGAGCCGGCGCGTATTGGACCGGCGAAATCATCTACGAACAGGCGATCGTCTTACTCAAACGACCTACAAACCTGAGGGACGGTCGATCGCACCTCTTCGCACGCCCGGGGCGCCTTCTTCGCGGCGACTATCGCTATTCCTGACTAGATATGTCAAGGACATTTGTGCATTTCAATTGACATAAGTGTCACACCCGTCATTATCGGGCGGAACAACGAACCTGTCCTGGCTTGATGGTAGATCTAGGGCGCAATTCGCTCCGGAGGAGATGTGGTCAAGCTCAAACGCGGTACGCACACGGCTTATTCTGAGGCATCCTCTCTCAGGCTGCGTGCCGCCTGGCTCTATTACAATCAGGGCTTGACGCAGAAGGATGTCGCAGAACAGCTCGGCATCAGCCGCACGACTGTTATTCGCCTGCTCGACGAGGCCATGAAGCGGAGCGAAGTGCAGATCTGGATCAACGACTCGATCGGTGACTGTGTCGAACTGTCGGTCAAGCTCGAGCGCGCCTATGGCCTTGACGAGGCGATCGTCGTCCCCGCACCCGCACACCCCGACGCCAACTCGCTTGCCAAAAGCGTCGGGCTTGCGCTTGGACAGTTTCTCTCCGAAGCCATTCCCGACGATTACACGATCGGCGTCGGCTGGGGCCGCACCATGACCGCCTCGCTCTCCAGTTTCCGGCCGCCTCGGCGCGACAATTGCAAGGTCGTCTCTCTGCTCGGCGGCGTCGTCGCCGTCCACCAGACGAACCCGATCGACTACACCTGGCGGCTCGCAAGCCAGCTCGGCGCGGAGTGCTACATGTTCCTCGCTCCGCTTCTGGTGGATTCGACCGAGACGAAACGAAACCTTGTCGAGAAATGCGGGCTGGACACGATCTATCGGCTGGCGGAAGCACTGGATCTTGCGATCGTCAGCTGCGGCGATATCGGCCCGCACTCAACCTCTCTGTCGGAGGGATGGATCTCGAAAGCCGAACTGGAACAGTTGATCGACGCCGGCTGCGTCTGCGACACCATGTTCAACTTCCTCGACAAGGACGGCAACACGGTCGATCACTCGATCAACAGTCGCGTCATGTCAGTGGACCTTGATACCTTGAAGAAGGCCAAACATATCGTGCTGTCATCGGGCGGCGCGCATCGGGCCGTGGCCATCCGGGCCACCATCAAGCGGATCGGCTGCAACACACTGATCACCGACGAAAGCGCCGCCAAGGCTCTGCTCGAACTGGCGGAGACTGCCTAACGGCTTGCCGACACGCGGTTATCGTCACCGCAGCTGGCACAGGCGCGTCAATTGCGATTGTGCCCAGTTACGCCCGAAATCCTGGGTATCCGGCAATCTCGATAACAGGCTTCCGATCTCACCATCGATTTCGATGTGGGTGTCCGTGATCCTGCATGCCCCCACATCGAGGGAGACAGTGGCCACAACCTTGCCCTCCACCGGCTCCATCTGAAAGAGCGCGTCATCGCCGGTCTCGCAGGTCAAAAGCGCTGTTGCCTTGATGGATGCGAGACTGTCTCCCGTCGAACAGACATCTGCGGACACAACCTTGAAACTGCTGGTTCGATTGGGTCCTACGGGAAGTTGCTCACACAACTGCGCGGTCGATATCGCTCGCGCGACATCCGGCCATTGCGGGCTACTCATCGCCGATTTGCAGCTGGCCCAGGCTGGGACCAACGACATCGCGAGCAGGGCAACGGCAATGCCGATGACCTTGCATGGCTTTTCTCCAGGGTTCATTTCCGCCTCCGCGAGTCCCAGCCACGGAATCAAACCGGCGATTCCTGAGTTTTTGATGGCAGGGCTCTCGAGGGAGGAAGCGTATCCACAGATTGGATAGATGCGTCGCCGTGATCACGCGTGCGCCGCTTCCCAGCCCAGGATCGCACGCTTGCGGGTAAGACCCCAGTGATAGCCGGTCAGGGCGCCACCCTTGCCGACCGCCCGATGGCAGGGGACAACGAACGAAATCGGATTCGCACCGACCGCAGCGCCGACGGCGCGCATCGCTTTTGGCCGCCCGATATCGTTGGCGATATCACTGTAGGTCACGGCCTTGCCGAAGGGGATCTTCAACAAGCTTTCCCATACCTGCACCTGGAAATCAGTGCCGATCAGCACGACGCGCAGCGGTTGGTCCGACGTCCAGCGGCCTGGCTCGAATATCCGCTCGGCATAGGGCGCTGTCGCTTCGGTATCCTGGACATAGGTCGCATTCGGCCAGCGGCATGTCATATCGTCAAGACAAGCCGCCTCGTCGCCGTGATTGCTGAAGGCAAGCCCCGCGAGGCCGCGGTCGGTAGCCATCACAAGTGCAACGCCGAATGGCGAAGGATGGAAGCCGTAGCGGATTGTCAGCCCGCCGCCCTTGGCCTTCCATTCGCCCGGCGACATCGCCTCATGCGTCACGAAAAGATCGTGCAAGCGGCTGGGGCCGGAGAGCCCGACCTCGATCGAGGTCTCCAGCAATGGCATCGCTTCCTCGCGGAGAAGCCGCTTTGCGTGATCGAGCGTGACGGCCTGCAGGAATGCCTTCGGAGACAGACCCGCCCACCGCGTGAATGTCTTCTGCAGCTGCGTCGGCGATTGGCCGAGCCGTGCCGCGATCGTTTCGAGAGACGGCTGATCGCGATAGTCCTCGGTGATGAGTTCGATCACCTGGCGCACGGTTTCGTAATCAGAGCCATCGGGCGTGATGTCGTTGTTCAGCTTGGCTACCATGTTCATGATCTTTCTCCTTGTACCAAGGAGATAGTCAAGGGAGCGATCACAAGCCACCCGATTCTTGCGGGCCGGTCAGATCCGCTGTTTGACGGTGGCAAGCGCCCGTTTGAAGGCCAGGGCGAAGCTCTCGCGGTCATCCGGATTGAGGAAGGAACCGATATCCGTGCCCCTTCCCTCGCCTGAGATATACATGGAAAGGATGCCGATTTCCTGATGCCGGCGGACGAAGAAGCGGGTCCAGAATGGATTGAAGTGGTGCTCGACCATCCGACCGGAGGGCGCGAACTTGCGCACCGAAATATCGCTACGCGACACCGTCACCTCCTCCCGCACCCGGCCGGAACGGTAGTTCAGCCAGAAGGCGCCGTAGAGCAGCAGAAAATCCAGCCCGAAGAAGAAGCCGATCGGCCAGGCACCTGTTGCCACGAAGAACATGCCGTACATCGAGCACACCGCGCCGGTCAGAAGCAGCAACACCTTGAAACCCTTGCGGCCGAGCGACCGGTACGGAAAAAGCTCGGCGGCAAAAACAGGTTCTTCGTTGGCTTGATCGGCGTTGCCTTCCATCATGGCTGCCAAGTATAGATTTTCCATGTCAACTCCGAAACTCAAATCCGCTGCCACATCGCCGCACAACTCAAAAGTGATCGTTCGCGGGAAGAAGCCGGCAACAGCCCGCTCCGTCTATTCCGAAGCCGAGCGCGAGGAGATATTCCGCCGCTTCTCCATCCAACGCCCGGAGCCAAAGGGCGAACTGGAGCACACGAACCCGTTCACGCTTGTCGTCGCCGTCGCCCTTTCCGCCCAGGCGACGGACGCAGGCGTCAACAAGGCTACGCGGGCACTCTTCAAGATCGCCGACACGCCCGAGAAAATGTTGGCGCTTGGTGAGGAGCGGGTACGCGACTACATCAAGACGATCGGCCTCTATCGAAACAAGGCAAAGAACGTCATCGCTCTCTCGCGGATGCTGGTCGATAAGTTCGGTAGCGTCGTGCCGCAGACACGCGACGAGCTGGTGACGCTGCCCGGTGTCGGCCGCAAGACCGCCAACGTCGTGCTATCCATGGCTTTCGGCCAGGCGACGATGGCGGTGGATACGCATATTTTCCGTATCGCCAACCGCATCAAGCTGGCACCGGGCAAAACGCCCGACGAGGTCGAGGAACGGCTGATGAAGGTGGTGCCGAGGCACTACCTCTATCATGCCCACCACTGGCTGATCCTGCATGGTCGCTACACCTGCAAGGCGCGCAAGCCGGAATGCGAGCGCTGCGTCATTGCCGACATCTGCAAGTCGCCCGAGAAGACCTGCGACGTGCCGGCGCCGTTGGTCGAACTACCGCGCCAAGTGATTGGAGAGGCCATCTGGTAAGCCTGGAGGCGCAGACTTCGGCATGCTCCACCTGCCCCTTAGCTGCGAAGTCCCGGATCCTCACGGGAAATCAGCTTGTGTAGATGCACCATCAATCCTGCGGCGAAGAGCGGCGTCAGCAAATTGACGATCGGGATGGCAAGGAAGGCGGCAATGACAAGCCCCGCGAGGAAGACTGTCGCCGCATGCTTGGCGCGGAACGCTCTTGCCTGCTGCGGCGAACGGAACCGCATCGCGGCAAACTCGAAGAATTCGCGGCCGAGCAGGTAGCCGTTGACCAGGAAGAAGGCGATCAGATTGATGCCCGGCACGAAGAGCAGGAAGAGCGCGACGACATTGCCAAGGATGACGACACCGAGAAACTTGACAGAGCTTGCGAGCGCCGGGCCGAGCGGCATCGCTGTGCCGGGCGGATCCGAGGGATAGTCCCGCTTTTCTACCACCTCCGCCACATCGTCGAGAAACAGACCGGCAATCAGCGCCGTCACCGGTGACAGCAACAGCGCCAACCCAAGCGCAAGTCCGATGCCGGCAGCGATCGCAAACACGAAGCCGAGCCACCCCGCCCAATCCGGCATGGCAGGAAAAAAGTTGGCAATCCACGGGAAGACAAACGATATAAAAGCACTACGCAGCGCCAGCCAGAGCCCGGCAAGCACCAGAAGAGTGAGCCCTAGCACCTTCCAGAAGACTGAGCGTGTTTCCGCCGCAAAAAGATTGATGACGGATAGGCGAGCGGCCTGAAAGATCATTCTGAGGTCTCCGGTTGCAACAACCATGTAGGAATCGGAACTTTGAACGGCAAGGCTGAAATAAACCCCACCAATTGACCCAAAACTTGTCGGGAAACCTATGTTAATATATAGTAATTTATCAACTAAGATTGTTTGATCCTGAGACGCAGCTTCCGGAATAGTTGCAAACGACAAGGGTTGCCCTGCATATCCGAGAAATGCTTCCGGGAAGATCAGGACGGCTGACGTGGAAGATTTTGTCCAGAAACTCCGCCAATATGCCAAGTCCGGCACCCCGGCCGAACGACGAATCGCGAAATATTTTTCTGAACATCTGAACGACCTCCCCTTTGAAACCGCGGCTTCCGTTGCCGACCGGCTGGACTTGAGTCCCATGACGGTGGGCCGTTTTCTTCGCGCGCTCGGCTATCAGGGACTCGATAGCGTCAAAATCCATATCCGCGAGACCAACACCATTTCGCCCACGCAGTTGCAGGCATCGTTCACACAACTGCAGACCGACGCCTCCGCCGGCAAGCCGCTGGCCGTTCTCGTTTCCGAGCAAATTCAGGCGCTGCACCATATCTACCACTTGACGGGCCAGCCGCAGTGGAGCGAAGCCGTGTCGATGATCGCTGCCGCGCGGGAGATCTTCGTCGCCACGCATGCGCGATTATCCGGCTTTGCATCCCACTTTGCCCAGCGATTGACGCACGCCCGAGATGGCGTTCGTGCGCTTGACGGAACGGGCAGCCGTTTTGCCGAGCTTTTCGCACGGCTGGACGGCAAGGACGCCTTGCTGATCGTGATCGACAGCCGCCGCTTCGGTAAAGCCCGGTTGCTGGCCCGGACGGCACGGCGCTACGGATACAAGGTCATCTTGATTACCGCACAAGGCGCCAACTGGATTCCGGATCAGGCCAATCTCGTGCTCGCTCTCCCCCCTGCCCGGTCTGAGGACGACGACAACCTGCCGCCGCTGATGGGCCTGCTCGACTGTCTGTCGGAGGCCGTCATCGCCGCTGCCGGCGAAGAAGCGAGCGCCCGCACCCGCCGCATGGCCGAATTCGGCAGCGTGCTCGGAGAGAGCGGAAACCGCTAGATGGTGTAACGGGCGGAGCTCGGCCCGTTACACCATCTAGGCGCCTACTCCATCGCCTCCAGTTCGGCGCGGTGGCGGTACATGGCGAGCAATCTGCGATAGTCGCGGTCGTAAAGGGCCTGTTTGGCCGCATCCGGCAGCTGTTCTTCGCCGCCCGGATACATGGCCGACCCTGCTTCCGCAAGATCACCATAGAGACCGCACGCGACGGAAGCGGCCATCGCCGTGCCCAGCAGCACCGCCTCATTCATCTTCGGCACCACGACCTTGCAGCCGGTTGCATCCGAATAGAGCTCCATCAGCACGGGGTTCTTCACATGGCCGCCCGCGACATGCAAGGTGTCTGGCACATAGCCATACTCCTTCATCCGCTCGAGGATGTGGCGGATCCCCAGCGCGATCGCCACGGCGGTGCGCCAATAGAGCGCGCAGAGCCCGTCGAACGAGGTGTCGAGCGTCAGGCCGCTGATACCGCCGACGGCATGCGGGTCGGCAAGCGGCGAGCGGTTGCCGTGAAAATCGGGCAGGACGAAGATGCGGGCGCCGAATTCGTCCCCCTCCTCGGCGCGAAGCTGCGCAATGCGGAGGACGATCTTCTGGTGCAGCGCCGCAGTCGGTTCGCCGCCAGCCGCGTGCATCCGCACGATATGATCGAGCAACGCGCCCGTTGCCGATTGCCCCGCCTCGACCAGCCAGGATTCCGGAAAGACAACTTCGTAATACGGGCCCCACATGCCGTGGCTCGGCTTGCGCTCGCGCGAGAAGGACACGATACAGCTCGACGTGCCGGCAATGAGCGCCAGTTGGCGTTCCAGCCGGTGGACATCCTGCGCTTCGCCGCCAAGCGTGCCCAGCGCCCCGGCATAGGCATCGATCATGCCTGCGGAGACATGGCAAGCCGTCGTCAATCCAAGCGCCGAGGCGGCTTCCTGCGTCAACGTTCCGACGCTCTTGCCGACCGGCACTGTTTCCTCCGGCAGCCGCCCGCGTTCCAATAGGTCACCAAGCCCGACCTGCTCGAGGAAGTCCTTCTGCCATCCCTTGTCCAGATGTGCGAGATAGTTCCACTTGGCCGTCAGCGTGCAGCGTGACCGCGCAAGCGCGCCGGTCGCCTTCCAGGTCATGAAATCGGCGAGGTCGAACAGATAGCCGGTGTTCATCCAGGTGCCAGGCAGCTTCTTCTTCAACCACATCAGCTTCGGCATTTCCATTTCCGGCGACATGAAATGCCCGCAATGCTCCAGCACCGGATGCTCCGTCGCCGTGCAGAAATCGGCTTCCTTCAGCGCCCGGTGGTCGAGCCAGACGATCGTGTCGAAGCGTCGTTCGCCACCTGTCGAAACGCTGATCTGACCACCGTCGACATCGCGCACGACGAGCGAACAGGTGGCGTCGAAGCCGATCGCGCCCACCGATGCAGGTGCCGCACCCGATTGCTCCATCGCCTTGCGCACCGCAATGCAGACCGCCGACCAGATGTCTTCGGAATCGTGTTCGGCGTGGTTCTCACGCGGCCTGTTCATGATGATCGGGTGTTCGGCCTTGCCCAGCAACGCACCGCGAGCGTCGAAGACGCCGGCGCGCGCACTGCCCGTGCCGATATCGACCGCAACCACATGCTGAGGCATTAAAGGTGCATCCCGTCCTGCTTATGTTTGCGGACAAGGTGGATCAAATCCGGCATCGCGTCAAACACGGCTTCGGGAGAAAGCCGGTCAAGTTCAGCGCGATAGCCGGAAAAATTGGCGTGCGAACCGCCCGTGAAGGCAAACACCCTCATGCCTGCAGCCTTCGCCGCTTCGATGCCAGCGGGGCTGTCTTCGACGACGACGCAATTCGCAGGATCGACGTTCATTTCCCGCGCCGCATGCAGGAAGAGGTCGGGCGCCGGCTTGCCGTGCTTGACCATCGTGGCGCTGAAGATATCAGGCAGCCGGTCGATCAAACCGGTGACCGTCAGCGACAAGCGGATGCGCTCGACCTGGCTGGAAGAGGCGACACAACAGGGAACGCCGAGCCGATCGATCGTTTCGGCAACCCCATCCATCGGCTTCAACTCCTTGCGAAACCGCGCGTAGAGATCGGTGCGAATCTGCTCGAGAAACTCCTGGCCCGGATGGACGTTGTATTCAGTCTTCATCGTCTCGATCACAGTTGCGAGACTTCGCCCGAGAAAACGACCGTAGACCTCTTCCTCGGTGATCGGGACGTTAAGATCGTTCATCGCCTTGACGAGGACACTCACCGAGATCGGCTCGCTGTCGACAAGAACGCCATCGCAATCGAAAATGACCAGCCGTGTTTCAGCCTCAGCCATGGCAGACCCAATCGCAGTTGGTGCAGGAAGTTTCCATCCACCGGACGGGGCGGAGGCGGCGGCAGGAATGCCGCCACAGATCCTTACACAGCAAGTTTGTTGTCGAGATAAAGCTGCAGGGTTTCACGCGTGCCCTTTTCCCACAGGGTTTTCAATGCGTGGGCAAAGCGCTTGCAGAACAGCTCGGATTTCGACACCTCGCCGAAGATGTCGTCGAAGGCGAGGAACGCCATCGGATCATTCTTGGCCTTCAAAGCTGCAGCACGCAGCCGGTCGGCGCTCGCGTCGTTGAAGGCGATGTCCTTGCCGCTGTCCGTCTTTCCCGCGAAGTAGCGGCACCACAGCGCCGAAACCAGCGCCAGGCCGACGACATCCCTGCCCTGGTTCAGATTGTCGAGCGTCGACGGCAGAATGAACTTCGGCTGCCGGTTCGACCCGTCCTGCGCCAGACGCGGGATCGTATCGGCAATTTTCGGATTGAGCAGTCGGTGCTCGATCAGCGCGAAGTAGTCCGTCAGCGAAATATTGGGGACCGGCGGAACGATCGGAATGATCTCTTCTTTTTCCAGCTTGGCGAGGAAGGCCCGGATCAGTGGATCTTCCATCGAATCGTGCACGAAATGGATGTCCATCAGCGCTGCCGGATAGGCAATCGCGGCATGTCCGCCGTTCAGAATCCGGATTTTCATGTGCTCGTAAGGCGTCACATCCGGCACGAACGTCACACCCACCTTCTCCAGCGCTGGACGCCCTGCGGTGAACTTGTCTTCCAGCACCCACTGCTTGAACTCTTCGCAATAGACGGGCCAGTTGTCCTCGATGCCGAAGGCATCCTTCAAAAGATCGATTTCCCGCTGCCCCGTTGCCGGCGTGATGCGGTCCACCATGGCGTTCGGGAAGGCGACGTTCGACTTGATCCAGTCGGCGAAGGCGGGATCTGAAAGCCGTGCTGTGCCGACAACGGCGTTCGAGGTCACGACGCCGTTATGCGGAATGTTGTCGCAGGACATGACGGTGAAAGGCACGATGCCCTTCTCCTTGCGCGCCTTGAGCCCGGCGACAATAAGGCCGAAGACGGTTTTCGGGTCGGCGGGGTTCTGGCCATCGGCGGCGATCGCCCGGTGACCCGGATTGAACTTGCCGGATGCATCGATGAAATAGCCGCCTTCGGTGATCGTCATCGAAACGATGCGGATTGCGGGATCGGCAAGCTTGGCAATGATCGCCTTGGCGTCGCCGACAGGCAGAATATCGATCATCGGCGCGGTGATGCGTGCGGCCGTCTTGTTGTTGTCCTGCTCGACGACCGTGGTCAGGAAGTCCTGCGCAGCAAGCTTTTCGCGCATGGCCGCATCGGAGGGGAGAATACCGGCCCCGATGATCGCCCAATCATGATCCTGACCCTGATTGAAAAGGTCGTCGAGATAGATCGCCTGGTGGGCACGGTGGAAATTGCCCACCCCGAAGTGCACGATGCCCGCCTTCAGCGACGCCCGCTCGTAGGTTGGTACGGCGGCTGTCTTTGCCGCCTCGGAAAGCGTTGCCAGCGATAATTTGCACGTCATGTTTCAGTCCTCTTGAAGGTCTTCGGGATCGGCTATGACCCCGGCATCGGCACGCCGGGCACCTTGTCCGGCGTTGCTCTTTCGTCCCCAACCCGGCAACAATGCGCTCAGATGGCGAGGCCGCCTTCGTTGAATTTGTGGATCCGTGTTTTGTCGGGCGTCAGATAAACAGCATCGCCGGCCTTTGCCGGGAAGTCGCCACCGCCACGCGCCGTGACATGGCCGATGCCTTCGACATCGACATGCAGGAAGGTATCCGCGCCGAGATGTTCGGCGACCATCACCTTGCCCTTCCAGTCGCCGCTTTCGGTCGACAACAACACATGCTCCGGTCGTACGCCGATCGTGGGCGCGCCGAACTGGGCGGAATACTGGCCCTTGACGAAGTTCATCTTCGGCGAGCCGATGAAGCCCGCGACGAAGAGGTTGCGCGGTTTGTGATAGAGCTCCAGCGGCGAACCGACCTGCTCGATATTGCCGCGGTTCAGCACGACGATCTTGTCGGCCATGGTCATGGCTTCGACCTGGTCGTGGGTGACGTAAATCATCGTCGTCTTCAGCTGCTGATGCAGCTCGCTGATCTCGAGGCGCATGTTGACGCGAAGCGCGGCATCAAGGTTCGAGAGTGGCTCGTCGAACAGGAAGGCCGACGGCTGGCGCACGATGGCGCGGCCGATCGCGACGCGCTGGCGCTGACCACCCGAAAGCTGGCGCGGCTTGCGCTCGAGATAGTCCGTCAGGTTTAGAACGCGTGCGGCGTCGGCGACTTTCCTGTCGATCTCCGCCTTGTCGACGCCGGCCATCTTGAGGGGGAAGGCGATGTTGTTGCGCACGCTCATGTGCGGATAGAGCGCATAGGACTGGAAGACCATCGCGAGCCCGCGTTCCGACGGAGCCTTTTCCGTTGCATCCCTGCCGTCAATGACGATGTTGCCGCCGCTGACATCCTCAAGACCGGCAATCAATCGGAGCAGGGTGGACTTGCCGCAGCCGGACGGGCCGACGAAGACGACGAACTCGCCGTCCTTGATCTCGAGGTCGATCGAAGGGATGACCTTGGCTTCACCGAAGACCTTCGAAACTTTCTGAAGGGTAATGCTTCCCATGTTTCTCTCCCTGATGTCTTATTTCACCGCGCCGAAGGTCAGGCCGCGGACGAGTTGTTTCTGCGAGAACCAGCCGAGGATCAGGATCGGGGCGATCGCCATGGTGGAGGCCGCCGAAAGCTTGGCGTAGAACAGGCCTTCGGGGCTGGAATAGGATGCGATGAAGGCCGTCAGCGGCGCTGCTTTCGAGGCGCTCAGGTTCAGCGTCCAGAAGGCTTCGTTCCAAGCCAGGATGATGTTGAGGAGCAGTGTCGAAGCAATGCCCGGCACCGCCATCGGCGTCAGCACATAGATGATCTCCTTGAGAAGCGAGGCGCCGTCCATCCGGGCGGCTTCTAGGATTTCGCCGGGGATCTCCTTGAAGTAGGTGTAGAGCATCCACACGATGATCGGCAGGTTGATCAGCGTCAGCACGATCACCAGTCCGAAACGGCTGTCGAGCAGGCCCGAGTTGCGAAACAGCAGGTAGATCGGGATGAGTGCGCCGACTGGAGGCATCATCTTCGTGGACAGCATCCACATCAGAAGATCCTTCGTCCGCTTGGTCGGCGAAAACGCCATGGCCCAGGCGGCGGGGATAGCGATGATCAGACCGATCAGCGTCGAGCCAAAGGAAATGATCACCGAGTTCATGAAGTGACCAAGATAGTTCGAGCGGCTCTGGACTTCCGCGTAACTCTCGGTCGTCCAATGGAAGAACAGGAACTGCGGCGGTGAGGCGATGGCATCCGCTTCCGTCTTGAAGCTCGTCAAGAACGTCCAGAGGATCGGGAAGAAGATCAGAATGCCGAGCGCCCAGGCGACTGCGGTCATGACCACTTTGCGTCGAGTTGAGACCTTTCTAGCCATCTCAAGCCTCCAGATTCTTGCCGACGAGGCGGACGAGGAAGATCGCAACGATGTTGGCGAGGATAACCGCGACGATACCACCTGCCGAGGCGCCGCCGATATCGAATTGCAGCAGTGCCTGCGCGTAAACGAGGAAGGTAAGGTTCGTGCTCTGCGTGCCAGGGCCACCGTTGGTGGTCACCAGAATTTCGGCAAAGACCGAGAGCAGGAAGATCGTCTGGATCAGGATAACCACCGTGATGGCGCGCGCCATGTGCGGCAGGATGATGTAGAAGAACTTCGAGAGCGCACCGGCGCCGTCCATCTCGGCGGCTTCCTTCTGCTCTTCATCGAGCGACTGCAGTGCTGTCAGCATGATAAGGGTCGCGAAGGGTAACCATTGCCAGGCAACAATCAGGATGATCGAAAACAACGGCGCATTCGCCAGCCAGTCGTAAGGCTGTAGGCCGAGTGCCTTGGCAAGATGCGCAAAGAGCCCATTGACCGGGTTCATGAACATGTTTTTCCACACCAGCGCCGCAACCGTCGGCATGACGAAGAAGGGCGCGATCACCAGAATGCGCACGATCCCCTGCCCGTAAATATCCTGGTCGAGCAGCAGCGCAAACAAGATGCCACCGATGACAGTGATCAACAGCACGCCAAGCACCAGGAGCAACGTATTGATCAATGCGGAGAAAAAGGCGGGATCGGTTAGGAAATATTTGTAGTTCAGGAAGCCGACGAAGGTTTCCATTCCCGGGCTGAGCAAATTGTAGCTCAGCGTCGAGAAATAGATCGTCATCACGAGCGGGACGATCATCCACAGGAAGAGAAGCACAACGGATGGTGCGATCATCATTCGCGCTGCGGAGCGGGTGTGTAACGTTGCCATGGCGATGACCGATCCTGTTCAAAGAGGCAGACGGCTGCGGGACAGCTGAGCAAAAAAGGGCCGCCGATGCAGTTTGGGCAATTCGGCGACCCAGACGGGCGGGGAGGTCAAAGGCCCCGCCTTCTCAGGAGGTTATTTTATTTGATGTAACCAGCCTTGGTCATTTCGCGGGTCGTCAACTGCTGTGCGCTCTGCAGGGCCTGGTCGACCGAAACCTGGCCGGCGAGAGCCGCGGAGAACTGCTGGCCGACCGCCGTGCCGATGCCCTGGAACTCAGGGATAGCGACGAACTGGACACCGACATAAGGGACCGGCTTGACGGTCGGCTTGGTCGGATCGGCCGCGTTGATGCTGTCGAGCGTCATCTTCGCGAAAGGCGCTGCCTTCTGGTAGTCGGCATTTGCATAGAGCGACGTGCGGGTACCGGGAGGTGCATTCAGCCAGCCTTCCTTCTCGGCGACGAGGTTGGTGTAGTCCTTGCTCGTTGCCCAGGCGACGAACTTCTCGGCTGCCTCGACCTTCTGCGAGCCTGCCGGGATGGCGAGGTTCCAGGCCCACAGCCAGTTGCCGCGCTTGCCGAGACCCTTGTCCGGAGCCAGAGCGAAGCCGACCTTGTCGGCGACGGTCGATTCCTTCGGGTTGCTGACGAAGGATGCAGCAACGGTCGCGTCGATCCACATGCCGCACTTGCCGGTCTGGAAGAGCGCCAGGTTTTCGTTGAAGCCGTTCGACGAAGCGCCCGGAGGGCCGGCTTCCTTCATCAGGTTGACGTAGAAGTTCAGCGTGTCCTTCCACTCCGGTTGATCGAACTGCGGCTTCCATTGCTCATCGAACCAGCGTGCCCCGAAGGAATTCGACATCGCCGTCAGAAAGGCCATGTTTTCACCCCAGCCGGCCTTGCCGCGCAGGCAGATGCCGTAGATTTCCTTGTCCTTGTTGGTGATCTTCTTCGCGGCTTCCGCGATGAAGTCCCAGGTCGGCGCGTCCGGCATCTTCAGGCCGGCGGCTTCGAACAGGTCCTTGCGGTACATGACCATCGAGCTTTCGCCGTAGAACGGCGCTGCATAGAGCTTGCCGTCTGCGGTCAGGCCGCTGCGGATTGCCGGAAGCAGGTCGTCAGCGTCGTAGTCGGCGCCCAGATTGTCGAGCGGCAACAGCCAGCCCTGCTTTGCCCAGATCGGAACTTCATAGGTACCGATCGTCAGAACGTCGTATTGGCCGCCCTTGGTCGCGATGTCGGTCGTGACCTTCTGGCGCAGGACGTTTTCTTCGAGGGTGACCCACTCGAGATCGATGTCGGGGTTCTTTTTCTTGAAGTCATCCGTCAGCTTCTGCATCCGGATCATGTCGCCGTTGTTGACGGTCGCGATTGTCAGCGTTTCGGCCGAAGCCATGCCGGCAAACGCCAGTGCTGAGCAGGCGCCCAGCAGGAGAGTTCTCAATGTCATATCTTCCTCCCAGAAGATGGGTGCGAGCATTCGCTTTGCTCATGGGCAATTACTCGCTCATGGGAGAAAAATGTCAATCACCATTCGTTGCTGCAGCAGCGAAGGCGGGGGTTATCTACCTGAATTTAAATGAATAAATATTTGCTCACGACTTGAGCAGATACTCGGCAGTATCCTCATCGGTGATAAGCGCATTGATCTGATGGCCTGTTACAGCCGCCTTGATCGCCTTGAATTTGCGCTTACCCTTGCCGATTCCAATGACGGTCGAAGACTCGCGCGAGGGGATCGACGCAGAGGCCACCCGCTCGTTGATCGGGTTGTCGAGGAGCTTGCCTTCGCCATCGAACACCCAGCCGCAGATCTCGCCTACGGCGCCGTTGCGCATCAGCTCCATCATCTCGTCCTTCTCGAGAAAGCCGTCGACGCAAAGCGGCCCGTCGATGCCAAGCTCACCGATGCCGACGAATGTCACGTCCGCCTGCGCGCTGATCTCCAGCGTCGAGCGGACGAGCTGCTGACCGTGCAAGGTTTCCCTCTCCTGCGCCGACGTCACCAGGACCGGCAGCGGCATCGGGAAGTGCCGCGCTTTCACCGCGTCGGCCATGCTGAAGATGACGTTGTAATAAGCGGCCGAACCATCAGGCGCGATGTTGCCGGTCAGCGACACGATGCGATGGCTGGGACATTCGATGGCAGGCAGCTGATCGACCGCGGCCTTCAAGGTTCGCCCTGTACCGACCGCCAGCACGATCGGATCCGTCCGCTTCAGCCAGCGTTCGATTTCAGCCGCCGCGGCTTCCGCGATGCCGACGGTCGTCGAGCTGGAGCCCGGGTCGCTCGGCACGACCTCGACATGCTTCAGGTTGAACTTCTTGCGCACGGCATTGGCGAGTTCGAGGCAAGCGGCGATCGGATGGTCGAGCCGCACCTTGATGAGCCGTTCGGCAACGGCGAGTGACACCAGACGCTGTGCCGATTGCCGCGAAATCCCCATGGAAGAGGCAATCTCATCCTGCGTCCGTCCCGCCACGTAGTAGAGCCATCCTGCACGCGCCGCGTCATCCAGCCGTCCCGAAGTCTCGGATTTTCTTACCATCAAGTCTCTACCATGCTGAAAGGACCGGCCGTAGCCGACGCGAAGATACACATTGCGGCAGATCAAACCAGAATTCGGGCAAATGTCGAGTGCATTGAGAAATCGCACAGCCTATTTTGACTTGCCGCGCGGGGGCCGGATGCCATCTGCTTGTCATCTTTGTCGATCAAGCCTTGCTTGACCGAGGGTTGAACTGCGAGCTAACTGGCAGCGAGGAAAAAACTGTGCGAATTCTGCTGGTTGAAGATGACAGAATAATTGGTGGAGCAGTGCGGGATCACGTCGTCGCGGCCAATCATGCTGTCGACTGGGTACAAAGTCTCGCCGACGCTGACGCCGCGTCTCGACCTGTCGACTACGGGCTGATCCTTCTCGATCTTCAGCTCCCGGATGGCAGTGGCGTTGAGTTTCTTCGCCGCTTTCGCGAAAGAGGCCTGAAGACGCCCGTTATCATCTTGACCGCGCGCGACCAGATTTCGGATCGCATCGATGGACTGAATGCCGGCGCCGACGACTATCTCGTGAAGCCGTTCAATCTGGACGAGTTGGAAGCGCGTATCATGGCGGTCGCGCGCCGCTATGACGCCAATCCGCATCCCGTGCTCCGCATTTCCGATATCGAGATCAACCGGCCCCTGCATCAACTCTCCGTGGCCGGCGAAACGATCATCCTGACGAGCCGCGAATGGGCGGTGCTCGACCTTTTGACCGCCCGCCCAGGCGCGATCGTTCCGAAGGACCGAATCGAGGAAGCGCTCTATGCGTTCGGCTCGGAGATCGAAAGCAACACCGTCGAGGTCTATGTGAGCCGCTTACGCAAGAAGATCGGCAAGGACAGGATCCGCACGGCACGCGGCATCGGCTACACACTCGGATGAAGATGAAACGCGAACGCAGCATCACCGGCCCACTCATTCTTGCCCTGACGACCGTCATGGTCGTCTTCTGGCTCGCTGCGATCGGCCTCAGCTTTCGCGTGATGCAGCATGAATTCGACGAGATTTTCGACGGCGCCCAGCAGGAGACGACCGAGCGCCTGCTGGCTCTGATCCTCGACGATCTGAACCAGAGTACGAAGGTCGATCCGCACAGCATGGCGATGTTCGACGCTGCGGCCAGACGCGAGTATCTGACCTATCAGGTGCGCAACACCAGCGGCAAGGTAGCGTTGCGCTCGAATGACGCCCCGGTCGAGCCCTTCGATGCACCGCTTCGCACCGGCTTTTACGACACACCGACAGCTCGAATCTATACCGAGATGACAGCCGACGGCTCTCTGTTCCTGCAAGTGGCTGACCGGTTCAAGAACAGGCGCGAGGCAGTGCGCGAAAGCACCGTGACACTGCTGATCCCGTTGGTGGCGCTCATTCCGGCCAGCATTTTCGCAATCTGGTTCATCGTCGGGCGCGCGCTGCGACCGATCGAGACGCTTCGGCGAGATATCGGGACGAAGGACAGTGGCAACATGGCCGAGGTCGACGATCGGAACCTGCCGGTCGAACTGCGGCCGATTGCGCGATCGGTCAACCTGCTCCTCGGGCGCCTGCGTGCGGCTCTCGAGGCGGAGCGCGAATTCACCGCCAACAGCGCGCACGAACTGAGAACGCCGATCGCCGGCGCGCTTGCACAGACTCAGCGCCTTGCCGAGGAATTGCCGCCTAGTGCAACGCGAGATCGCGTCCAACAGGTCGAGGCTTCGCTGGTCAATCTCGGCCGTTTGGCAGAAAAGCTCTTGCAGTTGTCACGCGCGGAAGCCGGCATCGGTGGGAGTTCAAATGCGGTCGACCTGCGTCCGGTCCTGGACATGGTCGTCACCGACTTTCAACGCGACAGCCGCACGAATGGTAGGCTTCGATATTCCGCCGCGCCGGACACAAAGCTCATCCGCAACGCCGACATGGACGCCTTCGGCATTGTCACCCGGAACCTGATCGAGAATGCGTTGCTGCACGGCGATCCGGACCTGCCGGTCAATGTCAGCCTCGAAAGCGGCGGCGTCATCCGCGTCGTCAACGGCGGACCGCCGGTTCGCGAGACCGAGATGGCGGGCCTGAAAAAGCGTTTCAGCCGCGGCAAAACGACAGCGTCCGGTTCCGGGCTCGGACTAGCGATTGCCGACCGCATCGTGTCCCAAATGGGCGGGACGCTGGAATTGTTGTCGCCGGCGACCGGCGCGAAAACCGGCTTCGAGGCGAAAATGACGCTTCCGGCCTAGCCCGGATTTGGCTTGCAAAACCCGCGGAAGGGTGCGAGCAGACGCAGAGGCCATCCAAAGCAGCAGAACCCGAATGATCATCTCTTTCGACATCGGCGGCTCCGCCATCAAGGGTGGTGTGGCGCACTCCGAAACCAACATCACGCCGCTTGGCCGTCGCCCAACCCCCAAGGACGACTTTTCTGCCTTCGTCGGTACGCTGCGCGCCATCATCGCGCAAACCGGCGAGCAGCCGACGCACCTTGCCTTCTCGATCGCCGGCGTGGTCGATCCGGATACGCATCGGCTCACCTGCGCCAATATTCCCTGTATCCACGGCCGCAATCTCGCCGCCGACCTCGAAGCCGAACTTGGCCTGCCAGTACTGATTGCAAATGATGCCGACTGCTTCGCCATGGCGGAAGCCGATCTCGGCGCCGGACGCGGTCACCGCATCGTCCTCGGTGCCATTCTCGGAACAGGCGTCGGCGGCGGCGTCGTCGCGGACGGTCGTCTGATCAATGCCGCCGGCGGCTTTGCCGGCGAATGGGGTCATGGACCGGCGCTTGCGTCTCACGCCGGCAATCCGCCGGTCGCGATCCCGGCCTATCCCTGCGGCTGCGGCCAGACGAGGTGTGTCGATACGGTCGGCGGCGCGCGTGGTCTCGAGCGATTGTACAAGACGCTGCATGACGTCGATCTCTCCAGCCAGGAAATTATCGATGACTGGTTGAAAGGCGAGGCCAAGGCAGCGCGCACCATCGACGTCTTCGTCGATCTCGTCGCCTCACCGCTTGCGCTGACCATCAACATCACGGGCGCGACCATCGTTCCCGTCGGCGGCGGGCTTTCCAACGTCGAACCGCTGCTTGCAGAGCTGGACAAGGCCGTCCGGCAGCGCATCCTGCGCAAATTCGATCGCCCGCTGGTGGTCCGCAGCGAATGCCGCGTCGAACCCGGCCTGATCGGCGCTGCGCTGCTCGGCTTGAAAGCGGAAGCCGCTCTCGCGGCTAGCTGAAAAGATGCCGCGCCATGTAGTCGACGAAGACCTGTATCTTCGGGGTCGGGTAGCGATTGGCAGGCCATAGGATGCGAAAAGCGCCGACGTCTGCCAGCTCTTCTTCCATCACGGAGATAAGCCGGCCCGAACGGAGTTGGTCGCGCACAGCAAAGAGTGGCAGGCAGGCAAGCCCGATCCCGCTCTCGGCCATATAGATCAAGGGCTCCAGGGTGCTCGCGATTGAGGATACGGGCAGATCCACCGCATCATCGCTCCGGAATGGCCACCGCTCCAGCTTGCCGCTCGAGGGGTATTTGTGATGGAGGCAAAAGTGACGCCGCAAGTCCTGCAATGTCGTCGGCACACTCATGCGGCCGAGGTATTCGCTCGAGCCCACAATGCGGTGAGAGAACTTGCCGAGCGTGCGCGTCATCAGACGCGAATCGCTGATCTCGCCCGTTCTAACTACGGCATCGAACCCCTCATCGATCACATCGACAAGGCGATCGGTAAAATCCAGATCCAGCTCGATCTCGGGATAGGACCGCATGAACGTCGTAATCGTCGGCATGAACAACATGCCTGCCAGCGGTAGACTGACACGAAGCTTTCCACGCGGCACCGCCTTAGTCCTCGCCAGCTCAAGCTCTGCCGCTTCGATCTCGCAGGCGATCCGCCGGCAGCGCTCGAGGAACATCGCCCCTTCGGGCGTCAGGGTGATGCTGCGCGTGCTGCGATGAAAGAGCCGCACTCCCAGCCGATCCTCAAGCCGCGCAATCGCCTTGCCGACCGCTGAGGACGAGATACCGAATTGCTGTCCTGTTCTGGCGAAACTGCGGAGTTCGGCGGCCTGTATGAATATTCCGAGCGCACCAAAGTTATCCAAGCATTCCTCCCATTGCGGACAAAACAGTCCGATCTTATCGGAATGTCGTCCCATTTTTCCGCAATCGCTACAAGGCTATCACGCTCCCGTCGGCCGAAAACTCGGCTTTGCAACCACGGAGACTAACATGTCCAAAGAATACGCCGCCGGCTTCAATATCGCGCCGGCGCCCACGACCTTCATCGTCAACGTCATTCACGCCCATCCGGGAAAACAGGAAGAGGCTTTCCGGATCATCCAGGACGTCGTTCACTATGTCGCGGAACGCAAGGAAGGCTTCCTTTGGAGCAACCTTTCGAAAAGCACGGACGGCGAGACCGTCGTCAACATCGAAGCGATCCAGGATGAAGGCAATGTCGGCGAGTTTTTCGCCGATCCGGTTTTTCTTCAGAAATTCCGCATGCTCGACAGCGTCTCGACGAGTGAATTCCACGCCTACACGGTGGATGATCTCGTGCTGCCAAAGCGCGCGAACGCAGAAGGCTGATCTCTAAAGGGAGAAGGGCGCGGCTTTCACCGCGCCTTTTGACTTCACTCGGCAGCGACAGCCGGGGGATGGCGATCATCCACCGCGTCGTCATTGGCGTTCGACCGATCGCTTTCGGCGCTGGCCGCCTTCGGCTCCTTGCCGAAGAACAGCGCGTACGCAGCCGGCAGCACCAGGATCGTCAGTACCGTCGCGACCAGAATGCCGCCCATCATGGCGTAAGCCAACGGACCCCAGAAGACGCCACGCGAGATCGGGATCAGCGCCAGGACAGCCGTCAGCGCCGTCAGCATGATCGGGCGGAAACGTCGGACCGCGGCACCGACGATCGCTTCCTGCCGATGCATCCCCGCCTTGATGTCCTGATCGATCTGGTCGACGAGGATGATCGAGTTGCGGATGATAATGCCGAGCAGTGCGATGACGCCGAGGATAGCGACGAAGCCGAACGGTGCACCCGATATCAGCAGGGCAGCGGCCGCGCCGATGATCCCGAGCGGACCGGTTGCCAGCACGAGCATGGCCTTGCCGAAATGCTGCAGCTGCGCCATCAGCAGGATGACGATAACGACGAGCATGATCGGCGCCTTGGCTGCAATCGAGGCCTGGCTTTCCGCGGAATCTTCCGCGCCACCTTGGATCTCGACTTTGTAGCCGGCCGGCAGGCTGTCGCGCAGCGACTGCATGTCGGCATACATCGTCATGACCACGTCATTGGACTGCACGCCATCCGGTAGCGTTGCGCGGACCGTAATCGTCGGCAGACGGTCGCGCCGCCATTCGATCCCCTGCTCCAGAACCGGCACCACCTTGGCAACCTGCGAAACCGGAACAAAGCCGCCGAAATCCGTCGGCACGTAGACCGAATTGACCGCCGACAGCAGCGAGCGGTTGTCCTCCGGCTCGCGGGCAACGATCGATACCGTCTCCTCGCCATCGCGGAAGTCGTCAAGCGGCGCGCCGGATACGGCTGTCTGCAGCATCTGACGAACGCGTTGCGAGGTGACGCCGAGCGCACGGGCACGGTCCTGATCGATCACCAGCTTCATCGCCGGCACCGGCTCCAGCCAGTCGTCATGGATCGCGCCGAGCAGCGGATTGGACTGGAACTTTGCCTTCACCTCGTCGGCGATCTTGCGGACTTCCTGGCGATCCGGCCCCATGATGCGCATCTGCACCGGCCAGCCCGTCGGGGGGCCGAGGAACAGACGATCCACCTTGCCGCGGATATCAGGGAAGTCTTCCGCAAGGATCGTCCGCAGCTTCACGATCAGCCGTTCACGCGCCGGCTCGTCGTTTGCCATGACAAGAAGCTGCGCGAAGTTCGGATTGCGAAGCTGCTGGTCGAGCGGCAGGAAGAAGCGCGGGGCGCCTTCGCCGATATAGGTGGCGACGAATTTCTTGTCCGTATCGTCCATGATCTTGGCTTCGAGCGCCTTCGTCTGCGCCTCGACGTCCCTGATGCTGGTGCCTTCGGGCAGCCAGAGGTCGACGAGGATTTCCGGGCGCGACGACTGCGGGAAGAAGTTCTGTGGAATGAACTGGAACGCCCAGAGGCTGGTCGCGAAGGTGACCAATGTCATTGCCACCACGATGATGCGATGACGCACGGCCCAGCCGACGGTTGCCCGAAGGCGTCGGTAGAAGTTCGTATCGAAGGCATCGTGATGCTGGCCCGCATGGTGGCGCTGCTTCAGGATCATGTAGCCGAGCCATGGCGTGAAATAGACCGCCACGAACCACGAGACGACAAGCGCGATGCCAACGACATAGAACAGCGTGCGCACATATTCACCGGCGGTCGAGGCCGCAAAGCCAACCGGGATGAACCCGGCGGTGGTGATCAGCGTACCGGTCAGCATCGGGAAGGCGGTCGAGGAATAGGCGAAGCTCGCCGCCTCGATCTTGACAAGCCCCTCCTCGAGTTTTCGCTCCATCAATTCCACGACGATCATCGCGTCATCCACGAGCAGGCCGAGCGCGATGATCAGAGCGCCGAGCGAGATGCGCTGCAGGTCGATCCCGAGCTCGTACATGATGGCGAAGGTCGCAGCCAGCACGAGTGGGATAGCGATCGCGATCACGAGACCCGAGCGCCAGCCGATGGATAGGAAGGAGACGATGAGCACGATTATCAGTGCTTCACCGAGCGCATGCATGAACTCGCTGATCGCGTCGGTGACAACGTCGGGCTGGTTGGAAATCTGGTCAACGGCCACGCCGTAGGGCAGCGATTCCTCGAAGCGCTGATAGGTGGCTTCGACATCCTTGCCGACATCGGTCACCTTGAAGCCCTTGGCCATGACAACACCGACCTGGACGCTCTCGTGACCATTGAAGCGATATTTGCGCTGATAGGGATCTTCGAGGCCGGAATAGACCGTGGCGATATCCCCGAGACGCGTCACCTGATTGCCGGCCTTTATGCGCAGTTCGCGGATATCCTCGGCCTTTGTCACGTCACCTTCGACGGAGATGCGCACCGAACGCGTGCCGGTATCGACCGACCCGGCCGGATCGACGCTGTTCTGCCCCTTGATTGCGTTCTGCAGGTCGAGCACGGTCAGGCCGCGTTCAGCCAGTGCCTTCGAAGAAACGTCAATGTAGATCTTCTCAGGCTGGTCGCCGATGATGACCGCCTTTTCGACGCCAGGCGTCGTCAGCAACATGTCGCGTGCCTGGATGGCGAATTTCTTCAACTCGGGATAGCTGTAACCATCGCCGCTGATCGAGTGCAGCGTGATGTAGGTATCGCCGAACTCGTCGTTGAAATAGGGACCGAGCAGCCCGTCCGGCAGCTCATTGGAGATGTCGCCGACCTTTTTGCGGACCTGATAGAACGCGTCGGCCACCTGTTCACTGTTGGTATCGCCTTTGACCTGCAGAGTAATGATGGCGCTGCCCGCCCGCGTATAGGATTTGACCCAATCAATGTGGGGGGTTTCCTGCAGCTTACGCTCGATTTTGTTGACGACCTGGTCTTCCATTTCCTGGATGGAGGCGCCCGGCCAGATGGCCTGTACGACCATAACGCGGAAGGTGAAATCCGGATCTTCCTTCTGGCCCATGCGCATCAAGCCGAGCACACCGGTGATCAGGATCAAGCCGAATAGGAAGCGCGCGATGCTTGGGTGGCCAATCGCCCAGCGCGACAGGTTGAAGGGACGCTTCTCGGCGGTCGAGTTGTCCATGATCGTATCCTCTCCTGGCCGGACTCTAGCGAATGATGTCGCCGGTTTCGGCTTGCGCCGACTGCTGTTCCGGCAGCTTGATCTTGAGGTTCTCGGTCATGAACTGCGTGCCGGCCGCGACGACGAGATCGCCAGTTTTCAGGCCGTCAGCGACATGGACGCCGCCGCCGGTGAACTCCGCAACCTTGACCTCGCGGGCATGGACGGTCGACGCATTGCGGTCGACGACCCATACGATCTTCTTGCCGTCCCTCTCGGCAAGTGCACTGAGCGGAATGGCAACGTTGGTCTCGGCATTGCCAATGGCGGCCTCGATCGTCGCCGTCATGCCGAGCAGCACGCGATCGTCGGTCGGAAGGCTGACGCGAACCGAGAAAGTCCGCGACTGTGCATCGGCGCTGCCGGAAACCTCACGCACCTTGCCGTCGAGCACCAGCTTACTGTCGGACCAGAAGCTGGCCTTGACCGTCTTGCCCGGCTTGAACTGCGCAACATCGTTTTCCGGAACGGCGATCTGCACTTCCTTCTCGCCATCGAGCGCGACGGTAACGACAGGCGTCCCCGCAGCAACAACGGCGCCGGTGTCGGCGCTGATCGACGTCACGATGCCGTTCCGGTCCGCCTTCAGTTCGGTGTAGGCGACCTGGTTCTTTGCCTGATCGAGGGACGAAGCTGCGGCATCCCGTGTCGAAACGGCTTGATCGTAGCTGAGGGCAGCCTGCTCCATCTGCGATTTTGCCGTGACGCTCTTGTCGAAGAGCTGCTGGGCGCGCTTGTTGGCAAGGTCGGCGGTTCCCACACCCTTTTCGGCAGCGGCAAGGTTTGCCTCGGCGGTCTTGACCGCCAACTCATAGTCGGTCGGATCGATTTCCGCGAGCAAGTCACCCGGCTTGACGCGATCGCCGATGTTGACGCGACGGTCGGTGATCTTCCCGGCAACGCGGAAGCCAAGGTTCATCTCGACGCGGGCCTTCACCGCACCGGAGTAATCAAGCGAGCGCGTATCGCCAGCCTCAGCGATCTCGACCACCTTGACGGGCCGGATGATCTCCTTCGTCTCTGCTTTCTTCTCCTCGCTGCAGCCGGATACGGCGAGCGCAACGGCGCCAAGAAGCGCGAGGCTGGCAAAGGACGGCAACTGTACTGTCTTCAGCGAAATCATCTTTCGCACTCCTGAAATAGCTTGTCGGTTGATCTGCGGCTTTGGCCGCCTGTTATTTTTTCAGCGCCCTGATCGAGAATTCGACCAGTTCATCGACGGTGGCGCGGTTGGTCTTGGCAAGGCACTGCGCCACCATCTGCGGATGACAGAGACTGATGGTTGCAGCCCCGAAACAGCGGGACGCGACATCCGCATCCTGCTTGGCAAACTCGCCGGCTGCGATCCCTTCGCGGATCACATCGGCGATCAATTCATGAATGCTGTCGACGTGTTTTTCGATGACGTGCCAATCGCGCTCAATGGCAACGATAACCATCTCATGCACTTTTTCCTGGTCGAGCATGGTCTCGACCGTCATCTGGTACTGGCCCTCGACGAAGCGGCGCAGCCGATCGGAAGCGCTGATTGGCAAATGGCAGGCGTCGTAGGCCATCTGGTAGCTAACATTCATCATCCGGCCGCAGATCGCCTGATGGATCTCCACCTTCGATGCAAAAAAGCGATAGACGTTGGCCGGCGACATACCGAGATCGCGGGCGATGTCGGCAACCGTTGTCTTTGAATATCCGTAGTGACGGAAAAGCCGCTCGGCAGCGTCGAGAATGCGCGTCACATTCTCCTGACGGGCTAGTTCGATCGTGTTTTCCGCAGCATCGCTGATCAATTCGGACACCTCGCTTACGACTGACGATTTTCGAATTTCATCAGTCGTAAAATATCAATCGTAATCTGTCAACATTTTCTCGCTTGTGCCACGCGGTCCCGACGCTGCCTTAACTGCTGCGGTCAGTAAGTTGGGTCGGAATTCGGGATGATGGGAAGCGGCAAGGCGCAAGACATCGCCCCGCCAGCCTAAGCTGCAGGGCGTAGCGCCGCGATAAAATGGAACTTAAAAGACCAGGCAGACGACAGGTGCCGGCATCAATACCCGGCACTCGGTCTTACCTGATCGCTCAGGCGAGCTTGACGTCCAACGAGATCGGAACAGCCGAGAGCGCCTTCGACACCGGGCATCCAGCCTTGGCCTTGTTGGCGAGTTCGATGAATGTCCTTTCATCGGTGTTCGGAACCGTGCCGGTCAGCGTAAGATGGATCGCCGTGATGGCGAAACCACTCTCCACGCTCTCAAGCGTCACCTTTGCCGTCGTTTCCATATCGGTTGCCCTGAGGCCCGCCTCTTCCAGGATAAGCGAGAGGGCCATTGTGAAGCAGCCGGCATGTGCCGCCCCGATCAGCTCCTCCGGATTCGTACCTGGGATACCTTCGAAGCGGCTCGAAAAACCGTAGGGATAGTGTTTGAGCGCGCCACTCTGCGTGGAGATCTGCCCCTTGCCGTCCTTCAGTCCGCCGGACCACTGCGCTGAACCTGTACGATTGATCTGCATGCCGTTCTCCTATCTGGATTAGAGGAAGCTGAAAGAGGCATCGCCTCTTAAACGCGATATAATCCTCTATCGGCAGAAGGCGACAACGCCGTGAAATTTCTTCGAGGCGGGCACCCTGAAGACGATCAGGTCCCCATTCGCGCCGTTTCCAGCGTATAGAGTTCCTGCGCGCGCTTGACGCCGCGAAGTGCATAGCGACCGATACAGGCCAGCGCGCCGCGCTCCTCTTCTGGAATCGTTGCCGCAAATTCCGATGACATCAGCACGTTGAGATCAACCGAGCGGCACATCGATGCAATCCGACTGACCTCATTCACGGCAGGCCCGATGACGGTGAAGTCCAGCCGCTCACGGCTGCCGATATTGCCATAGAAGACATCGCCGATGTGCAAGCCGATGTACACCTCGGTTGTCGGGCGGTCCTCAAGCGCACGCTCGTCGTTCAGTGTCTTGAGCTTCTGCCGCAGCAATCTCTCGGCCCGAAGCGCCGCGCAACAGGCATCGGCGGGCTCGCCTGCCTTGAAGATCGCCAGCACCCCGTCGCCGATCAGCTTCAACACGTCGCCGCCGGCTTCGTGGATCGCCGAAATGACAACATCGCTATAGGCATTCAGCATCGGCAGGATTTCTTCCGGCGGCGCACTGTCGGATATCTTGGTGTAATTCAGAAGATCCGAAAACCAAAGAGCCGCCGAGATCCGCTCCGACTTACCACGCGTGATCTTGCCCTTGAGCACCTGCCGGGCGGCATCGCCGCCAAGGTAGACTTCAGCAATCGTCCTGGCGATACGCGCCAGTGCAATGCACTTGATCGCAAGTGCCAGTACCGGCACCAACTTTCGCAGGATGATGAGGTCGTGATCGGAAAAGCCCTCTGGATGGCGCGTCGCAAAGTGAGAGAAGAAGCAATCCATCTCGCCGATCGTGCCCGCCTTGGCGAAGCGGTGGACCATCGCCACGAAATCGGTATGGCCCTGCTCGAGCATCGTGTCGAGCATGACGAAGTCAATCGGATCGCCGAAGCCGATACGCCGTCTAACCTCGTTCTCTTCTCCGGCCCAAAGATAGTAGAAGGCGGAGCGCTGCCAACTTTCCAGCGCAGTACCTTCACTGGAGGGACCATACTCGAATTCGGTTTCGACCTCTTCCCGGCTATCCCAGCGGAATGCCCGTCCCTCGTGGACGGGATGGAGCGTGTCCATCAGCGCCATGCCGCGATCGAGCGGCAGGCCGCGCTCGCGGCAGGTGTTGCAGAACCCGGTCAGCAATTCGGCCTCGGAGGCGCCCTTCAGCCCCTGCTCCGTCAGCCATGCCGCAACTGTCCCTATATCGCTGTATTCCATGCCGTTTCCCTCGCTGTGCGAAAGCTGTATCGCGATTTTGCCGACAAGGGAAAGGCGAACCTCAACCCGCAGAAGGCATGTTGTAAGGTGTGACAATTTCCACCGACGACAATGCCGAAGGCGCAATTCCGCCTCTGACCGGGTGAGCCATAATGGTGCGAAAGGCAGATCGGGCGTCCGTGCGCAGATCATGATGAAGCACGAAGCTGATCTTGCGGGCAATGAGCAGCGCGCGATTGTCCGCATCGAGATCATGCGCGACGAACACGCGGACCAGCCGTTGCGCCGCCTCGAAGGCGGCGAGCACCGCCCGGTTTCCGCCGCCGATGGAGTAGACCGCGTTGATTGCCGGATCCGCTTCAATCGCCTGCATCGCCAGCGTTCCCGTCGCCGCGTCCGTGCCGTGCCCTTCGCTGATCTCGGTCACGCCGATCAGCGGATAGCGTTCGCGCAGCACGCGGCGAAAGCCGATCTCGCGCTCTTCCTCTCCGCGAAAACGACCGCTGGAAAGTGTCACAAGGACGCGCCCTGGCGCGTCGCTGAAATGCTCGCCGATGAGGTAGGCGGCCGTCTCGCCGGCCGCGCGATTGTCCGCACCTGCGTAAGCGCTGCGTGACGAATTGGGCAGGTCCGTCACCAGCGTCACAACAGGAATCCCCGCTTCGATTGTACGGGCCACGGCGACAACCACCTCTGGAACATCGGGCGCCTTCAGCACGATGCCGTTGGTGCCGCGCAGCCGGATTCGGTCGAGCAATTGCACCAGGTCAGCCTGCTTCATCACCTCGGCGAAATGGAAGCGGCAGCGAAAAATCGTTGGCAGGAACGTAGCGACCTCCGCTTCGAACGCATCGCGAACCGCGGTACTGAAGCGCTCCGGCGTTTCCATGACGACATCGATCGCGAGTTTTCGTCCGCTCACCTCCGCGCCGGTCTGCTGTTTCTCGAGCTCGGCGATCGCCGCTTGAACCCGCTGGACCGTCTGGTGTCGAACCCCGCTTCGACCGTTAAGGACGCGATCGACGGTTGCGGTGCTCAACCCGGCCTGGAAGGCGATGTCCTTGACGAGAAACCGATGCGCCATCCAATCCAATCTGATGGTTTTTTGATGGATTTCTGATCTATAACACACCTGCCGGCGGCGTATAGTGCCCTCATCGGAAAGGGAGGAGCACCTGATGAAAACCGACAATCGACAAAAACTGCGCGCCGATCGCGTCTGGCTGACCGAGGATGCCTGCGATCTCGGCGATTTCCGTAAGCTTGCCGAGAAGACAACGGCTCTGACAGACTATCCGACGGCAGAGGCGGTGGAAAAGAACATTCTGATCTACGACAGTGCCAAGGTCTTAGCAGCGATCGCCAGTCCTGAAGGACGCCGCGCCGTCCTCGCCGAGATATGCGAAGCGTTCGGCGAAGGTCCGGGCGTCGTCGTCTTCAAGCGCGCCTACAGGAATACAAGTGTCATCGACCGCGCCAGCGCAATATTCGACGGGATCATCGAGGAGCAACACCGGACCGCAACCGGAGGCGGCGACCACTTTGCCAAGCCGGGCGCCAACGACCGCATCTGGAATTCGCTGGAAAAGCACTGCCTCGCCGATCCCGAAAACTTCGCCGAATACTACGCAAACCCCATCATCGCGATTGCGAGCGAAGCCTGGCTCGGCCCAAGCTATCAAATGACAGCGCAGGTCAACCGGGTCAATCCGGGCGGCGCGGCGCAGTCCGCGCACCGCGATTACCATCTCGGTTTTCAGTCTTCCAAGGTGATCGAGCAGTTCCCGGCGCATGTGCACAGGCTCTCGCCGGTACTCACGCTGCAGGGCGCGGTCGCTCATTGCGACATGCCGCTTGAGAGCGGGCCTACCCTCTTCCTGCCGCACAGCCAGACCTATGAGCCTGGTTACCTCGCCCTCAAGCGCCAGGAGTTCAAGGACTATTTCGAGACCAATCATGTCCAGCTGCCGCTCGAGAAGGGCGACGTCGTGTTCTTCAATCCGGCCCTCTTCCACGCAGCCGGTACAAACCGCTCGACCGACATCAAGCGCGTCGCCAATCTGCTGCAGGTCTCCTCCGCTTTCGGCCGCGCCATGGAGACGGTCAATCGCGAGCGCATGAGCGCCAAGCTGTTCCCGGCATTGAAGTCGCTGAAGGAGAAACTGTCCGAAGCCGAGATCGGCAACGCGGTTGCTGCCTGCGCCGAGGGCTACTCGTTCCCGACCAACCTCGACCGCGACCCGCCGATCGGTGGCCTTGCCCCGAAGACGCAGGCGCAACTGATGCACGAGGCGCTGCAGGAGAATTGGGACGATGCGAGGTTCTCGTCGGCCCTGGCGCAACAGAGCGAGCGGCGACTGAGTTGACGCATCCGTATTGACGAATTTTGCTCCCGGCGCCTTGGCGCCGGGAGCTTTTGGCATATACCCATCATTCAAAGGAGATCCCATGGGTGCATGACGGCCGACGTTTTTGCAGAATGAGTGGCCGTAACTTAACGCACTTATTGTGAGGCCCCGATGTTTAAGACCGAAAAAGGCGCGATCGCCATTCACACGAACCTTGGTGCAATCTTCGTTTCACTGGAGCTGAGTCGTTCGACCTGGCTGATCACGTCGCTGTCGCCGGGGAACGGTGAGAGGATGTCGAAACACTCTTTGAGGGCAGGAGACGTCGCCGGATTGTTTGGTCTGCTTTCGAAGTTGCGGGAGAGATGCCGGGCAAAAACCAGGAATGACTATCCTATCGTCACCATTCAGGAAGCCGGGCTCGACGGCTTCTGGATCCATCGCGTGCTTGAGAAGGCGGGGATCGAAAGTCATGTTGTGGATGCAGCGTCGATCGCGACATCACGCCGCCACCGGCGGGTGAAGACGGATCGTATCGATGGCGAGGCGCTGCTTCGGGTCCTGATGGCGTATAAGAGAGGAGAGCCCCGCGTGTGCTCGATGGCACGGGCACCATCGCCTGACGAGGAAGACCGGCGACGGATTGGCCGGGAGCGCAAGGCGCTAACAGCCGAGCGGGTCGCCCATGTCAATCGCATAAAGGGGCTGCTGTTCTCGCAAGGCATCACCAACTATGAGCCAATGAATACGGATCGGCGGCAACAGTTGGAAGACTTGCAGACTGGCGACGGGCGTGCCTTGCCGACGCATATGAGAGCGCAGATTGGTCGGGAACTGGATCGGCTGGAACTTCTGCTCGAACAGATCAGGACAGTCGAGGACGAGCGCGACGCGCTCATCGCTGCGCAGACCGCGGAGACGATGCCCTCGCCGGTCACGATGCTACTTGAGATCAAGGGGATCGGCACTGAGTTTGCAAACATCCTGTGGGTGGAAGGGCTGTTCCGGCATTTTGACAACCGCCGTCAGGTCGCCGCCTATGCTGGACTGGCTCCGACACCTTGGCAAAGCGGAGCCATTGATCGGGAACAGGGCGTTTCAAAAGCGGGCAATCCGAGGCTGAGGGTGACATTGATACAGCTGTCATGGCTGTGGTTACGACATCAGCCGAACTCTGTGCTGAGCCAATGGTTCAATGCACGCGTCCACCGCAACGGTGGACGTATGAAGAAGTCGACCATTGTCGCGTTAGCCCGCAAGCTGCTGGTGGCAATCTGGAAATACGTCGCCTCGGGTGTCGTCATCGAAGGGGCAATCATGAAGAGGGCTTGATTGTCACCACACATCACCCGTTCCGAAATCTACCAGGATCTCATCAATCCTGGCGGATCCGGGTCGACGAACCGAATGTCACCGTGGCGAAATGCCGGTAATGGAGAATGGTCTCGTCGTCCTGAGCCCTACCCGCCGCAAGCGGGATCTTGGTACGGCCGCGACAGCGCCGACCGAATGTGAGGTTGATCAGGCTCGGCAAAACGAGCTGTGTCATGCAGTCGGGCTTTGGAACCTGGAGCCGATACCGTGAAAAGGAGTGATTTCTTATGACCGACTTGACGCAGACTTTCCCATGTGAGGTGACATGAAAGAGGTCGCCTCTGGAGAGAACGGATCACTGATATGCAGGTGATGATCGAGGGACAGTCACGCTTCCAGCCTTTCGGCTTATCCTGTTGGGGTTTTCGAGATCTCAACAAGGGAGTTGGAAGCATGACTGCCTGTTATGATTACCATATCGGCGTCGACTACCACAAATCCTATAGCCATCTGGTCGTCCAGGATTCGGGCGGCAAGACGCTCAGATCCGGCCGGGTGAAGAACGACCGCCAGTCGCTTGGCGGGTTTCTCGAACGCTACCGGGAGAACTCGCATGCCGTTGTCGAGGCCACCCGCAACTGGATGGTGATGTATGACTGGCTCGACGACATTTGTGATGATGTCGTTCTCGCCCATCCGTTGAAGGTCAAGGCGACGCCAAGATCAAGACCGACAAGATCGATGCGACGGTGCTGGCGCATCTGCTCAGAGCCGACCTGGTGCCGCAGGCTTGGGCACCGAGCGACAAGGCCCGCGAGCTGCGTGTCGCGCTACGCGAGCGGATGTTTTACGTGCGGCTGCGCACGATGACGAAGAACCGCATCGTGACGGTGTTTGATCGCTATCCGGAACAGACGACCGCGACCTATTCGTCCGGCGGCAAGACCTATCACGGCAAAATCATCAAGCAGGGCAACAAGTGGCTGCGCTCGGCCTTCGTCGAAGCGGTGACACCTGCCATCGCCAGCGATGCGCAACTGCGCGCCCAATACGAACACCTGAAGATCAGAGGAGTAAACAAGGCGCGCGTAGCCATTGCGCGTAAGCTTTTGACGATCGCCTTCCAGATCCTGCGCGACCAGCGCGCCTATGAGCCGCGCGGCGAAAGCCCAATGGAAGGCGCGTCGACGATGTCCCGGTTGTCCTGATGCACTTCTAGCGAGCCCGGCAGGTCTGGGCTGCGCTCCTCAAGGAGAATGGGAAACCGGGAGCCGAACGTCACTCTGTGACCGAAGCCAACGCATCAGGTCACGCATTGGAGATGGCTCGAGAACCGCAGGACGGCAACACTCTGTCCAGCGGAAGCAAAAGATTGAGCCGATCGGCGTCAATGCCGATCAAAACGAAACCGAACCCAAGGAAAAGCCGCCAGTTCAAGGCGTTTTGCCCCTTGTGTTCTTTCATTGGAGGAGTGCATGACCACAGACCACAGCCGCCTCGACGGCAAAATCGCTATCGTAACCGGCGGTACGCAGGGCCTTGGGGCAACGATTGCCCGCCTCTTTGCCGAGCGCGGCGCCAAGGGCCTCGTCATTTGCGGCCGCAACGAGCAGAAAGGGAAGGCGAAGGCCGAAGAGATCGCTGCCGCCACGGGGGCCAATGTCGTTTATGTCAAGGCCGATCTCGGGCAGGTCGACGATGCGAAAAACGTCGTTCATGTCTGCGACCAGACGTTCGGCCGCGTCGATGCTCTCGTGAATGCGGCCGCCATCACCGACCGCGGAACCATCCTGGATACCAGTCCGGAACTCTTTGACGCCATGTTCGCCGTCAACGTCCGCGCGCCGTTCTTCCTGATGCAGGAAACGGTGAAGGTGATGCGTCGTGAGAAGATCGAGGGCACGATCGTCAATATCGGCTCCATGTCGGCCAAGGCAGGGCAGCCCTTCATTACCGCCTATTGCGCCTCGAAGGGTGCCCTGGAAACGTTGACGAAGAACACGGCCTACGCACTGCTGCGCAACCGCATCCGCGTCAACGGCCTCAACATCGGCTGGATGGCATCCGAGGGCGAGGATCGCATTCAGCGGGAATTTCACGGCGCACCTGCTGACTGGCTGGAAAAGGCGGCCGCCGGCCAGCCGTTCGGCCGCCTCGTGGATCCCGAGGAAGTGGCACGCGCCTGCGCCTATCTCTCCTCGGCGGAATCCGGCCTCATGACCGGGTCCATGATCTGCTTCGACCAGTCGATCTGGGGCGCCTATGACGGCTCTCCGCATCCGGACACAGCCCTCTGAAAAAATGCAGAGCCCGACGCTTTTGCCGGCGCCGGGCTCTGGAACACATCACCGTTTACGTTTACGAAGAGCGTCATATCGCTTTGGGAGGAGCTGACCTGTGTCGGAAGATGCGCTCTATGACATCCGTGACGACCGTTTCCGCGGCCTGATCGCCGGCAGCGCCCGGCTGGAGGAACTCTACAGCGGCTGCCGCTGGGCCGAAGGTCCCGTCTGGTTCTCCGACCTGAATTGCCTGCTCTGGAGCGACATTCCCAACGAGCGGATGATGCGCTGGGTGCCCGACGGCAGTGTTTCGGTTTTCCGCTCTCCCTCGCACTACGTCAACGGCAACACCCGCGACCGCCAGGGCCGGTTGATTTCCTGCGAGCACGGCGGCCGGCGCGTCACCCGCACCGAATTTGACGGCCGCATCACGGTGCTGGCCGACAGCTACAAGGGCAAGCGCCTGAACTCTCCGAACGACGTCGTCGTCAAATCGGACGGCTCGATCTGGTTCACCGATCCGAGCTACGGAATCATGTCCGACTACGAAGGCCACAAGGCGGAACCGGAGCAGGAAACCCGTAACGTCTACCGCATCGACGCTCCGACCGGCGAGATCGAAGCAGTCGCTACCGATTTCATCCAACCGAACGGCCTTGCCTTCTCGCCCGACGAAAAACAGCTCTACATCGCCGATTCCGCCTCTTCCAATCATGAGGTGCCGCGCCATATCCGCGTTTTCGACGTCGTCGACGGCAGGAAGCTGACGAACAGCCGGTATTTCTGCTCGATTGACCGCGGCGTGCCCGATGGTTTCCGTTTCGATGCCAGCGGCAATCTCTGGACCAGCGCAGCCGACGGCGTTCACTGCTTTGCGCCCGACGGCACGCTGCTCGGCAAGATCAAGGTGCCGCAGACGGTCTCCAACATCGCCTTTGGCGGCGTGAAAAAGAACCGGCTCTTCATCACGGCCACGCAATCCCTGTATTCGATCTACACCACGACCAACGGCGCCCAGTACCCATAGGCCCGCCTCAGCGCTGCCTGGGGCTGGGCATTGCATCCAGAAAGAACCACCGATGTTCGAGTTTTCACGCGCCCGCAACCGGCGCCAATCCATCCGCAACGCCTTTTTCATGGGAGCTTGAGATGCGTTCCGTCGTCTCTTTCAACGAAAGCTGGAGTTTTCACGAGGGTTTCGGCCGGCGTTTGCTCGAGGACTTCGATGGCACGGCGACCGTCAGCCTGCCTCATACGGCCGTTGAACTGCCGTTCAACTACTTCGATGAGAAAAGCTATCAGCGGGCATTCACCTATCAGAAGATCCTGCGCTGGATGCCGGAGTTTGAGGGCCGCGAGGTCTCGCTCGTCTTCGACGCAGCCATGGCCGATGCCGTCGTCTACCTGAACGGCGAAGAGGTCATCGCTCACAAGGATGGCTACACGCCGTTCGAAGCACGCCTCACCGACCGGTTGGCCGTGGGCGACAATCTGATCACCGTAAAAATCGACGGTAGCGAAAATCCAGCGATTCCACCCTTCGGCGGCCGCATCGACTACCTGACCTATGCCGGCATCTACCGTGACGTCTGGCTGAAGGTCACAGATCCGCTCTCGGTTGGCAACCTGAAGATCGAAACCCACAACGTGCTGGCAGAGGAAAAGTCGGCAAGTGTGCGCGTCGATCTTGCCAATCCGCAGCAGCTTGCGTTCCTGGGCTCGGTATCCGCGTCGCTGAAGGATGCCGACGGACGCCTGCTTGCCACGGCTTCCGCGGAGACGACCGGTGAAGACCTGACGCTCTCCTTCGGTAGCCTCACCGGAATTTCCCTCTGGGATATCGCCAATCCCGCGCTTTACGAATTGACCGTCGAATTGAAGACAAGCCATGGCTCCGACCGCGTCTCGTCGCATTTCGGCTTCCGCACCGCGGAATTCACGCCCGAAGGCTTTATGCTCAACGGCCGATCGTTGAAGCTGCGCGGCCTCAATCGTCACCAGGCATTCCCCTATGTCGGCTATGCAGCAGGGAGATCGGCCCAGGAGCGCGATGCCGACATCATGAAGTCGGTGCTGAAGTGCAATATCGTCCGCACGTCGCATTATCCGCAATCGAAGTGGTTCCTCGACCGGTGCGATCGCATCGGTCTCTTGGTTTTCGAGGAAATTCCAGGTTGGCAGCATATCGGCGACGAGGAGTGGCAGCAGGAATCGATCCGCAATGTCCGGCGGATGATCGAACGCGACTGGAACCACCCCTCGATCATCATCTGGGGCGTTCGCATCAACGAGTCGCAGGACAGCCATGACTTCTATGTCGAGACCAACCGGCTTGCCCGTGAACTCGATCCGACGCGCCAGACCGGCGGCGTCCGCTACATAACCGACAGCGAGCTGCTCGAAGACGTCTACACGATGAACGACTTCATCCTCGGCAACGAGGAACTGCCCGGCAACAACCGCCCGCGCACGGCGCTTCGCCCACAGCAGGAATCCACCGGCCTGTCGTACAAGGTGCCGTACATGATCACCGAGTTTGGTGGCCACATGTATCCCACCAAGATCTACGACCAGGAAGCCCGGCAGGCCGAGCATGTCCGCCGGCATCTCGAGGTGCTGAACGCCGCCTACGGCGATCCTGACATCGCGGGTGCGATCGGTTGGTGCATGTTCGACTACAACACCCACAAGGACTTCGGCTCCGGCGACCGGATCTGCTACCACGGCGTCATGGACATGTTCCGCGAGCCGAAGTTTGCGGCCTATGTCTATGCAAGCCAATGCGATCCCTCCGAAGAGATCGTCATGAAGCCGGTCACGTTCTGGGCTCGCGGCGAGCGCAACATCGGCGGTGTGCTGCCACTGATCGTCCTGACCAACTGCGACGAGGTCGAGCTGCGCTACGGCTCAGTGACCAAGCGGATCGGTCCCGACCGCGAGAACTACCCGCACCTGCCGCACCCGCCCGTCGTTCTCGACCACCGTCATTTCACGCCGGATGAGCTTGGCACTTGGGGCCTTGAATGGATCGACGGCGAATTCACCGGCTACATTGACGGCGAACCTGTCGCCAGGTTGACGCTTGTCGCAGACCCGCTGCCGACGACGCTGCAGGTCGTTGCCGACAGCACGACGCTGAAGGCGCGCGAGCGCGACGCGACCCGCGTCGTCATTCGCGCGCTTGATCAACAGGGCCAGCGCTTGCCCTTCATAAATGACAGTGTGACCCTGCACGTCGACGGGCCCGCAAAGATTGTTGGTCCAGTATCGGTTCCGCTGCAGGGCGGCACGGCCGGTTTCTGGTTGGAAGCGATCGGACTGACGGGCGCAATCAGCGTGCAGGTAAGCAGCAGCCGCTTCCCTGATGTCAAGGTCGAACTGACGGCGGTTTGAGCATATTGCAGCCACGCCCAATCCTTCTGGCAGGGCGTGCCGTGTATCCGGACTATGCCGGTTGCACCGATCGCACCGTGCCGTTGTTGTCGACGATGCACGAGAACTTCTTGCCGCCGGCATCGAGGTCGACGCCAAAGGTGCCGTCAGGCAACTGGCGGGAAGCGGTCGGCAATACCTTGGCGTTCGGACCGGCAACTCCAGCCGCGGAATTGGCGCAAAGCAGCTGCAGATCCGCCGGGGCAGTCTGCAGCGTGGTGCGTGCCATGCTTTCAGGCGCTGGCGGCGTCGGCGGCGTGCAGGCGCCAAGGAGCGCCGCGCTTGTTATTGCCGTTATTGCGCGGCCGATTGAAATTCCCCTCACGATGTTCTGCCCCAAAATCCTGTCCCCCGACTAGCGTTATTTACTCCATCTCCGGCGCTGTGCCGGGCCCATTGTCAGACGCCCTTGTAGAGCGCTGCACCCTGCATCAGCACGATCACCTTGGCGCCGATCTTGATCCGCGACTCGAGATCCACGATGTCGTCATTGTTCATGCGGATGCAGCCGGAAGAGACGTCGAGACCGATGGTCCAAGGTTCTGCGGTCCCGTGGATACGATAGATCGTGTCCTGGTCGCCTTCGTAGAGATAGAGCGCCCTGGCACCCAGCGGATTTTCCGGTCCGCCCGGCATTCCGTCCTTCCACTTTGCCGCGTTCGGGTCGCGCGCCACCATCTCGGCCGGCGGCGTCCAGGTCGGCCACTCCGCGGTCCGGCCGACGCGCACGATCCCGGCCCATCCGAAGCCTTCGCGTCCGACGCCGATGCCGTAGCGGATAGCCTGGCCGCCAGGCTGGACGAGATAGAGGAAATGCTGGTTGCCATCGATGATGATTGTTCCCGGCGGCTCGGCCGTTCGGAAGGGAACGGGCTGTCTCCGGAATGCTTCCGGCGGCTGATTGTTGCGCGCGTAGTATTGGCGCGCCTTCTTCTTGTCGTAGTCGACCCAGGTGTGCGTCTTCGAATCGTAGATCTGGGTCTGCGCCCAGGCAGCAAGCGGGCCAACACACACGGCGACCGCGATCAAGGCCAAGGTCAGCTTACGTGCACGTCCGACCTCTCTCACCTTCGCCGGAAGTCTATTGCTTTCCGTCATTTGCTAGCCCACCCATCTACGCGCTTTGCGTTGTCGGCGACCCATTTTGTCGCGTATTCGAGTGGCGGTATACGCTCGACTTCGAGCGCATAGCTCATCGCCGTCGCTTCCTCTGGCGACAGATCGACATTTTCCAGGAACGCGGCGATATCCGGGTGCTTCTTCTCGAAAGCCGCTGCATATCCGATGCGGAAATTGGCCGCGTCCCAGGCCGTCGATGCCGAGGACTTGGTGATCCAAAGCGGATCGTTGGGACCGACGAGCTTCCACTTGCTGGCATCATGCGCAGGCTCGGCAAGGCGGACGATCTTGTGCAGGTCGAAGATGAAATGTGGTGCGTAGCAGGCAAAGACCAGCGGCTGGTTCGTCGCAATGGCAATGTCCAGCCCGGCCATCGCGACTTCCTCTTCCGACTCGACCAGCGTCAGGTTTTTCGCATAGCCGTAGGTATTCGCCCGGACCCGCTCGATCCCTGTCGAAGACCATGTGGGCGCGCCGAGCCACATCTCGCCTTTACCGTCACCATCGGTATCGAGAATCTTCGTCTTTTCCGGATCGCTAAGATCCGCGATCGTCTTCAGGCCCTTCTCCGCGGCAGCCGGCGTCGTGCAGATGCCCTGCCAAGCCGGCACTCCATGCTTGGCGAGAACGACGACGCCCTTTTCCGTAACGAACCGCTTGATGACATCTTCGAGGTTGGGCTGCCAGACCTCCGGATGGATGTCGACTGTGCCTTTCTCCAGGCCGTTGAAAGCAAGCAGCGTTCCAAGCTCCTGCACATCGGCATTGAGCCCGAACTCCTTGGCGATGCCGACCTTGAGGATATTTGCCGTCGCCTGTCCGGAAGGCCAGTTCGGCATCGCGATTACGAGGTCGGCGGAAAAGGCAGCGCTGCTCATTGCAAGCGTTGCGGCGAAGACGGATGAAAAGAGCCCTGAATATGCTACGCGCTTCGCCATGCCTGTCCCCCAAACATGCGATATAGGATCGTAGATATGCACGTCACACTTTGCACGCGAAGATGCATAAAGCTTTCACATCCGTCAAGTCGAGTTGACGTTCCCGGCTGCGCCTACGGGAGGCAGTTTTCGTCTGCCCAAGCCTTGGCGCGCGCAGCCATTGTGGCGAGATGATCAGCAACAGCGAAACCGGAAATCTTCTTCCGCGGAGCAAGATCGTGGTCGCCATCCTCGAGCCAAAAGACTGATATTGCGGAAGAAAGCGGATAGGTCGTCACCTCTTCACGCGTGCCGAATTCGTCGCGCGTCCCCTGGCAGATAAGCGTCGGCGTGCGCAGGTTCGCCAGATGCGCCGTGCGCAACTGTTGCGGCTTGCCGGGTGGATGGAAGGGGTAGCCAAGGCACAATAATCCACGGATCGTCCCCTGCTCGTGGAGCTCGTCCGCCACCATGCTTGCCACTCGTCCACCCATGGATTTGCCACCGATAATGAACGGACCCGAACTCGCGAGTGCCTTTACCGCCTCCCTATATTCGGGGATTAGAGTCTCGGCCTTCGGTGGTGGCTTTCGCGCATCGGACGTCCGGCGTGCAGCCATGTAAGCGAACTCAAAACGCGCAACACGGAACCCGGCCGCCGCAAGCGCGTCTGCGGCAGCTGTCATGGATTTCGAGTCCATCGGCGCGCCGGCACCGTGGGCAAGCATGATGGTGGCTGATGGATTGTCCGGGCCGGTGATCAGGAACTTCTCGCTCATTACGATGTCATAGCGCAATGAGCGAATTCCGACCATATCGTACGGGCGGGGCAGATGCGATCAGTGGAATCTCGGCATGTCTGGAAGGGCCGAGAATTCTTCGCTGATCATTTCGCTCAGGGCGACCAATATTTCTTTGCGGGAGAATCCCGAACGCTCGAGCTCATCGATCATTTGCCCGAGATCCAATTCGAGCTGACCGCGACAGCACGCCACCCGATCGGCAGAAACGAGGAGAATTTCTTCAAGAATCAGCATCGCTTCGCTCCTATTTAGGGAAGCAACCTGCGACCGTGCTAAATGTTCCAACCACGCCCAACAACATTTCCCGCCTCGCCAACCGCGGGGATTCATTACCAATACATCGGATATCGACTGAAACTCTGCACAAAAACCCCATAACGGCCAGTGGTTATCCTTGGGCAGTTGAATCTTTACGCCGTCAGCGGATGCCACTCCCCGTGACGCACCGGCGGCTAATGCTGCGCTTGCTCGGTGACCCGTGGCCCCACCTCGCAGATTTACTCATGGAAACCTTTGCGCCGCAAATCAAAAAGCCGGCCTCTTAGAGTAGATCAACGATTTATATTGCAACCACCTGAGTTAGGAGATTTAATATATAATTGAATACGCATACAAGACTGAGCAACGGAACAGTCTGAGGGGGCCTGCAATGCAAAGTTCCCGAGCAAGCAGGGATGGGGCTGCCAATCCCACGATCAATGAAATACGTGATCAAATCGAGCGCATCCTTTCTAGTGGCGAGTTTCACGCCCCCGACCGGGGCCGGCGATTTCTCGAATTCATTGTCGAGGAGACCCTTTCGGGTCGTGCAGACTACCTGAAGGCATACACAATTGCACAAGAGGTCTTCGCGCGAGACACATCCTTCGACGCTCAGAATGATCCGGTCGTCAGGATCGAGGCAGGCCGGATCCGTAGGGCGCTCGAACGCTACTATCTGGTCGCCGGTCACGCCGACAGCATCGTCGTTACGATACCCAAAGGCGGATATGTACCATCCTTCGACTACGCCGAAGGCGCCTGCGGGGCTGCTGTTCAAGCGGTATCGACCCCGAGCCCGCCTCCTGAACGGGATCCGACAAAACCAGCGCCGGCCCCTACGCGATCCTCTCCTGCACGCTACCGACGCTGGATCTGGTATGGCATAGCCGTGTCTGCGGCAATTATTGGGATCATAGGTTTCCTCGATGCGCCGCGGCTTTCCGTTACCTCCCCGCGGCCCCTGTCCTCATCTGCTGTTTCAAGCGACGGCACTCAGCCCAGGATCATGGTCGAGCCGTTCCAGAACGTTCCTGGCAAGGCTGCCTCGGTAGACATCGCACAAGGCCTGACAGACGAAATTGTTGGGCAACTCACGAAGTTCAAGGAGATCGTCGTGATCGCCCCCCGAACACAGCAGGAACTTCAGGCGGCGGAAGGACCATGGTTTGCACTGCAGGGAAGCGTCCGGCTCGAAGCGGATAAAATGCGGCTGATCGCGCGGCTGATCCGCCACGCGGACGGTGCCGTCATCTGGGCGGACGACTATGATGCGGACCTCGGCGAGCGTAACCTGCTTGAGGTGGAGACCGACGTTGCGCAGCGCATTGCCACGACCATTGCCCAACCATACGGTATCGCCTTTCAGCCTTATGTCAGCAAAATCGCCAAGCCGGACAGCGGCGATTGGGAAGCTTATACATGTACGCTGTCATACTACGCATATCGAGCCGAACTCGATCCGCAGATGCATACGGCGGTAAGAGATTGTCTGAAGGAAGCAATCAGACGGCTTCCAACCAATTCTACCTATTGGGCTTTGCTATCGCTGATCTATCTCGATGAGGTGAGGTTCCAATACCAGCTCAGAGCCCAGCCTTCGCCACGACCACTGGAGCTCGCGGCAGACGCAGCCAAACGGGCGGTGGATCTTGACCCCCAGAACGCACGTGCATTGCAGGCGCTGATGCTCGCCAGCTTCTTCAGCAACAACGTGGACGCTGCGCTGAGAGCGGGAGCTGCCGCCTATGCGATCAACCCCAATGATACGGAGGTTGCGGGCGAATATGGTTTCCGTCTCGCAATGTCCGGAAAGTGGGACACAGGCTGCGAATTGATCTCCGGCGCCATCAGCAGAAATCCCGGCCCGAGAGGATACTACGAGGTCGGTATGGCGCTATGTGCCTATATGAGGGGAGACAATCAAGCAGCTGAGCTTTGGGCCCGCATGGCCGACTTGAAATACAATCCCATGCACCATCTCGTTCTGCTGGCCATCCTCGGCTCATCAGGCAAGCTTGATGAAGCGCGTAGCGAGCAGGACTGGCTCCAGACGAACGCCCCGGTGCTAATGGAGAACATCCGCAAGGAAGTAGCATTGCGTCTCCGCCGCGCGGTCGACCAGGAGCGCTTCCTCGACGGCCTGCGCGCCTCCGGCATCGCGATCCCTCCTGCCGATGGCATGATCGGCAGCCAATAGGTCGCGACGTAGCATACCGTATGCTACCCCATCCGACGCGTATTTTACTGCCTTAACGCCCGTACTCACCCTATCCTTTGGAAAACTTTGGAGGACATGGCGATGACTGCAAGCGAGACCCCTCAGTCGATGACCAGCGCCGAAGATCTGCGCAAGCGTGCACTTGAACTTCAGCTCGCGGAAATGGAACGCGACGAAAAGATAAAGGCTCGCGAGGCGACGAAACACTCTGAGTTCATCGAGGATTTTTTTCAGAAGCACATTGGCGAGACAGAACGCGCGGTCATCAAGCGCCTCGTGATGAAGGCCGCAGCAGACGGAAAATACGAGGCAATGGTCTACAGCTTCCCGTCCAGCCTCTGCTCGGACAGCGGTCGAGCCATCAACAACAACCTGCCCGGTTGGCAGAATACCCTGCAGGGCAAGGCCAAGGAACTCTTCGATCTCTTCGAAACGCTCGCCAAACCCCAGGGCTACGGCCTGAAAGCGATGATCATCAATTTCCCCGGCGGTATTCCCGGCGACGTCGGCTTCTTCCTAACCTGGGAGCCACCCGTCGAATAAGGGTCGGAAAGGCACCTGATAGCGGATGGACACCCGGCATGCCCGGGAGGTTTGTCATGAACGGCTCGAGGGATGGCGAGAGCCCTACCCTCGTTAAGCTGGCAGGAAAATCATCGGCGCACAGCGATGCTCCAGGCTTATAATGGCCGCGCGTTGACACGCGGCACATCGGTTGCTGTGCGGGTTATTGAGCGTTAGTCGCGCACGATCGTCCAGTTATCGTCCGGATTAAATTCCTTGATGGTTGACACCCGCTGCTGTGTTTCGGGTCCCAGATCCCGCTGATAAACGATATTCGCGCCGTTGATGATGAACGTCTGAAGCCCCGTCACGCGATACGTCACCGGCCACGCGATCAACGCAAATCCGCCCGTCATATTGCCATTGACGATGTAGCTCTGCTTGCCGCCAATGACGTTGGACCCCTGGGCAGTCAGGATGCGGTAGCGATATCCATAATACCCTTCACCGCGCTTGGCCCTGCCGAAAGCCGCAGTCTCTATCAGATGCCCGGCCGGGCTCTCCTCATCGAACAAACCGGGCTCCCAATACAAGCCATCCCGCTTGCCGGGACTGCTGATCAGCCGCTGAGCGAACTCGTAGACACCATCCTCGTCCTCGTCGATTTGAGCATACTGATACTGGGCATTCACGTAATCATGCATGGTCTGGATCGTCGCAAGCTCGTTTTGACCGACCCTTCGGTTGACGATCTCCTGCAGCCCGACTTCCGTGTCGAATGCCCATTTTCCGTCCTTGTTTTTGGACAGGGGGAAAGGCAGCGGCCACAGGACATCTCCCACCAGTATCACCTTGCGATCGTCGAGGTCCTGCAATTGCAGTTGCCGCCCGGCACCCTCGCGGATCAATCCGTAGCTTATCATCGCCTCGCTGCTGGACCGCAACTTGACAGCGTTCAGACCGAGTAGGCTTGCCAAGCCATCAACATCATTGGCGCTCAGCACGGTCTTGAGCCGTTCAAGCGCCGCCGAAGGGTCATCGAATGACGGCGGCGTACCAGCCTGGAATTCCTGAAGATCCGTCTGGGTCTGCGACATCGATGGGGCTGCCCACGCCAGGGAGAGAGCCGTTCCGAGCAACAGCGGGATCAATTTCAACTGTGGTCTCATGGTTTATCTCCGGAAATCTGAATAGCTGGACACCCTATCGCCGACCGCCACCACGACCGCCGCCACCCCGACCACCACCGCGGCCACCGCCTCCCTGCGGCATTGGGCGGCGCGAGCGTTGAACGGAGGGACGCGGGCCACCGCGTTGCCCGCCTCCCATACTCTGTCCGCCTCGCTTGGAAGCCACCGCCTCACGTCGCCCCGACTGCACATTGCCGAGGGCGCTGGGCTGGCGCGGACGGTTATCGGCACGCGCCGCCATCTTCGGTGCACTTGGCTTCTTCTTGGCTGCCGGCTTTGATGGACGGTCGGCAGCACTGCCCGGTCGGTTGGCTGCATTCCTTGGACGGGCATCCGCGCGATTGGCCACGTTGCCCGGGCGGGCGTCCGGACGCGACGCACCCGGCCGGTTAGCGGCAGCATCTCCTGCCCTCGATCTCGGATTTGCCTTCAGGCCCTCCACCGTGCCCTTGCGGATGTCGTCGGCGCGGGCGCTGACGTTTCTGGTTCCCTGTCCACGGTTTGCCTGCCGATCGCTGACCTTGTTCTTGAGTTGGTTGCGATTGTCGGACTGCAGGCTGGACTTGATCGCCGAGCGGTCGATATTGGCAAGCTGATCCTTTCCGATGCTCAGCTTGCTCCGGTCCACCTTGGTCCAGTCGATGTCGTTCCACTTGACCTTGCCGTTAAAGTTCCGGTCGTTGAAGCAGTTGTTGCAATCGATATCGAGGTCGCCGTCCCAGTTGCCGCCCCAAACGCCCCAATCGTCCCAGTTGACGATGGCCGCCCACGCGACGCCGGTCACCGCCGCCGCGAAGAACCCGGCCCCTGGATAATAGTAGTTGTCGTAATAGTCGGGATAGTAGGAGATTGGCTCGACCGCATAGCCCGGTTCGTACAGCATCTCAGGAGGGTACTGCGGAATATACACCTTCTCCGGATCGGTCGGTCGAATGACGACGTTCTCATTTTCCGTGACAACAGTGACCTTGTCGTCCGTCTTGATGATGTTCTTCGCCACGGCTTCGTCCCGAAGCTGCTGGATGGCGATCAGCACGTCCTTTTGCTGGTTGGTTAACGCGTCACCCAGCGACTGCGTCCAATCGAGATCCTCACTCATCATCTTGACGATGTCAGGATAATTCAGAAGCGAAATGACGCTTCCATCCCAGTCATCCTTCGGCTTGAGATTGGCATCTTTTTTCTTGGCCTCCAGAAAGCGCGCTGCCTCGACGATTTGCAGGGGAAACAAGGACGCTGCCGAGATCGCGGCCACCAGTTCATCCGGATAGAGCGCGATGCGGGCGACAAGGACTTCGAGTTCATCCTCGGAGAGAAGATCCGTTTGCGGCCCAGTCGGCTCCGTCGTCCCTACCGACACAGGCTTCGGTGTGGGGGTCGCGGTCTGTGAATATGCGGGTGGTCCCGGATGCATGGAAATGATTGCCAAGGCAGAGAGCCCTGCCAGCAACCTGAGGGATCCTGCTTTCATCATGCGCCGACCTCCTTGCAAAAAATGGTACGGATGAATACTCACCGCGGCTTGGGCTTTGCCTCGCCCGACCGCCTGAGCATGACGACTTTCGATTGGGACAGCGCCTCGCCGATTTCAGCGACGAGCGCATCGACGAGGCTCGCATACTCCTGCCGTCGCGTTTCTCTGACATTGTCCGGAAGACGCTCCACATGCGCCAAAGTCTCGGCGGCGGCAGCGAGATCTTCGCACATGCTGCGGAACGTTTCGTTCATTTGGAAAAGCTGCCGTACCCTCGCGGCCTGGGCCGGAAACTGCGCCTCAGCAATCTCCAGGGCGGACAAGTGTGTCGAATTGCTTTCTCCCAACGTCATGCCGCCCCCCGCTGTCATACTCGCGTCAAGCAGATTGAAGTATTGTATTACAGGTACTTAGGATGGAGACGTAACATACGCGAACTTACGCGTGACGGCCCGGAAGGGACTAGACCTACGTCCGCGGTGGCCCTGCCTTTCCGCATTGCGCGTGCCGAAGGCCGCCGTATCCGGGGGGACCTAGCCGCCGCCGGCAAGCTGGTCAAACTACTCTCAATCGCGATGACGATGACTTCCCCGGCAGTTGGCACCCGAGGCAGGGAACGCACGCCGTCGCGGACGACCACCCTTAATCTCTAAAATCCGGACTGCCTGTCGAGCCGCGCGACGCTCGATAGATATTACGTGATGCTACGGGCGTTCGAGACCGCACCGGTCTACTATTTCTTCTCGACTACGGCCGGACGGTTCGGCGAGCGGCCGAAAAGGAGTGAGCGTGTTTCTCGACTATTTTGCACTGGGAGTGTTGATCTTCGTCGTGGTCACTCTGTTCTACGCAGTGATCGCGATCCATGACATTCCTCATCTGATCGCCAAGGCCAGAAACCATCCGCACCAGGACGCCATCCACGTTGCCGGATGGGTGAGCCTGTTCACGCTGCACGCAATTTGGCCCTTCCTCTTCATCTGGGCCACGCTCTATCGCGAGGATCGCGGCTGGGGCATTCGGCCCGATGGCAAGCTGTCGGCCGAGGCTGAAGCCAATGCCGAAATCGCCCGCCTTCACGCTCGAATAGCAGAACTCGAGGCGCAGTCGCCGGAGAAGGAGAACGCCTGATGGATCTGCTCCTCATACTCACCTACGCCGCAATCTGCTGGGTGGTCTTCAAGATCTTCCGCATTCCGGTGAACCAGTGGACACTTGCAACGGCCGTTCTGGGCGGAATCTTTCTCATCTCCAGCCTTCTGCTGCTCATGAGCTACAACCATCCCTATACCAGCGATGGGCGCATTTACTTTACATCGGCTCCCGTCATCCCGGTCGTTAGTGGACAGGTCGTAGAGGTGCCGGTCACGCCGAACGCTCCGCTGAAAAAGGGCGATGTTCTCTTCCGGATTGATCCCCGCCCCTATCAATATACAGTCGATCAGAAGAAAGCGTCTCTTGCCGAAGCCGTGCAAACCGTCCTGCAATTGAAGGCTGCTCTCGATGCCGCCAACGCAGCCGTAACCGGTGCGGAAGCTTCAAGGGATCGCTCGCTGCAGGCCTTCGAAAAGTTTCAGCAATCGAACGAGAACTCAAAGTCCAGCGGTAGAGGAGCCGTGTACTCGGAACTCGAAGTCGAGAACCGCCGCGGGATCTATCTGACAGCCGAGGCCACCGTCGACACGGCCCGCGCTCAGGCGACGCAGGCAAAACTCGCCTATGAGTCCGAGATCAATGGCACGAATCCAACAGTGGCACGGCTGCAGGCCGAATTGCAAAGCGCCGAGTACGACCTGGAGCAGACGACGGTCCGTGCGCCGAGCGACGGCTACGTGACGCAGGTCTTTCTCCGCCCCGGCATGATGGCAAACCCCCTTCCCTTGCGGCCCGTGATGGTCTTCATGAACAGCGAGGACCGGATGCTGGGTGCAGCCTTCATTCAGAATTCGCTCCAGCGGGTGCGGGCCGGCGACGAAGCCGAGGTAGCCTTCAAAGCCGTGCCCGGCAAGATCTTCAAGGCGCGGGTCCAGGAAGTCATCGATGTCATGGCGCAGGGCCAACTGCAGCCGAGCGGCGCGCTGATCGACCCGCAATCCCCGGAACGGGCATCGCCGGGACAAACGTTGGCGCGCATCGAGTTGCTGGAAAGCACCGACGAGTATCAGCTGCCCGGTGGTGTGGTTGCCGAGGTAGCCGTCTACACGCATCACTGGCACCACGTCGCAGTCCTGCGCAAGGTCCTGCTGCGCATGAGCAGCTGGATGAACTACGTCTTCCTCGAACACTAGAATGCATCAACCCTTCCGGTGGCCGCTGGAGTGCGGCGGCCGGGCAGACTCGGAGATCAGACAAGAATAACAGGGGAACCCGAGGTGATAGGCAGCCTACCAATATTGCGGGGTCTGGCCGGCTTCAACAAAGACTGGCTTCGTAGCGATATCCCGGCCGGGCTGTCGATTGCTGCGGTGGGTTTGCCGAGCGCCATCGCCTATCCCGCGATTGCTGGGCTCCCGCCAGAGACGGGCATCTACGCCAGCATCGTTGCTCCGATCGCCTACGCGATCTTCGGTCCTTCAAGGCTCCTGATCGTCGGTCCCGATGCCGCAACAATGACGGTGCTCGCGGCTGCGATGGCCGCTATCATCGCGGCCGAACCTGCCGCTGCCGATATCGACCGGGTTGCCATCGCCTCGGCGCTCGCCCTTGGCGTTGGCGTATTCTGCATCGCGGCAAAACTGCTGCGGCTTGGCGTCCTCGCGAGCTTTCTGTCGCGTCCGATCCTGGTGGGCTTCTTTGCCGGCGTGTCGCTTTCCATCCTCGTCGGGCAGATCAGCCGCTTCACAGGCGTGAAGATCGAGTCCGATGGGCTGCTCGCACCAGTCTTGGAAATTCTCGGCAAGGGCTCCTTGATCCATTGGCCGTCGCTTCTCTTCGGCCTTGCCATGTTCGCGTTGCTCTGGATCGTCAGGGCATTCAACGTCAAGGTTCCGGGTCCTGTTCTCGTCGTCGTTGTCTCCGTCATTCTCTCGGCGCTCTTCGATTTCCGGGGGCACGGCATCGCTGTTGTCGGCGATATCCCGAGTGGTTTCCCGAGCCTATCCTTACCGGCGCTCCATCGGATGCCGCTCGATAAGATCATACTCGGCTCGGCCGCCGTGTTTCTCGTCAGCTTCGGCGCCGGCATCGTCGCCGCGCGCAGCTTCGGCTCCCGCACCGGTGAAGAGGTCGATGCCAACCAGGAATTGATCGGTATCGGCGCCGCCAACATCGCACCCGGGCTCTTCGGCTCCTTTCCGATCAGCGTCTCGGATTCCAGAACCGCCATAAACCTGTCGACCGGTGGCGTCTCCCAGGCCGCAGGGCTGGTTTCGGCCACCACACTGATTGCCGCTCTTGTGTTCCTTCATAGCGCCCTGCGGATCCTTCCGATCCCCGCGCTCGCTGCGATCCTCGCAACCGCGGCCATCAGTCTCATAGACGTTCAGGAACTCAAGAAGATCTGGCACATCAGCCGCATGGAGTTCGTCTTTGCGCTGATCGCCATGTGGGGCGCAATCAGCTTCGGCGTTCTGAACGGCGTAGTCGTCGCCGTTGCCGCGACGTTCGTGTACCTGTTGCGCAAGACGATGTTTCCACGCGATGGCCTGCTTGGCCATATCGAAGGTCGGCACGGTTTCTTCGACCTCGCCCGCTTCCCGGAAGCTCGCCCTGTCGAAGGCGCTGCCGTCTTCGCGATCCAGGGCAATATTCTGTTCTACAACGCCGACTATGTCCGCATGCGGCTGACAGCGATCGCTAAGGAACTCGCCCCCGGAACCAACTGTCTTGTGTTGGACGCCAGTGCCATCACGCACATGGACAGCACCGGCGCCGTCGCACTCGACGCCGTGGCGGATGCCTTGGCAAAGCGGGACATCGTCTTTGCCATCGCCGACCTCAGCGAGGAAAGCCGCGGCATCCTCGAGCGTGCCGGGGTCATCAACAAGATCGGCACTCACAATCTTTTCAATGGTCGGGAAGAGGCGTTGCGCGCGCTCATAGGCAATTCCGCAGGGCAATGAATGCGCCCAGCGCGGCGCGACATTAAACAATGGAGGGAGCGATGGACGAAGCATACGATCCGAAACGAGAGGTTCCAACGGAACGCAAAGGCAAGCAGAAGAAGGCCAAATCCTGGGACTACAATAAGGAGATCAAGCGACTGCAGATCGAATTGGCGCATCTGCAGGCCTGGGTAAAGAAATCGGGCGCTCGGATTGTCATCATCTTCGAAGGCCGTGACGCCGCCGGCAAGGGCGGCATGATCAAGAGAATAACGGAGAAGGTCAGTCCACGCGTGTTCCGCGTCGTCGCCTTGCCCGCGCCCACCGATCGCGAGAAATCCCAGATCTACATGCAGCGCTACATCGCCTATTTGCCAGCTGCGGGCGAGATCGTGATCTTCGACCGCAGCTGGTACAACCGAGCAGGCGTTGACCGCGTCATGGGCTTCGCCAGCGAGAAGAAGGCTCAGCGTTTCCTCGAGCTGGCGCCCCGCTTCGAGGCGGCAATCGTCGAAAGCGGCGTCATGTTGCTCAAGTATTTCCTGACTGTCAGCGAGGAAGAACAGGAACGCCGCTTCAAGCGCCGTATCGATGATCCGGTTCGGCAGTGGAAACTCAGCCCCATGGACGTCGAGTCGTACCAGCGCTGGTGGGACTATACACGGGCCTATGACGAGATGCTGCGGATGACGGACAGCAACCACGCACCGTGGTGGATCGTGCCTTCCGACGACAAGGAGCGCGCCCGGATCAACTGCATCTCGCATATCCTGCAGTCGATCCCTTACGAGCGCGTGAAGTTTGCGGCCCCGGACCTTGGCAAACGGCAGAAGCGGCCATCGAATTACGTTGAGGATCAGAGCGCCAGAAACGTCGTGCCGGAGACGACGCGATGAGCCCTGATCCGTTCAGGCACGCCCTATGGAAACCCGTGGGATAGGCAATACCGCGATGGAGAAACCACAAAGCGGGACCGCGGCGGAAACCAGTCCCGCGCAGATCTCCGTGGAGGCACGGGTCAGCGACTTGGTGCGGATCGGCATCATTGGGCTGTTCGCCTATTGGAGCCTGCAGCTGGTTGCGCCATTCGCGCTGATCATCATCTGGTCCGCGATCCTTGCGGTGGCGCTCTTCCCGATGTTCGATGCCCTGTCCAGGCTGCTGGGAAGTCGACCAGCTCTTTCGGCTACCGTGATTGTCATAGCATGCCTTGTGCTCATCATCGCGCCGTTGGCGCTTGTCGCCGTCAATTTCGCCGATGCAGCCCAGGCACTCGTCGGGCAGTTGAAGTCCGACAACTTCACGCTGCCCGCAGCGCCCGAGGCAATACGCGGTTGGCCCGTGGTCGGCGAGCGCCTCTATGCCGGCTGGAACCAGGTCGCAAGCAATCTCGCTGCAACGATCATGAAATTCCAGGCGCCTCTTCGTGAAGTCATGGGCGTCATCATCGCCAAGCTTGCATCGATCGGAGGCGGGGTGTTGAGCTTCGTCGCCTCCATCATTCTCTCCGGCATCCTCCTCACTATGTCTCCTCGCCTTGCGGCAACCATCCAGGTATTGGCAGTCCGCATCGGCGGAGAGAGGGGTGTCGGTTTTGCGCGGCTGGCCGGGTCAACGGTTCGCAACGTCTCGCGCGGTGTCATCGGCGTGGCCCTCCTTCAGACGCTCCTTTCCGGCCTGTGTTTCGCCTTTTTCGATATTCCGGCCCGCGGGGCCCTGACTTTTCTCGTGTTCGTTCTTTGTTTGATGCAACTCGGCCCGGGCCTCGTTCTTGTCCCGGTCATCGTCTGGGCATGGTTCTCCTGGCCGACATTGATGGCATTTGCCTTTACTGTCGTGGCGATCCCGATCACCGTCGCGGACAATGTGTTGAAGCCGATCTTGATGTCCCGAGGGCTATCGACCCCGATGCCGGTGATCCTCATCGGCGTCATCGGCGGAACCCTATCGCACGGGTTGCTCGGCCTGTTTCTTGGGCCCATCGTCCTCAGCGTCTTTTACGAACTGCTGCGAGCCTGGGCGTGGCCCTCCGCGCCGGCGGCCGCGACCCTGCCGCTCGACGACAGGGACAAGAATGTCGAGGGCGCCGCGCCGGGTTGATTCCGAGGGGGATTTCATCACACATTTCGCCTCGGCCTCGTGCTCGCTAGCATTGCAATCGCTCTCGGGGGTCAAGTATGGAGCATCGCATCGAGCCATCACCCGCGACTGGAACCACGGAGGCAGCCGACTGGGCTTTTCCGCTGCGATTGCATCTCAGCGTCATCATTGTCGGGCTGCTGGCCTGCACGGCGCTGCCACTCGTGTGGATGGCATATACGCAGGGAAGGGTGACCGCCCTCTCTGCCGGCGAAGCACAGATGCGCCAGCTCGGTATGCGTACGATCGAGGATTACCGCAATGTGTTCGCCGGCGGATATGCAGCGATCGAGACGACCTCTGCCGTCCCCCAAATGCTTACACCACCTCCCCAAGACCTATTGGCGAAGCAGAACCTTCTGCTGCACGCGCTGAAGTCGTCCTTACGCATAGACGGAGTCTATGCCGGTTATGCAGACGGGACGTACATACAGGCCACCAACATTGCGACCAATCCGACCTGGCGCGACACCTTGAACGCCCCGGCCGACGCCGCATTCGCCGTTCGTACGATCACCAAGGTCATCGGCATTCCAGTGACGACGTGGAGGTTCTTCGACAAGGACACTCGTCCTCTCGCTCGTCGCGCCGACCGCGACGACATCTTCGACCCGCGTTCCCGCCCCTGGTACCACGCCGCGCTCTCGGAGGGACAGACGACTTCAGTCGGCCCCTACATTTCAGCCGCGACCAACTACCTCACCCTGACATTTGCTACACCCGCTGTCGGGGGGAGCCAAGTCGTTATCGGCGCCGATGTGATGCTCGTGACCTTGGGGGAGGTTGTCAATGTCGGCACGATCTCGAAAGAGGCGCATGGCTATGTATTCGACAACACCGGGCGCCTGATCGTGCATTCCGACCCCGCAGTCATGGCGAAACTGCGCGATAATATTCGTCGTGGGGGGCTGCTGTCTGTTGCGGACATCGCAAGAGCGGACCCTGCCATCCCGGCCGTCACGAACCTGGCGCAAGGCCGCCGGTTGCCGGATGGTGATGTTGTCCGCTTTCCGGTGAATGGCCGCGAGCACCTAGCCCAGAGCTTCCATGCGGAAGTTGCCGGTATGCTGAAGGACTACACGGTCGTCATCGCCGCACCGCTGGACGACCTAGTTGGGCCTGTCGAGCGAACGCTGCGGCGCAACCTCGCTGCCGCGGCGGCCTTCTTGGCCGCCGGCGCGATCGCCGCGATCATCATTTCCCGATTGATCAGCCGATCGCTCTACGCATTGGCCGATGAGGCGAGACAACTGGGTAATCTGGAATTTAGACAGAGCCGCGTCTCGCATTCCTGGATATCCGAAGTCAACGCGCTCGGGAAAGCACTCGGCGCCGCCCGCGATGCGATCCGAACGTTCTCGCTCTACGTGCCACGTGAACTGGTTCGCAGGATTGTCATCGCCGGCCAATCGGCCATAGGCTCCGCCTCGCGGCAGGAGATCACCGTCCTCTTCACCGACATCCGCGAGTTCACGACGATCTCCGAGCGGCATTCGCCCGAAGATGTCGTGGCGCTGCTATCCACTTATTTCGAAGCCCTCAACGTGATTGTGGAGCGCCATGGCGGCACTATCGTGCAATATATCGGCGACTCTATTTTCGCGATGTGGAACGCGCCCGTTCGTGACGAGCAGCATGTCGAAAACGCCTGCCGCTGTGCCTTGTCAATGAAAGCCGCGATCGACGCGATGAACGCTTCCAATCGCGCCGCCGCTCGCCCCGAACTTGTCACTCGCTTCGGCCTGCATACAGGACCGGCCGTCGTCGGCAGCGTCGGCGCCGAGACCCGGCGGCAATACACCGCCATCGGCGATACTGTAAACATCGGCTCGCGGCTGGAGGGCCTGAACCGCGACTATGGAACCTCGATCCTCGTCAGCAGCGCGATCCGTGACGCGGTTGAAGAGAACTTCACTTTCATGCCCATCGGAACCGTCAGCGTCAGAGGCCGAACAGGGCAGACAGAGCTTTACGAGCTTCGCGGATGACACCATCGAAGCGTCCTGTACCTCGTTGGTGGAAAGGACACTGAACGGTTACCGCGCACGGCGATGGGTCCGGTAGGATACGCTGAGCAGTTGTCCGCCCTCGGAAGAGATCGACCCGGGAAGATGCGCTCGCGTGAACTCCTCCGGTGTGCGGACATCCAGGAGATGGTCGTGCGCACCGGATCGGCATTCAACGTTTCGGCGGTCTGCCGATCGATGACCGTCAGAACGTCCTTTGCCGAAAGGCTCTCGCTGTGCTCGCTCGCGAAGCGGCGAGCTGTTTCTGTCGGCCCCCCGTAGGTTACCGTGCGCCCCTCCAGATCGAAACCTGCCTCAGTCCAGCCGCGCGCACCGCCATCAAGATAGCCGACGAAATTGGAGCCCGGGAATCGATCAGCGTCTGCGCCCCGAGAATGGCACGCGGCAGGCCTGCGCAGGAGACAACGACCTTCGTCTCCGGTGAGGACACAATGTCCTTGAAGCGCAGCAGGAGCTCGGCGCCGGCACGCCGACGGCGCCTGGCACATGCGCCTTTTCATATTCGCCGAGCGTGCGAGTATCGAGGACGATAACGTCCTCGCCCCGATCATGCCATGCCTTGAGCTCGACGACCGAGACCCCAAGTGTTCTGCAGGCAGATTTGTTGCAAACAGCGGCAAAGCACAGCCAACGCGACCGGCCGGATATCGAGAACTGCCAGTTCAACCTGTCGCCGAGCCAATCGATCAATGTGGCCTTGTCTATCGAACGTCCAGTCGTGGCTCGTGCCCTTTGATCTCAAGCGTTTGGATCGATCCACAGGTCGCCGAAGCTCCAATTGAGCCCCTGCGATCCCGTGACGAAGTTCTTCACCCGCTTGTTGGCAACGATCTGGGCGCCAGCAGCAACCAGGTTGACGGAAGCGACCTCGTCGTGGATGAAGTGCTGGAATTTGCTCCAGGTGTCCCATCGCTTCTTCTCGTCCGGCTCAATAGCAGCCGCCTCGAGCAAAGCGTCCGCCTGCGCGTTGGCGTAGTGGCTGGCATTCGAGAAAGGCAGGCCAATCTTGAAGTTCTTGCTCCAATAGGCGCGCTGGATGCCGAGTGACGGGTCGAACGTGTTCGAAAGCGACTCCACCACGAGATCGAAGGCGCGGTCGGTGTAGACCGTCTTCAGGAACGTCGGCAGGTCATACTTCTTGATCTCGATGCCGATACCGATCTTTTCCAGCTGGCTTTTCAGGACGTCGGCATAGCCTTGCGGCAGATAGGAATTGTAGGTCAGTCGGAGGTCGAAACGCTTGCCGTCCGCCTTGCGCGGATAGCCTGCCTCGTCTAGCAGCTTTTCGGCGGCGGCAGGATCGAAGGCATGCGCAACGACGCTCGGATCGTACCATTTCGGCAATGCCGTACTGACAGGACTCGGCGAAACCTGCGCGTAGCCGTAAAGCGCCACATCGACGATCTCCTGCAGATTGATCGCCTTGGCGATGGCAAGCCTCACCTCGCGCTTGGCAAAGAGCGGATTGTCGTAATTGAAGAACAACTGCTGCTGCGGGCCGGAATAGGCGTAGGTGGTGGTATCCACGACAAGATGAGGATCTTGTTTCAGCCGGTCGAGATCGGCAAGCGGCACGGGATTGTCGCCGATGTCGGCCTCGCCCGTCTCCAAGGCGGCGGACCGCGCCGCCGGATCGGTCACGACGCGCAGGATGATCCGATCGAGATAGGGCTTTCCGGCGTCCCAATAGTCAGGATTTCGCTCGAAGATCAGGTGGCTGCCGGCCACCCATTCCGTCAGTTTGAACGGCCCGGTACCGATCGCCGTTTGCAGCGTTTGGCCATCGCCCGGCGCCAGTTTCTCGAAGATATGCTTCGGCACGATCGGCGATTCCGAGCTCGATTGCGCCGCCAGCAGGAAGGGAGCGGGCTTCGACAGAACGATGACGGCGGTGAGCGGATCCGGCGTCTCGACCGCGACCACATTCTGGTAGGTGATGCGGCCGCGTGGGTGTGCCTGCTTCAGCCTGAAGATCGAAAAGGCAACGTCGGCGGAGGTGAAGTCCGTCCCGTCATGCCACTTGACGCCCTTGCGGAGCTTGAAAGTGTAGCGAAGATTGTCATCGGAAACCGACCACTCCGTTGCCAGCAGCGGCTGCGGCTTGACGTCGAAGTCGAAGGTCAAAAGGCCCTCGACAATCTTCGGACCGATGGCCTGGCCGGTCCCTGACGACGTGTTGATCGCAAAGAGAGCATTGCCCGGATCCACCCGGTAGAGCCAATTCAAGGTACCGCCTGTTGCCGGCGCCGCCGCCTGCCCAAAGGAGAACGACGGAAGCAATGTGCTCGCCCCGGCAAGCAATATTAGCTGGTTGAAACTGCGACGGTTGATGGACACGCGAAGAGCTCCTCTTGGGTTGGATATTGGTCCGCCGAGTGGAGCTTCAGTGTTGTGTCCCGAAAGGCGAAGTCAAAGTTTCTTTTCGTCCGGAAAAGAATAATTGCATGCGGAAGATTCTTCGTAGCCCGCGTGGCGCTAAGGAAAACCAGCGCATTTTCCATGCTTTTCCCGGATGATGTTTTGCGTGAATGAACGCCTCGGAAGAAACGCAAGAATCTTCGCATATATCTGTTATCGTTTGGGAATCGAGGTGAAAGCGCATTTGGCTTGCACGCCGGCGCGGTGCGTACAGAACCGACAGACACTCACTCGACGTCAAAGCAGATGTTTGGAAACGGTAATCCGCCTGGAGAAATTGTGAATACGCCGAGCAATCGACGCCCGACGTCGCTTGGAGGCCGCGCTCAGGCTCGCCAGCGCAAGAGCCTTGCTTCCGCTGCACCGGCCAATCTGTTGAGTGCAAAGCCGACTAGGCCGAGAATGATGACGCCCACCATGACCAATGCCATGTCAAACCGCTCACGTCCGGCAATGACCAAGCCGCCGATGCCTGGACCAACGGCAAGAAAATACTCCGCCCCGACGGTCGCCAACCACGAGTAGATCAACCCAAGATGAATGCCGGTCGCGATCGTTGGCAGGGCCGAGGGCAGGTAGATTTTTGTGATGCGCTGCCATGGCCGAAACCGCAGTGCGCGACCGACCTCGACCAGTTCGGCCGGCGCATCCTTGATGCCGTCATAGGTGTTGAGGGCGATGGGGATGAAGGCCGCGAGCGCGACGAAGACGACCTTCGCCTGTTCTGCGAACCCGAACCACACCGAAATGAGAGGAATCCAGGCAAGCAGGGAAATCTGCTTCAATCCGTTGAAGGTCGGCATGATCAGCCGATCCCCTAGCCTCGTCACGGCAACGAGCGTGCCGAAGCTGACGCCGAGAGCGCAACCGATCAGGAAGCCCGCGATATTGCGCAACAGGCTCGCCCCGAGCTGACCCGTCAGACCGTTGTCGATAATCTCCCGTTTGGCGGTGCGCACGACATCTTCGATAGCCGGCAGAAAGCGGGGATCCATGAGGTCGAGGCGGCCGGAGGCTTCCCATGCGACGAGAAGAAGAAGGGGAAGCGCAAGGCCGCGCCTGATACGGACAAGCCTGGTTGACGTTTCGGCGGCCATCACAATCCTTCTTTTTTCCAGCGCTGGATGAAGACTTCGGAGCCGTTCAGACCCTTGTCCATGGCAAAGCCTATGAGGCCGATCACGATCATCGCGATGATCACGGTATCCAGCCAGAACATCTGCCTTCCCCAGACCAGCAGGTATCCGAGCCCTTCAGAGGACGCCAGGAGCTCTACGCCGACAAGCGATGTCCAGGCATGCGTGAGGCCATAGCGGATGCCAGTGAAGATGGAGGGAATGGCGCCCGGCAGGACAATCAGCCGAAGCGTCTGCCAGCGGCTGAAGCGCAGGGCCTTACCGACTTGCACGTACTTGCCTGGAACGCTGCGGATACCGGAGAAGGTATTGAGCGTGATCGGCACGAGAGCGCCCTTGGCAATGATGATGATCTTCAGCGTCTCCTCAATGCCAACCAGCAGCATGAGCAACGGAATCCAGCCAAGCGTCGGGATCTGCGCAAAGGCGAGGAATGTCGGCTTTACATAGTCTTCAAAGCGCGCAGACAGGCCCATGGCGATGCCGAGGGCCAAGCCCAATACCGCGCCGATAGCAAAGCCGAAGATCACGCGCCGCAAACTGACGGCGGCGTGGTAGAGCAATTCACCGCTCGCAATCATGTCGCGGCCAGTCTGCAGCACGTAGGTGGGCTCAGGAAGAATTTGCTCCGGTAGCCAGCCTCTTGCGGAAGCCAACCACCAGAGCGCAATCAGAAACATTGGAAGAAGCAGGGCCGAGAGCGAAAAGAACCGTCCCCTGAGAAATCTGCGCCAATTCGTGATGTTTTCGTGGCCAGAGAGCTCAAGATAAGTTGCCATCACCTGCGTCTCCATTTTTGTTTACGAGGCCACCGGCTTGCCGTCGGCGCCGTAGGCCTGCCAGAAGTTCTGCAGGCTGAACCGCTCTATGGCGCTGTTTAGGTAACGCGGCTCGAACCAGCTCTCGAGATCGACATCACGGCGGATGAGGCCGAATTCCTTGCTCTTGGCCGCCTGTTCCTTGTATTGCGAGACGAGAAGGTCATCGATCAGTGGCGAGTTGCGATAGGCGAGCGTGTCGCCCTTGAAGTACTCCTCCAGAATTGGAACGGGTGTCCCCGACTTGTGCCACAATTCCAGCAGTGCCGGGCGGTTGGGCTCGTCGGACGACCATTGGGCCGCCTTGACGAAAGCATCGACGACCCGCTGGGTTATCTCCGGATGGGCATCGATGAACGCCTGTCGGCCGATGACGCCGGCGTTGCGGCCGAAGCGCGGATCGTCGCCCTTGGTCGTGTAGATGACATCGGCTGCACCCTTCGCTGCAAGGTTGATAAGCTGCGTATCGCCGAAGGCGGCGTCGATGTCCTTGCTGGTGAGAGCGGCAACCGTGCCGGCGCTGTCGAGATTGACGACCTGAGCGTCGCGCTCTTTCAACCCATGGGCTTCCAAGACCTTGACGGCAGCCAGATGACCGTTCGTGCCGCGCTGTAGCGCTATCTTGCGGCCCTTCAGATCCGCGATAGACTTGATGCCGCTATCTTTGGCGACGGCAAGGTAGAGCGGCTTTCTCGCCCCACTTGCCAGCAGATACTTGGTCTTCAGCCCGTTGGCGCGGCCGATCAGCGAGGGGAGATCACCCTGATAGGCGAAGTCGAGCTGATCATTCGCGAAGCCTTCATTCACGGCAGGGCCCGCGCCCTTGAAGAAGGTCCATTCGATCTTGATGTTCGGATCCTTGGCGAACTCCTTTTCCAGAAATTCCCCGGCTCGTGCCGTCGCGGCAGACGTGCCTTCCGCGTAAGGGCGGTTGTCGACGCCGATGGCCGCATAGCCGACATGAATGACCAGCGGCTCCTCCGCCCGGACCGTGGCCGACGCGGTAAGCATCAGGGCGAGGCCGGCGGCCACGCGTGACAGAAATGCGCGTTTCATAGTTTTTCTCCGTTCTTGTGAAGCTTATCTGGCCAGCGCGACAGCACGTTCGACGTGACCGCCGTCATCGGATCGTTGCGTCGCTTTGGGCTGCATATTCTCGCCCGTCGCATGAAGGCTCTTCAGGACACGGTCTCGCACATTGGCAATATCGCTGGACGTACGCCGGCGTGGGCGCGCCAGCTTGACCGGTACCACTTCGCGGATGCGGCCCGGACGCGGCGACATGACGACGACGCGATCCCCGAGATAGACAGCCTCTTCCACGTCATGCGTCACCAGCACCATTGTGATGTTTTCCTTTGCCCAGATCTCCTGCAACTCGTCCTGCAGATACGCCTTGGTGATGGCGTCGAGCGCCCCGAAAGGCTCGTCGAGCAGAAGGACGTTCGGCCGGCTGACGAGGCCACGGGCAATACCAGCACGCTGCGCCATGCCGCCGGATAATTGATGCGGGTAGACATTGGCAAAGCGGGAAAGCCCGACAAGCTCTAGATGTTCGCGCACAAGCTCTGCCTTTCGCGCGCTCGTCAGCTTGCTGTTCAAGAGGCCAAGGGAGACGTTTTTCTCGACAGTCAGCCAGGGAAAGAGGCGTGGCTCCTGAAAGACGATGCCCCGATCGAGGCTGGGTTCGACAACTGCCTTGCCCGCATGGCGGATGGTGCCTGATGTCGCGATATCCAGACCGGCGAAGAGACGCAGCAACGTCGATTTTCCGCAACCGCTGGCACCGACGATTGTTACGAACTCGCCCTTCGCAATATCGAGGTTGATGTCGTCGAGCGCGATCAGCGGCTCCCGCTCGATCTGGAACTGCCGGGTTATGTGCTCGACTGTGAGATGGGGTCGGTTCATATCGCTCGCCCCTACTCTGCCGCGGCCTGAACGCGCGCCGGATGCCGGGGTGTGCTGAGGCCGAGATTTTCGCGCAGCGTTCTGCCCTGGTATTCGGTGCGGAACAGTCCACGACGCCGCAGTTCCGGCAACACGAACTCAGTGAAGTCCCGTAGCCCGACAGGCAGATGCGGCGGCATGACATTGAAGCCATCGGCCGCGCCGGTCGTGAACCAGTGCTCCATCTCGTCCGCGATCCGGCTCGGCGTGCCGACAATCTGCCAATGGCCACGCGCGCCTGCGACCCTCAGATAGAGCTCGCGTATCGTCAGGTTTTCGCGTCTGGCAAGATCGAGAAGGAGCTTCTGCCGGCTCTTGCTTGCGTTCGTCTCCGGCACGTCCGGGATGGGGCCGTCCAGAGGATATTTCGAGAGATCGACACCCTCCGCCATGCCGTTCAAGATGGAAAGGCCGACAACCGGATGAATGAGGTCCTGGATCTCCTGGAATTTCGCTTCTGCCTCCGCCTGAGTACGGCCGACGACCGGGAAGATCCCCGGCATGATCTTCAACTCTTCGGGCCTGCGACCGTACTTGGCAAGTCGGCCCTTCAGATCGCTGTAGAAACCGCGTGCGTCCTCGATTGTCTGATGCGCCGTGAAGACGACCTCCGCAGTGCGCGCGGCAAGTTCCTTACCCGGTTCCGACGATCCTGCCTGTACGAGCACCGGCTGTCCCTGAGGCGCGCGGGCGACGTTCAACGGCCCGCGAACCTTGAAGAACTTGCCCTTGTGATTGAGGACATGCTGCTTGTCCGGATCGAAGTATATGCCGCTTTCCTTGTCACGCAGGAATGCGTCTTCCTCCCAGGTGTCCCACAGTCCGCGCACGACGTCGGCAAACTCTTCGGCGCGCTCGTATCGCTCCGCATGTGCATAATGCTCCTCACGGCCGAAATTGTGCGCCTCGTGTTCGCTGGACGAGGTGACGAGATTCCAACCCGCGCGCCCGCCGCTGATGTGATCGAGCGAGGCAAATTTCCGCGCGATATGGTAGGGCTCGTTGTATGAAGTGGAGGCAGTGGCGACAAAACCGATGTTTTTCGTCACCGCGGCCAGAGCGGACAGCAAGGTGATTGGCTCGAACTGCGCCACGTAGCGGACAGCCGTCCTGCTGAGAGCCTCTATGTCGGTACCGCGCGTGCCGACGCCGTCGGCCATGAAAATGAGATCAAATTTCGCCGCTTCAGCCAGCTGCGCAAGCTCAATATAGTGAGCGAAATTGGAGCCGGCATCCGCTTGCGCCTCCGGGTGCCGCCATGCGGCCACGTGATGGCCCGTCGGGTACAGAAAGGCACCAAGTTTGATCTGTGGTCGCGCGCCACTCATGTCAGTCTCCTCGATCAGGGAGACGATAGCCTAACAGCAGCAATCTTTATCTATAGAAATAGTATTCTATTTAGGTCGACGATGCGGGATTTTTGCAGCCGCCAACGTGGCGTTTCGAACGATGACGTTCCGCCGCCACGCCAATCGGGGACGTCTGGTCGATCACAAGGTCGCCGCTTGCCAACCTCACGAAAGAATTTCTTTCCGCAAAATCAATCAGATATTTCTGGACTTGAGCGGTCAGCCAGCCAACCGTTGATGGGAAAAGGTCGGGACGCACGTCCCCTCCACCGTCATCCCGGGAGGCAGTATGCCGTTCGAAACAGATGTTGATGACGCGCTCTTGGCAAAAGCGACCGAGCTGCGCAGGACGTTTCATCTCGATGCCATCGAGAGAGACAAACAGGGCGGCAGGCCCGTCGAACAGATCAGACTCCTGAAGGAAAGCGGCCTTCCCTCCGCGCAGATCGCCAGGGAATATAATGGCCAAGGTGCGTCATGGTTGACGATCCTGCGCATCGTCAGGGAATTTGCCAAGACCGATGGATCGCTCGCCCATCTCTTCGGCTATCACCATCTGCCGCTCAATCTCATTCTGTTTCGCGGCTCTGTTGCCCAGAAGGAAAAATGGCTGACGGGCTCGGCGGCCGGCAACTGGATCTGGAGCAATTCCGGAAACGCCATGTCGAAGACGTCGGCGGGTGAGAAGACGCCGACCGGCTGGCTCATCAACGGCAGCCGCCCGTTTTCCTCTGGTTCCCATATCGCCGATTATATCCAGATTTCCTGGGAGAATGCCGATGGCGCTCGGCTGACCGCCGCCGTCCCCGCCGACCGGGAAGGCATTGTCATCGAGAACGACTGGGACGGCATCGGCCAAAGGCAGACCGGAAGCGGTACGGTACGCTTCGTCAACCTTCAGGTTCACGACGATGAATTGATCAGTTCGCCCGACGTGCCCTTGACGCCCTATTCGTCGCTGACATCGCTTCTTCAGCAGAGCGTTCTGCTCAATGTCTTCGTCGGCAGCGCTCAAGGAATATTGGAGGAAGGTCGCTCCTATGCGACGGCGAACTCGCGGCCGTGGATCTATTCCGGCGTCGAACGCCACGTTGATGATCCCTGGATCAAGCGCCAGTACGGCGACCTCTATATCCGCACGCTTGCAGCAACGGAGCTCGCGGACAAGGCGGCCCGCAGCCTCGGCGCGGCTTACGCCCAAGGGCCGTCGCTAAGCGCCGCGGATCGTGGCGCAGCCGCGATCGATATCGCCACCGCCAACGTCTACGCCGGCGAGGTCGGCCTTGCCGTCTCCAGCGAAGTCTTCGAGGTCATGGGCGCGCGCTCGGCGACCAATGCCAACGGCTTCGATCGCTTCTGGCGCAACGTGAGGACCCATACGCTTCACAATCCTGCCGAGTACAAGAAGCGCAGCGTCGGCACCTGGCTGCTGACTGGTGAATTTCCCGTGCCGGCCATGTATCGCTGAAAGGAACTGCAATGGCGAGACGCAAGGACAAGATCAAGCTCGGCGCTTTTCTGCTCTTCACCGGCCACCATGTCGCCGCATGGCGTCATCCGGACGCATCTGTGGGCACCGAGTTCGAAAACTACCTGGAACTGGCCAGGCTTGCCGAGGCGGCGAAATTCGATACGATTTTTTTCGCAGATGGCGTTGCCGCACGCATCAAGGATGTCGAAGCGGCAAGTCGTAAGGCTCATAGCGGCGTCTATCCATTCGAGCCGATCACTCTGCTCTCTGCGCTTTCATCGGTCACTCGCAATATTGGCCTGATCGCCACCGCCTCCACCAGTTATTCCGATCCTTACAATCTCGCCCGCCAATTTGCCTCGCTCGATCGGCTGAGCGGCGGCCGGGCCGGTTGGAACCTGGTGACGTCGTCCGACCCCGACGCCGCCTACAATTTCGGCCACGAGACGCAGATCCTCCATTCTGACCGCTATGATCGGGCGGAGGAATTTGCCGATGTGGTGCTCGGCCTCTGGGACAGCTGGGAGGACGACGCCTTCCTGCGCGACCGCCAAAGCGGTCGGTATTTCGACCCGGCGAAGCTCCATCGCCTCAATCACAGCGGCAGGCACTTCAAGGTGCGCGGGCCGCTCAACATTCCGCGCTCGCCGCAGGGCCGGCCAGTTGTCGTGCAGGCCGGAGCCTCCGAACCCGGCAAGGAGCTTGCCGCCCGCACGGCCGAGGCCATCTTCGCTGCCCAAATCACCCTGGAGGAGGCCACCAGCTTCTATGCCGACGTCAAGGGAAGGCTCGCGAAATATGGCCGATCGACTGAGGATCTGAAGATCCTGCCCGGCATTTTCCCGGTCGTCGGCCGCACGCAATCTGAGGCGCAGGAAAAATTTGAATCCCTTCAGGAACTCATTCAGCCCGAGGTCGGCTTGAATCTGATTTCACAACTGTCCGGCATCGACCTCCGCGACTATCCGCTGGATGGGCCGGTGCCCGAAAATCCGCCTTCGACAAATGCTGGCAAGAGCAGGCAGGCGCTGGTTCTGGATCTCGCCCGCCGCGAGAACCTTTCGATCCGTCAGCTCTATCTGCGCATCGCCGGGGCGCGTGGCCACTGGCAGGTCGTCGGCACGCCAACCGAGATCGCCGACGCCCTGGAAGAGCGCTTCGAGAACTATGGCGCCGACGGTTTCAACATCATGGCCCCGGTCATGCCGGGCGGGCTTGTGGACTTCATCGAGCTTGTCGTGCCGGAACTGCGCCGACGCGGTCTCTTCCGCCACGAATACGAGGGCGCGACGCTTCGCGAGAATCTCGGCCTCAAGCGCCCCGAGAAGCGTCTTGCCGCCAACGGCAGCGCGGTCGCGGCCGAATAGGAGAACAGCAATGAGCCGCGACACGCTTTTTCTCATCGCACCCGGATTTTCGGATCCCAAGCACCCTGGCCAAACCTTCGTCTGCCCCCACTGCAATGCGATTGAAGGGTTGCTTTCGAGCTTTCCCGATCTTGCTGCCAGGATCGACGTGGAGAGAGTACTCTTCCCCCGCCCGCGCGCACGCGTGATCGATACAGTCGGCGAGGAGAATCAGTCCTTGCCTGTGCTGGTGCTGGCCGCCAACGCGCCGCCGGATGCTGCCGAGTGGAAAGGCAAGCGTTTTGTCACCAAGACCGGTCGCATTCTTGAGCTGCTTGCCGAGCGACACGGCTTTCCACGACTTCACGACTGATGGAGGAAAGACGATGACCGTAAAACCCTCAGGCTTCGAACCCGCGCTGTTGCCTGCCGTCCTCTTCGAGCCGGACCAGACCAATCCCTATCTCGCCAAGGCAGTCGAACTCAGGAACATCTTCGCGGTCGACGCCGTCGAGCGGGATCAACAGGGCGGCCGTCCGACAGAGCAAATCCGGCTCCTCAAGGAAAGCGGTCTCGTCAATCTACTGATTCCCAAAGAGCTCGGTGGCGAGGGTCAGCCCTACTCCACGGCGCTGCGCATCGTACGCGAATTCGCCAAGGTCGATGGCTCACTCGGCCATCTCTTCGGATATCATTTCAGTCCGATCCAGAACGCGCTGACGAGCGGGAGCGATGAACGATCAGCCTCGATCCTTCGGCAATCGGCCGAAGGGCGTTGGTTCTGGGGTAACACCACGAACAGCTTTTCCAAAAGCCTCTTCGGCAAGAAGGTCGAAGGTGGCGTCTTGTTGAACGGCTATCGGCCGTTCGCCTCCGGCTCGCATGTTGCCGACTATCTAATGGTCGCATGGGAAGATGAGGAGACGAACGCTCGCAGCTTTGCCTACATTCCCGCCAACCGTGCTGGCATCACCATCGCTGACGACTGGGACGGCATCGGCCAGCGCCAGACCGGCAGTGGTCGCGTCTTCTACAAGGACGTGACGGTGAAGGATGCGGAGATCCTGCCGGAACGATCGAAGGAGCCGGGCGCCCTTCTCATACCCCAGCAACAGCAGAGCGTTCTTCTCAACGTCTTCATCGGCAGCGCCCAGGGCGCTCTCATTGCCGCACGAGACTACACGGTGACGAAGTCCCGCCCGTGGATCTATTCCAGTGTCGAACGCCATGTGGACGATCCCTGGATCAAGCGGCAATACGGCGAACTCTGGACGAAGGTCCAAGCCGCCACGGCGCTCGCCGATCGGGCAGCGGTCGCCATCGACACTGCCTATGCAAAGGGCTCGGCACTCACGGTGGAGGAGCGCGGCGCCACGGCCATTGCAGTAGCCTCCGCCAACGTGCTGGCAGGCAAAGTGGCACTCGACGTCACCAGCGAGATATTCGAGGTTATGGGCGCCCGCTCTGCCGTACGGCCTTACGGCTTTGACCGCTTCTGGCGCAACGTCCGCATCCATACGCTCCACAATCCCGCTGAGTACAAGACCCGCAACGTCGGTTCATGGTTCCTGACCGGCGACTATCCCGAACCGGGGATCTTCCAATGAGCGGCCGGGAACTTCATCTCAACATCAATATACTCCACTCCGGCTTTTCGCCCGCCGCGTGGCGAATGGAAGGCAGCGATCCTCGCGCCTCCTTTGACATCAACCACTACATCAAGGTTGCTAAGATCGCCGAACGGGGCACTTTCGACGCCGTCTTCCTCGCAGATCAGGCGGCGATCTCGGACCGGATCGATTTCCGACCGCTCACGTCGCTGGAGCCGACTATCGTTCTCGCGCTGGTCGCGGCCAATACCGAACGAATAGGCCTGATCGGCACCGCCTCGACGACCTACAACGAGCCGTACAACATCGCCCGGCGCTTTGCGACGCTCGACCATGCCAGTGGCGGGCGCGCGGGCTGGAACATCGTCACCAGCGCGGACCTGGCGCAAAGCAGAAACTTTGGTCTTCAAAAGCCCGTGGCCCACGCAAGCCGCTATGAGCGCGCCAACGAATTTGCAGCGGTGGTCAAGGCGCTCTGGGACAGCTGGGAGGAAGAGGCCTTCATCGGCGACACCGCGACCGGGCGCTTCGTCGATACTGGCCGCGTCCACCCGATCGCCCACAGCGGCAAGCATTTTGCGGTGCATGGGCCGCACAACATTCCGCGCCCGCCACAGGGCCACCCGGTTCTCGTGCAGGCTGGCGGCTCCGACGACGGGCGCGAACTCGCCGCCGAACATGCCGAAGCAGTCTTCTCCGCTTCGCAATCCTTCGAGGAATCCCTGGGCTATGCTAGAGATTTGCGCCGTCGCGCCGCCCGTCATGGCCGCCCGGATGACAGCATTCTTGTACTCGCAGGCCTCGCCACCATCATCGGCAGCACCGAAGCAGAGGCGAGGAGCCGGCAGGAGGAACTGCGTGATCTGATTCCCCTTGAGTACAGCCTTGCGCGGCTGGCCGGCGTGTTGCAGGTCGATCAGAAAAGGCTCGAACTCGACGCTCCCTTGCCCCACGACATACCGCTGCCAGCAGACGGCGGGCACACATTCTTCCGCGCGACTTTGGCACTCGCGCGACGGGAAGGATTGACCGTTCGGGGGCTGATCCGTGCGCTCAACGGCGGCACCGGGCATCGCACGATTGTCGGTACGCCTGATAAGATCGCCGACGACATCGAGACATGGTTCTGTGCTGGTGCGGCGGACGGCTTCAACCTGATGCCGGACGTGTTGCCGCATGGACTTGATGTCTTCGTCGAGGAAGTGGTTCCGCTCCTGCGTCGTCGCGGCTTGTTCAGACACGAGTACACCGGTCGGACACTGCGCGACCACCTCGGCCTCACGCGGCCGCAGAATCCCTACGTTGCCGCAGCAGAATGACGGCCAAAAAAGGACATCTCATGACGCCATCCCTTGCGACAAAGGCAAACGACGCCGATCGACCGGCGGCACTCGCCGCCGAGCGTTATCGCGAGTCGCAGCACCTCGGCGAACAATGGAACGAGGCCATTGAAACACTTCTCTCTCACCGCAGCGTGCGCAGCTACTTGCCAAAGCCGGTCCCACATGCCGCTGTCGAACTTGCGGTTGCCGCAGCGCAGTCGGCACCGAGTTCGTCTAATCTGCAAGCATGGAGCGTCGTAGCCGTTGAAGACCCAGAACGGCAAAACCGGCTGAATGCCGTTGCCGGCAACCAGCGTCAAATCGCCCAGGCGCCTCTCCTGCTCGTCTGGCTCGCTGATCTTGCGCGACCCCGTGCGATCGCCGCAAAGGGTGGCTCTGCGGCAGAGGGTCTCGACTATATCGAGAGCTTTTTGCTTGGTGTGATTGATGCTGCGCTTGCAGCGCAGAACGCCGTCGTGGCCTTTGAATCACTGGGGTTTGGAACCTGCTACATCGGTGCGATACGAAACGATCCGGAGACGGTGGCGCGAGAACTCGCCTTGCCGGAAGGGGTTTTCCCGGTTTTCGGTTTGACCGTCGGTTTTCCCGATCCAGCGCAGCCCGCCGGGGTGAAGCCGCGTCTGCCGCAGTCGACAGTCTTGCATCGCGAACAATATGCAAACAAAGCGCGTGCACGCGATCTTGCCACCTACAACAAGGTGCTGAGACGCTTCCAGGCGGAGCAAGCCATGCCATCGATCGACTGGACAGACCAGGTCCGAAACCGCATCGGTACAGTCGAGGCGCTGAAGGGCAGGCACGTGCTTGCGGCACTCGCGCGCCGTCTCGGTTTCCAGCTCAAATAGAGCTGGCGGAGCTCCCATGACGGATTCACTCGGCGGCAATCATGTCCGCCGCCGGACGAATGCGCCGCGCGATGATCTCGTCCATCGTCTGCAGAGCACGGGCTTCGGCCAGCAGCCACTCTCGAAACAGATCGACGCGCATCAGCCGCGCCGTGTGCGCGGTCGTGGCGAAAAAATAGGAGGAGCTGACCGGCTGGGGCACACCGAAGGGGCTGACCAACCGTCCGGATCGAATCTCAGCTTCCGCAAGCCTGATCTTGCCGAGTCCCAATCCCTGTCCGGCCAGCGCAGCATCAAGTACCAGAGAGGACTGGTTGAGCCGGAACCCGCCTTGCGATGGACGATAAGAAAGTCCGGCGGCACGCAACCATCTGCTCCAGTCCGGGCAGGATTGATCATGCTCGGCTCCCTCTTCATGCAACAGCGGCACGCCTTCGATTGCCTGAGCTCCGTCCCATAGCGCATAGGTATCGGCAAATTCCGGGCTGCAGACCGGCAGCACGGCTTCGGAGAAGAGGTGGTCGACGATGAGTCCCGGATATGGACCGCTTCCGTAGCGGATAACGCAATCGGCATCGCCGGCATCGAGGTTCGCTAACTGTGTCGAAGCGTCGACGAGAACCTGCAGCCCGGGAGCCGCTCGCCGCAGCGCATCGAGACGCGGGATCAGCCACTTGCTGGCAAAGGACGGAGCAACCGAGACGCGGATCGGCTGTTCATGGTCGCACTGTACGAACTGAGCCATGGCCGCCAGCACAGCGTCAAAGGCGCCCGTCAATCCTGGAACCAGCGCCGACCCAGCTGGCGTCAGCTGGAGCTGGCCGCGGATGCGATTAAAAAGAGGCTGACCGAGATAGTCCTCCAACAGGCGGATCTGCTGCCCGACAGCTGCGGAAGTGACATGCAATTCCTCGGCAGCGCGCACGAAGTTCAGGTGCCGCGCCGTCGCGACGAAGGCCCGCAGCGATGTCAGCGGAGGAAGCCGCGCAAGCGTGGGCTGGAGCGCCCTTCTGGTGGAGTTTGCAAGTGTGCTCATGAAGCGATTGCACCACAATCATCCCCTTCAAGACGAGAACCTGCGTTTCCTGTAGCCTGGTTCATAGAACATTTTCTTGCGTCGCAGGCGGTTATCGGAGATGCAAAAACTCAATTCTGTAAATTGTCTATATTTTTAGTAGAATAATGCGGGTATCCCAACGGCACCGCTGTCGGTGCGAAGTTTTCCTTTCCCCAGCGAGGAGAAAAACATTCTTCCGGTTTGCATCCGGGCGGACCGATGATGCGCGCGACGACGCTGCACGCTGGGCGTCTCTCGCAACTCAGGGGGTATTGATGGACATTCGCAGACGCCACCTCAACAAACTGCTTGCCTTGACAAGCCTTACGGCTCTCGTGCCGCTCAGGGCATTCGCCGAGACGACGGCTGCAACGACGGGTGGCACTCTGAACTTTATCGTCGAGCCCGAGCCGCCTACCGTTCTCACACTGGCCCACACAGCAGGCGGCACGCAGAAAATCAGCCCAAAGATCACCGAAGGCCTGCTGACCTACGATTTCGATCTGACGCCCAAACCGCAGCTCGCGACGGAATGGTCAGTAAGCGAAGACGGCTTGAGCTACACGTTCAAGCTGCGTCAGAATGTGAAATGGCACGACGGCAAGCCATTTACATCCGATGACGTCGCCTATTCGATCGAGCTTTTGAAGCAGGTACACCCGCGCGGGCGGGGCACATTCGCCAACGTAACCAAGGTCGACACGCCGGATCCGTCGACCGCCGTGATCAGGCTTTCAAAGCCTGCACCTTACCTTCTGAGCGCGCTCTATGCCGCGGAGTCGCCGATCGTACCAAAGCACATTTATGATGGCGTCAAGATTGCCGACGTCCCAACTAACCCGAACGGCGGCGCGCCGATCGGCACAGGACCTTTCGTCTTCAAGGAATGGGTACGCGGCTCTCACATTATCCTGGAACGCAATCCGGACTACTGGGACGCCGGAAAACCCTATCTCGACCGAGTCGTCGTGCGCTTCGTGCCGGATGGCGCGGCCCGCGCTGCCGGCTTCGAGACCGGCGAATTCGACATTGGCGGCGACAATCCAATCCCCCTGAGCGACCTCGAACGCGTCAAAGCGCTGCCGAACATCGGCATCGATTCGCGCGGCTACGAGACGAAGGGAGATCAGACCCAGCTGATCTTCAATCTCGACAACGAATACCTGAAAAATGTTGCTGTTCGCCGGGCGATTGCTCATGCGATCGACCTCAATGTCGTCCTCAACACCGTGTGGTACGGCTACGGTCATGTCTCGCCGAGCCCGATCAGCACCTTCCTTCCGCGCTATCTGGATGCCTCGATCAAGCCCTACGCCTTCGATCTGAAGGCGGCCGAACAGCTGCTTGACGAAGCCGGCTATACGCGTGGCGCCGACGGGGTCCGTTTCAATCTGCGCCTTACGCACAATTCCTACAATGAAGGCTTCAAGCGGGTCGCCGAATATCTCAAGCAGAACCTGACGCGCATCGGCATTACCGCGACGATCGATTCCTATGATTTCTCGACTTACATCAAGAAGGTCTACACTGACCGCGCTTTCGACGTGACGGCGGAATACCTTGGCAATCAGTTCGATCCGACACTCGGCGTGCAGCGCATTTACTGGTCGAAAAACTTCAAACTTGGCTTGCCGTTCTCGAACGCCAGCCACTACGCCAACCCCGAGGTCGACAAGCTGCTGGAAGCGGCTTCCGTCGAGATCGACGACGAGAAGCGCAAGCAGCAGTTCTATGCCTTCCAGAAAATCATTGTCGATGAGGTGCCGGTGGTGAACCTGATTGCGTTGGAGAACGTCACCGTCTTCAACAAGCGCGTGAAAAATCACACGATCGGGGCCGAGGGCGTGCAGTCCAATTTCGCGGAGGTCTATATCAAGGACGGCGAAGGCTGACCGGGGCGGCGGCCTTCACAAGAAAGGGGTGCATCGGCGATGCGCCCCTTTCTGCTTCAAGAACACGTCAGGCGATGCGGATCGGCGTAAATTTCGCAAGGATGCGATCGGCGAGCGCGATTGCCTGCGCGCGCTGCTCGGTAATCGAACTCGATTCCCATGCGACGCCACGCAGCGGATGCCCTATGGCGCTGAGATTGCGATGAACACGACCTTCCTCATTGATGAGGTCCCCCTCGGATGTCGCATCGATACCATAGCCCGTGCTGTGGGGCCGGACCTCGCCATTTGCAAGCAGGCTCTTGACGAAGGGATCTGCAATCTGCCGCCAATCGTGTAACTGATGACCGCGGCAGTCGATGACACCATCAAACCTCGCGTTCTCGATGCCCGTTCTTGTCCCCAGTTGGGCGACGATTTGGTCTCCCTCGACGGCAAAGCCAAGCAGACGAGCGCGACCGTACGCCAGACGGTCTTCGGCGATCACGGTCTCGATCGTCGTATGGCTCTCCGGCGCCGATCGGTGCGCCGTAACATCCCAGAAGGCCCGTAGATGCCTGGTAAAGCGCAATCGCTCACGATCACTCGCGCCCTGCCACAGGGACGGGATATGGGGTCGGATCGCGAGCGGTAGGCCCTGCCAGTCGGCACCGGCTGCCGAAATGGCACGCCGTTCCGCCTTCACGCGCGACAGCAGTTCTCGAGCAGTTGCGGGCAACGGGCCATCGGCGAGAAAATCGCGCGCTGCATCGACAGTCCTACGGCCTTCCACGAATTGACCTCGGCGCGATATCACCCGATAGCGGCCGCGATAACCCCTCGCCTCCATGCTGGCAACGGCGTCGACCATCGACAGGCTGGAACCGATAAGGAGAATCTCTTCGCAGCCAGTCAGGCGCTCCAGGGCATCTCCATCCCACGGATTGGCGGCAAAGCGTGCATGACGAGCAAGGGCACGCTCAGCGGCCGGGAGCCGCGGCTGGAAGACGCCAAGTGCCAGGACCGCTTCATCGGCTTCGACGGTGGTACCGTCAGCCGTTGTGATACGGATCCGGTGCGGTGTTGCAACCAGTGCGGATGCCGATGCCCTGATATGCCGAAGCGTAGAACCGAGCCGCGCGGTGGCACCGGCGCGGGCAAGCTCGTCGCGGACATAAGTTCCGTAGAGATGACGCGGCGGGCTGCTTGAGCCCACCTCGGCAGGAGGCACCCAGCCGTTGGCCGGACCGTTCTCGACAAGCCAGCGCGACAGATGGCCGGGGTCTTCGGGATAGAGGGAGAAGATTTCGGCCGGCCCGTTGACGAGATGGACAGGGTCGGTGGTGCTGTAGGCGACGCCCCGGCCGAGCTCCTCTCGCCGCTCGACGATCGTGATCGCCAGGGGCACTTCGGTTCGCTCCAACAATTTCAGCGCAATCAGCGCCCCGGCAAAACCGCCGCCGACGATGGCAACCGAATGGTGCGGAATACGATCAATGCGCAATGAACCTCCTCCCCGATCGTGACGATAGGGCTTGGTGTATCGTGGGGTGAAATCGGCCTGCTGACGAAAGCCGGGAAAACGTCGCTACGCGATCAAGCGGTTACCACCGAGGCGGCGGAGATTTCAGAAGACCTTGCCTTCCTCCAGATGCGTCGTGATTCCGTTGATGTAATAGTCGCCGACCACCCTCGCCTTGTGCAGCAGCGGGTTGTGATTGAGCACCGTGCGGATGTTGCGCCAGTGCCGGTCGAGATTGAGATGGCGCGACGTCGCAGAGCCGCCGCCGAGCTCGAAGACGTTGGTGGCCGCCGCCAGCGCAATCTGCGAGGTGACGATCTGGCTGCGCGCGGTCGTCAGCGCACTTTCGACCAATGCGGCTTCGATACTCTCGGCATCGCCGACTGAAAAGGCCGCCGCCGTGCGGTCCAATGCGCGAGCAGCTTCGCGGATCAATGTGTCTACGGCAAAGGAGCCGGCTGCGATCTCGCCCAGCACCTTCTGCACGAAGGGATCCGCATTCGCCGTCTCGGCTGCGCTGTGGGCCGCTGACCGCGCTTGCCGGCGCACGTACTCGGTGCCCTCCTCAAGCGCGCCGCGCACTGCGCCCGCCATCGAGGCGGCCAGATGGAGCTGGCGCAACGTTGATGTGTGGCGGCCGACGAGTGTGTTGAGACCCCGCTTCGAAATTTCGTGCGGCAGCACCTCGACGTCTTCCAGCAGGACACCGCCACTCGCCGTCAGGCGCTGGCCCATGCCATCCCAGTCGTCGAGAATGGCAATGCCCTTGCGGTCAACCGGCAGGAGCACGCTGACAAGGTCGCCTTCGTCGTTTTTGGCACTGAAGGAGGCAAAGTCAGAAAAGGCGGTTCCAGTCGCGTACCACTTGCGGCCGTTCAGACGATAGCTATCGCCTGCCCTTGTCAAACGTGTCGTCACTTCACCTGGCCGCTTGGTGCCCTGCTCGGTATGAGCCCCACCGAAAAGCTTGCCGGAGAGAACGCGGCCGAGCTGTGTGCGGTCGATTGCGGTATTGGGGCTGAGGATAAGGCTCTCGGTGAAATTGAAATGGCTGCGCAGCGCGTGGGCGACATTCGAATCTGCCGCTCCAATCGCCATGATCGTTTCGATGTAGTCGGCAACGGATCCACCGGGACCGCCGAGCGCCACGGGAATACGCAGTGCACCCAGCCCGGCCTCCTTGAACAGGCGAAAGGCATCAAATGGAAGCTCCCTTTCCAGATCGCGTCTTGCCGCCTCTTTGGAAATTTCAGCTGCCAGTGCCGGAATTTTTGCCAATAGCTTCGAGAGATCGTTCACCTCCTCCGCAGGCGTCGGAGTGGTAGACGGTGCTGAAGGAGCGGTATTCGGCATGCAGGAACCTTCTCGGCCAAAGGAGAGAGATGGAGGGATCCACCGGCAAGGCGGATCCCTCGTGTCATGCTCAGGCAACAGCGCGCGTCAGCGGCACCACATTATCCGCACCTCCCGCGGCGCTACGCGGCACGCGACCTTCGACCGGATGGCTTGGATCGTTGAAGCCGGGCGTCGAGGGATGGCCCGTCGTGACCAATCGGTCGACCAGCGCCTCATCTTCGGCATCGAGCTTGACGTCGAGCGCGCGGATGTAGCTGTCCCAATGCTCTTCCGTGCGCGGGCCAGTGATGGCCGCCGAGATCAGCTGATTGTTCAGCACCCAGGCGAGCGCGAACTCCGTCGGCGAAATCCCCTTGCGAGTAGCATGAGCGGCGATCTCAGAAGCAATGGCAATCGATTCAGGACGCCATTCCGTCTCCAGGATGCGCTTGTCTCCGCGACCGGCACGTGTGTCGGCCGCCGGCTCCTTGCCCGGTTCGTACTTGCCGGTCAGGACACCACGAGCAAGCGGCGAATAGGAAACGACGCCCAGACCGTAGTGATGAGCTGCCGGCAATTGCTCGGCTTCGGCCGTACGGTTGACGATGTTGTAAAGCGGCTGGCTTGCCACCGGACGATCGATGCCGAGTTGATCGGCCAGATGTGCGATCTCGGCGATGCGCCAGCCCCGGAAGTTCGAGACACCGAAATAACGCAGCTTGCCGGCGCGGATCAGATCGGCGATCGCGCGCACCGGCTCTTCTAGCGGCGCGTCGAAGACGGCCCGGTGGAAGTAGAGGATGTCGATATAGTCGGTGTTGAGGCGGCGTAGCGAATTCTCGACGGTCTCGATCACCCACTTGCGGGAGTGGCCACCAAGGTTCGGGCCCTTCTTGTGCGAGTTGACGAACTTCGTCGCCAGAACCCAGTGATCGCGATGCGCCTTGATGCCTTTGCCGACGACCTCTTCCGACTTGCCATCGTGATAGACATCAGCCGTATCGATGAAGTTGATCCCCTGCTCGCGCGCTTTGTCGATGATGCGGAACGCGACGTCATCCGGCGTCGGCCCACCGAACATCATGGTTCCGAGGCTGAGCGGTGATATCTTTAGCGCGCTGCGCCCGAGATAACGATAATCGACCATTTCATTCTCCTTGTTACTGAGCGTGGTGGCAGGCGGCGGCATGGCCGCTGCCGAACTGGCGCAATGCCGGGTCTTCGGCCCGGCAGATATCGGTGGCGAGCGGACAGCGCGTATGGAAATGGCAGCCGGCAGGCGGATTGTGCGGGCTCGGCAGATCACCGGTGATGGGGGCGGCCTGCTTGCGCCGCGACGGGTCGGGAACGGCGGCAAGCAGCGCTTGCGTGTAAGGATGCTTCGCATTGTTCCAGAGCTCGCTTGTCGAGGCACTCTCGACGATGCGGCCGAGATACATGACGAGCACGCGATCGGCGAAATAGCGAACCACCGAAAGATCGTGGGAGATGAAGAGGTAGGACAGCGATAGCTCCGTCTTCATTTCCACCAGCAGGTTGAGGATCTGCGCCTGAATGGAAAGATCGAGCGCCGAGACCGGCTCATCGCAGATGACGAGCTTCGGCTGCAGGATCAGGGCGCGAGCAATCCCGATACGCTGCCGCTGGCCTCCGGAGAATTCGTGGGGATAACGGTCGAGCGCATCAGGCGGCAGGCCGACATGGGCGACCATCTCAGCCGCGATCGCTTCGCGACGCTTACGCTCGCCAATCCCATGGACAGCGAGAGGCGCTGTGAGGATGGTGCGGATCGTCTGCCTGGGATTGAGGGAGGCGAACGGATCCTGGAAGATCATCTGGATGCTGCGGCGGACGGATTGCAGCTCCCTTCCTGACATGGCGGTGACGTCTCTGCCTTTGAAGGTGACGCTACCTGAGGATGGGTCGACGAGCCGCACCAGCGATTTGCCGAGCGTAGACTTGCCGCAGCCGGACTCACCGACCAGCGCAACTGTCTCGCCTTCGGCGATCTCCAGCGAGACACCATCCACGGCGCGCACGGTGCCGCTGGTTCCGGAATAGTGGGTCGCAAGCCGATCAACCGACAGGAGCGACATGAGCGACCTCCGCAATTGCTGCAACATAGGGGCACGCAACCTGCCGTCCGGCGGGAAGTGCAATGAGTTGAGGCACAGTCAAGCTGCAGGCCGGCCGGGCGGCGGGACACCGCGGGCGGAACGAACAGCCCTTCTCGCCCGCCGCCGAAACAATCGAGCCCGGGATCTCCGAAAGCGGCCCGTCGCGATAGTGGTAGTCCGCCTTCAGGCGCGGCGAGGCCGAAAGCAGACCATGTGTGTAGGGGTGGTAGGGCGTCTCGAACACCTGATCGGGCAACCCCTCCTCGATCTTGCGTCCGGCATACATGACAACGACGCGGTCAGCCCATTGCGCGACGATGCCGAGATCATGCGTAATCAGGATGACAGCCATGTTCAGCTGGGCGCGGAGGTTGTCGAGCAACTGCAACACCTGCGCCTGTATAGTCACGTCGAGGGCGGTCGTCGCCTCATCAGCGATCAGCAGTTTCGGATTGCAGGCAACGGCAATCGCGATCATCACGCGCTGGCGCATGCCACCGGAGAGCTGATGTGGATATTCGTCGATACGACGGGCCGCTTCCGGAATACTGACAAGGTCCAATAGCGCGATAGCACGCTCCCGAGCCTGACGCCGAGTGAGATTTTCATGAATGCGCAGCACCTCGATGATCTGGTCGCCGATCGTCAGCACCGGATTGAGCGACGTCATCGGCTCCTGAAAGATCATCGCGATGTCGCGGCCGCGGACGCGGCGCAGTTCCCACTCGGAAAGGCCGACAAGATCGCGACCACCGAAGAGGATCTGTCCGCCGACGCGAGCCTGCCGCGGCAGCAATCCCATCAGACCGAGTGCTGTGAGCGACTTGCCTGAGCCCGATTCCCCGACGATCGCCAGCATCTCACCCGGATTGGCCGAAAAGCTGACGCCCTTCACAGGCTCGGCGGACGCAAAGCGCACCGAGAAGTCGGAAACCTCCAGAAGCTTCGCCATCAGCGATCCTCCGAAAAGCGCGGATTGAGCGCGTCGTTGAGACCATCGCCAATCAGATTGAGCGCAAGCACGGTGAAGACGATCGCAAGCCCAGGCAGCGCCGTCAGATACCAGGCGGTGCGGATGACGTCGCGGCCGGCACCGATCATCGAGCCCCAGGAAACGCGGTTGGGATCGCCAAGCCCCATGAAGGAGAGCGCCGACTCCATCAGAATGGCGCTAGCCACCATGACAGAGGAGGTGACGATCAGCGGCGGCAGCGCATTGGGGAGGATCTCGCGGAAAATGATACGGGCGTGACCGAAGCCGAGGCTGCGGGCGGCAAGCACATAGTCCTTCTCGCGGATGGCCCTGAATTCGGCGCGTGTCAGCCGTGCGACCGTCGGCCAGCTGACGATTGCGATCGCAACGGTAACCGTCGCAGTGGTCGGCTGGGCAATGGCCACGAGGACCACAAGCAGCACGAAGCTTGGAATGGTCTGGAAGATCTCGATGAACTTGACGAGGACATCATCGACCAGACCGCCGAAGTATCCCGCGACGGCGCCGATGGCGATCCCCGCCGTCAGCCCGAGTGCTGTGGCCGCAAGCCCGACGGTCAGCGATATCCGCGCCCCGTGCACGATGCCGGCCAGCACATCGCGCCCCATGGAATCGGTGCCGAGCGGATAGGCGGGATTCTGGCCGGGCCAGAGGAACGGTCGCGCCACCATCTCCAACGGGTCGCCCGGGTAGAGAAGCGGTGCGAACAGCGCTGACAGAGCAACGAGGAGAAGGATAGCCGTGCCAAAGAGCGCATTGTAGTTGGCGAGGAAGACCTTCAGCTCCCGGCGCATGCCGCGCCAGGCCGTGCCCGACACCGAGGCGCGCACGTCAGGGGCGTGAATATGTGTCCAGCGCGGCTGCTTGGGCGTTTCCGAGGCCGGTTGGCTAGCCTCGATCTTTGCCTGCGGCGCAAAATCGATCGCCTGGCCGGCCAGTGTTCCAAGTTTTCGACTGTTCATCGACTTGCTCCAATTCGGGGATCGATCCACGCCTGCAAGAGGTCGACGGCTGCGTTCGCGACAATCACGAGGAAGGATGAAAGAAGCAGGATGCCGAGCAGCACGCTGAAATCGCGCGCCATGACGGCCTCGAACGCCAGGCGTCCGAGCCCCGGCCAGCTATAGACGGTCTCGACCACGACCGCGCCGCCAAGCATGCCGCCAAAGTGCATTCCGGCCATCGTGGTGATCGGGATGAGAGCATTGCGCAGGACGTGTCGTGTAGTCAGCACGAACGGCGAGACACCCTTGGCGCGCGCGGTGCGCACGAAATCCTGCGACTTGACCTCCAGCATCGAGGCCCGTGTCAGGCGAGCATAGATCGCGAGATAGAAGAGTGCGAGGGAGGTCGCCGGCAATACCATGTAGCGCGCCCTGTCCAGCAACTCCGGCAATCCCGTCAGTCGCGAGCCGATCGTGCTGTCGCCCCCGCTCGGCAACCAGCCGAGCTTGACCGAGAAGAGAAGGATCAGCATCAGGCCGATCCAGAAGCCGGGGATCGAATAGAAGAGCAGCGAGACGACGGAAATGATGCGATCCGGCAGGCGCCCGGAAAACGCCGCCATCAGCGAACCGAGCAGCAGTCCGACGGCAATTGCAATCGCCAGCGCTGCCAGCATGAGCACGAGAGTGCCGGGTAGCCGCTGACCGATCAGATCGGCGACGGGCATGCCGTAGCGCGGCGAAAAGCCAAGGCTGAAATGCGCGAGGTTGTTCAGATAGTTGGCGAGCTGAACAAGGATCGGGTTATCGAGCCCGAAGCGCTCGCGCAGTGCGGCCATGGTCTCGACTGTCGCCGACCCCGATTCCGCCGCCATGACATCTGCCGCATCGCCGGGTGCCAGCTTCAGCAGGAAGAAATTCAGGATGACGATCCCGAGCATGGTCGGGACAGCCTGAATGATCGTCCTGCTGATCGTTCTGGCGATCCGCCTGTAAGCCGACATGTGCCCCACCTCGCGATATGAAAATATTCCACCTCGACCCGTCGCTTAGTAGTTGACTAATTCTGTGGGTTTTGTCAAATCCATATTGGTAAATAATTCCAACATCGTCGAAAGATTGATGACTTTTAGAAAAATTGTACCGCGCATGGCTTACGTATGGAATTTTATGTCCCTTCTCCGCCAAGGGCTGGCAAAAATCTCTACGCCGGAAGCGATCTGCGGAATAGCACCGACGCGGCCCACAGCGGCCTAGAGATCATGAGGGTTGAACACATGTCACTATTCCCGGCACCCACACGCCGCAACTTTCTTCTTGCCTCGGTCGCAATTGGCGTCACGGCGGCAGCACGGCTTCCGGCCTTTGCAGCAGCGACGCGAGGAGGCACGGCAACGCTGCTGCTTTCGGCAGAACCGCCTGTCCTGACGACGATCGCGCATACTGCGTTCAACGCCGTCTACGTCTCGCCGAAGACGACGGAAGGACTTCTGACTTACGACTTCGAACTCAATCCGAAGCCGTTGCTGGCCAAAGAATGGAGCGTCAGCCCCGATGGACTGACCTACACGTTCAAGCTGCGCGAGAGTGTGAAATGGCACGACGGACAGCCCTTCACCTCAGCCGACGTCGCCTTCTCGATCAAAACCCTGAAGGAGGTGCATCCGCGTGGGCGCAACACTTTCCTCAATCTCGTCGACATCGAAACGCCCGACGCGCAGACCGCCATCTTGAAGCTGTCCAAGCCGGCACCCTACCTGATCACGGCTCTTGCAGCGTCGGAAACGCCGATCGTGCCGCGCCATATCTATGAGGGAACCAAGGTCGCGGAGAACCCGGCCAATCTGGCGCCGATCGGAACCGGTCCTTTCAAGTTCAAGGAGTGGGTGCGCGGCAGCCACATTGTGTATGAACGCAACCCCGACTATTGGGACCAGCCCCGCCCCTATTTTGATCAGCTGATCGTTCGCTTCATTCCGGATGCGGCCGCTCGTTCGATCGCGATCGAGACCGGCGAAATCGACCTCGCGCCCTCAACACCGGTACCGCTCAGCGACCTCGAGCGGCTGAAGAGTGTCGAAGCGCTCGCCTTCGAGACCAATGGCTATCAATATCAAAACGGCGTCAGCCGCATCGAATTCAACCTCGAGCGGCCCTTCTTCAAGGATGTGCGGGTGCGCCGCGCCTTCGCCCATGTGATCGATCGCAACGTCATCCTCAATACCATCAACTACGGCTATGGCGCCGCCATCCCAGGCCCGATCAATCCCAACCTCGCAAAATGGTATGTGCCGGATCTCAAGACATTTCCGATCAATCTCGCAGCGGCCGAGAAACTTCTTGATGAGGCCGGCTACCCACGCGGCGCCGATGGCATACGCGCCCGCATCAATCTCGACTATGTGCCAAGTGGCGAGACCTATCCGCGTGGCTCAGAGTATATTCGCCAGGCGCTCGCCAAGGTCGGCATCGATGCCACCGTTCGCAGCCAGGATTTCGCGACATACACGAAGCGCATCTACACCGACCGCGATTTCGACTTCGCGTTCGAGGGCATGAGCAACCTCTTCGATCCTACGGTTGGCGTGCAACGCCTCTACTGGAGCAAGAACTTCAAGCCGGGCGTCCCCTTCTCAAACGGAGCAGCCTACAGCAACCCCAAGGTCGACCAACTGCTCGAAGCGGCGGCCATCGAGGTCGATCCGGCGAAGCGTGTCGAGCAATGGCGCGAGATACAGCAGATCCTGGTCGAGGACGTGCCGGCGATCGACATCGTCAGCCAGCCGGAACTGACGATCTACAACAAGCGCATCTCCGATCACACGGTCGGCGGCGAAGGCGTCGCAGGCAGTCTCGCCTACGCCTACGTCGCAGCATCCTGATCCCCAGACAAACGGGAGCACATTCATGTCCATTCAACACCGTCCCGGATCGATCGTCGGCCTGCCGAAATTTACAGCCCCGACCGACTTTCCGGAAAGCCCCCTGTCGCAGGCGCTCAAGCAGCCGGTTCTTATCGGCCTCTTCCTGCCGATCCAGGCCGGTGGCTGGACGCAATCGACGCTGGAAAGATCGACCGACTGGCGTTTCGACTACAACAAGGCCCTGACGCTGAAGGCCGAGGAACTCGGTTTCGATCTCGTCTTTGCGTTGTCGCAATGGCTGCCGAAAGGCGGCTATGGCGGCGTCTTCGACGGCCAGGCACTGGACAGCTTCGTATCGACTGCGGCGTTGGCGGGCCTTACCAGGAAGATCATGCTGATCTCGACCATGCATGTGCTTTACGGCCCGTGGCATCCCCTGCATCTGGCAAAATTCGGGGCAACGCTGGACCACATCACCGGCGGGCGCTGGGGCATCAACGTGGTAACGGGCCACCGGGCCGTCGAGCACGAGATGTTCGGCTGGCCTCGTATCGAACACGACAAACGTTACGAGCTGGCAGCCGAATTCCTTGAAGTTGTTCAGCGCCTCTGGAGCGACAGCGAGAACTTCTCCTTCGAAGGCAAAAGCAGCTGGAAGCTCGGTGGCGGCTTCGTCACGCCGAAGCCCAATTTCGGCCGTCCGATCCTCGTTAACGCAACCGGCTCCGACGCCGGGATCGCTTTTGCCGGCCGCTATTCGGACATCGTCTTCATCACCAGCCCGACCGGCGCCGATATCGACAGCGCATTGCAGTCACTGCCGGCGCATACGAAGCGGGTCAAGGACGCGGCAATTGGAGTCGGGCGCACCGTCCGCACGCTGCTCAATCCGATGGTGATCTGCCGGCCAACGGAGAAAGAGGCCTGGGAGCTGGCCGACCGCATCGTTGCGTATGCGGATCAGCGCTCGCCCCAGGGATTCCAGTCTCTGAACTCGGATGCGCATGCCTGGAAGGGACGCGATCCGCAGGATCCCTATCGCGCCATCGGTGGCAACATCCGCGTTATCGGCTCACCCGAACAGGTGGTCGATCAGTTCGTCAAGCTGAAGGAAGCCGGCGTGGACGGCCTGCAGCTCAGCTTTTTCGACTTCCGCGACGATCTCGAATTCTTCGGCTCGGACGTCCTGCCCCTGATGAAGCAAGCCGGCCTGCGTTACTGAGGAGAGCATCATGACAAGCAATGCCATTTCCGAAATCTGGTACACGCGCTGCCCCGTGCCGACACCTGTCGGCCTTGCCGCTCAGCTCGGCTATCTCGAGGAAAACTTCCGCAAGGAAGGCGTGACGCTGAAATCGATCATCGATTCGCCCGACCGCAGTATCCGCCAGAGCCATTTCAATCACACGCTCGACTGGTCGTTCCGCCATGGTGGCAACGTCCCGCCGATCCGCGCGCGCTCGGAGGGGCGCAAGACACGCCTCGTCGGCATCACTTGGACCGATGAGTTTCAGGCGATCATCACGCTGCCGGAGACCGGCATAAAGACGACGAAGGATCTGAAGGGACGCCGCTTTGGCATTGCCCGTCGGCCGGAGGGGATCGTTGATTTCATGCGCGCCACCGCACTGAAGGGGCTCCTTTCGGCACTTTCGCTCGAAAGCCTGGCGCTTAGCGATGTCGAGATCATCGATATCGCGCTTTCAGATTCCGTGCTTTCGACGCAGGAAGGCCCATCGCTCTTCGGGCTGAAGCGCCGGCAGGCCTATGGCGAGGAAGTTGCGGCGCTTATCCGCGGCGAGGTAGATGCTATCTATGTAAAGGGAACGGCGGGCATCAATGTCGCCAACCTGATCGGTGCCGTCCAGGTGAGCGAGTTCGGCTTTCATCCCGATCCGAGGATCCGCATCAACTCCGGTTCGCCGCGCGTCCTGACAGTGGACGAACTGCTGGCCGACGAGCGCCCCGATCTCGTTGCTCGCCTGCTGGAATCGATCTTCAAGGCAAGCGCATGGGCCGAAGCCCATCCTGACGAAACGAGACGCTTCGTCGCTCGCGAAGCTGGCGCCACCGAGGAGCAGGTGCTAGCCGCCAACGGTCCCGACATCCACAAGCACCTTGGCCTTGGTCTTCAGCCCGAGCTGGTGGATGCGATCGGCCACTACAAGGACTTCCTGCGCGATTTCGGCTTTCTCGCCGCCGACTTCGATATCGCCGACTGGGTCGACCGCAGCCACATCGACGGCTTCGACCGGCGCGCTGTAGCCTGAACCAAAGGACGTTCGATATCATGCTTCAGGAAATGATCGACCCCGTCGGCAAGGCACGGCGGCTTGCCGTTGATTTTGCCGAGCGCGCCGCCCATCATGACGCGACAGGAGAATTTCCATTTGAAAATTTCAAGCGTCTGTTCGAGGCTGGGCTGCTCGGCCTTGTGACCGCACGCGAACATGGTGGCCAAGGCGGCGGACTTACCGAAGCACAGGCGGTGGTGAGCGAAATCGCGCGCGGCGAACCCTCGACCGCGCTCGTTCTCGCGATGCATTACAACAACCACTACAGCCTTCGCCGCTACGGCAAATGGCCGCCCCATCTTGCCGAACGAGTGCTGACCGCAAACCAACTTGGCCCGGCGCTGATCAACGCCGCCCAGGCCGAGCCGCGCATCGGCTCGCCCGCACACGGGTCACTGCCCGAGACGATCGCGCGCCGTGACGGTGACACTTGGCGCATTACCGGCCACAAGAGCTACGTCACCGGCATACCGGTCCTCAAATGGGTGTCACTACTGGCACTCACCGATGAGAAGGAGCCACGCCTGGCTTCCTTCCTCGTCCCCACGGACAGTCCAGGCCTGCGCGTTGAAAAGACGTGGAATGCCGCAGGTATGCATGCAACGGCTAGCGACGATGTGGTTCTCGATGACGTCGTCGTTCCGCTGGACGACATGATCGAATCGCAACCCGCATCCGAGCCGCTGCGCCGCGAAGAGCACGCGACAGCCTTCTTCTTCTCGCTGATCGGCGCCGTATACCACGGCGTGGCACTTTCTGCCCGCGACCGCGTCCTCGCCTTCGCCGCCCACCATACGCCGGCCAGCCTCGGTTCACCGATCGCGACCGTGCCTCGGATCCAGGATGGACTGGGCGAGATCGAAGTCCGGCTTGCAACCAATGCCAGATTACTGCGCTCCCTCGGTGAAGACGTCGATGCCGGCAAATCGGTGGGAATGGACGGCATGAATGTCCGCCACGTTGTGATCGACAACGCCGTTGCAATTACCAGCCTCGCCCTGGAGCTCGCTGGAAACCCCGGCCTGAATCGCGATTTTCAACTCGAGCGCCATCATCGCGACGCCATCACCGCCCGTTCGCACGCGCCGCAAAGCCATATGATCAGAACGATTGCCGCCCGCAATGCGCTCAGCCGTGTTGCGTCGCCATAGAAGGCCGATCAGCGGCCGGCATCACGGCCACGGCCTTACGTTTCACTTTCACAAGTGCAGGCAGAACATGAGCAAAGACAGCGAATTTCTCTGGTACATACCAAATGACGTCAGGGCGGGCCACCGCGGCGACACAGCGGTCGAAAACCACAACAGCCTGGCGACGTTGACGGAACATGCCAGGGCACTCGAAGAGCATGGCTGGAAAGGCGCGCTTATAGGAACGGGTTGGGGCAGGCCAGACACCTTCACCGTTGCGGCCTCGCTTACCGCCCGCACCACGAGTTTTGAGCCGCTTATCGCGATCCGCCCGGGTTACTGGCGGCCGGCGAACTTCGCCTCGGCCGCCGCCACACTTGATCACCTGACCGGCGGGCGTGTGCGCGTCAATATCGTGTCCGGTCTCGACAATCTCCCCGCCTATGGCGATCAGGAGGGAGATCAAGCACAGCGCTACGCCCGCACCAGGGAATTTATGCGACTGGTTCGCAAGCTCTGGACCGAAGAGAATGTCACCTTTGATGGCGAGCACTTTCGCGTTGGCGAGTCGACCGTCGTGCCACGCATCGAGATCCGCGGAGATCGCCGTCATCCGAAGATGTATTTCGGCGGCGCCTCGCAAGCGGCCGAAAGAGTGTCGGCGACCGAGGCCGATGTTCAGCTTTTCTGGGGAGAGCCGTTGGACGGCGTCCGCGAGCGGATCGAGCGTCTGAAGGTGTTAAGCCGGGAACTGGACCGCGACCTTCCTCCCCTGGAGTTCGGCCTGCGGATCACCACGCTGGTGCGCGATACCACCGAGCAGGCCTGGGCCGATGCCGAGGCCAAGGTTGCGCAAATGGCCAAAAGCAGCGGCGCCGGCTGGAGCGATCACCGCAGGGCAGTCGCGGTCGGTCAGCAGCGACTACTCGATCTGCATCAGGCCGGCGATGTCCTTGACGACAACCTCTATACCGCGCCCGGCAAATTCGGCGGCGGTGGCGCCGGCACGACCTGGCTGGTCGGCTCGGCAGCAGACGTCGCCCGCTCCCTACGCAAGTATCAGGATCTGGGCATCACGCACTTCGTGCTTTCCGACACGCCTTACCTGCCGGAAATCAGGCGACAGGGAAACCAGTTGCTGCCGCTTCTACGCAGTTGAGGGGCGGAGTGGTTAAAGAGTGTGGGGAACGCTCGATGTCGATCCTTGGCCGTTCCGAAAGTGTCCGGTCGGAATAGTCTTCTATCATCAGCCGGTTCTGCACCTATAAGACTGCCTTTCATCGCCGGGTTGAAGTAGGGCTTTAAGAAAAGCTGAACTGGAAGACGTCACGCGGTGTCGGATCGGCTATGCTTGGCAAAAAGTCCGCTTAAGGACATCAAGAAGAACCCGGCGTTCGTTGGTAAGCGGTGAATCTATCCCA
>NZ_AKKA01000070.1 GCF_000282035.1 Rhizobium sp. CF122
CACCGGCGCCGACGACGATCACATCGTATGAGTGATCGACGTACTTGTAGGCCTTCCCATTCTGAACGGGTGAAGTCGGTGCCATGATACGGTTATCCTACGAATGCAATTTTCAAAATGGCGAAGAGACAGAGCCCCGCCATCAGGATCGAAAAGAAGGTGTTCAGCATCAGCAGGCCGATCTTGGCGAATTCGCCATGTACGTAATCCTCGATGATCACCTGCATACCGAGCCGCATATGAATGGTGCCCGAGACGACCATCAGACCCATGACGACTGCAACAAGCGGGTTCGACAAGGCGTGAACCACGTCTGCGTAAGGCGCGCCTGCGTGAACGATCATGAAAATGATGAAGAAGAGGAAGAGCGGCACATTGGCAACCGCCGTGACGCGCTGGCGCCAGAAATGATCGGTTCCTTCCTTGGCCGAGCCAAGGCCGCGAACCTTGCCGAGGGGGGTGCGCATATCCATGAGAACAACCTTCAGAAGCGAATGAGGAAGCCGATCACCCAGACCAGCACGGTCAGACAGAGCGATATGACGATCGAAGCCTGAGCCATCTTAGTCGAGACTTCTTTATCGAAGCCGTAGCCGAGATCCCAGACGAAGTGACGCAAGCCGCCGACCATGTGGTGCAGCAGTGCCCAGGTATAGCCGAGCAACACGAGCTTGCCGACGATGCTGCCGAGTATCCAGTTGACCCAATCATAATAGGCCTGGCCGGTTGCAGCTCCGATCAGCCACCAGGCGACCAGCAGCGTGCCGACATAAAGTGCGCCACCAGTAATACGGTGGACGATCGACATAACCATAGTGGGGATTGGTTTGTAAATTTGCAAATGCGGCGACAGGGGCCGGTTATTTGTGACATTCGCCATCAGAACCTCGCGGCGTCTTCTCTGCGCTCCCGGATTTCGGAGCATTCAAGGCAACCACACGAATGACAAACTTGTTTGTGTGCGTCGCATCAATGGCGACGTTTAATCACGGAAGCCCCTAACGACAAGTATAATTGCACCCCCAATTTAATTTAATCGATTTGCGTCTCTGGGTGGCGCGAACTGTGCTTGACGGTCCGGCCGGTGCTCGACGCAAGCGGCATGCCGCGACGTCTTCTGGACAACCGACGACTTTTGGCGCATTTTGCTGTTAACGCTTTGTTAACCATTTCATTTTCGGAGATCCGCGTGATGCTGAAGACTATCTCCACGCTCGTTTCACTTGTCGCCGCTGCTTTGATCGCGCTACCGACCTCGGCGGGCGATTTCGGCAAGAATTCGTTCTCTCGCCACGGTGGTAAGGGATTCATCAGGCATCATGCACCCACCATCGTCGGCCGACCCTTTCGTGGATGGAACGATGGACGCATCCGTTTCTCAGATGGATACGGCCAGTTCGGCTATCGCCACGGCCGAACGCCTCTGATCAAGCGCGCTTCATGGCCGAATGGTGGCTACAATGGTTATCGCGGCTATGGCGGAGGTTATGGCGGCTACGGTGGACGCAACGTCATCGTCCTCGTTGCGCCACAGCTGGGCGGCGGAAACGCAAGCGGCACCTATGCCGGATCGTCCTACGTGTATGACAACGACGGCGGAACTTATGCGGTCGGCAGCGGCTACGGCCTTCCAGCACCAACGCAAACCACGACCCTTGCACCAATGGCCAAGGTCATCAACGTCACGGCGAAAAGCAGCAGCTGCTCTTACGAGGCAGGCGTCTGCGTTATCAGGCCGTGAAACGCCAGACAGTTGTTTTCTTCACCTCGCTATCCTCAAGCGCTCGCGTAACCGGCACCTGATAGACTGCGCAGAATTTTAGGCGGTCCTTGGGAAGATAGCTGCGACCCGGATCGCCGACGAGGACCGTAATGCCTTGGCGGCTGAGAGCTTCGAACCACGGAACGATCGCGGTGGCAAAGCCGCTGTCGTAGAAGACATCACCGGCGAGCAGAATGTCGGCCTCGACCTTGCCGCCAATCAGATCAGCAGCAGTGAAATCGACCTCGACCGCGTTCAGGCCGGCGTTGAGCCGCACAGCGGTTTCGGTCCACGGATCGATGTCGGCGGCAACGACCTTGGCAGCTCCCGCCATCTTTGCGGCAATCGCCACCAGGCCGGAACCTGTGGCGAAGTCGAGAACGCGCTTGCCGGCAACGATATCAGGATGGTCGAGTATGTAGCGCGCCAGCCCCTGACCACCCGCCCAGGCGAACGCCCAGAAGGGCGGCGGCAGACCGATTTCCGCAAGCTCCTCTTCCGTCTTCAGCCACAACTCATGCGCCTCGTCTGCCAGATGCAGTCGAATTTCCGGCACATGCGGCGGCGTCATCGGGCTGGTATTGGCGCGGATGAAGATCTCGGGATCGGTTCTCAAAGGCGGCTCAACGCGGCGGATTGTCGAGACCACCCAGCCGGCAGATCTCCAGATACTCCTCATCCGTCACCGGCTGGACCGAAAGCCGCATGGAGGTGACGAGCGACATCTTGGCGAACTTCTCGTTGGCCTTGATGTCTTTGAGCGAGACCGGCTTGGGGATGTCGCAGACAGCGCGAATATCCACGCAATCCCAGCGGTCGTCACCTTTTGCCGTCGAGTCCGGATGAGACAGAGCGCAGACTTCGACGATACCGACGATCTCGAGACCTTCGTTGGAGTGATAGAAGAAGCCCTTGTCACCCAGCTGCATCGCCCGCATGTTGTTGCGGGCGAGATAGTTGCGGACACCGGTCCATTCGGTGCCCTTCTCGCCGGCCGCCTTTTGCTGCTCCCAAGACCAGGAAGCAGGTTCGGATTTGTAAAGCCAGTGCGCCACGCTCATGCCTCCGGATTATTGAAGACCCAGTTGAAGGGCTTGATGTCGACGCTCTCGAAAAGTCCGGCCTTTGCGTAGGGATCGCTGTCCGCCAGGGCCTTGGCCGCTTCGATCGTGTCGGCATGAATGATAACGAGGCTGCCGCAGGGCTTGCCCTCGCCATCGAGAAACGGTCCAGCCATCTTCAAAACGCCTTCAGCATTGAGCTTGTTGAGATGTTCCACGTGGGCGGGCCGTGCCTCCATGCGGACATTGAGGTGATCGGGCTTATCCTTGCAGAGGAGAGCAAAAAGCATATCGGAACTCCTATTCAGTCGTAATCGGACGCGTCATGAGCTGATCGATGGCTTCGGCGATGCCGAGCTTGCCTTCGATGATAGCGGAAACGGCATCGGTGATCGGCATGCTGACATTCAGCGACTGCGCCAGACGCGATGCAACAGCGGCCGCAAAGGCGCCTTCAACGAGCTCGCCGTGGGCGGGATCGACTGTCTCGCCGCGGCCGAGCGCGATCCCGAAGCGTAGGTTACGCGATTGATGGCTGGTCGCCGTCAGCACCAGATCGCCGAGGCCGGACAACCCGCGCACCGTATCCGCCTGCCCGCCTTTTGCAACGACGAAACGGGACATTTCGGCAAGCCCGCGTGCAATCAGTGCCGCGCGCGCCGAGTCGCCAATGCCGGCTCCCTCGACGATACCGCATGCGATCGCCAGGACGTTTTTCAGTGCTCCGCCGAGCTGCACGCCGATCCGGTCAGACGATGCATAAAGCCGGAACGTCCGCCCGGAAATGGCGTGGGCCAGCCTTTCGGCAACGTCCATATCCGCCGCAGCAATTGCCATGGCCGTTGGCAATCCCTTCGCGATATCGGCCGCAAAGCCGGGTCCGGATAGGACAGCAATCGCGTGACCCGGTATTTCGCGCTCCAGCATGTCAGTCAGCAGATTGCCTGTTGCCCTCTCAATGCCCTTGGCACAGGTGACAACGATGGCATCGCTTGCGAGATAGGGCCGGTACTGTCTCGCCGCATCCGCCTGCGCCTGTGAAGGCATCGCGAAGAGCACCATGTCGGCATCGCCGATCGCATCTGGTTCGGCGGAAAAGGCAAGGGACTCCGGCAACGCGATGCCCGGCAAGACCGCATCGTGCAAACGTTCGGCCTTCAGGTCCGCGATCAATTCAGGATCCCGACCGACGAGTGTCACCGCGTTGCGTTCCGTCAAGGCGATCACCGCGGCAAGTGCGGTTCCAAAAGCACCGGCTCCGATGACGGCAATCTTCTCGCTCATGCTTTCGCTCCCCGCTTGCCGAAGCCAAGCAATGTCTCGGCGTTGGAATCCAGCGGCCAGCGCGAGCGCGGCTGCACATCGAGGTCATCCGGTTCGACGCCTGTCGCCATCCGCTCCAGGCCAGCCCAGGCAATCATCACGGCGTTATCGGTGCACAGCCGCAGCGGCGGCGCGACGAAACGAAAGCCATGCTTGCCGCAAAGCGACTGCAGGGTACTGCGAACCTCCAGATTGGCAGCGACCCCGCCAGCAACCACGAGGGCCGGCCCGCCGTCGACATTTGGGAACTCAGCCTTGAAGCGTTCCAACCCACGGCCGATGCGATCCTTCAGCGTCCGTGAGATCGCCTTCTGGAATGAGGCGCAGATGTCGGCGACATCCTGCTCCGTCAACGGCGCGATTTCTGTCGCCGCCTGGCGCACCGCCGTCTTCAGACCGGAAAACGAGAAATTGAGCTTGGCCTCTCCCACCAAAGGTCGCGGAAAATCGAAGCGATCCGGGTTACCACTCTTGGCCGCGCGCTCGACCGCCGGACCGCCGGGATAAGGCAGGCTCAGCAGTTTCGCCGTCTTGTCGAAGGCTTCGCCGAGCGCGTCGTCGATCGTCGTACCCCAGCGTTCATATTGCCCGACACCGCGGACAAGAATAAGCTGGGTATGGCCGCCCGAAACGAGCAGCATCAGATAAGGAAAGGCGAGCCCGTCCGTCAGCCGCGCCGTCAATGCATGCCCCTCGAGATGGTTGACGGCATAGAGCGGTTTTCCGGATGCTTTGGCGATCGCCTTTCCGGTCATGAGGCCGACGAGCAGACCGCCGATGAGGCCAGGCCCCGAGGTTGCCGCGATGGCATCGATATCCGAGAGCGACACATTGGCACGTTTCAAGGCTTCCTCGATCAGCGTATCGAGGGCTTCGACATGGGCGCGCGCGGCGATCTCCGGCACGACGCCGCCATAGGCGCTGTGCTCCTCGAGTTGGCTCAAGACGACGTCCGAACGCACCGTCGGCTGCCCGTCAAGAGCTCGCTCGACCACTGCCGCCGCGGTTTCGTCGCAGCTTGTTTCGATGCCGAGGATGCGTAGAAAGGGCGCCATGAAACCTGATCGTTGATTGCGATGGGTCTTAAACCTGTTTACGAGGAACTCCGGTAACAACGGATCAATGCGGATGCAAACAAAACCTTTCCGGATCGGCACTCGAGGCAGCCCGCTGGCGCTCGCCCAGGCTCGCGAAGCGCGTGACAGGCTGATGGCGGCGCACGGGTTGCCGGAAGAGATGTTCGAAATCGTCGTGCTGAGCACCAAGGGCGATCGCATCACCGACCGCTCGCTGGCCGAGATCGGCGGCAAGGGCCTGTTCACGGAAGAGCTGGAGCAGCAGCTTGCGAGCGGCGACCTCGACATCGCCGTGCATTCCGCCAAGGACATGCCGACGCGGCTTCCCGAAGGGCTCTGTCTTTCCGCTTACTTGCCCCGCGAAGATGTCCGAGACGCGGTGATCGGACGCACAGCGCCGAAACTGATCGACCTACCCCACGGCGCGACCGTCGGCTCTTCGTCGCTTCGCCGACAGGCGTTGATCCGTCGCCTGCGCCCCGACATCAACGTTATTACCTTTCGTGGACTTGTCGATACACGGTTGAGAAAGCTGCAGGAGGGCGAGGTCGATGCGACGCTGCTTGCGCTCGCCGGATTGAAGCGCCTCGGCAAGGTCGACGTGATAACAGATATCCTCGCCGTGGAAACCTTTCCGCCCGCGCCGGCACAGGGCGCGATCTGCATCGAAAGCCGGATCGGCAACGCCCGCATCGATGACCTGCTTGCACCCATCAATGATGCGGCAACCTTCGATGCGGTTTCCTGCGAAAGAGCGTTTCTCACCGCCTTGGACGGCTCGTGCCGCACGCCGATCGGCGGCTATGCCATCTGTGAAGGCGATCAAGTCCGCTTCTCCGGCTTGATCATCACGCCGGACGGTCGCAATCAGCACGCCGTCAGCGTCGATGGCCACCGGCGCGATGCTGCTGCATTGGGCACGCGTGCCGGGCAGGAAATCCGCGCACGCGCCGGCAGCAGCTTCTTCGACGACTGGAGTTGACGTCCCGATGCGCGTGCTCGTGACCCGTCCCCAGTATTCGGGCGAGCGCACCGCCAAGCGTCTTCGCGAGCTGGGACACGAACCGATATCGCTGCCGCTGTCGCAGCCGGTTCACTACGTTGATGCAGCGGTACGTGGCCTCGAGACGACCGAAGGCAGCATTGCAATCACCAGTGCTGAAGCGATCAGGGCGCTCGCTTGGCGAAGCGCTGAGTTCGCCGTTCACCTCGCACGCCCCGTCTTTGCGGTCGGGAAGGCAACCGCCGAAGAAGCACGCGCGTTCGGCTTCGTCTCCGTCACCGCATCCAGCGGCAACGGCCACGAACTTGCGCAGACGATTGCGGAGAGAGCTGGCGGCCCCGTTCTGTATCTGACCGGCCTGCCAAGAGCCGAGACCTTCGAGAAGCGAGCGCGCGAAATCGGCCTGGAGATCACTGTCGCCGAATGTTACCGGATGGAGCCGACACGGATCGCACCGCAGACGCTGGAAACGATCTTTGCACACCAACGGCCGGATGCGATCCTCTTCTACTCGCGTCAGACAGCCGAAAACTTCTTCGGCATGGTCGAGGCGCACATGAGCCCCGATGCGCTAGATGGGACGCGCCTTCTCTGCCTCAGCAAGTCCGTTGCGGAGGCAGTCCCGATGCCACTGCAGGGCGCCGTGAGCATCGCGACGATGCCGGAGGAGCGCAGCCTTTTGTCGCTCCTTTGAACGCTTAGATGCCCAAATTTCATCTAACCTCTTTCCTTGACTGGCATCACTGATTAGTTTCCTTGCGATGCATTAAGATGAGGATCTCATGGCACCAGGAAATCCGCCTCGCCACTCGAAGAGCACCGAAGAGCCGGTCACTATCGATCTGGACACGCAGGAATTTGCTTCTGCCAAGGATGCCGAAACGAAGGCCGAGGAGCCGACCGATGAACCGGACGCGAGCCCCTCAGATGAACCCGCAGCGCAGGCCGAAACGCCCAATGAGCCGCCGCCTCATGAAGCGCCAACAGCTGCTGAGCCCGTGGCTAATGAGCCGGTTCCTCCGGCGCCGCCTGCCTCGCAGCGGGGTAGCACGTCGTCCTTGGTCGCCGCCGGTATTGTTGGTGGTCTAATAGCATTGGTCGGCGCCGGGGCCATTCAATATGCCGGCTACCTGCCCAGCCCGTCCGCTCCCGCTGTACCATCTGCCGATGTCACCAATCTCTCCGCCGAAATCGACGGGCTGAAGCAATCGGTCGCCAATCTCACCGCTGCCCCCTCCACATCAGATAACAGTGCGCTGGAGCAGCGCATTGCGGCATTGGAAGCGACCGCCAAGAACCCGACCGCTGCTGCCACCGACACGCCGGCAGTCGATGCGCTCAATCAGAAAATTGTCGACTTGACCGGCCAGATTGACGAGTTGCGTGGCGCCGTCACTCAGGCCTCGGAACAGAAAACCTCCGACAGCGCCGAAATGGAGCAACGTCTGGCTGAAGCGGAAAAGAAGCTCAATGAACCGCGGCAGGATGTCGCCGTCGCCAAGGCGATCGCGGCCGCCGCGCTGAAGGCGGCGATCGATCGCGGCGGGCCGTTCGTTGCCGAACTCGACACGTTTGCCGGCGTCTCCCCTGATGATCCCGCGACCACAGATCTGCGCAATTTCGCGGAGACCGGCGTTCCCTCGCGTGCCGAGCTGGTCCGCCAGGTACCGGACGTCGCAACGGCTATCGTCGATTCCGTTAATCAGACCGACCCCAACCAGAGTTGGTCCGACCGATTGATGGCGAGTGCCAAATCGTTGGTGAAGGTTCGTCCCGTCGGCAATGTCGAGGGCGAGAGCGTAGAGGCGATCGCCGCACGCATGGAGGACAAGGTGAAGAACGGCGACCTGCAGGGCGCCGCATCCGAATGGGCCAATCTGCCGGCTCAGGCGAAACAGGCATCCGCCGCCTTCAAACAATCGCTTGAAGCTCGCATCCGTGTCGAGGATCTGGTGGGCAGCGCCTTGTCCAAGGCCGTTTCCAACGCCGGCAAGGAGGGCTGAGGCATGGTCAGGCTCGTCATATTTGCCCTCCTCGTCCTGGCACTCGGCTACGGATTTTCCTGGCTGGCCGATCGCCCCGGCGACCTTTCGCTGATCTGGGAAGGACAGCTCTACCAGACCCGGCTTATCGTTGCGGCAAGCGCCCTGATCGCACTGATTGCGGCGGTGATGGTCCTGTGGTGGTTGCTGCGAACGCTGTGGCTGTCGCCCTATTCCGTCACCCGGTACTTTCGTGCCCGCAAGCGTGATCGCGGCTATCAGGCACTATCAACAGGCCTGATCGCAGCGGGTGCCGGCAATGCGGTGATGGCGCGCAAGATGGCCGCACGCTCCCGCGGTCTGATTCGCGCCGATCAGGAGCCGCTGATCGCTCTCCTCGAGGCACAGGCAGCGCTGATCGAGGGTCGCCACGACGAAGCCCGGGCCAAATTCGAAGCGATGACCAACGATCCCGAGACCCGCGAACTCGGGCTGCGCGGACTGTATCTGGAAGCCAAGCGGCTCGGCGCCAGTGAGGCAGCGCGCCAGTATGCGGAAAAGGCTGCCGACAACGCGCCCTACTTGCCTTGGGCTGCCCAGGCAACGCTCGAGTATCGCAGCCAGGCAGGCCGCTGGGATGATGCGATGCGGTTGCTGGAGCAGCAAAAGGCAGGCCGCGTCATCGAAAGGGCCGAGGCTGACCGACTTCGCGCCGTGCTGTTGACCGCCCGCGCCACCGAAAAACTAGAAAACGATCCAGCGGGCGCGCGCGACGACGCCACGCATGCGCTCAAGCTCGCCGCCGACTTCGAGCCTGCCGCAATTATCGCCGCGAAGGCGCTGTTCCGCGAAGACAAGCTGCGCAAGGCGGCGTCCATCCTCGAGCAGGCGTGGAAGTCCGCGCCGCACCCCGACATCGGCCGCACCTATGTTCGCGCCCGCAGCGGCGACTCTGCCGCTGACCGCCTGAAGCGCGCCGAGCGCCTGGAGGGGATGCGGCCAAACAACGTCGAATCCTTGCTTCTCGTGGCGCAGACCGCTCTCGACACCCAGGACTTTGCAAAAGCCCGCGCCAAGGCGGAAGCCGCTGCCCGTATCGAGCCACGCGAAGCCGCCTTCCTGCTGCTCGCGGATATCGAGGAGGCTGAAACCGGCGATCAGGGTCGTATTCGCCATTGGCTTGCGCAGGCCCTTAAGGCGCCGCGCGATCCGGCGTGGGTGGCGGATGGCTTCGTTTCCGACAAATGGCTACCACTCTCACCCGTCACGGGTCGACTGGATGCCTTTGTCTGGAAGGCGCCTTTCGACCATGTGGACAAAGCGGTCGATGAAAGCACGACGATCTCCATCGACAGCGCGCTGAAAACGCTGCCGCCCGTGCGCGAAGCTCGCTCCGAAAGCCTGGCCAGCGATCACCGTATCATCGAACTCGAGCGGGCTGCCACGATAGCCGAGGCGGCGCGTCCATCTCCGAAACCGCCGGCGCCAAGCAAGCAGGCGGCAGAAGCTGCAACTTCACCCGAACCGCGCCCCTTCTTTGGTGGCCTGCCGGACGATCCCGGCGTTCGCAATCCAGCGGCGGAGCCAGAACCCAAGACACGGCTTCGCCTTTTCTAGACAAACAGGACCTAAATGTTCGAACGCTTCCAGGAATTCTTTCAGAATCTGACTTCCGACAATGCAAAGAAAGGCTTCGCCCCCGATGATCCGCGCATCGCTGTGGCCGCGCTCTGCATGCAGGTCATGGAGGCCGACGGTCAGGTCAAGGACAGTGAGACGAAGCGACTTCGCAAGCTGCTGAAAGATCAGTATGGGCTAGACCGCAAGCAGCTCGATGCGCTGATGGCCGCCGGTCAGGAGGCAGAGAGCGATGCCGTCGACTACTACCGCTTCACCTCGGATCTCAAGCGCCACCTCAACACGGAACAGCGGCTCGAACTAATCGGAGTCCTCTGGGACATCGTCTATGCCGATGGCGAGCGCAGCGAGATGGAGGATGACGCGATCTGGCGGATCGCCGAACTTCTCGGCGTTTCCGCGCGTGAGCGGATCCAGAAGCGGCAGGAGGCAGCACGACGGGTCACGGATACCGAGGTGGTACAGGACGATGCCGACTGACCGTTTACCCGAGCACATCCAACCTCCGGTTCTGATTGTTCTGCATCAGGAGCGCTCGAGCCCTGGCCGGGTTGGTCAGCTGCTGGTCGAGAAGGGGTATCGGCTCGATATCCGGCGCCCGGCTCTCGGCGACAAGCTTCCCTCCACGCTTGCCGAGCACGCAGGAGCCGTTGTCTTCGGTGGACCAATGAGCGCCAACGATACGGATGATTTCGTCAAGACGGAGATCAACTGGCTCGATGTGCCGCTGAGGGAGAAGCGCCCGCTGCTCGGCATCTGCCTTGGCGCACAGATGCTGGTCAGGCAACTCGGCGGCAAGGTTCAGGCGAACGCCGATGGCTCCACCGAGATCGGTTGGTATCCGCTACGCCCCACCGAGAAAGGCCGACTGCTGATGCACTGGCCGAGGATGGTTTATCACTTTCACCGCGAAGGCTTTGACCTGCCGCACGGCGCGGAGCTGCTGGCGGAGGGAGATACCTATCCCAATCAGGCCTTTCGCTACGGCGGCCATGCCTGGGGTCTGCAGTTCCACGCAGAGCTGACGCGCGCGATGATGCACCGCTGGGTGGTTCACGGCGCCCATCGCTTCATTCTTCCGAACGCACAGCAGGGTCGTGAACATCTGGAAGGACGAATGCTCTTCGACGCGCCGCTGAAAGCATGGCTGAACGAGTTCCTTGACATCGTTTTCAAAGGCAAGGCGGCCAAGTCCGTCGCGACATCCAAGGCCGCCCTTCCCGCTTAGCAGCGTGCGCCCCGCACCGCGTCGTGCTAGAATCCACTCTGGCGATATTCACCAGCAAGAATGCGTTCCGATCCAGGATCAGATCTTGGAAATCTCCGTGCCCGAGCAATGACCAGCAAGCTATCTCCGGAGGAATTCCATGGCTAACTACGAGCAGAGACTTGCCGCGATGGGATTGGTTCTACCACAGCCCCTGAAACTGCCTTCCAACATGGTCCTTCCGTTTCCGTGGGTGAACGTGCGCGGCAATCGCGCGTTCGTCTCAGGCCATGGTCCGCAGAATACCGATGGTACGCCCGCCGGTCCGTTCGGAGCCGTTGGCGAAAACATCTCCATTGAGGAGGCTAAGGCATCCGCTCGGAAAGTAGCTCTTTCGATGTTGGGCAGCCTGAAGCGGGAGTTGGGCAGCCTTGATCGCATTTCCGGCTGGTGCCGCGTGTTCGGTATGGTGAATTGCGCGCCGCGCTTTGCCAATCCGCCCGCCGTAATCAATGGCTTCACCGAGCTGATCATCGAGGTGTTCGGACCGGAGGTGGGCAGTCACTCCCGATCCGCGATCGGCGTTGCCGGCCTGCCGCTAAACTTTCCGGTCGAAATCGAAGCAGAGCTCATCGTCTCGACCTGAAGGCCGTCACACTTGCCCTCGCCGCTCCGGCGCATCAAGCGTGTCGATCTTGCGCAGCTTCGAAAAGCTCGTTGCCCAAATTGCCGCCACGGCAAGTGTTCCAACGCCACCGATCACAACGGCGGGGACGGCGCCGAAAATCGAAGCCATTGTGCCTGCTCGGAATTCGCCGAGTTCGTTGGAGGCACCCACGAAGACCATGTTGACGGCATTGACCCGGCCGCGCAGTTCGTCCGGCGTCCAGAGCGCAATCAGGCTCTCTCGCACGTAGACGGAAATCATATCGGCCGCACCCATGATGGCCAGCGCTGCGATCGACAGTTCCGTACTGGTCGAAAACCCGAAGACGACAGTGCCGATGCCGAACAGGGCGACGCCGATGAACATGGCAATGCCGGCACTGTGCCTCAGCGGATAGGCAGCGAGAAAAATCGCCATGGCGATCGCGCCAACCCCGGGCGCCGAGCGCAGGAGGCCAAGCCCCCAGGGGCCGAGTGTCAGGATATCGCGCGCGAAAATCGGCATCAGTGCCGTCGCGCCGCCGAGCAGCACCGCAAAGAGGTCGAGCGATATGGCGCCGAGCACGACTTTTTCGGCGCGAATGAAGCGGAAGCCACCGAGGATCATATCCCAGCTCTTGGCTTCGCCAGTCGTCTTCTGCGGCGGTTTGGGGATCATATAGAGCAGCGCTGCGCCAAGGGCAGCGAAGACGACAGCGACGGTGTAAGCCGTATGAGGGCTGATGCCATAGAGGAGCCCGCCGAGAACCGGCCCCGTGATCGCCGCCAGTTGCCACGAAGACGAATTCCAGGCGATGGCATTCGACAGATCCTGCGGCGGCACAAGGTTCGGGGCCAGCGATTGCACTGCCGGCGACATGAAGGCGCGCTCGATGCCGAAAACCAGCAGAACGGCAAACACAGGCAACGGCGAGAACGTGCCGGTTATCGTCATCAATAGCAGCGCCAGCGTACACAACGCGCTGACGAGCGAGCAGATGGCGGCGATCGCACGTCGATTGTGTCGGTCAGCGACGGATCCGGTGACAAGAATCAGCACCAGCGACGGCAGAAATTGCACGAGGCCAATCAGGCCGAGATAGATCGCGCTGCCGGTCTGGTCATACATCTGCCAGCCGACGGCGACACTGACGATCTGCTGCGAAAAAGACAACAGAAACCGTGCGAAGAAGAACCGGGTGTAGGACGAATGCCGGAACGCGGCAAAACGATCTCCGGTTGGCGAAAAGGACATGAAGGCTTTCCAAGACAACAGGCCAGACGCCAACGCGCGACGCCGCTGTTAAACATGATTTACAATGCGTTTCGAGACAGCACTTGCTCGTTTAGTCGCCAATGTCTACATGTCTGTCAACAACGAACTGGAGACGGCAATGCTTGCGCTTTTTCAAACCATTGATTTGGCGTTGAATCTCTACACTTGGGTGCTGATCGCCAGCGCTATCTTTTCCTGGCTGTATGCGTTCAACGTGATCAACTCTAGCAACCAGTTCGTCAATTCGGTCGGCATGTTCCTCTACAACGTGACCGAACCGCTGCTGCGACCGATCCGCCGCGTGCTGCCGAACCTCGGCGGCATCGACATCTCGCCGATCATCCTGCTGCTGATCATCTTCTTCGTGCGTTCGCTGATGTGGAATTCGATCTTCCCGCTGGTGGCATGAGCCAGCCATGGGCTGCGTTCACCGATCACATCTCTCTCGCAGTTCGTCTGACCCCCAATGGCGGACGCGACGCAATTGACGGTGTGGAAATAGACGCCGAAGGCAAGTCCCACCTCAAAGTCAGAGTGACGGCCGTTCCCGAGAAGGGCAAGGCGAACAAGGCATTGGTCGCGCTGGTGGCCAAGTCGCTTGGTGTTGCAAAGTCATCCGTCAGGATCGCCTCCGGCGATACGTCGCGCAAAAAAATCCTCCGGATCGATAGCGACCCGGAGGATTTGATCAGGAAATTGAGTGCTCTCGTGGAGAGTTGATTACGCCTTTTCCTTCTTGGCGCGTTCGATCGCCTCGAGGATCAGCGCGCCGGCTTCCTTGGAATCACCCCAGCCGAAGATCTTCACCCACTTGCCGGGTTCGAGATCCTTGTAGTGCTCGAAAAAGTGCTCGATCTGCTTCAGCGTGATCTCCGGAAGGTCGGTAAAGTCCTTTACCTTCTCGTAGCGCAGCGTCAGCTTCGGCGACGGCACGGCGATGATCTTCTCATCCTTGCCGGAATTGTCCTCCATCTTCAGAACGCCGATCGGGCGCACGTTGATGACGCAGCCCGGAACAAGCGGACGCGTGCTGGCGATCAGGACGTCGATCGGATCGCCGTCTTCAGAAAGTGTGTGCGGCACGAAGCCGTAATTGCCCGGATAGGTCATCGGCGTATAGAGGAAGCGATCGACAACGAGCGTACCGGCTTCCTTGTCCATCTCGTATTTGATCGGGTGGCCGCCGACGGGCACCTCAACGATTACGTTGACATCTTCCGGCGGGTTCTTGCCGATGGAAATCGCGTCGATGCGCATAGAGCTTCCCTCTAAAGGTTAAGTCGATGGTTGCCAGATACTGGGAATCATCCCGCAACGCAACACGCCAGTGTCGATTTGAGATCCGCCTGCGGGCGTCGGCAGACCGACGTTCAGGGCGATACGCGGCTTCCGTGTTGTTCCCGCGCAAACGCCGCACCGGCTCCGAGCAGCGTCCTTCGTCGGCCTGCTGGCACGTAGCGCAGGCGACGGGCGAGTTGCCTCAACCCTCTCCACAACTGGTGGCCAAGCATCATTCGACGCTGCAGCCGGTAAGCAAGGATGCCGGTCACGAGGCCTGATGCCACCGAGATCGCGACCGGCAGCGGCGCCGTGAAGATCTTGGGATTGCCGGTATCAAATATGACTTCCGGCAGGATACGATGCAGCAGGTAGATGTGATAACTCGCAGTTGCGATCGAAACGGACACGGCAGCAAGCAGTGCCGGCAGCCTGACCCGAGGCAGATAGAGAAGAACCGCGAGCACCGGCACCTGCATGCCGTAAAGGATCCAGGAGCCTGCCCAGTTTCCACCGGTATAGGCCATGAGCGGCATCACCGCGCACCCGGCGGCGATGACTGCAAGCCGTTTTCCCGCCGAATTCGCAAATGCCGCGCACCACCCGAAAACCGCAAGGTGCAGCACCCATGCAAGAGTGAATATCTGCCTTTGGCCAACTGGCCAGAGCGCTGGGATAACGAAGTGTGCGAGCACCGCAAAGGCCAGCAGCAGCATGCCGAAACGGAACGGATCCCTGACAGCGAAACGCCGAACAGGCGGCACCGCAAACAGCGTCCCCCAAAGCAGCAGAAGCTGCGCGAAGGTTTCCACGAACCAGTAGAGATAAGGCAGCATCTCGTGTCGCCCTGGCTGGGCGAAGCCGAGGTTTCCGACAAGAAACACCGAGGCCCATGGTATTGCGCCCCAGGCAATGCTGAAGCCAAGGACGACGAGGTAATAGGGCCAGAGAACGAGACCGAGCGGCCGCAGGAAGCGCCTCAGATCGCCGGCGAAAAGCGCACTCGATTGGAAGCGTGCCAGTCCGTATCCGCACAGCACGAGCATTGTACCGGCACCGCCCGGAATCGGCCACGGCGTCGCGTGATGCAGCACGACCAGCAGAATTGCGATCGATTTCAGGAGGATATCGCTGGCGATCGTTCGTCGGGCGCTCGTCGAATGCGATAAAGCCGACAGAGCGCCAACACTCATCTTTTCCCAGCCATCCGGCACCGTGCCGAGCAGCCGCTCAAGACCAACGGTAAGCTCAAGGTAACGCAGCGAATCTCCGCCAAGCTCTGCAAAGTTGTCCTGGGGCGAAACCTGCAGCGGGAAGAACACCTCGCGAAACAGGCTTATGACCGTTGCTTTCTCGCGTGCCGGCGGCTCTTCCATGCGCAAGCGAAGTTGTTCGTAGTCGATCTTGCCGTTGGCCAACCGTGGCAATTCCCTAAGGGCGATCGCACGCACCTGCGGCAAGCCGATACATGCAAGCATCGCCAGCGCCTCACGAACAACTTTCTCGTCTTGCGGGCCCGTAAAGGCCGCAAGCAACTGCTGGTCGTTGCCAACAACAGCGGCAGCAATACCTTTCGCAGCCAGCGCCGTTTCGAGCGCGTCGTGACCGAGACGGACACCGCCAATCTTCGACATCCGCCGCAGGCGGCCCGTGATTCGAAACAGGCCATTCTCATCGCGCGTAGCAAGATCGCCGGTCCGAAGCTCCTCGATATCAGCGCCTCCCGCCAGATCTTGACGCGCCTCGGCGTAGCCGAGCATGACGTTCGGTCCGCGATAGACGAGTTCCCCGGCAACGTCGGTGCCCGTGATCGTCACTCCCTGGTCGTCGACCAGCCACAGTTCACCGCCCGGCACCGCAATCCCGATCCGATCGGCACTGCCTGGCAGACGCTCGGGAGGGACATAAGCAATTCGCGCCGTCGCCTCTGTCTGCCCGTACATCACATAGAAGCGCTGCCCCGCACCCTGCAGCCAGCCATGATAACGTCGCACCGCCTCCGGCTCCATGCGTCCTCCGGCAACCGTCATGAAGCGAAGATCAGGATAGCGCTGTTGGCGAAATCCACGTTGCTCCAAGAGCTCGTAGGAATGCGGGACACCTGCAAAATTCGTGCATCGCGCTGCCCTGAAATCATCCAGGAATGTCGGCTCGAGGACTGATGTCCCGGGCATCCAGACAGCGGCACCGACCGCAAGGTGGGAATTGAGCACCGACAATCCGTAGGAATAATGAAATGGCAGGACCAGGGCGCCAATATCGCCCGGATGCAGGCCAAGATAGTCGGCGATCTGCTCTGCATTGGCGGCAACGGCCGTCTTCGACAATCTCACGGCCTTGCCACTGCCCGTACTCCCTGATGTCACAAGCATCAGGGCGAGATCAGCATGCATGGCCACATCACGGGAACCGAGATTTGTTTCGGTGAGCCGCCAGCGCCCGCCCTCGCGGCGGTAGACGATCTCGGGTGCAAATCGCTCCATGAAGGACGACGAGGCCACGCCGTCCTCCGGCGGCAACAGCGCCACGGCATGCCCGCCGGCAAGGGCCGCGAGATAGGCGATGATCGAATGCTCGGATTGTGCCGCCTCTATCGCGACAAGCTTCTTGCTCGTGCCTAATTCACGGCTTAGCGACGCAACACGATCTGCGAGTTCGCGATAGGTGATTGCAGGTCGGGACGACAACAAGAGGGCCGGCCTATCGCCCACGTGGTCGATACGCGTCCAAAAGCCATCCAACATGCTTGTTCTCCCACGCGCACCAAGAGCGTGAGCCGCGACTTATATAAGTTGAATATGATTTGCAAGTTTTAGCGACCGACAATTGCTGCCAGGCAAAGCGATTTCAGTGAAAAAGCTCCGCTCAAAGCTCGGTGATTCAACCCCAGATAAAGCCGATTTTCTTTAACTGCTTTTGGTCGAAAGTTTCCATGCCTTCGCAATAGTCAACGCCGCCGTGGCTGCGATAGAACTGAGCGCCCGTCTCGTTTTCCTCGAGGCACCAGACAACCAGTCCATTGCAACCGAGCGACTTCAGCAGGCGCCTCGCCTCACCAAAAAGCAGGTGTCCGAGGCCAATCCCCTGGTACTCCGGTCGAAGATAGAGTTCGTAGATCTCGCCTTCCTGGGGAAGTGCACGGGCACGATTGAGGCCGAGTGTTGCGTAGCCTGCGACCGTGCCGGCGACGTCGAGAACGAGAAGCGTTGCGGGTCCGCGGGTGGCCTTGCGCCACCAATTCTCACCGCGACGCTCGATCATTTGCCGCAACGCACGATGCGGAATGATCCCCGCATAGGTGTGTTGCCACGCAAGCCGATGCACTTCCGATATGGCTCGGGAATCGTGCGGCTCGGCCCGCCGAACATCGATCGACAACGTCTTCATAACGCTTACTCTGGTCCGATTGTCGGCAATTAACCATATGCGCGCCGCGCATTCAGGCCCTTTGCCCACAGGCTTAAAATGTGGACGACGGCTGAAATTTAACGCTTTTTTAACTATTGCGACAAGCAAGATTCGGCAAACTGCACAAATAAAAAACCCCGGCACGAAGGCCGGGGTTGAAGCTTGAAAGACTTCAGTCGCTTAAGCGTACTTCGCCTTTTCCATGCGCTTGCGCTCGTTCGGGTCGAGGTACATCTTGCGCAGGCGGATCGACTTCGGCGTGACTTCGACCAGTTCATCGTCCTGGATCCAGGAGAGCGCGCGATCGAGCGTCATGCGGATCGGAGGCGTCAGCTTGACGGCTTCATCCTTGCCGGCTGCGCGGATGTTGGTCAGCTTCTTGCCCTTCAAGACGTTGACTTCGAGATCGTTGTCGCGGCTGTGGATGCCGATGATCATACCGGCATAGACCTTCTCGCCCGCGTCGATGATCATCGGGCCGCGATCTTCCAGGTTGAACAGAGCATAGGCGACAGCCTCGCCATTGTCGTTGGAAAGCAGCACGCCGTTGACGCGGCCGCCGATCTCACCCTTGTACGGCTGATAGTCATGGAACAGACGGTTCATCACGGCCGTCCCGCGCGTATCCGTCAGCAGTTCCGACTGGTAACCGATCAGGCCGCGCGTCGGCGCGAAGAACTTCAGACGGATGCGGTTGCCGCCCGACGGACGCAGCTCGGCCATTTCGGCCTTGCGCTCCGACATCTTCTGGACGACGACGCCGGAATGCTCTTCATCAACGTCGATAACGACTTCTTCGATTGGCTCCAGCATTTCGCCGGTCGCTTCGTCCTTGTGCATGACGACGCGCGGACGCGACACGGCCAGTTCGAAACCTTCGCGGCGCATCGTTTCGATGAGAACGGCAAGCTGCAACTCGCCGCGGCCGGAGACGAAGAACGAATCCTTTTCGGAGGATTCTTCGATCTTCAGCGCAACGTTGCCTTCGGCTTCCTTGAACAGACGGTCGCGGATGACGCGCGAGGTGACCTTGTCGCCTTCGGTGCCAGCGTAGGGGCTGTCGTTGACGATGAACGACATGGTGACGGTCGGCGGATCGATCGGCTGCGCCTGCAGCGCCTCGGTGACCGAGGGATCACAGAAGGTATCGGCGACAGTGCCCTTGGAAAGACCGGCGATCGCGACGATGTCGCCGGCATGCGCTTCTTCGATCGGCTGACGCTCGATACCGCGGAAAGCCAGGATCTTGGAAATACGCCCGGTTTCGATCGTCTTGCCATCGGCGTGCAGAACCTTGACGGCCTGGTTCGGCTTGATCGAGCCGGAATTGATACGGCCGGTGATAATGCGGCCGAGGAAGGGGTTGGCTTCGAGGATCGTTCCGATCATCGTAAACGGACCTTCGTGAACCGTCGGCTCCGGAACATGCTCGAGCACGAGGTCGAGAAGCGGCGCCAGACCCTGGTCCTTCGGGCCTTCCGGGTTGACGTTCATCCAGCCGTCACGGCCCGAACCGTAGAGGATCGGGAAGTCGAGCTGCTCATCGGTCGCGTCGAGGTTTGCGAAGAGGTCAAAGACTTCGTTGATGACTTCTTCGTGGCGGCCGTCGGGACGGTCGATCTTGTTGATCGCGACGATCGGGCGAAGGCCGACCTTCAGCGCCTTGCCGACGACGAACTTCGTCTGCGGCATCGGGCCTTCGGAAGCGTCGACGAGAACGATCGCGCCATCCACCATCGAGAGAATACGCTCGACTTCGCCACCGAAGTCGGCGTGGCCGGGGGTGTCGACGATGTTGATGCGGACACCCTTCCACTCAACCGAGGTCGCCTTGGCAAGAATCGTGATGCCGCGCTCTTTTTCCAGGTCGTTGCTATCCATGACGCGTTCTGCGACGCGCTGGTTCTCGCGGAACGAGCCGGACTGTTTCAGGAGCTCGTCAACCAGTGTCGTCTTGCCATGGTCAACGTGCGCGATAATCGCGATGTTGCGAAGTGCCATATTTCTATATCTCTGAGGCTGGGGCGCCGCGCTGGGAGAAGGCGCCAATTTCATTTGGGCGGCTCATACAGTGTTTTTCGCTTTTGCGAAAGGGGGGGACGCCGGATTGCCTGCCATGCATGTCGTCAACTCGATATCTGCGGGTCGAGGGTCATCCGCCACAGTTCCGTATCGTTCCGGTCCATCAACCTCACGGTCAGTTGCTCGGTCTGCCCGTCGATGTCGACGAGCCCGAAGAACTGCATGCCGGCCGACGGCGGCAAGTTCTGCTCCGAGCCGCCAGGCGCTGCTTTCATGAACTTCACCTGTGGCCCGAAGGTCATGTCGAGTTGCTGCGGACCGTAGGTTCCCGAATGGAGAGGACCTGCCACAAATTCCCAGAACGGCAGGAACTCCCGGAACTTCGCCTTGCCGGGATCGTAGTGGTGCGCAGCGGTATAGTGTACGTCAGCCGTCAGCCAGATCATGTTGGATATGGCGGCATCGCGGATGAACCGCAGCAAATCGGCAAACTCCACCTCGCGGCCGAGCGGGGCACCATCATCACCATTCGAGATCGACTCGTTGCCGCTCCGGTGGCCGTAGTCGTCCCAGATCACCAGTCCGATCGGCAGATCGCAGGCAATCACTTTCCAGGTCGCCGTCGAGCGAACCAGTTCACGCTTCAGCCATGCCACCTGGCGCTCGCCCAGCAGACGGGAGCTGTCAGAGAAGGTGGCATCAACGCCAAGGCTGTTGGGACCGCGATAAGCGCGCAGGTCCACGAAGAAGACGTCGAGCAATGGACCATAGGAGATTTTGCGGTAGATGCGGCCGGGCTCATCGGCGACATAGCGGATTGGTGTCATTTCGTGAAAGGCGCGGCTGGCGCGACTGGCGAGTGTCGTGACGGATTTTTCCGTATAGCGGTCGTCGTCGCGAAGGTCGGTCGATGGCGACCAATTGTTCAGCACCTCATGATCGTCCCATTGATAGAAGACGGGACAGACCGCGTTGAATTGCTTCACGTGATCATCGAGCAAGTTGTAGGCCCATTGCCCGCGAAACTGGTCGAGCGTCTGGGCGATGCCGCGCTTTGCCTCGGTGACGATCCTGTTTTTCCAGACACTGCCGTCTCGCAGCTTGATTTCATCAGGCATCGGATTGTCGGCGTAGATCGTATCGCCGGAGTGGATCATGAAATCCGGACGGTGATAGGCGATCGTCTGATAGGTGCGCATGCCCTCGTCGTCGATGCCCCAGCCCTGACCAGCCGTATCGCCCGACCAAGCGAAGCGGATGCTGCGCTTGCCCGATGGCGCCGTTCGAAACTGACCCGGGATAGGCTCCGAAAGATCGTTGATGTCCTGCAGGTCGGCCGCACGGAAGCGGTAGAATATGTCCTGGTCAGGCGGAAGATCCTGAAGCAGCAGCTTCCCGGCAAGACCGGTTTGTGGCGTGACGTCTATGGGCGCGATGCGCACCGCATTGGCGAACCTGTCGCTCGTCGAGTATTCGACATGCAGTCGCGCGGGCCGGTCCAGCTGCGTCCAGATCACGCCGGAGCTGACATCAATGTCGCCGGACTGGACGCCGGATGTGAAGACCGGACGACTGGAGGAACCACGCGCATAATAGGGCATCGCCAGCCCTGCCAGTGAAAATCCGCCGACCGCTCCCATGGACGATAGGAAGCGCCGGCGGGTCGTTTCGGTCAGTTTCATGCCAAGGTGTGTCCGGCTTGCTCGAGCGGGAGAGAGCCTCCCGCGCCGAACCTATGGCGGTCGTCATGTCATCTTCTTGAAGACGGCATGACGGTTTTTCGAAACTTCCGCGACAGTTTTGTTAAGCGAGAGGCCCGGCAGGGAAGCCGAAATGCGTGCTGCGTGAAAATCGTTATTCCGCGGCCAGCCCGCTAGGACGCAGCAGGCTGAGCAGAGGAGCGCCGGCTGCGTCATGATCGGGATGGCGAAGAGGCGCAATCCCGGACCTGTTAGGCATCACTGCCGGACAGTTCCTCGAAGGTCGCAAGCCCCTTCTTCACCAGCATTGCATCCGGGCTCGGCAGCTTGCCACGGAAAGCCTTGTAAGCATCCTCGGGATCGATCGCGCCGCCGACGGAGTAGATGTTGTCTTTCAGCTTGGCGGCCATCTCGCGATTAAACGCGTCGCCGGTTTCCTCGAAGGCGGCAAAGGCGTCAGCATCGAGAACCTCGGACCACATGTAGGAATAGTAGCCGGCTGAATAACCGCCGGAGAAGATGTGCTGGAAGTGCGGCGAGGCATGACGCATGACGATCGACTTCGGCATGCCAAGCTCGGACAGCACCTCGGACTGCACAGCCATCGGATCCTCGACCTTGTCGCGAGTGTGGAACGCCATGTCGACGAGCGCGGAGGAGGTGAATTCAACCGTATTGAAACCGGAATTGAAGGTGCGCGCGGCCAGAACCTTGTCGAGCAACGCCTGCGGCATCGGCTCGCCGGTTTCGAAATGCACGGCATATTGCTTCAGGATCGCAGGCACCGTTAGCCAGTGCTCGTAAAGCTGTGACGGCAATTCTACGAAATCACGCGAGACGCCCGTGCCCGACACCGACGGATAGGTGACGTTCGACAGCATCCCGTGCAGCGCATGACCGAACTCGTGGAACAGCGTGCGTGCATCGTCGAGCGAAAGGAGCGCCGGCTTGCCTTCGGCGGGCTTCGCGAAATTGCAGACATTGTAGATGATCGGCAATTCGCCGTTGCGACCGTTCTTCAACGGCAGCTTGTGCTGCGATTGGAACGAGCTCATCCAGGCGCCGGAGCGCTTCGAGCTACGGGCAAAGTAATCGCCAAGGAAGAGTGCCACCAGCCTGTCCTCGCGGTCGCGGATTTCGAAGACGCGAACATCAGGATGGTAGGCCGGAACGCCCTTCTTCTCGACAGCGCGAATGCCGAACAGCCGGCCGGCGACGTCGAAGCAGGCGTCGATAATCTTCTCGAGCTGCAGGTAGGGCTTCAGCTCGGCCTCGGAAAAATTGTACCGCTGCCCCCGGATCTTCTCGGCATAGTGCCGCCAATCCCAGGGCATGACGTCGTGGTTCTTGCCTTCGTCCGCAATCAGCCTGGCGATGTCTGCCTCCTCCTCGCCGGCGCGCTTGACCGCCTTCGTCCATACCTCCTGAAGCAGGTGGTTCACGGCATCCGGCGTCTTCGCCATTGTGTTGTCGAGCTTCAATTCCGCGAAGTTGCCGTAACCGAGGAGCTTTGCCACCTCGTCGCGAAGCGCAAGTGTATCGCGGATGATGCCGCGATTGTCGGTCGCGCCATCGTTCTCGCCGCGCGCAACCCAAGCCTTGAAGGCCTGCTCACGCAGATCCCGCCGTTCGGAGAAGGTGAGGAACGGTTCGATGATCGAGCGCGACAGGGTAACGGCAAATTTGCCCTCCTCGCCTCGCTCGCGCGCAGCCGCGGCCATCGCATCCTTCAGGAACTCGGGGATACCCTCGAGGTCGGCCCCGTCGGAAAGGATGAGCGCCCAGTTCTTTTCATCGGCGAGCACGTTCTGCCCGAACTGGGTGCCAAGACCGGCAAGCCTTTCGTTGATGCCCGCGAGCTCCTCCTGCTCGGCTTTCGGCAGCTTCGCACCCGATTTGACGAAGCCTTTCCAGTGCCGCTCCAGCACGCGCGTCTGCTCCAGCGTCAGGCCAAGGCTTTCACGCGCTTCCCACAGGGCATCGATGCGGGCAAAGAGTGCGGCGTTCATGCCGATCTTGGAGTAATGGCGCGACATCTTCGGCGAGATGTCCCGTTCCAGCGCTTGGATCGTATCGTTGGTGTGAGCACCCGCCCTGTTCCAGAACAATGCCGATACGCGTGACAGCTCATCGCCCGCGATCTCGAGAGCAACGACGGTATTCTCGAATGTCGGCGCCTCCGGATTGCCCGCGATCGCGTCGATCTCCTTCTCATGCGCGGCAAGCGCAGCATCAAAGGCGGGACCAAAGTCGCCGTCATTGAGTGCATCGAAACGCGGCAGGCCGTGGAGACCGTTCCATTCGACGAGTGCGGGGTTGAATTCTGGTGTGGAAGGCATGCGGAGATCCTTTGTGGCAGGCAACTGAACAGGCAATATAGGGATGCGCGCCCGCAATTGGTATTGCCGATCAGGCGCGCATCTCCCGGCCTGACTGCGAAAAAGTTCATGGCAAGAAATGATGCATAAGAATTAACTGATCGTTAACGATTGACGCACGTTCGCCACGCGCGGTAGTTTCACGATCATCCTTTTGCAGTGGATACGCGCCATGGAAATCCTTTCTGTGCGGTCTTCGCCGAATTTCCTTTTCAGAAGAAACCAAGATAATCCAAGCAGTTACAACGAATTAGAAGCGCAGCTCGGCACAACAACGAAGGCTTCGACGGCGTTCCATATTGATGAAACGAGCGCAGATACGCCTGATTTTTCCGCGATCAGCGCCAGTGAACTGCGCCAGTATGCAAGGCAGAGCTTCGATGCCGGCGCAATCGATCAGGATACATTCGCCGCCATTTCCGAGCCGCTGCCGATGCGAACGATCGATCCATCAGGCAACATTCTCGACCTGTCCGCCGTTACCGACGCGACGAGCTTCAATTTCCGGGACTACTACAAAGACCAGCTGCAGATCGCGACATCGATCGGTGACCGGGAAACAGTGGAACGGCTGAATTCCGTCGTCAGCTTCCTCGACGTCTGATCTCAGGCTTTCCGCCACCCGAGCAGGCCGGGCGTCGCATGCCAAAGGGCCTGCGCTGCGAAACCCATGAACAGGACGCCCGAGCAGCGGACGATCAACCGCTCGTGCGCTCGATAGAATCGCCGGACGGTTCCCGCGCCAATGACGGTAATCAGGATCATGTCCGCCACGATGAAGCCCAGGAACGAAACCGCCAGCAGAACCGGCAGCGTGTGAAACTGCAGTGCGCTTGCAGAGCCGGCAACGAGCGCAGTGAACGTCGCGAGCGCGACTGGATATCCCTTCGGATTGGTCACGCCGAAGATCAGGCCGCGACGGAACGGTCGCTCCACGACCATCAATGCCTGCCCGTCACCCTTCGGCTTTGCGCGCACCGCATTCCAGCCGATCCAGGCGAGGTAGAAACCGCAGAGAAGCCCGAGCGCGTCGAAGACAAAAGTGCCGATCGTCTTGGCGCCGATGATCGCGATCAGTGCCAGCGACGCCCAGAGCAGATCGCCGACCAGATGGCCGCCGACGAACAGCGCGCCGGCGCGGCGTCCCTGCCCCGCACCGATACCAAGCAGCGCGAGGAAGGCAGGCCCTGGAATGAGCACGTAGAGAAGAGCTGCCAGAAAGGCGCCCGCGAGCAGGGATTGGGTCATCAACAAACTCCAGAAGGGACCGCCGCAGCTTATGCGCCAATAGAAAGGCGTCAAGCTGTCATGGCGACCCATGAGATTTTTGAATTGCCGGATCACGCAGCTTCCGACAGAAGGAAAGCGGCCGCCCTCGTGCGGATCGCGCATGTTACCAAAGACCGAGTACCCCTATGCCCCCATTCCGGATGAGCGAACGGCGAACGAGCATGCTCGGTGCGCTTCTCGCAACCATCGGCCCGATCTCGATGTCGATTTACACGCCGGCGATGCCCGAACTCGTCCATGCGTTCCAGACGTCCGACTCGGCAATCAAGATGACGCTCTCCGTCTATTTCGCCGGCTTCTCTGTGGCGCAATTGCTTGCAGGTCCGCTTTCGGATGCCTTTGGCCGGCGTGCGGCGACGCTCCTGTTTGTCGGCATCTATGTCGTCGGCAGCCTGCTTGCTGCCTTCGCGCCCGGCATCGAATGGCTGCTCGCTGGCCGCCTGATCCAGGGCGTTGGCGCCTCCGTCGGGATTACGGTTGCCCGCGCCATCGTGCGCGACCAGTTCACCGGAACCCAAGCCTCGCGCATCATGAACCTGATCGGCATCATGATCGCCATTGGACCGGCGGCCGCACCGACGATTGGTGGATTGGCACTTGCCGCTTTCGGCTGGCAATCCGTCTTCTTCCTTCTGATCGGCTTCGGACTCCTGATCTGTTTTGGAGTGATCGTGTTCATGCGCGAAACGAGCGTGCCGGATCCGCGCCGCGCGCTCCCGGTTCCGCTGCTTCGCGCCTATCTGGAGCTTGCACGCGAAAGCCGCTTCGTCTCCGCCTCGCTCGTGCTCGGTGGCTCGATCGGCGCACTCTACGCACAGGCGACGCTGCTCCCCTTTATCCTCATCAAGGTCGTCGGCCTTTCACCGACAGCCTTTGGCTTGGGCATGCTGATGCAGTCCGGTTCCTACTTCCTGGGCTCCGTCTGCCTGCGTTATGCGGCGCCGCGCTTGGGCGGCGACGGTTCCGTGCGCGTCGGGCTTGGGCTACTCGGGCTCGCCGGCATCATGATTGCGCTGTCCGTCCACTTCGTGACGCCCTCCTATCTCTCGATCATGGGGCCGATCGCGTTCCTGGCCTTCGGATTGGCTTTCCTGACGCCACACATGACGACATCGGGCCTCTACCCCTTCCCGCATATCGCCGGCTCGGCCTCGGCAATGATGGGCTTCATTCAGATGGGCGGCGGATTTGCCGGCGGCGTCGCGGGTTCGCTGATCGGCATGCCACTCCTCGCCTTCGGAACGGTGATCCCGATCATGGCGCTGATTTCGATCGTAAGCTATGTCTGGTTCGTGCGCGCCTCGCAACGCACCGCAACGCCACAACAGGCGAATGAAGAAAGCCCGCACGAGGCGGGCCTTTGATCTCTTGCGCTCTGCTCTCGATTACTTCGAGAGGTTGCGTTTGGCGAGTGTGCGCAGGCGCAGCGCGTTCAGCTTGATGAAGCCGGCGGCGTCCTTCTGGTCGTAGGCGCCCTGGTCGTCTTCGAAGGTAACGAGCTTGTCGGAGTAGAGCGACTTCGGGCTTTCGCGGCCGATGACCATGACGTTGCCCTTGTAGAGCTTCAGCGTCACTTCGCCTTCGACATGCTCCTGGCTCTTGTCGATCAGCGCCTGCAGCATCTCGCGCTCCGGCGAGAACCAGAAGCCGTAGTAGATGAGCTCGGCGTAGCGCGGCATGATCTCGTCCTTGAGGTGCGCGGCACCGCGGTCGAGCGTGATGGATTCAATCGCGCGATGCGCGGCAAGCAGGATCGTACCGCCGGGCGTTTCGTAAACGCCGCGCGACTTCATGCCGACGAAGCGGTTTTCCACGAGGTCGAGGCGGCCGATACCGTTGTCGCGGCCGTAATTGTTGAGCGTAGCAAGCAGCGTCGCTGGGCTCATACGGACGCCATTGATCGAAACCGCGTCACCCTTCTCGAAGCCGACCTTGATGATCGTCGCCTTGTCAGGCGCGGCTTCCGGCGAGATCGTGCGCATGTGCACGTATTCGGGCGCTTCCTGAGCGGGATCTTCCAGAACCTTGCCCTCGGACGACGAGTGCAGCAGGTTGGCGTCGACGGAGAACGGCGCCTCACCCTTCTTGTCCTTGGCAACCGGGATCTGGTGCGCTTCGGCAAAGGCCAGCAGATCGGTGCGGCTCTTGAACGCCCAGTCGCGCCATGGCGCGATGATCTTGATGTCCGGGTTCAAAGCATAGGCGGAGAGTTCGAAACGAACCTGGTCGTTGCCCTTGCCGGTGGCGCCATGCGCGATCGCATCGGCGCCGGTCTTGCGGGCGATATCGATCAGGTGCTTGGAGATCAGCGGGCGTGCGATCGAGGTGCCGAGCAGATAGACGCCCTCATAGACGGCATTGGCGCGGAACATCGGGAAGACGAAGTCCTTGACGAACTCTTCGCGAACGTCCTCGATGTAGATTTCCTTGATGCCGAGCATCTCGGCTTTCTTGCGCGCCGGCTCCAGCTCTTCGCCCTGACCGAGATCGGCCGTGAATGTCACGACCTCTGCACCGAGTTCGGTCTGCAGCCACTTCAGGATGATCGAGGTGTCGAGGCCGCCGGAATAGGCGAGGACAACTTTCTTTACGTCTTTGTGCGATGCCATGATGATGAGGTCCGTTGCAAAAGGGCAGCGGCAAGCCCGCCAAGCCCGGTATGGCTGGGCACTTTTAGCGAGATCGGCGCAGGACGCAAGGGCAACGGCGACCACGGGCGGCGCGGATATTGTTTGACAGGCCGAAAGCGCAACCCATATCTGCCAGCGTCCGCACAATGCTGAGGAGTGGCTGGCCGTGACGAAAATCCAAGACATCATCAAGAAATCCAATGTCGCTGTCATCACCGGCGGTGCTTCCGGCATCGGGCTTGCCGCGGCGAAACACTTTGCCCGGGTGGGCATGAGCGTCGCCATTGCCGATCTAGGCGGCGACCGGCTTGCGGAGGCGGCAAAGGAACTGAAATCGATCTCCGGCGAAGAGAACGTGCTCGCCGTTGAAACCGACGTTGCGCAGAAGGACTCGCTGGAAGCGCTCGAGCGGACGGTGATCCAGCGCTTCGGCCGAGTGCATATTCTTATGAACAATGCCGGCATCGGCCCCGAGACGTCGATTTTCAGCGCCCAGGCCGATTGGGACAGCATCGTCGGCGTCAACTTGCTTGGCGTCATCAATGGAACGCGGACCTTCGGCCAGCATATGCTCTCGCACGGCGAACCCGGTCTTATCATCAACACCGGTTCCAAGCAGGGCATTACCACGCCGCCCGGCAATCCGGCCTACAACGTCTCGAAGGCCGGCGTGAAGGTGTTCACCGAAGCGCTCGAGCATGAATTGCGCAACACCGAAGGCTCGAAGATCTCTGCCCATTTGCTGATTCCCGGCTTCGTCTTCACCGGCCTCACCAAGGGCGATCGTGCCGAAAAGCCGGCCGCCGCATGGACTCCCGAACAGACGGTCAACTTCATGATCGAAAGCCTGGAACGTGGCGACTTCTATATCCTCTGCCCGGACAACGACGTCGCCCGCGCGGTGGACGAACGCCGCATGGCCTGGGCGATGGGTGACATCATCGAGAACCGCCCGCCGCTGTCGCGCTGGCACAAGGATTATGCCGACAAATTCAAGGCCTATCTCGAGCGGCAGGAATAGGTCGTATTAGAAGGTTTGATTAGACATTTTCTGGAAGCCGGGTAAAAACGGTCGACGTTTTCCGGCTTTCAGAGTGTACCCATGGACTTCCTGCCCAGCTTTCCGACGCTTCTTGCCTTCGCAGCCGCGACCCTTCTGCTTGCTGCGACGCCTGGCCCCGACATGACTCTGTCAATCAGCCGCGCGCTGGCGCAGGGCAAGAAGGCGGCACTGTTCGTCGTCCTCGGCACGAGCCTCGGCATCGTGGTCCACACCATGCTGGTCGCCTTCGGTGTTTCGGCGCTGATTACAGCTTCGCCGACGGCCTTCCTGATCCTGAAGACCGGCGGTGCCGCCTACCTGCTCTGGCTTGCCGTCCAGGCGATCCGCTATGGCTCGAAGTTTTCGGTAAACAAGGTGGAAGCCTCAAAGGGCACGCCGCTTGCCAATATTTCCTCGGGCTTCTGGGTCAACCTCCTGAACCCCAAGGTCATCATCTTCTTCATGACCTTCCTGCCGCAGTTCGTCAGCGCCGGCGACCCGGCGGTGACGCAGAAGCTACTGTTTCTCGGCTTCTGCTTCATCGTGATCGGCATGCCGGTGAACGCTGCCGTCGTCTTCGCGGCCGACTGGCTGGCCGGATGGCTGCAGAGCAACAAGAAGATTCTGCGCGGCATGGATCTTACCTTCGCCGGCGTCTTCTCCGTCTTCGCGGCAAAAATCCTGCTGACCCAGGCGCGCTGATCCGGTAACCGGATCAGCCGATCAGCAGCGCATCGTCATCCAAGGTCTGGCCGCGCATCTTGCGGAACATGGCAATCAAGTCTTCGACCTGCAGCGTCTTGCGGCTGTCGCCGCTGACGTCGAGAACGATCTCGCCACCATGCAGCATGATCGTGCGGTGCCCATAGTCGAGCGCTTGACGCATGGAGTGGGTGACCATCAACGTCGTCAGCTTGCGCTCCGAAACGATTTTCTGCGTGAGGCCCATCACGAACTCGGCCATGCCAGGATCGAGCGCCGCCGTATGCTCGTCGAGCAGCAGCACTTCGGAACCGGCAAGTGTCGCCATGACCAGCGACACCGCCTGCCGCTGGCCGCCGGAAAGCAAATCCATGCGATCCCGCATCCGGTTCTCGAGTCCGAGATTAAGTTCGCTGATACGCTCGCGGAAAAGCTCGCGCCGTTTCGGACCCAGCGCCGAGGCGAGACCACGCTGCTCACCACGACGCGCCGCAAGCGCAAGATTTTCCTCGATCGAAAGCGAGCCGCAACTTCCCGTCAGCGGATCCTGGAAGACGCGGGCGACGAGGCCGGCGCGGGCAGCCGTGGACTTGCGCGTGACATCGGCATGGCCGATCAGCACCTGGCCTTCGCTGGCAAGCACATCGCCGGCAAGCACGCCGAGAAGCGTCGACTTGCCCGCGCCGTTCGAACCGATGACGGTGACGAACGAGCCTTCCTCAATCGTCAGGCTGACACCGTTCAGCGCCTGCTTTTGCAGCGGCGTACCCTTGCCGAAGACGACCTTGATATCCTTGAGTGTAATCACGATGCCGTACCTCCGCGGCGAAGGCGGGGAAGAATGAGCGCGATCGTCACCAGCACCGCCGTCACGAAATTAAGGTCCGAAGCCTGCAACCCGATAACGTCAGTCGAGAGCGCGAGCTGGATGGCGATACGATAGAGGATCGAGCCGAGCACGCAGCCGATCAAGGCGATCAGCAGCCCGCGCCGGCCGAGCAGCGTTTCGCCGATGATGACGGCCGCGAGGCCGACAACGATCGTACCAACACCCGAGGTGACATCGGCAAAGCCGTTCGTCTGCGCAAACAGTGCGCCGCCGAAAGCGACCAGCGCGTTGGAGATCGCCATGCCGAGATAGATCTGGCGGCTCGTGTCCACACCCTGCGCGCGGGCCATACGGGGATTGGCACCGGTCGCGCGCATCGCCAGACCCGAGTCGCTTTCCAGAAAGCGCCAGACGAGGATCACGGCGACAACGACGAGGACGCCAACGAAGAGCGGGCGAACGTAGAAATCACGCAGCCCGTGACCGAAGAACGGGCTGATCATCGTATCCGCATTGATCAGCGCGACGTTCGGCTTGCCCATCACACGCAGGTTGACCGAGAAGAGCGCGATCATCGTCAGGATCGACGCCAGCAGGTTGAGGATCTTGAACCGTACATTGAGCATCGCGGTAACAATACCGGCCGCAGCCCCCGCGACCATGGCAATGAGCGCAGCAAGCCAGGCATTGACTCCCGCAATGATGAGAACCGCCGTTACCGCAGCGCCCAGCGGGAAGGAGCCGTCAACCGTCAGATCAGGAAAATCCAGCACACGAAATGCGAGGTACACGCCGAGCGCTACGAAGGCATAGACCAACCCCAGCTCCACAGCTCCCCAGAATGCGATCTGACTCAAGGCTCTTGCCCTCTCTTCTGACTCGTCCCGACTGTTACGGGACCCAGGCTTTTAATACCATCAGCCGCCCCCGCGTAAAACGGGAGCGGCTGGACGGCAGGTTTCTCAAAAATACGCGGCGATCAGTCGATCGTCTTCGTCGCGCGCTTCAAGACGCTTTCGGGCAGCGTCACGCCCATCTTCGTGGCAGCGCCCTTATTGACCACCAGATCGCTACCAGCGGCAACCTTTACCGGAATATCGCCCGGGTTTTCGCCCTTAAGGATACGAACGACGATTTCGCCGGTCTGCTTGCCGACATCGTAATAATTGAAGCCGAGCGCAGCGATTGCACCGCGCGAGACGGAGTCCGTATCCGCAGTGAAGAGCGGCAGCTTGCTTTCTTCGGCAACGGCGACGGCACCTTCGAGCGCAGAAATGATTGTATTGTCGGTCGGGATGTAGATGGCATCGGCACGGCCGACGAGCGCGCGGGCCGCACCCTGCACCTCCGCGGACTTGGTGGCAGCCGACTCGACAACCTTCAGGCCGGCCTTCTCGGCTTCCGTCTTCAGAACGGCGAGCAGCGACACCGAGTTGGCTTCGCCTGAGTTGTAGAGGTAGCCGATCGTTTTAACGTTCGGCAGGATTTCCTTGATGAGCGCAAGGTGCTCGGCAACCGGCGACATGTCGGACAGGCCGGTAACGTTGCCACCCGGCATCTCCATGTCCTTGACGAGCTGCGCGCCGAGCGGATCGGATACAGCGGTGAACACCACCGGGATGTCACGTGTTGCGGAAACGACAGCCTGTGCGGAAGGCGTGGAGATCGGCACGATGACGTTAGGGCCTTCGCCGGCGAACTGGCGGGCGATCTGTGCTGCGGTTGCCGGATTACCCTGGGCAGACTCGAACATGAACTTCAGGTTCTCGCCTTCCTTGTAGCCTGCCGCCGTCAGCACATCGAGGACACCTTTGCGTGCGGCGTCGAGCGCCGGATGCTCGACGATGGCCGTGACTGCGACGGTCACATCTTCGGCCTTGGCAGGCAGAGTCAAGGCCAGCGTCGCCGCGACAGCAAGCAAAATGGAACGCATTGGGTATCCTCCTGATATGATTTTGGCCTGCTTCTAGGAAAAGCAGGCCATGAAATCAATCATTAGAAAACACTGAACGGATCAAACTTGCTGATCAGTCGTCCGCGCCGTGATTGGCGATCATCATCGCTTCGAAGGCCAATCGTTCGGTCTTGCGCATCCGCTCCGAGTCCGACTTCAGCTGGCCGCAGGCTGCGAGAATGTCGCGGCCGCGCGGCGTCCGGATCGGCGAGGCATAGCCGGCGGAGTTGATGAAATCGGCAAACTTCTCGATCTGCGCCCAGTCCGAACACTGGTAATTGGTGCCCGGCCACGGATTGAACGGAATGAGGTTGATCTTCGCCGGCACGCCCTTCAGCAGCTGAACGAGACCCTTGGCATCCTCCAGGCTATCGTTGACGTCCTTGAGCATCACATATTCGAAGGTGATGCGACGGGCGTTCGACAAGCCAGGATACTTCCGGCAGGCGTCCATCAGTTCCTTCAGCGGGTATTTCTTGTTGATCGGCACCAGGATGTCGCGCAGGTCGTCGCGCACGGCGTGCAGCGAAATTGCCAGCATCACGCCAATTTCATCGCCAGTGCGGAAGATTTCAGGCACGACGCCTGACGTCGACAGCGTGACGCGGCGCTTGGAGAGCGACAGGCCGTCGCCATCGGTGGCGATCAGCAACGCCTGCTTCACGGCATCGAAATTGTAGAGCGGCTCACCCATGCCCATCATCACGATGTTGCTGACCTTGCGGCCTTCCGCTGGCATGATGGTACCTTGCGGCGCCTCGCGGTCCGGGAAGTCACCGAGCCGATCGCGAGCCAGCAGAAGCTGCGAGAGAATTTCTTCCGCCGTCAAGTTGCGCACCAGACGTTGCGTTCCGGTATGACAGAAGGAACAGGTCAGCGTGCAGCCCACCTGGCTTGAGATGCAAAGCGTCCCACGACCCTCTTCCGGAATATAGACGGCCTCGATCTCAACCGGACGCCCCGCGCCGCGCGCCGGGAAACGCAGCAGCCACTTGCGGGTGCCGTCGTTGGAAACCTGCTCCTCGACAATTTCAGGACGCGCGATGGTGAAATGCTGCTTCAGCATCTCGCGCATGTCCTTGGCGACATTCGTCATGTGATCGAAATCGGAGACGCCGCGCACGTAGATCCAGTTCCAGAGCTGGGCGACGCGCATCTTGATCTGCTTGTCCGGCACGCCTCTTTCGCGCAGCCCAGCACCCATCTCCTCGCGGCTGAGGCCGATCAGCGAGGGCTTCAGCCCAGCATCAGCACCGCTGATCGCAGCACCCAAAGGCTTGGTAACGGTCATCGCATCCATGACGGACATAGTCTCTAATCCCGAATTCAACATGCTACCGTCCCGGAAAGCCGGATGACTTGTGGGTACGAAGGGCATGGTGGCAGAAATTGAATGCGGAGCATACGGCAAGGACCGCGATCTATCCGCTGTTGCGCGGGCCTTTAGCATCATTTTTGCCGCGCGTCACTATAGATGGAAAACGACAAAAGCCGGCGCAAGGCCGGCCTTTGAATTCAAAGAACAATCCCGAACCGCCTATTTGCAGCCTTCGACCTGCTTCAGCGCGGCGGAAATGCCGGAAAGCGAATAGCTGTAGGAGGTCGAAGTACCCTTGCGCGATGTCGCGTTGACGGTCATCGCGTGGCCGCTCTTCATGGCCGCGACGAGCGCCGGCTCCTGAGCTGCATTCTCGACCCAGCCGGCCTTGTCCTTGGTGAACATCACGAAGGTCTTGTTGTCGATGACAACATCGATCTTCGAGTTTTCCTTGACGGTGTAACCCATCATCGCTTGCGGCTCGTAGGAAATGTTCTGGCCGGGGCGCTGCGAAACGATGAAGAAGTTATCACCGTGATCGATGCCGGCTGGCTTCTTTTCCGTCGGCACGGACAGAACGTAGCAGACGGTGTTCGCGCCGGACTTGTAGGAGTAAGCGCCCCAAGCCTGGAACTGCTGTATGCGTGTCGGCGCTGTCGAAGCCGGCGTTGCCTGCTGCTGCGGTGCCTGCGCCGCAGGCTGCGACTTCCTGGTCTGAGCGGATGCAATGCCGGCGCCGGCTAGAGCGAGGGAAAGGGCGATTGCGGTACTTCTAAGAAACATGGATATCCTGCCGGTTCTTGCGATTCGAGCCCGAAGCGAACGGGCGGCGCATAATCACGATCTGCTTTATTTTGACTTAATTCAGGTTACCAAAGCGTCAACAGGGACCGCGAGAAGTCCCTGCCTGTGCCATTTTCGCCCAAGTGTCAACGTCGGGCGCTGGCGCCTCGCCCGTGATGACGTGATACCGCGTGCGCACACAGACCATCGTCATGAATGAATTTAAGACATAAAGATTCAGGCAAGAGTTTGACCTTTTGAGAAACCGTTGTACGTCAATAAGCATTAGAAATCCGTTGGAGAATTCGCCGGGTTAGGGGACTTTGGACGGGACATGAATGCCGAGGAGAAACAGCGCTTCGCCGACCTCGCCAGGGCCGTTGCGGACCGCCGTGACCAAGAGGCATTCGCCGTGCTGTTCGATTACTTCGCGCCGCGCCTCAAATCCTGGTTACTGCGCCAAAGGATGGCTAGCAGCGAGGCAGAAGAACTCGTTCAGGAAGTGATGATCGTGCTCTGGCATAAGGCTGAGCTCTACGACGCGGCGAGATCATCGCTGTCGACCTGGCTGTTTCGCATCGCCCGCAATCGCCGGATCGATCTTCAGCGCCGCGCGAGGACCCGCATCCTGGATGGTGCAGACCCGGCATTGCAACCGGTCGCCGAAGTTGCCGCCGACGAAATTCTCGCCAACGACGATCGAGACGCCCATGTGCGCAAAGCCGTCAGCCAGCTCCCCGAAGAGCAACGCGAAATGCTCCGCGCCGCGTTCTTTCTCGGCCAATCCCATTCGCAGATTGCTGAGGCGACGGGCTTGCCGCTCGGCACCGTAAAGTCCCGTATCCGGCTTGCCTTCGGAAAGCTCCGGAAGGCTCTTGAGGCTGAAAGCGCCTGACGCGGCTAGATCGTCTTCATGCCTTCAGGCTTGTCGGCAAGCGCACGGTCCGCTGCCTCATAGTGCCTCGGCTGCAGGTGCCTGCTGACCATTGCGAAGGCGGCGGAGAGGACTGCCACGTCGTCCGAAAACCCGATCACGGCAAAAACATCAGGGATCATATCGATTGGCATGACGAAATAAGCAAGCGCAGCCAGAAGCACGCCGCGCACCCTTGTCGGCGTCTGCGGATCCATCGCGCAGTAGAATGCGGCGACGACATCGCGCGCGAAGGGAATCTGCCGCACGGCCTTCTTGAAGGTCGGCCAGAATTTCTTGCGCACAGTCTGTTCGCGCCGGCTCTGCGTATCATCGTCGCCCGGCAGAAGGATCTCACCGAATTTGACGTCGTCCATCCCGATTGGTCCTTTCGTTCACGCGCACATATGTGATGGCTGTACCGGATTCAATCAAGCCGGCGTGCTGCCGCCTTCTCCATCGCTGCCGCCAGCCGGAAGTCAAGCTCGGTCAGGCCGCCGGCATCATGGGTGTTGAGTTTCACCTCGACGCGCGAATAGACATTGAACCATTCCGGATGATGATTGAGCCGTTCTGCCGCAAGCGCCGCTTCCGTCATGAAGCCGAAAGCCTCGACGAAATTGCGAAACTTGAAGCTTCGCGATATCGACGTGCCAGTGTCATTGAGCGACCAGCCGTCAAGCTTGGCAAGTTCGGCGGCGATGGCTTGCCGTTCCAGTTTTTCCCGTTTCATGCGATTGTCCCTCCTCTTTCCATCATGGACCACAGATGAAACGCATTAGCATCCTGTTTGTTTGCATGGGCAATATCTGCCGTTCTCCCCTTGCCGAGGGTATCTTCTCGCATCTTGTCGACGCGGCTGGTCTTGCTGATTGTTTCGAAATCGATTCGGCCGGCACCGGTGGCTGGCACGAGGGCGAGCATCCGGATCGGCGTTCGATCGCAACGGCCAGAGATCACGGGATAGACATCTCCCGACAACGCGCCCGTCGGATAACGACGGAGGATTTCAGCCATTTCGACCTGATACTCGCGATGGATCGCGCAAATATCGTCGAACTGCATCGGATGCGCCCGGAAGCCACAAACATCCGCCTGTTCGGCGAGTTTGCGCTCGAAACCGGCGAGGATATACCCGACCCATACTACGGCAGCAGGGACGAGTTCGAACTTGTCTACGCTAGGCTCTTTACCGGCTGCAGGAAGCTGCTGGAGGCGCTGGGCACAGACAATGCCTCGTGGAGCGGGAAGACCTCTTCCGTCAGGTAAGGCCCGCCGCCAACCGATTCCCTCGATGACAGCAGGACGAAGCGGGGAACAGTGAAGGCCGAGGTCTGAAAGTTGCCGCGGCCAGCGAGGTAATGCACCACATCATCGACCCGCGACGATTTCAGCCGCGCCAGCGTGACATGCGGCGTGAACTTGCGAGGATCCGGCGGCAATCCGATGCGCTGGCAGATCCGCTCGATTTCCGCTTGAAGCGCATACATCTCCGGCGAAGGCGAGACGCCGGCCCAGACCGAATGCGGCTTCTTGGATCCGAATGCGCCGATACCATCAAGGCGGATCTGGAATTCGGGGCGGTCGATGCGGTCAAGCCGATCGACAATTTCGTCTGCCGTCCGTCCATCGACATCGCCGATGAACCGCAAAGTGATGTGGTAATTTTCCACATCAATCCATCTTGCACCAGGGAGACCACCGCGCAGCAATGAGAGGCTCATCGCGACATTGCGCGGAATTTCGAGGGCGGTAAACAGTCTCGGCATAACGAGCACTCCCCGAATCTATTGCAGGTGCTCACACGGAATCACGCATTGGGCACCTGTGCAAGCCCCTAATTCTTCACAGTAGAAATCGTTCCCAAGAATTGCGTGATAGCCGGCTCCATCTTTTCGACCATCACATCGACCCCCTTGCTGTTGGGGTGCATCCCATCTTCGAGCTTCAAACCAGCCGCAAGGGCGACGCCGTCGAGAAAGAAGGGATAGAGCGCAACACCATGTTTTTGCGCGAGTTTCGGGTAGATCGCATTGAAGCGTGCGGCATAGTCGCCACCCATGTTCGGCGGCGCCAGTATACCGACAAGAAGAACGGCAATGCCGCGTTCCTTTAGCCGGACAATCATCTGGTCGAGATTCTTTTCACTTTCTTCGGGAGGGATGCCACGCAGTGCATCATTGCCGCCGAGTTCGAGAATTACGCCATCGGTACCGTCGGGAACCGACCAATCGATTCGTGCAAGACCGCCGGTCGTCGTGTCCCCGGAGACCCCCGCATTGGCGATCGATATATCGACCCCTTTGGCTTTCAGAGCTGCTTGCAGTTTTTCTGGAAACCCGTCGCCGGGAGGAAGCTGGTAGCCTGCCATCAGGCTGTCCCCAAAGCCGACAAGGCTGATTGTCCTTGCATTGGCTGTGACTGAGAACATCAGCGAGGCAACAATGACGGCGATGTGAAGGCCGGCAACTTTAAATCTCATTCCGCTTTCCCTAGATTGGCAAGACGATCGGCATCTATATAGGGCGAATACTGTTGGCAAAAACCATCATCGAGTTGAAGCGCGCCGATTTGACGCTTGGCAGCGCCGCCGCCTCCGTCCATGTGCTGAAAGGCATCGATCTGACGATTGCCGCCGGGGAGTCGGTCGGCATCGTAGGGCCGTCGGGCTCCGGCAAATCGACATTGCTGATGGTGCTTGCAGGGCTTGAGAAACTCGATAGTGGCGAGATCAATGTCAGCGGCACACCATTGCATGCTCTGAGTGAAGACGAAGTGGCCGACTTCCGTGGGCGTAACATCGGCATCGTCTTCCAATCTTTCCACCTAATAGCCAACATGACGGCGCTGGAGAACGTCGCCGTACCGCTGGAGCTTGCCAATCTTTCCAATCCCTTCGAAATCGCACGCCGCGAATTGAAATCCGTCGGTCTTGGCGATCGATTGAACCACTATCCTGGCCAGCTCTCCGGCGGCGAGCAGCAACGCGTGGCAATTGCACGCGCCCTCGCACCCTCGCCGGCATTGCTGATTGCCGACGAACCGACCGGCAACCTCGACACCGACACCGGCCGCCAGATTGCAGATCTTCTGTTTTCGAAGCAGACAGAGCGCGGGATGACGCTACTGCTTGTCACCCATGACACCGCCCTTGCCAAACGCTGCTCCAGGCAGATTCGGGTTCGTTCGGGACAAATCGAGGGCGATAGCGCGCATGTGCAGCCCGAGGCAGCGATTGCATGAGATTGTTGACCCCGCGTGTCTCCCTTGCCTTTCGTCTCGCGCTTCGCGAACTTCGCGGCGGGCTCGGCGGCTTCTATATCTTTCTCGCCTGTATCGCTCTCGGCACCGGCGCCATTGCGGCGGTCAATTCGGTTTCGCAGTCGATCACTGACACGATCGCCACGCAGGGTCAGGAGATTCTTGCCGGCGACGTGCGCTTCGAGCTTAACAACCGCGAGGCGACTGACGCCGAAATGGATTTCCTGCGCGGCTTCGGAAAGGTGTCGACGTCGACTGGCCTGCGCTCGATGGCACGCAAGCCCGACGGCTCGGATCAGGCTCTAGTCGAAGTCAAGGCGGTCGACGGCGCCTACCCACTCTACGGTACCTTCGAGGCCGAACCGAACTATCCGTTGCACGCGCTTCTGTCCGGGCAGAGCGGTACCTATGGCGCAGTGGCCGCGCCGCTTCTGCTCGAGCGACTTGGCCTCTCCATTGGCGACGAGATCCTCCTCGGCAATGTCATTCTGAACGTCACCGGCACGATCAAGACCGAACCTGACGCGGTTTCGGAAGGTTTCGGCTTCGCACCCCGCCTCCTCGTGAGCAGGGACGCGCTCAAGGCATCCGGCCTCATCCAGACCGGCAGCCTGGTCGAGCACGTTTACAAGATTCGCATGGACGACCCCGCCGAGAGATCCACGATCCGCGATCGGGCTGCGAAGGCATTTCCGTCCGCCGGCTGGTCGATTCGCACCAGCGACCGGGCAGCCCCTTCGCTGACCGAGAACATTGAACGATTTTCGCAGTTCCTGACACTGGTCGGACTGACGGCCCTGATCGTCGGTGGTGTCGGCGTCGCAAACGCCGTGCGAGCTTTCCTCGATTCCAAGCGGACGACGATCGCAACCTTCAAATGCCTTGGCGCGCCGGCGGCGACCGTAGTCCTGATCTACCTTTTCCAGATCGCCATCATTGCGCTCGGCGGCATGGTCATCGGGCTCATCATCGGAGCGCTGGCGCCAATCGTGGCGTCGCAATTTCTTGCGCAATTCTTACCTGTTTCCACCGATCTGACGTTCTATCCCGAGCCCTTGGCCCTCGCGGTCGTTTTCGGCATTTTGACAACACTGGCCTTTGCCATCATGCCGCTCGGACATTCCCGCGAGGTTCCGGCAACTGCGCTCTTCCGCGAGCAGGGTTTCGAAGCGCGGGGCTTGCCATCCTGGCCCTATATTCTTCTAGCAGCGGTCTTTCTCCTCGCACTCGCCGGTCTCGCGATCATAACGGCTTATGATGGCTTCATCGCGGTCGTCTTTGTCGGGGCAATCGCCTTCGCCTTTGTGATCCTGCGGCTTGTCGCGGCCGGCATTGCTTGGCTCGCGCGTCGCAGTCCACGCGTCAATTCGCCAGCCTTGCGCCTCGCAATCGGTAACATCCATCGGCCCGGCGCACTGACGCCTTCCGTCGTTCTGTCGCTCGGTCTTGGCCTTGCACTGCTTGTCACCCTCACGCTGATCGACGGAAACATGCGTCAGCAATTAACCGGACGCATGGCCGCTGGCGCACCGAATTTCTTCTTCGTCGACATTCAGGGGTCGGAACTCGAGAAATTCCGTAGCGTCGTTAAAGCCGGTTCCCCGGATGGCAAACTGGTCGAAGTGCCTATGCTGCGCGGGCGCATCCTCGCCTTCAACGGCGAGGACGTGACGAAGCGGAAGGTTCCGCCGGGCGGCCAGTGGGTGCTGCGCGGCGACCGCGGCATTACCTATTCGGAAACACTGCCGGAAAATGCGTCGTTGACCGAAGGTTCCTGGTGGCCGAAGGATTACAGCGGCGAGCCGCTTGTCTCCTTTTCAGCCGAGGAGGCCGGAGAACTCGGCTTGAAGATCGGCGACACCGTCACCGTTAACGTGCTTGGGCGTAACATCACCGCCCAGATCGCCAATCTGCGCAAGGTCGAGTGGGAATCGCTTTCCATCAACTTCGTGATGGTGTTCTCGCCCAATACGTTCCGCGGCGCCCCGCACGCCTGGCTGGCGACGCTCACTGACCCGACGGCGACCTCTAGCCAGGAGGCCACGATCCTCAAATCCGTGACAAATACCTATCCGACAATCACCAGCGTGCGGGTCAAGGATGCGATCGACATCGTCAACACACTGGTGGCGCAGCTGGCGACGGCGATCCGCGCCGCCGCCTCCGTTGCACTTATCGCCTCGGTGCTTGTTCTTGCCGGCGCTCTGGCTGCTGGCAATCGCGCTCGTACCCATGATGCGGTCGTTCTTAAGACACTCGGCGCGACGCGGCGAATGCTGATCCGCGCCTTCTGCTACGAGTACCTTATCCTTGGCGCTGCGACCGCAGTCTTTGCCCTCTTCGCCGGCGGCATCGCGGCCTGGTTCATCACCGCCCGGATCATGCGCATCTCCTCGCACTTCCTGCCCGATGTCGCCGGCCTGACGCTCGTGACTGCTTTGGTACTGACAGTCGGTATCGGTCTCATCGGAACCTGGCGCATCCTGGGGCAGAAGGCGGCACCCGTTTTGCGCGAACTCTGATTGACCAAACAGAGAAATTTCCTTCACCTTACGGCGATTTAACCCGATCCCGGGTTGCAAGGGCCTTGTTTGCGAAAGCCGAAAGGCTCATATTGTGTGCAGGCATGCTGGGCTCCGCAGCGGCGCCCGGGTTTCGCGCCCGCCACCGTGTCCACACCGGAGCTTGTAAGAGGAAACTATGGCTGACCTTCGTAATTACCAAGGCCGCGTTCAGACCGGCGAGATGATCGACCAGGGCCTACGCAGCTATATGCTCAAGGTCTACAACCTGATGGCGCTGGGTCTGGCGATCACGGGTGTAGCCGCTTATCTGGGCTTCAATTTCGCCGTCCAGGACGGCCAACTGACGCAGTTTGGCGTATTGCTTTTCCAGTCGCCGCTCCGCTGGGTGGTCATCCTTGCACCGCTGGCTGCCGTGTTCTTCCTGAGCTTCAGGATTAACCGGATGAGCGTTGCCGCCGCGCAGACGACCTTTTGGGTCTACGCCGCGCTGGTGGGGCTCTCGCTCGCGTCCATCTTCCTGGTCTACACACAGTCGAGCATTACACAGACGTTCTTCGTGACCGCAGCCTCCTTTGGCGCGCTCTCGCTGTACGGCTACACGACCAAGCGTGATCTCTCCGCGATGGGCTCGTTCCTGATCATGGGCCTTTTCGGCCTGATCATCGCGTCGATTGTGAACATCTTCCTGGCATCGTCCGCCCTTCAGTTCGCGGTCTCTGTGATCGGCGTGCTGATCTTCGCAGGCCTGACCGCCTACGATACGCAGCGCATCAAGGAACTGTATTACGAAGCCGACGGCGCAGAAGTAGCCGGCCGCAAGGCGATCATGGGTGCGCTAACCCTGTATCTCGACTTCATCAACCTCTTCATGTTCCTGCTGCAGTTCATGGGCGACCGCAAGTAAGGAACGGGGGATGTATCAAAAAAGGCGGCTTCGGCCGCCTTTTTTGTTGCCTGGTCATGCGGAGAATGATTTCTGGAAGAGTCCATTGTTCATATCCGCCCGGCCGACCGCATGCCCATCTTCCTCCGCGACGCTTCCTCATCCGACCTCCCCGCCATCACCGCCATCTATCGCGAATCCGTCCTGAATGGTGTCGCAAGCTACGAGATCGTCCCGCCGCAGCAGAGCGAGATGGCGGCACGATTTTCCGCAATCACGGGTCAGAGCTATCCCTACATCGCCGCGATTGGTGAGGATGGCAACTTGCTCGGTTACGCCTATGCATCAGCCTTCCGCACACGCCCAGCCTACCGCTGGATCGTCGAGGATTCGATTTACCTGGGACCGGAAGCGCGCGGCAGGGGAATTGGAAGGCGGTTGCTCGCCGAACTGATCCGACGCTGCACAGATCTCGGCTTTCGCCAGATGGTGGCCGTGATCGGCGGCGCGCATCCGGCGTCGATCGCCTTGCATCAGGCACTGGGCTTTGAGGAAACCGGCCGCCTGAAAGGAACTGGCTACAAGCACGGCCGTTGGCTTGACACAATGATGATGCAGCGCGCTCTGGGCGAAGGCGCGGCCACCGACCCCGATCCCTCTGTCTACCCAGGCACGCTGTTCAAGGTGTGACAGGGTTCACTTCTCGACGAGCTTCAGAACCTTATTGAAGACCTTCAAAACCTGCTGCAGCTCGTGTCCGCGCTTCAAGATGACACCGTGCGTATTGATAACGCAGTAGGCCCCCTGCTTGGCGGCGAGCCTTGGATTCTTCTCGATACGAAAGAGCGGCATTTCGCCCGATCGCTTGAAAACCGAGAAGATGGCGCGGTCTTTCAGGTGATCAATCGCATAGTCACGCCAGTCACCCTCGCCAACCATGCGGCCATAAATCCACAAAATCGCATCGAGCTCGCGTCGGTGGAACGTGACCGGCGCTGGGTCCCTGCTCTGCTTATATTCCTTGAGATCTACGACGACTGAGGAACTGTTCTCGGCTAACCGGCTCTCGCCGTGCCGCAAATCCTGCTGATCTGTCATCAGTCTCCCTGTGCCTCCGCTTGTGACAGGTGAATGACAGTTTGCCTTAGCGTTTATAAATTGCAAGCAGGCGATCAGTCACATTAATCATAGTCTGTGCAATCTCCCGAGTGCCGCAATTCAGTCAAAACAGCGCCTCATTTGCAAGGGAAATTCCCTCACGACTGCGCCGCGGGGCCGTTCGGACCCGCGTTGCACACGAATTGCGCATGATCTTTTTGCCAGATTCGGTCTGCTGAAAAGGTTGCGTGCGAGTTTGGCGCCAGCGCGCCAAAGGGCCCGGCTGACCGTATCGACCTTAACCCCAGCCCCGAATACGATCAGCCGGGCCGCCCCGTTTCCATCCGCGCAAGCAGATGAAATGGTCAGATGTTCTTCCCGGCCATGACGACCGTCGCTCCGAGGATCGCAGATGGTTTGCCATCGGCGGTGGAGGATTGAAGTAAAATCGCGCAGCCCTCAAGATCTGGCTTCTGCATCACGCTTGCCGGCAGCGTCAAGCTCGTTTCCTTGCCCTCCCACATGCCGACGGTTTCCACGTCTGCAACACTGTTTAGGTAGGCGATCTTCTTGCCGCTGTTTTCGCCCTTCTCGACGTCAATGGTTTTCTCACGGTTGAAGTAGACCATGACGACATTGGCTTTGCCCTGTCCTGCGCCGATCTTAATCTCGAGTTGGTCGCCGCGCATCTGTGCCTTCACCGGCACTGACAGCCCCATACCTTCAGCTGCATAGCCATCGATCTTCTTATTGATCGCGCCGAGATCGGCGCCTGCAACGTGGTCGCGGCCATTGATGATGACCTGCGGCGTATAGACGTTGGCACGGCCCATCGCCTGCGCATAACCATACTGCCGCTCGGTATTTTCCTTGGAACTCAGCGTGTCGGCCCATCCCATGTAGTTCCAGTAGTCAACGTGATAGGCAAGAGCGATAACGCCCCCGGCCTCGACGAGCTTACGGAAAGCTGCATCGGCTGGAGGACAAGAAGAACATCCCTGCGAGGTAAAAAGTTCAACCACACCTTTCGGCGCGTCCTGGGCAAAAAGTGGGCCGGCAAGCGCCACACCTGCAACCAGAGAAATCAGAAACCGCGGGGACATTCATGCACCTTTTCTTCCGCACCTACCGCCACGCTTCGCCGCAGGTCCGATGTCTGAGCGTAGAGATAGTGGTTCTCGGTCGAAACGGAAAGTCACGAACGGGTGAGGCAAAGCTTCGTGGAAGCCAAGCTGAAACACATCGTCGTGAGCAGACATCCAATACCTTGCGCTCAAACAAAAACCGCCGGAAATCTCTTTCCGGCGGTCATTGTCATGCAAGTCTGTTAACAATCAGGCAGCGAGATCTCGCAGAACCGTCTGCAGGATGCCGCCATTGTTGAGGTAGACCACTTCGTCGAGTGTATCGACGCGCGACAGCAGCGGAACTTGCTTCACGGTGCCATCGCCATAGACGATCTTGGCGATCTTCTTCTCGCGCGGCTTGATGTTTTCCAGGCCTTCGATGGTGACGAGTTCGTCGCCCTTGAGACCAAGGCTTGCCCAGGTCGTTCCCTCTTCGAAGACGAAGGGGATAACGCCCATACCGACCAGGTTCGAGCGGTGAATACGCTCGAAGGACTGGGCGATCACGGCCTTGACGCCGAGAAGGTTGGTGCCCTTTGCGGCCCAGTCGCGGGACGAGCCGTTGCCGTACTCGACACCGGCGAAGATGACGAGCGGAACGCCTTCGGCCTTGTACTGCATGGCCGCGTCGTAGATCGATTCCTCTTCCTTCGACGGATAGCGGATGGTGTAACCGCCTTCCTTGCCGTTCGGGCCGAGCATGTGGTTGCGGATGCGGATGTTGGCGAAGGTGCCGCGCATCATCACTTCATGGTTGCCGCGACGCGTGCCGTACTGATTGAAGTCCGCAACGGCGACGCCGTTGCCGAGCAGGTAGGAACCCGCAGGCGATGCTGCCTTGATCGAGCCGGCCGGGGAAATATGGTCTGTTGTGATCTTGTCACCGAAGAGGCCGAGAACACGGGCATTCTTGATATCCGAAGTGCCGGTGCCCTTCTTGCCCATGCCGACGAAGTAAGGCGGGTTTTGAACGTAAGTCGAGTTGTCGTCCCAGGCATAGGTCTGGCCCGGAGGAACCTGCACCGCCTGCCAGTTCTCGTCGCCCTTGAAGACGTCAGCGTACTTCGTCTCATAGAGTTCGCGGGTAACGTACTTCTGGATGAAGTCCTGAACTTCGTGCGACGTCGGCCAGATGTCCTTGAGGAACACCGGGTTGCCGTCCTGGTCTTCACCGATCGGCTCCGTGGTCAGGTCCTTCTGGACCGTACCGGCAAGCGCGTAGGCGACGACCAGCGGCGGAGACGCCAGGTAGTTCGCCTGAACGTCGGGAGAGATGCGGCCTTCGAAGTTGCGGTTGCCCGACAGAACGCCCGAAACGATGAGCCCCTTGTCGTTGATCGTCTTCGAGATCGGCGCCGGCAGCGGGCCGGAATTGCCGATGCAGGTCGTGCAGCCGAAGCCGACGAGGTTGAAGCCAAGCTTGTCGAGGTCAGCCTGCAGGCCGGACTTGGCCAGGTATTCGCCGACGACCTGCGATCCCGGTGCAAGCGAGGTCTTGACCCACGGCTTGGACTTCAGGCCCTTGGCAACGGCGTTGCGGGCGAGAAGGCCGGCGGCGATTAGAACCGACGGGTTGGAGGTGTTGGTGCAGGACGTGATAGCCGCAATGGCAACGTCGCCATGGCCGAGGTCGAAATCGGTGCCTTCCACCGCGTAGCGGTTGGAGAGCTGGCCGGGCTTTTTGTAGTCGGTGTCCATTGAGCCAGCGAAGCCGGAGGCGATGCTTTCGAGCGGGATGCGGCCTTCCGGACGCTTCGGGCCGGCCATGGCAGGCACGACGTCGCCGAGGTCGAGTTCCAGCGTATCGGTGAAGACGAGGTCCGAACCGTCGCCTTCGCGCCACATGCCCTGCGCCTTCGAATAGGCTTCGACCAGAGCGATACGGTCCTTGGCGCGGCCCGACATGTTGAGGTAGTTGATGGTTTCGCCATCGACCGGGAAGAAGCCGCAGGTCGCGCCGTACTCCGGACCCATGTTGCCGATCGTCGCGCGGTCGGCGAGCGGCATGTTGTCCATGCCCGGGCCGAAGAATTCGACGAACTTGGAAACGACGCCCTTCTTGCGCAGCATCTGCACGACCATCAGCACGAGGTCGGTCGCCGTGACGCCTTCCTTGAGCTTGCCGGTGAGCTTGAAGCCGATGACTTCAGGCAGGAGCATCGAGACCGGCTGGCCGAGCATTGCGGCTTCGGCTTCGATACCGCCGACGCCCCAGCCGAGAACGCCGAGACCATTGATCATCGTCGTATGCGAGTCGGTGCCGACGCAGGTATCCGGATAAGCGATCGTCTCGCCGTCCTCTTCCTTGGTCCAGACGGTCTGGCCGAGATATTCGAGGTTGACCTGGTGACAGATCCCGGTGCCTGGAGGAACGACGCGGAAGTTCTTGAACGCCTGCTGACCCCACTTCAAGAAGCGGTAGCGTTCGCCGTTGCGCTGGTACTCCAGCTCGACGTTCTTGGCGAAAGCCTGCGGCGTGCCGAATTCGTCGACGATGACGGAGTGGTCGATGACGAGGTCGACGGGAACCAGCGGGTTGATCTTCTCGGGATCGCCGCCGAGCGAAACCATCGCGTCACGCATCGCGGCAAGGTCGACGACGGCGGGAACGCCGGTGAAGTCCTGCATCAGCACGCGCGCCGGGCGATAGGCGATTTCGTTTTCGACAGCACCCTTGTTATTGAGCCATTCCGCAACGGCCAGAATGTGTTCCTTGGTCACTGACTGGCCGTCTTCGAAGCGCAGCAGGTTCTCGAGCAGAACCTTCATCGAGTAAGGGAGCTTCGAAACACCCGGCAGGCCATTCGCCTCAGCCTTGGGCAGGCTGAAATAAACGTAGTCCTTACCGTTCACGGTGAGCGTGGAACGACAATTGAAGCTGTCAAGAGATTTAGACACGAGAGACCCCGTTTCTGATAGCGAACACAATCGTGCGGACGCCTATGCACGTAATGCACATCAGGATGCGGGTACGGCCATTTCCGCTGTCCGCACGTGGAGCGAAGCCCATGTTCGGCGCAAGGATGAAATTCACGCCGACCGCTGGCGTGGTTGCGGGTCTTATAGATAATTTCTAAGAAAGGTGCCAGAGAGTGCGTGACCCATTTCGGATTTTTTTGCATTGCGATGACTGAAAAATTAAACCACGGAAAAGTCATGCATCTCGAGGCGGCCAATCTGGCCGCGCGCCGGGGAGAAGACCTGATTTTCGAGGGCGTGTCCTTTCGCCTGGAATCAGGTGAAGCGCTAGTTTTGACAGGTAAAAATGGATCAGGAAAGTCAACTTTGCTGCGTGTCGTCGCCGGTCTGCTGCGTCAGGAAAGAGGCTCGGTGAGCTTAACTGATTCGCATGGCAACACTCTCCGGCGTGTCGGCGAAATCAGCCACTATCTCGGCCACCGCAATGCGATGAAAAGCGAGTTGACAGTCGCCGAAAACCTCGACTTCTGGCGCCGCTTTCTTGGAGATACGCACGGCGCTTCGGCCGTTTCCATAGACGAGGCTGCCGAGGCCGTCGGGCTCGCAGGGATCACGCACCTCCCTTTCGGCTACCTTTCGGCTGGCCAGCAACGCCGCTTTGCCTTCGCCAAGCTGCTTATCGCCCACCGGCCGGTCTGGATCCTCGATGAACCGACCGCTGCACTGGACACAAGCGGCGACCGCCTCTTTACAGAGCTTATCGAAGCGCATCGGCGCAAAGGCGGAATCGTGCTCGCAGCGACCCACCAGCCGTTAGGACTGGAAGGCGCGCGGGAATTGCGGATGGCGGGATTTGCCCACGCCGGACCGGGGGTGTGGGCATGACAGCCCTTCTCCTGCGCGACCTCAAACTCTCCATTCGGGCCGGCGGCGGTGCGCTGATCGGCGTTCTCTTTTTCCTGACCGTCGTCGCAGTCATACCCTTCGGTGTTGGGCCCGATCTAGCGCTGCTGTCCCGCATCGGCCCGGCAATTGTGTGGATCGGTGCACTGCTTGCCGCGCTTCTCGGCCTTGACCGCCTGTTTCAGGCCGAACGCGACGATGGCTCGCTCGATCTCATGTTGATGCAAGAGACGCCGCTCGTCCTGACGGTGCTGGTCAAGTGCCTGGCACACTGGATCGCCACCAGCCTGCCGCTGGTCATCGCCTCGCCGCTGCTCGGCCTGTTCATGAATATGAGCGAGACGGCAATCGGCGCGACGATGCTGACGCTGCTCGTTGGTTCGCCCGCGATTACCTTCATCGGCGCGGTTGGTGCAGCCGTTGCCGTCGCCCTGCCGCGCGGTGGTCTGCTGGTCTCGATCCTGGTGCTGCCACTGACCATCCCCGTGCTGATCTTCGGCGTCAGCGCCACTTATGCGGCGGTCGAGGGGCCATCGCCCTTTCTGCCGCCTTTCCTCATCCTGATCGCGCTCACGCTGTTCTTCGCCGTCATCGGTCCGGCGGCGGCGGCATTGGCGCTGCGTAACACGTCGGATTGATGGAGCGCTCGATTGCGGCATCAGGCATATCGCGGTAAGGAAACGGCATGAACGAAACGAGCCTTGCCATCACGAAATTCAGCGACCTCGCCAACCCGACGCGGTTTCTGGCGCTGGCTGCACGCATCCTTCCCTGGATGGCCGGTTTCACGGCCCTCTGTTTTATCGTGGGGCTGTATCTCAGCTTCACGACCGAAGGCGACTACCAGCAGGGCGAAACGGTTCGCATCATGTATATCCACGTGCCGGCCGCCTGGCTGGCGATGATGGGCTATACGATCATGAGCATTTCGGCGATCGGCACACTGGTCTGGCGCCATCCGCTGGCGGATGTATCGGCAAAGGCCGCAGCCCCGCTCGGCGCCGCCTTCACGCTGATTGCCCTTGTGACCGGTTCCCTCTGGGGCAAGCCGATGTGGGGCGCCTGGTGGGTCTGGGATGCGCGGCTCACGTCCGTCTTCATTCTGTTCCTGATGTATCTCGGGCTCATCGCCCTCAATCGCGCGATCGACGACCCATCGAAGGCGGCCCGCGTCAGCGCCATCCTGATCCTCGTTGGCTTCGTCAACATCCCGATCATCAAGTTCTCGGTCGATTGGTGGAACACCCTGCATCAATCCGCGAGCGTTCTGCGTCTCGACGGTCCAGCCATCGATCCGGAGTTTCTGCGGCCACTGCTGGTGATGGCCGTTGCATTCACCGCGCTCTTCTTCACGCTGCACATCATGGCTATGCGCAACGAAATCTGGCGCCGCCGCGTCACCGCCCAGCGTCGTATGGCGGCACGCTTGGCGAGCCGCGAGGGATAGCCATGACACACGCTTTCTATGTCTACGGCGCCTACGGCTTTGCCGCCCTTGTCACGGCAGCGGCCACCCTTTGGACTTGGGCTGACGGCCGCGCGCGCCGTCAGGAACTGGCAGCCCTCGAAGCCTCCGGTATCCGTCGCCGCTCGGCGCGAGCAAAGGACGGCGAATGAGCACCGCACCAGAAACGAGCCGCGCCAAGCGCGGATTTGGGCGCTACGCGGTCGCCTTGATCCCGTTGATCGTCTTTGCCGGCATCGCAGCCACCGCAGCAAAGATGCTCTACGATCAGGACGTCCACGGCAAGGATATCTCGGAAATCCCGTCGGCCCTGATCGGCACGAAGGCGCCGGTGCTGAACCTCGCGCCACTCGAGGGCGCCAACCTTCCGCCACTGACCGACAGTGCCATCAAGGGCAAACTGACGCTCGTCAACGTTTTCGCCTCGTGGTGCATTCCCTGTCGCGAAGAGCATCCGATCTTGAAGGAGCTGGCAAAGGACGGCCGCCTCAACGTGGTTGCCATCAACTACAAGGACAAAAACGACAACGCACTTCGCTTCCTCGGCGAACTTGGCAATCCCTTTGCCGCAATCGGTGTCGATCCCAAGGGGCAGGCAGCTATCGATTGGGGTGTCTACGGCATCCCGGAGAGCTATCTCGTCGCTCCCGACGGCACGATCCTCTACAAGCGGGTCGGCCCGTTCGACGAAGTCAGCCTGAAGGAAGTGCTTTTCCCGGCCATGGAGAAGGCGCTGGCCAAGCCGGCGTCCTGACTAGATCCCGGCTTGCCAGGTCTTGATCGCCTCAATGGGCCAAATCAGCATCAGTACGTTGAGTGTCAGGTTGTCGCGAATGACATAACCGGTGAACAACTCGAAGAAAATCGCGATCGCGATCGTCAGTACAACGGGCGCCCGCGAGGCGAAGAAGAACCCGACGACCATGAAGACTGTGTCCATCGACGAGTTCAAGATGCTGTCGCCATAGTAGTCGAGCGAGATCGTCGCCGTTCGATAGCGGTCGATGATCAAAGGCGAATTTTCCAGCAGTTCCCAGCCGGATTCGATCATCAGCGCCAAAAGCAGCCGCATGGCGATCGGCTTTCCGCGCAGAACAAGGTGCGCGATGCCGTAGAAAATGAAGCCGTGAATGATGTGGGACGGCGTGTACCAATCGGAAATATGCTGGGAGTTACCGCTGGAATTGACGGTGCCTTCCCATAGTTTGACATATCCGCAGGTGCAGATGGGGGTGCGGCCCATCATGTATTCGGCGATGATCTGGATCAGCAGAACCGCAATGCACGCAGCGAACCAGAATGTTTGATGCTTCGCTCTGTCTGCCGTATCCAGTGTCGTCAACTCTCGGTCTCTCCCGCCGGTGTGACCGTATGCTTCATAATCAACGGCATCTGCGCAAGCGTGAAGATGATGGTTATGGGCATTGTCCCCCAGACCTTGAAGGCAACCCAGAAATCATCAGAGAAATTGCGCCAGATGACTTCATTCAGCACTGCGAGGAAAAGGAAAAAGACGCCCCAGCGGATGGTCAGCTTCCGCCAACCCTCGGCATCAAGCTGGAAGGCCGCGTTGAAGACGTAGCCGAGCAACGATTTGCCGAAAGCTAGGCCGCCAAGCAGCGCAACGCCGAACAGCGCGTTGACGATGGTCGGCTTCATCTTGATGAAGGTTTCGTTCTGCAGATAGATCGACAGCGATCCGAAGATGACGACCACGATCCCCGAGACGAACGGCATGATCGGCAGATGCCCGAGCACGACCTTCGAGACGATCAGCGAGATCACCGTTGCCGCCATGAAGAGGGCCGTTGCCACGAATAGTGGTCCGCCGAGCTCCGACAAAGCCGGAAACCGCTCGACCAGCCACGCGCCGCGCAGGTTGGCGAAAAAGAAGATCAGCAGCGGGCCAAGCTCCAGCGCCAGCTTCAGCATCGGGTGATGCCGGTCGGCCGCGCTTGGGGTGATATCGCTCTCTGTCGTCATGCTATCTCAAATCCGTTTGTGAACACGAGACGCTTGCCCGCGCTTGTCGGCATATCTGTGGCATTATTGACCGAGCCCGGCAATGGCATGGGCAAAATCCTCCGCCTCGAAAGGCTCTAGATCTTCGACACCTTCGCCGACACCGATGAAATAGACCGGCAGCTTGTGCTTGGCGGAGATCGCCACGAGAATGCCGCCCCGCGCCGTGCCGTCGAGCTTTGTCATGATCAGCCCGTTGACCCCGGCCACGTTGCGGAAGATCTCCACCTGCGACAGGGCGTTCTGCCCCGTCGTCGCGTCAAGCGTCTGCAGCACCGTATGCGGCGCATCCGGATCGAGCTTGCCGAGAACACGAACGATCTTCTCGAGTTCGGCCATCAGCTCCGCCTTGTTCTGCAGGCGGCCGGCTGTATCGATGATCAGCACATCGCACTTCTTCGCCTTGGCCTGCTCGAAGGCGTCATAGGCAAGACCCGCCGCATCGGCGCCGAGCTTGGTACCAATGAACTCCGACTTGGTGCGGTCGGCCCAGATCTTCAACTGCTCGATGGCAGCGGCACGGAAGGTGTCGCCGGCAGCCACCATGACCTTTAGCCCGGCGCCAGAAAGCTTGGCCGCCAGCTTGCCGATCGTCGTGGTCTTGCCAGTACCGTTGACGCCGACGACCAGGATGACATGCGGCTTGTGGCTGAGATCGAGCTGCAACGGCTTCGCGACAGGCTTCAGCACCTTGGCGATCTCGCTCGCCATGATGCGGCTGACATCCTCGCCGGTGACGTCCTTGCCGTAGCGCTCGGAGGCCAGCGTATCAGTGACGCGCATCGCCGTCTCGACGCCAAGATCGGCTTGGATCAGCAGATCCTCGAGATCCTGCAGCGTATCATCATCGAGCTTGCGCTTGGTGAAGAGGGCCGCGATCTGGCCGGTGAGCTGCGACGAAGTGCGGGCAAGGCCGGCGCGCAGGCGCTGGAACCAGGAAAGTTTTGGCGCTGGCACCAGAGGCGCGGCCTCGGAAGCCGCGGGACCGGTGGCAAATCCCTTTGGAAGAACGGGAGCGGCGGAGGCATCGCCGGAAGCGTCATCCTCCGCCGGCGCAGATGTCTCTTGTTCGGCGGGAGAGGCCCGATCGGTGACGGGCTGCTGTTCCGCGTCGGCTTCCTCCGCAAACTCTGCAGCCGAGGACGTCTCTTCGGTTTTGCTGGCCGACGCTACTTCCGCAACATCCTCCTCTTCTGCCTGCTCGCCGATCTCCGAATGCAGGGGCGAAGTTGTAGGAAGCGGCTCTTCCGCAGCGCTTTCGGCAGGAGCGTTGATCTCCGCTTCGGCTTCAAGCAGCGAGAGCGGCACAAGGCCCATGTCGCCCGCCTGCACTTCCGACGGTAGGACCTCGGAAACGTCGTCCTTCTCAGGCGCAAGCGCTTCCGCCTGCTCTGCAAGCTCCTCCATGGTGGCGTCTTGGCCTACGTCATTGGCAGGCCCGCCGGCCGTCTCCATCTCTTCTGCCAGGACCGGGTCGGCGGCAACGGGAAGGCTTTCCTCGCGCGAATCCGGCTCCGGCGCGTGTTCTTCCTCCGGCTTTGGGCCGAAGGTGAAGACCTTTTTGATGAAACTGAACGCCATGAAGATTCCGTAAGCTCAGGCCGCGTCGGCGGCCGTCAATTGCATGTCGAGGTGTTTGCCGTTGTGCCCGGTGATGACAGCCTGCACGAAGCTTCGGGGCGCAAGCCCTACTGCTGCGACAAGAGTGAAGTTCTCGGTATGCGCCAAACCGTTGTTTTCCACCAGCAGCCATTGCTGTGTTCCGACCATCCCGTCGAGATGGGACTGATGCAGGCGATGTCCAGTGGCGCGAAGTCGCGCCGCCCGTTCCTTGACCAGCACGCGATCGAGCTGCGGCATTCGCGCGGCGGGTGTTCCCGGTCGTGGGCTGTAAGGGAACACGTGGAGATGGGCGATATTGGCCTCTTCCGCCAGCCGCATGGCATTGGCGAACATGTCTTCGCTCTCGGTCGGAAAGCCGGCGATCAGATCAGCACCGAAGCTCATGTCCGGTCGTAGGCGGCGCACGTCGTTAACGAAAGCCAGGGCATCCGCGCTCGAATGGCGGCGCTTCATTCGCTTCAGGATCATGTCGTCACCATGCTGTAGCGACAGATGCAGATGCGGCATGAACCGCGCCTCGTCGGCAATCAGATCGAGCAGATGCCTGTCGGCCTCGATGCTGTCGATCGATGAAAGCCGCAGACGGCGAATATCAGGCACCTGTTTCAGAAGCGTCTTGGCAAGCAATCCGAGCGTCGGCTCGCCGGGCAGGTCGGCGCCATAGCTGGTTGCATCGACGCCCGTCAGCACAATCTCCTGGTACCCGCTTTCGACCAGCTTGCGGGCCTGATCGACGACTGCCCCCATCGGCACGGAGCGCGAATTGCCGCGGCCATAGGGAATGATGCAGAAGGTGCAGCGGTGGTCGCAACCATTCTGAACCTGGATGAAAGCCCGCACATGACCATCGATGTGCTTAACCATCTGCGGCGCCGTCTGCCGCACGCTCATGATGTCGTTGACGCGCAGCTTCTCTTCGGCCGAAACGCCGAAATCCGGCAGGGCGCGATAGGAGGCGCTCTTCAGCTTTTCCTCGTTGCCGAGGACGGCATCGACCTCGGCCATGTCGGCGAAAGTCTCTTTTTCCGTCTGGGCCGCACAGCCGGTCACAATGATACGGGCATGAGGATTGTCGCGCCGCACACGCCGGATCGCCTGGCGAGCCTGACGCACAGCCTCGCCGGTAACGGCACAGGTATTTACGAGGATGGCATTGTTGAGCCCAGCCCTTTCGGCCTCCGCTCGCATCACTTCGGATTCGTAGGTGTTGAGACGACAGCCGAAGGTGATGACCTCAACGCCGCTCACCGCGCTTCCGCTCCCTGCGCCGCATCCCGCGACCACGCACCGGTCGACGGATCGAGCGTGCCGGACCACTCCCATTCCGCAGGGCCCGTCATGATGACGTGACCATCACGCTCGCGCCATTCGATCGTGAGCACACCCTGGTTGGGGCTGCTTGCGACCTTCACAGCGACTTCGCGCCCCGTGCGGCCGGTGCGGGCGGCAGAAACGGCCGTGGCACAGGCGGCAGAACCGCAAGCAAGCGTCAGTCCCGCGCCCCGCTCCCAGGTGCGCGTTGTGATCGAACTCGGAGAGGTCACCTGCGCCAGCGTGACGTTGGCGCGCTCAGGGAACATCGGATGGTTTTCGAGCAGCGGGCCGAAGCGGCCGAGATCGAACGACATCACATCCCGATCCACCCAGAAGATCGCGTGCGGATTGCCCATGGAAGCGACGGATGGCGAATGCAGCACGGGATTGTCGATCGGCCCGATCTGCAGCTCGATACGGCTGGTATCGTGGAATTCCTCGGCAAGCGGGATCTTGTCCCAGTCGAAGAGCGGCCTACCCATATCGACGGAGATCGTCCCATCCGCGTGCTCGACGGCATTGAGGATGCCTGCCACCGTCTGGAAAGTGAAAACCTTCTTGCCGGTTTCCGAAGCGAGCGCCTGCACGACACAACGCGTACCGTTGCCGCAAGCCTGTGCCTTCGAACCGTCGGAGTTCAGAATATCGATCCAGGCATCCGTGCCCGCTGCCTTCGGATCATGGATCGCCATGATCTGGTCGAACTGCGTGTCCGGCTCGGCATTCAGCGCGATTGCAGCTGCAGGCGTCACCCTGTCGGCACGGCCGCGCATGTCAACGACCAGGATCTTGTTGCCAAGCCCGTTCATCTTTGCGAATTCGACCGTTGCGCTCATAGGTGTCATGTCCGTCTCTGTTTGGGCTGTATATGGCGGAAATGCGGGGGAATTACCAGTGGCTTGACGGACCCGAGCACCGCGACACATTCATGGGAGAACCATACCGAAGCCTCATATTTAAGAATGATCGCAACTATCTGGCACTTTTCTTCGCTTAGAGGCATTCTTTGGTTTCGGATGCGTGCTTTTGGCAGGGAGGATCGCCGATGCGCTGCTTCACGGTACTTGGGCCCTCGCAGACGGGAAAAACGACCCTCGTCGCAAAGCTGGCCTCGCTCGAGGGAACGCCCAGAAAGTCAGCCTCTCCATATGGATCAAGCCTGACGGAATTCGATTTCAAGGACGAAGCTTGGTGTGCGATCGACACCCCCGGGGCAAACGAGGCCCTGGCCTTGGCGCAGGACGCCCTCCTCGTCAGCGACGCCTGTATTCTCTGCATATCGCCGACACCTGATGAAGCCGTTCTTGCAGCACCCTATCTCCGCGCAATCGAGGCCTCGGGAACGCCCTGCGTGGCCTTCATCAATCGGATGGACGAGCCGCGCGGCCGATTGCGCGATGTCATCGCCGCACTTCAGACCTACTCCAACCATCCGCTCGTCCTACGGCAAGTCCCGATCCGCGAAGGCGACACGATTGTCGGCAGCTGCGATCTGATTTCCGAACGGGCCTGGCGCTACCGGGAAGGGCAGCCTTCCGCGCTGATCGAACTGCCGCACGATGCGGTCGAGCGCGAGCACGAGGCGCGCGTAGAGATGCTCGAGCAGCTTTCGGAGTTCGACGACTGGCTGCTCGAGGAGCTCATCGAAGACCGTGAGCCGGCAAGTGATACGCTGTTTGCCATCTCCTCGCGGATACTCAAGGAGAACCGGGTCATCCCCGTGCTGTTCGGTGCCGCCTCGCACAGCAACGGCATCATGCGCCTGATGAAGGCTCTTCGCCACGAGGCGCCACCGGCAGCAGCGCTACGGACCAGGCTCGCTGGAAGCTCCGGCGCGCAAGAGGCGGAACTTTCTGCCGTTAGTTTCCACGCCTATCACAAGGCCAATGTCGGCAAGACAGTCCTCATACGCGCGTTTGCCGATGGCTTGAAGCAAGGCGCTTCCCTCGGCGGCGCTACTTTGGGTCCCTTGCAGGAAGCCGGCAGCGGAAAGCCGATCAGCGGCACCGTGCAAGCAGGCGGCATCTTTGCCGCTCTCAAGTCGGACCATCTGCCCGCGCCCGCCCTGCTGACGCAGTCCACCAGCGTCGAACCGCCCGACTGGACGACACCTCCGACACCCATGCTCGAAAGAATCCTCGTTCCCGGCAGCGAACGTGACGAAACCAAGCTCTCGGCAACGCTGGCGAAATTGGCGGAAACCGATCGCGGCCTGAAGGTGATGCAGGAGGAAGGCACCGGCGCGGCACTGATCTGCGCACAGGGACCAGTCCACCTACGCGACCTACGCAAGACGCTCTCTGAGGTCTTCCGCGTCGAAGTGTCGGACCGCGCGCCGAACCCGATCTACCGGGAGACCATCTCGAAGCCCTCGGACGTGCGTTACCGGCACCGTAAGCAGACAGGCGGCGCCGGCCAATTCGCCGATGTGCAGCTCAGCGTCCGGCCGAACGAACGCGGCCAAGGCTTCACCTTCGGCGAAAGTGTCAAAGGCGGCACTGTGCCGCGAAACTATATACCGGCCGTCGAGGCCGGTGCACGCGAGGCAATGGAGAAGGGGCCGCTTGGCTTCCAGGTCATCGATGTCGATGTGACATTGACCGACGGCCAGTATCACTCGGTCGACAGCTCCGATTTCGCCTTCCGTGCAGCTGGGAAGATGGGCGTCAAGCAGGCGCTGTCGCAGGCATCCGCCGTTCTCATGCAGCCTGTCATCAGGGTCGATATCCATATCCCCTCGGTCTACTCCGGGGGTATGGTGACGCTCGTCTCCTCTCTCAAAGGACAGGTGCTTGGCTTCGACCGAGACGAGAACGCGAAGGGCTGGGACATATTCCGAGCGCTAGTGCCGGGCGGTGTGTTGGAAGAGTTGGCACGATCGCTGAAATCCGCGACCCAGGGCATCGGCCACTTCTCCAAGACCTTCGATCACTTCGAGGAGCTTTACGGCAAGGAGGCCGACACCATCATCAACACGCACGGCTCAGGGGCCCAACCGCACTGATCATGCCCGCGGCACGTCGAAGACTTCGCCTGCCCTGAGCGGTCGGAACCGTTCCGGCGATATGCCGCGCTCGGTCATGGCCGCTTCCAGCGCCTTGAGCGGCGCATCGATCGCCTCGTCAGTCAGCTGGAACGTCGCAAAGTGATGCCCGGCCACATAGGCCGCATTGGCCAACTGCATGCCCATCACCGCTTCCGCAGGATTCTGATGCTGGCCCTTCATGAACCAGCGCGGCTCGTATGCCCCGAAAGGCAGGATGGCGAGGCGAAAGGCGCCATGCATTTGCCGCGCCGCCTCATAGTTGACACCGCCGTGAAAGCCCGTGTCCCCGACATGGTAGATCTTCCCGGCCGGTGTCGACAGGACGAAGGCCGCCCACAGCGCCATACGACGGTCGCCAGTGCCGCGTGCGGACCAATGATGCACCGGCTCGGCATCGATCGCGATACCCGCAAGGGATATGCGCTCGCCCCAATCCATCGCCGTCACCTGTATGTCGGGCACGGCGCGGCGGATGATTGTATCGTTGCCAAGTGGCGTCACGACATGCGGCCGATGCTTTGCCTGCAAGCGCTTGAGCGTCGCGACATCAAGATGGTCGTAGTGATTGTGGGAAACAAACACGAGATCGATCGGGGGTAGATCGTCGAATGCGATGCCCGGTGCAACGGCGCGCTTCGGGCCGGCAAAGGTGAAGGGGCTGGCGCGCTCGGACCAAACCGGGTCCGTGAGGATGTTAAGTCCCGCGACCTGCACCAACAGTGTCGCATGACCGACCATGGTTACCCGCAGATCGCCACCATTCACGCGCAGATCGGGTTTTGCTGGTGCGAACGGGCTCGGAACCGACTTCGGCCAGCGATCGCGGCCGCCGCCGAACTGCCACCGCATCAGGTCTCGAAAGCCGAGAGGCTCGATACCATCCGGATTGAAGAAGTGCGTGCCGTCGAAGTGATCGGAGACAGGCCCCTGATAGTAGGGATTGCGTCGTTTGGCCGTGGGCATGCAAGAGCGATTCCGTTGAAGAGAAAGCAGATCTGGGATTGGGCGCGCGGTTTTGAAAGGTCGAAACGCCGTCTTTTCTCGACCTTGCCTTGACTCCCGGCGCTTTTTCCTGTTTACCGCCGCTCAATCTGCGACGAGCTTCAAGACTCGAGCCACCGACCGGGACCCGCAAAGGTATAAACTGATCCCGGAGGTCCACACCCGACAGCGCGATGCGCCCTCGGGTGCTTTTTGGCTTTGCGTCTTGTTTTCGTCAAGGAAAAGCACAAGGTTTCCGTCATCCCGGAAATCACAAGGAAGAGCCGATGTTTGAAAACCTCCAGGACCGTCTTGGATCCATTCTGAATGGACTGACAGGCCGTGGCGCGCTTTCGGAAGGCGATGTTTCTGCAGCGCTGCGCGAGGTTCGCCGTGCCTTGCTGGAAGCAGACGTGGCGCTCGATGTCGTGCGCTCATTCACCGACCGCGTCCGCGAAAAGGCCGTCGGCGCCGAGATCCTGAAGTCGATCAAGCCTGGCCAAATGGTCGTCAAAATCGTCCACGACGAGCTGATCGAGATGCTCGGCGGCGAGGGCGTCGGCGTTGATCTGCATGCAGCGGCCCCCGTCGTCATCATGATGGTCGGCCTGCAGGGCTCCGGTAAGACGACGACAACGGCGAAAATCGCCAAGCGGCTCACCGACCGCGAAAAGAAAAAGGTGCTGATGGCATCGCTCGATACGCGCCGTCCGGCTGCGCAAGAGCAGCTTCGCCAGCTCGGTGTCCAGACGAGCATCGACACGCTTCCCGTGATATCAGGCCAGTCGCCGACCGACATCGCCGCCCGCGCCGTGCAGGCAGCCAAGCTCGGCGGCCATGATGTCGTCATCCTCGACACCGCCGGCCGCACGCATATCGACGAGCCCTTGATGGTCGAAATGGCCGACATCAAGAAGAAGTCGAACCCGCATGAAATTCTACTGGTCGCAGACTCGCTGACCGGTCAGGACGCCGTCAACCTCGCCCGCAATTTCGACGAACGCGTCGGCATCACCGGCCTCGTGCTGACCCGCATGGACGGCGACGGCCGCGGCGGTGCGGCGCTTTCAATGCGCGCGGTGACCGGCAAGCCGATCAAGCTCATCGGTGTCGGCGAGCGCATGGGCGAACTCGAGGAGTTCCATCCCCGCCGTATCGCTGATCGCATCCTCGGCATGGGTGACATCGTTTCGCTGGTCGAGCGCGCTGCCGAAAACATCGACGCCGAGAAGGCGGCCGCCATGGCCGCCAAGATGGCCAAGGGCAAGTTCGACCTCAACGATCTCGCCGACCAGCTGCGCCAGATGCAGAAGATGGGGGGCATGGGCGGCATCATGAGCATGATGCCCGGCATGGCAGGGATGAAGGACAAGATGGCCTCGGCCGGCCTCAATGACAGCCTGTTCGGCCGCCAGCTCGCCATCATCGGCTCGATGACCAAGGCCGAACGCGCCAACCCGGATATTCTCAAGCATTCGCGCAAGAAGCGCATCGCCGCCGGCTCAGGCACCGATGCCGCCGACATCAACAAGCTTCTGAAGATGCACCGCCAGATGGCGGACATGATGAAGATGATGGGCGGCAAGGGTAAGGGCGGCCTGATGAAGCAGATGATGGGCGGTCTCGCCGGCAAGATGGGCCTCGGTGGCCTCGGCGGTGGCATGCCCGATCTTTCGAACATCGACCCCAAGCAGCTCGAAGCGCTCCAGAAGCAGGCTGAAGCTGCCGGTCTCGGAAAGCCGGGCGGTGGCTTGCCTGGCCTCGGCGGAATGTCGGGTGGTTTGCCGGGCCTGGGCGGCGCCAAGCTCCCTGGCCTTGGCAGCGGTTTCCCGGGTCTGCCCGGCTTGCCGAAGAAAAAGTGAAGGGTCGCTTAGAAGATGATTGATCCTGAAATCAAAGCCCAGCTTTCGAACTATCGCCAGTCGATCGACAACATCGACGCGGCGCTGGTCCACATCCTGGCCGAACGGTTCCGCTGCACCAAAGAGGTCGGCGTTCTCAAGGCCAAGTACAAGTTGCCGCCGGCCGATCCGGCGCGCGAAGAATACCAGATCGAACGCCTCCGCCGCCTGGCGAAGGATGCCAATCTGGATCCGGATTTCGCCGAGAAGTTCTTGAACTTCGTCATCAAGGAAGTCATCCGGCATCATGAGCAGATCGCTGCAGACCACGCCGAAAACGGCGCCGCAGCAAAATGAACCATACCGCCGGATCAGGCGGTCCAGAAAAGTCCAAGGAGTAAAGAAAATGGCACTGAAAATTCGTCTCGCCCGCGGTGGTTCCAAGAAGCGCCCGTACTACCACATCGTTCTCGCCGACGCCCGTTCGCCGCGCGATGGCCGCTTCCTGGAAAACCTCGGTTCCTGGAACCCGATGCTTGCCAAGGACAACGACGCTCGCATCACGCTGAACAACGACCGCATCAAGCACTGGCTTGAGCAGGGCGCACAGCCGACCGACCGCGTTCTGCGTTTCCTCAACGAAGCCGGCCTCGCAAAGCGAGACGCCAAGAACAACCCGGTCAAGGCAAAGCCGGGCAAGAAGGCCCAGGAGCGCGCTGCTGAAAAGGCTCAGAAGGCCGCCGACGCCGCCGAAGCTGCTGCTTCCGCAGAATAATCGGGGACTTTCCCTTATCGAACGGGCGGCATGGCGACATGCCGCCCGTTTTCGTTTCCATTCCACCGCACTTCGTTTAAGAGAAGCCCAGATTTGCGGCTTCATGTGAAGGACGTCATGGCAAAGCTTGAAAATCCGGTTCTGATGGCAACGATCGGTGGCGCCCAAGGGCTGCGCGGCGAAGTGCGCGCCAAGGCCTACACCGCCGACCCGACCGCGCTCGGCGATTACGGCAACCTGCACAGCCTCGATGGGCGCACCTTCGAGATTCTCGATATCCGCGAGATGAAGAACGTCGTCGTCGTTCGCTTCCGCGGCATCAACGACCGCAATGCTGCTGAGGCGCTGAACGGGCTGGAGCTCTACATCGAGCGCGATAACCTGCCGGATGAGGAGCTTGAGGAAGATGAATTCTTCTACGCCGATCTCGAGGGACTGGAAGCGCTCGACGACCAAGGCGTCAGCTACGGCACCGTGACCGGCGTCTTCGACTTCGGCGCCGGCGATCTCCTGGAATTGAAGGGACCGGGCAAACGCCCGGTACTGATCCCCTTCTCTGAGGCCTCAGTCCTCGATATCGACCTCGAGGGTGGCAGGATCACGATCGATCCGCTGGCTGCCGGCCTCGTCGATACCGAGGATGACAGCGCGAAATTCACGTCCGACACGCCGAAAAAGAAGAAGTGAGGCCGCCGATGGCGTTCCGCGCGACCGTGCTGACCCTTTACCCGGAGATGTTTCCGGGTCATCTCGGCTACTCCCTCGCCGGCAAGGCGATGGAGCGTGACCAATGGTCGCTCGATACCGTGCAGATCCGCGATTTTGCCACTGACAAACATCGCACCGTCGATGATACACCCGCTGGTGGCGGCGCTGGCATGGTGCTGAAACCCGATGTTCTCGCCCGCGCCATCGACAGTGCTTCCAAGAACGACAGCCGGCCACGCCTGCTGATGAGCCCGCGCGGCAAGCCGCTGACACAGGAGCGCGTGCGCGAACTCGCATCCGGTGATGGCGTCATCATCGTCTGCGGCCGCTTCGAGGGCGTCGATCAGCGCGTTATCGATGCGCGTGAATTGGAGGAAGTCTCGATCGGTGACTACGTGCTCTCAGGGGGCGAACCGGCGGCGCTGACCGTACTCGATGCGATCGTCCGTATTCTGCCTGGCGTCATGGGCAACGATCTTTCCGGACTGCATGAAAGCTTCGAAGGCGGCCTGCTTGAGCATCCGCACTACACCCGGCCGCAGGAATGGGAGGGTCGGGAAATTCCAGCGATCCTCACATCTGGCAATCACGGCGCGATCGACAAATGGCGCCGCGAGCAGGCACTGCAACTAACCCGGGAACGACGCCCGGACCTGCTGGACGAATAAGAGATGGCCGGCCGCCAGGCATCCACATTTAACGGTCGGGTTGACAAAATTTCCGGGCCGAAGGGGTGACAAAGCCTGCGCAATACGGTATGCGCACGCCCGGAATGGGAAAACTCCCATCAACCACGTAAAGAAAAACAGACGAATTCGCTCCTGCCCTCACCGGCAAATATCTGCGGCTCGACCAAGGATAGATCGTTCAGAGCGCTCTGGCTGTTGAACCAACAAAGAGGTTGAGTCATGAACATCATTCAGCAGCTTGAGGCCGAACAGGTCGCCAAGATCGAAGCCCAGCGCACGCTTCCGGAATTCTCCCCGGGCGATACCCTTCGCGTCAACGTTCGCGTCAAGGAAGGTAATCGTACCCGCGTACAGGCCTACGAAGGCGTTTGCATCGCTCGCTCCGGCGGCGGCTTGCAGGAGAACTTCACTGTTCGCAAGATCTCCTACGGCGAAGGCGTCGAGCGCGTATTCCCGGTCTACTCCCCGGCTATCGAAAGCGTAGAAGTCGTTCGCCGCGGTAAGGTCCGTCGCGCGAAGCTCTACTACCTGCGCGACCGTCGCGGCAAGTCGGCTCGTATCGTCGAGAACACCGGCACCCGCGCCCGCAAGCTGAACGACGCCGAGCGTCAGGCCGTTGCCGAGGAAAAGGCACGTCTGGAAGCCGAAAAGGTTGCAGCAGCTCAGGCGCTCGCAGCCGAAAAGGCAGCTCAGGAAGCCGCCGAAGCCAAGGCAGCAGCAGAAGCTGCCGCAGCGGCTGAGCCGGCAGCAGAATAAGTTTCAATCCTTAGCGATTGTCGGAAAAGGCGGCTTCTGGGCCGCCTTTTTTTGTTGCGCGCAATAGAGCGCCACTGCACTCCGACAGCGTCCCGGGCGATCTCCGGTCCTTTACGAGCCATTGTCCGAAAATTCCGAACAGCCCGTGCGGAATGTATGCCGTTATCGCCGGAGCGAACCTGCTCTATTTCTACCCCGTCTTTAAACGGAGTAGACCATGTCCAACCTTGAAAAATCGGGCACATTCACACTCGGCGACCGCACGGTGACGCGGCTCGGTTACGGTGCCATGCAGCTTGCTGGCAAGGGCGTCTTCGGGCCACCGAAGGACCGCGCCGAATCGATAGCTGTGCTGCGCGAAGCGGTCGAAAGCGGCGTCAACCATATCGACACCAGCGATTTCTACGGTCCGCACATCACCAACCAGATCATTAGGGAGGCGCTGCACCCTTATAAGAGTGATCTTGTGATCGTCACGAAGATTGGAGCAACGCGTGGCCTAGACGCGTCGTGGAATCCGGCCTTCACAAAAGAAGCACTGACGCAGGCGATCCATGACAACCTTGAGAATCTCGGCCTTGACGTGATCGATGTGGTCAATCTACGAGCCATATTCGATGTCCATGGCCCTGCCGAAGGATCTCTAGAAGAACCGTTGACCGTCCTCGCCGATCTTCAGCGCCAGGGTCTCATCAAACACATTGGCCTCTCCAATGTCACCGCCAAGCAAATCGCGGACGGGCGAAGGATTACCGAGATCGTCTGCGTTCAAAACCAGTATAACCTTGCGCTTCGCGGGGATGACGCGCTGATCGAACAGCTTGCGGTGGAAGGGACTGCCTACGTGCCGTTCTTTCCGCTTGGCGGCTTCACGCCATTGCAGTCGTCCACGCTATCTGATGTTGCGGCGGAGCTCGACGCAACACCGATGCAGGTAGCTCTTGCTTGGCTCCTGCAGCACGCGCCAAACATCCTGCTGATCCCCGGCACCTCATCACGTACCCACCTCAGAGAGAACCTCGCGGTTGCCGATATCGCCTTGCCGGACGACGCCATCGAGAAACTCGACGGCATTGCAACGACTGGCTAACCTCTTGGACCTGGACCAGACGGAATGTTCTCCGGGTACTGGCAGTGACATTTGCGACCTATCCCGCAAAAATCTTTGCATGGAAAGGCGGTCTTTGGGCCGCCTTTTCTGTTTTTGGGTGAGCGCATGCGGCAATGCTCTTGCCATTCGCTTCGCAACTATGACAGGTTTCGCGGGCTATTTCGGGGAGATATTTAATGCCGTTCCGCCGCACCGTCCTTGCAGGACTGACCGCTTTGATCCTGTCGCCGCTGGCGACGTTGGCCGCCGACCTTCCGGACCTCAAGGGCAAGTCGGTCGTCGTCGTTACTGAAAATGCCTATCCGCCGCTGCAGTTCGTCGACCCGAAGTCGGGCAAGGCCATCGGCTGGGAGTATGATGCAATGAACGAGATCGCCAAGCGGCTGAATTTCAAGGTCGAGTACCAGAATACCAGCTGGGACGCGATGATCCAGGCCGTGTCGGACAACCAGTACAACATTGGCATGACCGGCATCACCATCAAGGATGATCGCAAGGCCAAGGTGGATTTCTCCGATCCCTACATGCGCTCGCAGCAGTTCATGCTGGTGCGCGGCGACGAAAGCCGCTTCACCGACGCCAAGACCTTCGGTGCCTTCAATGACGGCCTCGTCGGCGCCCAGCCGGGCACGTCGCCCTTTTATACGGCTGTCTATGAAATCCTCGATGGCAACGAACAGAACCCGCGCGTCAAGCTCTTCGAAACCTTCGGCGCCACCGTTCAGGCCCTCAAGGCCGGCGATGTCGACGTCGTGCTGACCGACAGCGTCGCGGCCAAGGGCTATGTCGATGCCTCTAACGGCGGCCTGAAGGTCATCGGCGGCCCGCTCGGCACCGAAGACTTTGGCTTCATCTTCCCGAAGGGCTCCGATCTCGTCGGCCCGGTGAATGCCGCGATCGCAAGCCTGAAGGCCGACGGCACCTTCGACGCGCTGAACAAGAAGTGGTTCCTCGACTACAAGATGGGCGAATGATCCTGTCTTCGGTTAACGCGTAATGGCTCCTCAGCCAGCCCCAAGCGGGCATAGTAAGGGCGACTACCCCTGGTGGCTGGTCGCCCTTGTCGCGATCGGCATCGTCCTTGCCGTCGTCATCATCACCAACGACATCTATGCGCAGGTCTTCCGCACTGTCTTCAACGGCGTCGGCGTCACCATTTTCGTAACGCTGGTGGGATTTGCGCTGGCGACCATTCTCGGCCTCGGCATCGCGCTGCTCGGGCTCTCCGACAGCATTGCGCTCCGCCAGATCTCGCGCTTCTACATCGAGGTCATCCGCGGCGTGCCGATGCTGGTGCTGCTGTTCTATGTCGCCTTTGTCGGCGCCCCCGGCATCGTCGCCGCCTACAACTTCCTGACCCGCCCGCTGGTCCAGGCCGGCTTGAGCGAACCGGTGATGGTGCGCGACTTCTCGCTGATGTGGCGAGCGATCATCGCGCTGATGATCGGCTACTCCTCCTTCATCGCCGAAGTCTTCCGCGCCGGCATCCAGTCGGTCGACCACGGCCAGATCGAGGCCGCCAAGGCGCTCGGTCTGTCGCGCTATCATCGCTTCCGCTTCGTCGTCTTCCCGCAGGCGATCAAGGTGATCTTTCCGCCGCTGTCGAACGATTTCGTCGCCATGGTCAAGGACAGTTCGCTGGTCTCGGTGCTCGGCGTCTCGGACATCACGCAGATGGGCAAGATCTACGCCTCCGGCTCGTTTCGCTTCTTTGAAACCTATTCGATCGTCACCTATATCTACCTCATCCTGACAATCGGTTTGTCGCTTGCGTTGAGGCAAGTGGAGAAGCGGATGCGCGGGAAGGACCGGCGCTAGAGTCCGAATGATTCGAATTGCCGCCGTCGCGAAAAATTGGTATGTGACAGCGCATGGAATCCAAGTTCAGTTGCATTGGGGCGCATATTTTCGTGCTGCAGGATCATTACCGCCTGCCGGCACGCTTCTTTGCGGCCGTTTCCGGTGCACTCAACAGCCGACTTCGTTGATCGAACGACGGCCTGGCGATCACCGCCACCAGCTCCATTTCTCCATATGCATCCAAGAACGGACCTACCGCCATGAGCGCACCGCGTACCCTTTACGATAAGATCTGGGACGACCACCTGGTCGATCAGCAGGACGACGGCACCTGTCTTCTCTACATCGACCGCCACCTGGTCCATGAAGTCACTTCGCCGCAGGCTTTCGAAGGCCTGCGCATGACCGGCCGCAAAGTCCGCGCGCCTGAGAAGACGTTGGCTGTCGTCGACCACAACGTCCCGACCTCGCCCGATCGTCATCTCGGCATCAAGAACGAGGAGAGCCGTATCCAGGTCGAGCAGCTCGCCATCAACGCTGCCGAGTTCAATGTCGAGTACTACTCGGAGAACGACAAGCGTCAGGGCATCGTCCACATCATCGGACCGGAGCAGGGCTTCACGCTGCCTGGCATGACGATCGTCTGCGGCGACAGCCACACCTCGACGCACGGTGCCTTCGGCTCACTCGCCCATGGCATCGGCACGTCTGAGGTCGAGCACGTGCTCGCGACCCAGACGCTGATCCAGAAGAAGGCAAAGAACATGCTGGTGCAGGTCGACGGCGTGCTGCCGGCTGGCGTCACCGCCAAGGATATCGTGCTCGCCATCATCGGCGAAATCGGCACCGCCGGCGGCACCGGCTACGTTATCGAGTATGCCGGCGAAGCCATTCGCGCGCTGTCGATGGAAGGCCGGATGACGATCTGCAACATGTCGATCGAAGGCGGCGCCCGCGCCGGCCTGATCGCGCCTGATGATACCACCTTCGAATACATCAAGGGCAAGCCGCGTGCGCCGAAAGGCGACGCGCTGGAACAGGCAATCGCTTACTGGAAGACCCTGAAGTCGGATGAGGGCGCGCATTTCGACCGCGTTGTGAAGCTCAACGCCGCCGAACTGCCCCCGATCGTGTCCTGGGGCTCCTCTCCGGAGGACGTCATCTCCGTTCAGGGCGTCGTTCCGAACCCGGACGAAATCCCGGAAGAGACGAAGCGCGCCTCCAAGTGGCGGGCGCTTGACTACATGGGCCTGAAGCCCGGCACCCCGATCACCGAGATCAACATCGACCGCGTCTTCATCGGTTCCTGCACCAACGGCCGTATCGAGGACCTGCGCGCCGTAGCCAAGGTCGTCGAAGGCAAGACCGTTGCCTCGACCGTCAATGCCATGATCGTTCCGGGCTCCGGCCTGGTGAAGGAGCAGGCAGAGCAGGAAGGCCTCGACAAGATCTTCAAGGCCGCTGGCTTCGACTGGCGCGAGCCTGGCTGCTCCATGTGCCTTGCCATGAACGACGACCGTCTGAAGCCCGGCGAACGTTGCGCCTCGACCTCGAACCGCAACTTCGAAGGCCGCCAGGGCTTCAAGGGCCGCACGCACTTGGTCTCTCCAGCGATGGCTGCCGCTGCCGCGATCGCCGGCCATTTCGTCGATATTCGCGAGTGGAACTAAGACAGGAAAGCCTCCCTTCGGAAACGAGGGGAGGCTATCTCAGCAGACACCGGACGCATTCGGTGAGACAATAGCGGCGTTCGAACCCTGAACACCTTTCGGATGGGCAACATGAACGCCGCAAAGTCGACCGCCAAACGGCGCCTCCTCCTTCTTCGTCACGCCAAATCCGCATGGCCGGCAGACGTTGCCGACCACGACCGTCCGCTTGCAGGTCGCGGAGAGAAGGCAGCCCCGCTGATGGGGCGCTATCTTGCCCGTGAAAGGCTTACTCCTGATCTTGTACTGGTGTCATCAGCTCGCCGCACCCAACAGACTTGGGAGCTCATCGCCAAAAAGCTTCCATCCTCAATTGCAAAGCAGGATACCGTAGACTTGTACGAAGCCTCCGCGGCCAAAATCGCTACGGTCATAAAGTCGATCGATCCATCGGTTCGGACGCTTATGCTGATAGGGCACAATCCTGGCTTTCAGGATCTTGCTGATGGCCTGATCGGCGCTGGCGATCCGGAGGCATGTTCTGGCATCAGGCAGAAATTCCCGACGGCCGCCCTTGCGGTGATCGACTTCGATGCCGATCGCTGGAAACAGCTGAAGCCAAAAAGCGGCACGCTGGAACGGTTCGTCACGCCGCGCTCGCTCGCCTAAGCGAAAGCTGCGTCTCCCTCCTCTGACATGGAGAGAAGGGAGAGCAAAGTTTAGATCAAAAGTTAGCGGTGTAGGGATCAGGCCCCATGCGGGCGCTCTTGTCGTCGAGCGTGGCAATCGCCGCCATGTCGGCCGCATCGAGCTTGAAATCGAATACCTTGAAATTCTCCTCGATCCGCGATGGCGTCACCGACTTCGGAATGACGACGAGGCCGCCATCGATATGCCAGCGGATGATGACCTGCGCAGGCGTCTTTCCGTGCTTCTTGGCGATCTCGCCAATCGTTGCATCGGCAACCAACTTGCCCTGACCGAGCGGGCTCCAGGATTCGGTGACGATGTTCAGCTTCTTGTGTGCTTCCTGCGCCGCCTTCTGCTGGAAATCCGGATGCAGCTCGATCTGGTTGATAACAGGAACGACGCCTGTGTCGCCGATGATCTGCTCCAGATGATCGGGATAGAAGTTCGAAACACCGATGGAACGGGCGCGGCCTTCTTCCCTGATCTTCACGAAGGCCTTCCAGGTTTCGCGATACAGCCCGCGGTGCGGCGATGGCCAGTGGATGAGGTAGAGATCGACATAATCCGTACCGAGCTTCTTCAGGCTGCCCTCGAACGCGCGCATGGTCGCGTCGTAGCCCTGGTCTGTGTTGCGGAGCTTGGTGGTAACGAAAATGTCCTTGCGATCTAGGCCGGACGAGCGGATGCCCTCGCCGACGCCTTCCTCGTTGTCGTAGCCGGAAGCCGTATCGATGTGACGATAGCCGGCGGCAATGGCCGTGCGGACCGTCGGTGCTGCAATCTCCTGGGGTGTCTGCCACACGCCGAGACCGACCTGGGGAATGGAATGTCCGTCATGGAAAGTGATGATGGGTTGTTGTGCCACAATATATCTCCGGAAGTTTGAAGAATTGGACGGGGCGTAGTTGAACCCGCAGCCTTTGCGGACTTCCCTGCGCGCGTTTCAGCCCTTGCGCCGGTCGAAAAGGCATATAGGTCAGCTCGGCTGGTTTATCACCCCCGCACATCAAAGAACGCGTACGGTCGTGCCCTTGCGCATGAAGGGAAGAAGACGCCGCATATCGCGCGGATGAACGGCCACGCATCCCGCGGTCGGCTCGTAGCCCGGTTTGATCAAATGGAAGAAGATGGCCGAACCGCGATTCCGCGCGCGCGAAGTGATGTTCCAGTCCATGACGAGACAGACATCGTACAGCCCGTCCTTGCGCATCATTTCCTCGTGGCTCGGTCGAAACGGCGCTTTGACGAGCCTATTGTAATTCGCATTCTCGGGCTGGTCACACCAGAGCATTTCCTCGCTGATGCGACGAATCGCGAGCGGCGTCTCAAGGCGCACGGGCCGCTCACCGCGGCGGAAGCCGGAAAGCAGCTTCATCGAGGCTATGGGGGTGGCACCATCTCCCTCGCGCTTGAGAACCGTTCGGCCTGAACGACCGATTGCGGCGGGCACCGTAATCGTGCCGAGCTGGACCAGAGCCCGACTTTTTTTGCCCGGTGCAGGACGAACGAGAAGGGTCATCGACTTTATCCGCCTCGAGCGCCTTGTTTTCTCCATTTTTCTCACATGTGTTGGCCATTGCTAGGATCGCGATTGAAATCACATAGCATCGTATACGACAACAGCTTGGTCGCCCGATCTTTGCCAATGGTGGAAAATTGGCGTAGGACTAACGGGACCGAAGGCGAGGGATAGAGCCGCATGACCGCACGCACCATTCTCTTGGTGGATGATGATGACGACCTCCGGGAGACGCTCACGGAGCAGCTTTCTCTCTACGACGAGTTCACGGTCCTTCAGGAAATGACGGCGGCCAAGGGTGTCGAGCGCGCGCGATCTACGCCGATCGATCTGCTGATCATGGATGTGGGCCTGCCCGATATGGACGGCCGCGAGGCTGTGAAGCTGCTGCGCAAGGGCGGACTAAAAGCCCCGATCATCATGCTGACCGGCCATGACACGGATTCCGATACGATCCTTGGCCTGGAAGCAGGTGCCAACGACTACGTGACCAAGCCCTTCCGCTTTGCAGTTCTGCTTGCGCGCATCCGCGTTCAGCTGCGCCAGCACGAGCAGAGCGAGGACGCCACCTTCAATGTCGGCCCCTACGTCTTCAAGCCGAGCCAGAAGCTCCTTACCATGGACAGCGGCCAAAAGATCCGCCTGACCGAAAAGGAAGCGGCGATCATTCGCTATCTCTACCGCGCTGAGCAGAGGGTCGTCACCCGCGACGTGCTGCTGGAAGAGGTATGGGGTTACAATTCCGGCGTGACGACGCATACGCTGGAAACCCATGTCTATCGTCTGCGCCAGAAGATCGAACGCGATCCCTCCAATGCCGAAATTCTGGTGACGGAAAACGGCGGCTACAAGATCATACCGTAAGATGGCACTAAACGATGACATTCGACTGTTGTCGCAGCTGCCGCTGTTCCACGGCATGTCCGAGGATCAGCTGCGGCTGATCGCCTTTGGTGCGGATCGACGCGTCATTTCAGCCGGCCAGATGCTCTTTCGTGAAGGCTCGCCGGCGGAAAGCGCCTATGTCATCCTCAGTGGGGGCGTGGAGCTCAGCCGGACCGGCCGCGATGGTCAGCCCGAAATCCAGAGCACGGTCGGACCCGGCACGCTTCTATCCGAACTTGCGCTGATCACCCTGGTCGAGCGCAAGTTTACCGCTGTTGCGACGGAAGACACCAGCATCATCCGTATCACCCGCTCGCTCTTCCATCGGCTGATCGAGGAATATCCGGATGCTGCCCGGCTGATCGAGAGCCGCATCCGCGACAACATCGCCGAACTCGCGGCCAAAGCCGCGGCCCAACTGCACCGCTTCGCCTGACAGATCAGAGATCGAAATGCGCCGTGACCGGTACATGGTCGGACGGCCGTTCCCAGCCGCGTGCTTCCTTCAGGATATCGATGCGCTGCAGGTGCGGTCCAAGGTCCTTTGAGCTCCAGATATGGTCAAGGCGGCGGCCACGATCGGCCGCTTCCCAGTCCTTGGCGCGATAGCTCCACCATGTATAGAGCTTTTCGTTTTCCGGGATGTGCTGCCGCATCAAGTCGAGCCAGGCGCCACGTTGCATCACCTCGAGAAGACCTTCGGTCTCCACAGGCGTGTGGCTGACAATCTTGAGCAGCTGCTTGTGTGACCAGACGTCGTGCTCGAGGGGGGCGATGTTAAGGTCGCCGACAAGGATTGCCGAGGTGTTCGCCTCGCCATTTGCCTTGAGTTGTTTCATTTCCTCGACGAAATCAAGCTTGTGCCCGAACTTCGGATTGATCGTCCGATCCGGTTCGTCGCCGCCGGCTGGTACGTAGAAATTATGCAGGCGAATGCGCCGGCCACCGCGCTCGAAGACGGCCGAGATGTGTCGCGCGTCGCCGACGTTGCAGTAGTCCTGGCGGTGGTCCTCGACCAGTGGAAAGCGCGAGGCGATGGCAACGCCATGATAGCCCTTCTGGCCATGGATGATGATGTGTTCGTAGCCCATCGCGCGCAGCGGCGAGGCAGGAAACAGGTCATTCGGAACCTTGGTTTCCTGGAGGCAGAGGATGTCAGGCTTGTGCTTGAGGACGAATTGCTCGACGATCGGCATGCGCAGCCGCAGAGAATTGATATTCCAAGTAGTGACCGAGAAGCCCATTCGATTGCCTTTCAAAACCAGATGAACTGGCTTTAGAGCATAGGCTGCGTCGATGGAACGGATGCGCAAAGAAAAACGCCCCGCGGAATGGCAGGGCGTTTCGTCTGTAAACAACAAGATTAGTCGCGGTAAGCGGCCGTTCCCGGGATCACTTCGTACGGCACCCTGAACACCTTGTCGTCGAACTGGACGCCGGTCTTGACGTTGAAGACCATTACCGACGTATCCTTGCCCTGGTTGTCGGTGATCGTCCACTGGCGAAGATCATAGGTCTTCGGATCGAACATCATCGTAATCGTCGAGTTACCGAAAACCGTGTTGTTGCCGAGGGCGATCGTCGTCAGGTCGGACTCCTGCTTGACGCTCTTCACCGAACCGGCCGACAAATCGATACGCTGCGCCAACAACAGGCTGAGCGGCGTCTTGGAGAGCGGATAGAGATCCCAGGTCTTGAGCTTCATGTTTCCGACAGCGACGTTCTTCCCGTCCGCAATGACACGGATCGGTGACGGGTTGTCATAGTTGAAGCGCAGCTTGCCGGGGCGCTGGATGTAGAACTTCCCACCCGTCTGCTCGCCGCGCGGGCCGAATTGAACGAATTCGCCCTGCATCGTGCCGACACTCGAGAAGTGGTCCGCGATCGCCTGTGCTGTAGCGTTGTTGGAAGCAGCGGATGCCGCCTGGGCATAGGCAGCAATTGGAATTGCAGATGCCGCAGCGACCGCCAGCGTACCCAAAAGATGGCGCCGGGTCAGCGAGATGCGGTCCATGATGGAATCGGAGTTGTTCATCTATGTCTCCTTTATGCAATTTGAATGCTGCGGAAACGCGGCGCCTTCATGGCGTAGTTCGCAGACCTGCATAAACTAACGGTTTCGAGGCAATCAGGTTTCCGTGAAGCCGGCGTCATTCAATTACTGCCGGCTTCAGCGGTCGAGAATATCGCCTTCGGTCGGAACCAGAATCTCGCGTTTTCCAGCATGATTGGCGGGACCGATGATGCCTTCCTGCTCCATCCGCTCGATCAGTGATGCGGCGCGGTTGTACCCAATGCCAAGTCTGCGCTGAATATACGACGTTGACGCCTTTCCGTCACGCAGAACAATCGCGACGGCCTGATCGTAGGGATCGTCGGAATCGGAGAGATTGGACGTTCCGGCCGGACCGCCGCCGTAGTCGCCATCTTCGTCGTCATCAGCCGTGATGGCGTCGAGGTACTGCGGTGCACCTTGCGTCTTCAGATAGGAGACGATCTCTTCCACTTCCATATCGGCAACAAACGGGCCATGGACACGTTGGATGCGTCCGCCACCGGCCATATAGAGCATATCACCCATGCCGAGCAGTTGCTCCGCACCCTGTTCACCGAGAATGGTGCGGCTGTCGATCTTCGATGTTACTTGGAAGGAGATGCGCGTCGGGAAGTTCGCCTTGATGGTGCCGGTGATGACGTCGACGGACGGACGCTGCGTGGCCATGATGACATGGATGCCGGCCGCGCGCGCCATCTGCGCCAGGCGCTGCACCGCGCCTTCGATGTCCTTGCCGGCGACCATCATCAGGTCTGCCATCTCGTCGATGATGACGACGATGTAAGGCATCGGCTGCAGGTCGAATTCCTCCGTCTCGTACATCGCCTCGCCGGTATGGCGGTCGAAGCCCGTCTGCACGGTGCGCGAGATCACTTCACCCTTGGCAAGCGCCTGTTCGACGCGGCTGTTGAAGCCATCGATGTTGCGGACGCCGATCTTCGACATTTTCTTGTAGCGCTCTTCCATCTCGCGGACGGTCCACTTGAGCGCAACAACGGCCTTCTTGGGATCCGTCACCACAGGCGAGAGAAGATGCGGAATGCCGTCATAGACGGACAATTCCAGCATCTTCGGATCGATCATGATCAAACGGCACTGCTCGGGCGTCATACGGTAGAGCAGAGACAGGATCATGGTGTTGATGGCAACCGACTTACCGGAGCCGGTCGTACCAGCCACCAGCAGGTGCGGCATCTTCGCCAGATCCGCGATGACAGCCTCACCGCCAATGGTCTTTCCGAGCGCCATGGCGAGCTTCGCCTTCGAGCCTTCGAAGTCCCGCGATGCGATCAGTTCGCGCAGATAGACCGTTTCGCGCGTCGAATTCGGCAGCTCGATACCGATGGCGTTGCGGCCCGGCACGACGGCGACGCGGGCGGCGATCGCGCTCATCGAACGGGCAATGTCGTCGGCAAGGCCAATGACGCGGGACGACTTGATGCCGGGAGCAGGCTCCAGTTCATAAAGCGTCACGACGGGACCCGGACGAACATGGATGATCTCGCCCTTGACGCCGAAATCCTCGAGCACGCCTTCGAGCATCCGCGCATTCTGTTCCAGCGCATCAGCGGACAGCGTCGAATCCCGCACAACATTCTTCGGTTCGGCAAGCAGGTGCATCGACGGAAGCTGGAAGCCTTCGGGACGAATGAACGACCCCTGCTGCTCGCGTTCGACGCGGGCACCAGGCTTCGGCCGCGCCGCAGGCTGCACGACGCGCGGCTCCGGGCGCCCGCCAGTAGACTTGGCCGGCGCGCGTATCATCCAGTCGTCGTCATCAGGCAAGATATCGGCCGGCCGCGGCGGCATGTCGTCGAACGGCAGATCGACGTCCTCGTCGTCATCATTGAGCGAAATGGAGGGCGCAGAAACGACGCGACGCTGCGAAGCAGCGCGTGGGTCCATCGATGGCTCCATGCGTTCTCCGCGCCCGGTCGGCGTCTTGGCGCGAACCGGCTCGTTCAGCTTGCCGAACTCGTCATCATTGAAGTCGTAGGGCGACTCGAAATCCTCCTGCCGCCGCTTGCGCGGACCCATGCCGAGCAGGCGACGCATGCGCGCCTGGCTCATATACCAGGCGTGCGTCAGCGCACCGAAGGCAAGCCAGCCGCCGTCATCGTCGTCTTCGTCCTCGTCGCCCACCGAGCGCAGCTTGGAGCGCGTGTTTGCGTATTCCGCCTCAGCCTCGTCCTCTTCATCCTCGCTGCGACCGACGAGACCGGCGGCAAACAGCATCATCCACACCGTCGGGACAGCAAACACGCAGCCGACCGCGGTCGCAAATGCGCCGGTCGGATAGGCGCCAACAAACAGCGCCGGAAACCGCAGGATCATATCGCCGATGACGCCGCCGATGCCGTTGGGGATCGGCCAAGTGAGCGGCGGCGGAAAGCAACCGATGACGGCGGAGGAGAGCACGGAGCCGAGGCCCCATGCCGCAGCTCGCGCAGGAATACGACTGAAACGGCGGCCGGAGATCAATGCGAGAGCCCAAGCGACGACCGGCAGCAGCGCGACGACACTGGCAAGACCGAAGAACTGCATGGCGATGTCGGCGAAAGCGGCGCCGCCGTAGCCCAGAATATTGCTCGGTTCGTTCCCGGTCGCATAGGAATAGCTTGGGTCCGCGACGTTCCAGGTCGCGAGCGCTGCGACTGCCAATGCAAGCAGCAGGAAGATCGCGAAGCCAAAAAGCGTCTGCGCCTGCCGGAACATGAAACCCGAAAGGGAAAAACGGTCCGGCCGGCCATCCATTGCTGGCGATGTGCTTCTTGCCATGTGTGTACCCGTCCAATGCGTGAGAGCGTGCGAATCGCCAAGCGTCTGCGCTCAGTACCTTCGCCCCACCTAATCAGAGGACGGTTAAAGCGGTGTTAACCATGCCGTCCCCACATCTTGCACCGGAAAATAAAAAAGCCCGAACCTGTGGAGGTCCGGGCCAAGAGCGGTCTGTTCGGATGAATAGGCCGCGACGGGCTGTTCAGCGGCGCCTGCTTCCGCAGGCGCCGCAATGCCTTGATTACGAATGGTAGGCTGCTTCGCCGTGGGTTGCGAGGTCGAGACCTTCGCGCTCGGCTTCGACGGAGACGCGCAGACCGATGACGACATCGACGATCTTGTAGAGGATCGCGGAGCCGACGCCCGACCATACGATCGTCGTCAAAACTGCCTTCAGCTGAGCGAGAACCTGGGTTGCAGTACCCGGATAGCCCGCCGCGAAATCAGCCGTGGAATAGTCGACGATGCCCGCACCACCGAGCGCGGGGTTGACCAGGATACCGGTGCCGATAGCGCCGAGAATCCCGCCGATGCAGTGAACGCCGAAGACGTCGAGCGAGTCGTCGTAGTTGAACTTGTTCTTGACGACATCCACGAAGAAGTAGCAGACCGGCGAAACGATGAGGCCGAGAACGATCGAACCCATCGGCCCGGCGAACCCAGCTGCCGGGGTGACGGCAACGAGACCGGCGACGGCACCCGAAGCTGCACCGAGCATCGAAGCCTTGCCGCGTGCGAAGTTTTCAACGAGGCACCAGGATACAGCAGCGGCGGCCGTTGCGACGAAAGTGTTGATCATCGCGAGCGAAGCATAGGCGTTGGCTTCGAGGTTAGAGCCGGCGTTGAAGCCGAACCAGCCAACCCACAGAAGCGAAGCACCGACCATGGTGAGGGTCATGGAGTGCGGAGCCATGATTTCCTTCTTATAGCCCGTCCGCTTGCCGAGCATGATGGCGCCGATCAGACCGGCAATACCGGCATTGATGTGGACGACCGTGCCGCCGGCAAAGTCAAGCGCGCCGTAGGAGAAGATCAGACCCGACGGAGAGGTGTAGGAGCTCGGACCGCCCCAGAACCAGACCATGTGTGCCATCGGGAAGTAGACGAACGTGACCCAGAGGATGACGAAGAGCATGACAGCCGAGAACTTGATGCGCTCGGCAAAGGCGCCAACGATCAGGGCCGGCGTGATGCAGGCGAAAGTCATCTGGAAGCAGACGAAGGTCAGCTCTGGAATCGCAACGCCCTTCGTGAAGGTCTCGGACACGGTGGTCGTATCGACACCCGCGAGGAAGGCCTTCGAGAAGCCGCCGACGAAGCTGTTGAGCGAACCGCCATCGGTGAAGGCCAGCGAATAGCCGTAGGTAACCCAGATGATCATGACCACGGCCGTGATCATGAAGACCTGCATGAGAACCGAGAGCATGTTCTTGGCGCGAACGAGACCGCCGTAGAAGAGGGCAAGACCCGGGATCGTCATCAAGAGGACGAGAACCGTGGAAATCAGCATCCAGGTATTGTCACCCTTGTCGACCGTCATCGCAGGAGCGGCAGCGGCGGCAGCAGGCGCAGCCGTCGTGGCGGCATCCTGCGCGAAGGCAGCGATCGGCGCGAGCAGCGCAGCCGACGCAGCAGCAAGCCGCGTATATGTGGAAGAAAACTTCGAAATTGACATTGAAAGAGGCTCCCTTGCTCTGCCGCTCTTACAGCGCTTCTGTGTCGGTTTCGCCGGTACGGATGCGCACGGCATGGTCGATCGAATAGACGAAGATCTTGCCATCGCCGATCTGGCCGGTCTTGGCGGATGACGCGATAGCCTCAACGGCCTTGTCGACGAGTTCGGAGGCAACCGCGATCTCGATCTTGAGCTTCGGCAGGAAGCTGACCGCGTATTCGGTGCCGCGGTAAATCTCAGTATGCCCCTTCTGGCGCCCGTAGCCCTTCACTTCGGTCACGGTCAGGCCCTGAATGCCGATCGCCGTGAGGGCTTCGCGCACCTCATCCAGCTTGAACGGCTTGATAATGGCCATCACAATTTTCATCTGGTTTTCCATCCTTCGTTACCCTCGGCGCGGAGCCGACTCTCCTTGCCACTGACGTTCCCGAACAGCGACTGGGGATATACATTCAAAGGGCGTGCCAGATTCGAGACGGGAAACTAACTCATTGAAAAATAAAAGTTATATAAATTGACGCCAATAAACAGGCAAATGATTGCCCAATAATCGCTCAGAAAATATCCAAATGAATAAATATGCCTATAATTTATTCATTTGCCCTTTTGCGAATCAGTCCCTCCTGCGCCACAGACGCAATCAGGACACCGTCTCTCGTAAACAGACTACCGCGGGTCAAGCCCCTCGCGCCCGAGGCCGAGGGGCTGTCCTGCGTATAAAGAAGCCAATCGTCGAGTTTTGTGGGCCGATGGAACCACATGGAGTGATCGAGGCTGGCGACCTGGATCGTCTGGTTGAAGATCGACGTCCCATGCGGATGGAGCGAGGTATCGAGCAGGGTCATATCGGACAGATAGGCAAGAATGGCAGCCTGATAGTACCGATCGTCGGGAACCGGCCCTGTTGCCCGAACCCAGACATGCTGCACCGGATCAAGCTTCTTGTCCGAGAAATAGTGCGTGAGCGATATCGGCCGGATTTCGATCGGCCGTTCGCGCTCCCAGTATTTGCGAATCGGGGCCGGCGCGTTGGCGAGGAACTGCGCCGCAATCTGCTGTTCATCGAGCAGCTTCTCGGGAACAGGCACCTCAGGCATGGCGATCTGATGATCGAAGCCGGGTTCCTCGATCTGGAACGAACAAGATAGGGCGAAAATCGCCTTTCCATGTTGGATGGCCACGGCCCGGCGTGTATTGAAACTCGACCCATCGCGAATCCGCTCCACCTGATAGACGATCGGCACCGAAGGATCGCCGGGGCGCATGAAATAGGCGTGCAGCGAATGCACGGTTCGGTCGCGCTCCACCGTACGCTGTGCCGCCATCAACGCCTGGGCGATGACCTGACCGCCGAAAACACGCTGCCAGCCAACCTGCGGGCTGCGCCCGCGAAAGATGTCGACTTCGATCGATTCAAGATCCAGCGTGGAAAGCAGGGTCTCCATCGCAGTCGGTTTTTCGGTGTCACGCGTCATTTTGTATAGCTCCGGACGGTAGGAAGTGCGGCAGCGATGATCTATATAGATCAATACGATATTCACAAGAAACGGAGCGGAACTCCATGCGGGACATGCTGGTTGTAGGCGCGGGTTATGTCGGGCTTTCCGCGGCTGTGGCGGTCAAGCAGGCGGCGCCTCATCTCGACGTCGCCGTCGTTGAAGCAGCGCCGGCGGGCGTCTGGCAGAAGGACATGCGCGCCTCGGCCATTATCGCCGCCGCCACCAGAATGCTTGAGGTTTTCGGCATCTGGGACGAGATAGAGCCCGACGCGCAGCCGATCACCAAGATGATCGTTACCGATTCGAAGACAGCCGATCCCGTACGCCCGGTCTTCCTGACCTTTGATGGCGAAGTGGAGGATGGACGGCCTTTCGCGCACATGATTTCGAATGTCGCACTTGTTCGAGCACTTCGAGGGGCATGCGAACGGCTTGGCATCGAAATTCATCATGGCTTTGGCGCGACCGGGCTTTCCATTGCCGATACGCATGCAACGGTTACGGCCTCGGATGGCAGTGTGCAGGAAGCCCGGCTCGTCGTCGCCTGCGACGGCATCCGCTCACACCTGCGGGATCTGGCAGGCATCAAGACAGTCTCTTGGGACTACGGCCAGTCGGGGGTCGTCACGACGGTCGAGCATGAGCGTCCGCATCATGGATGTGCGGAAGAGCATTTCCTTCCGTCTGGACCTTTTGCCATCCTGCCGCTGAAAGGGAACCGCTCCTCGCTCGTCTGGACGGAGCCGACACCTGAAGCCAACCGTCTCGTCACATCCGACGATCTCATCTTTGACGAAGAGTTGGAGCGCCGCTTCGGTCACAAGCTCGGTACCTTGAGGGTTGTCGGCGAGAAGCGTGCCTTCCCGCTTGGGCTGACGCTTGCGCGGGCTTTCGTGGCGCCGCGCGTGGCGCTCGCCGGCGACGCTGCGCACGGCATTCACCCGATTTCGGGTCAGGGCCTGAACCTCGGCTTCAAGGATGTCGCCGCCCTCGCCGAAACCGTCGTCGAAGCCGACCGGCTTGGCCTTGATATCGGCTCGATCAACATTCTCGAGCGCTATCAGGCATGGCGCCGCTTCGACACCTTCCGCATGGGCGTCACTACGGACGTGCTGAACCGGCTCTTTTCGAACGACATGGCGCCGCTGCGCATCGCTCGCGATTTCGGTCTGGGTATCGTGGATCGCCTCCCCGGCCTCAAATCGTTCTTTATCGGACAGGCTGCCGGCACCACCGCCAGGGACAATCCCCGCCTGCTGGCAGGGCAGACAATTTAGTCAGTCGTCCAGCCCGCGCGCCTCTGAGACGAGCATGATCGGAATGCCATCACGGATCGGATAGGCGAGGCGCGCCTTCTCCGACACGAGTTCATTATGCTCCCTGTCATAGGTGAGCCGCCCTTTGGTCAGGGGGCATACCAGCAATTCCAGAAGCTTCGGGTCAACACGGCTTAGCTTTTCATCCATAAGATGATTCTACTGCAGAACCGTGTCCGAGTCACCGAAGACACGCGCCAGCACGATCTCTGTGATCGCGATCAGCGTTTCCGCCCGCGTTTTCAGATCGGGAGCCTCCAGGAGTGCCTGTTTCTCAGCCGGTCCGAACGGCGACATCATCGCCAGCGAATTGACGAGCGTCAGGTTACTGGCGCGCTCGACGCTTTCCCAATCCGCCTCGAGCTTGTTTGCGTCAAGATAAGCTTTGAAGGCGGCTAGAAGCGCGGCCCGATCAACCGCATCCTCCTCGTCGCGTGCGGAAAGATCGGCGATGAAGGGCGCGATGCGGAAGGTTCGGAAAGGATGATGCGTTTCCTTTTCCTCAAGCAGGCGGAAACGGCAGATGCCGGTGAGGGAAACGATGTAGCGACCATCACCCGTTTCGGCGAACGAGGTAATGCGCCCAAGGCAGCCAACCGGGGCCAGATGAGCCTCCCCCGGCCCTTCCTGGTCGCCCAGTGCGGGCTGGACCATCCCGATCAGTCGATTGCCTGACAAAGCGGCATCGAACATGGCAAGATAGCGCGGCTCGAAAATATTGAGGGGCAACTGCCCTGTCGGCAGCAGCAGAGCGCCGCCAAGCGGAAAGACCGCGATCGTATCAGGCAGATCACCGGGCTTCAAATATCGTGCATTCCCCACTTGCATAGAGACTGGTCCTGCATTGCCAGCGGGCGCGACACGATGCGCCCGCACAAACGGAAATGTGGGGCCCGCCTCCAAAAACACAAGGGCGGCGGGTCGAAACTTGAAGTCCGAATTATGAAAACAGCATAGCGGAGAGCTTGCGCCGCGCCGAGACCGTAACAGGATCCTTGAAGCCCCAGACATCAAAGAACTGCAAGAGCTGACGGCGTGCGCCATCGTCGTCGAAAGCCCGGTCCTTGCGCATGATGTAAAGCAGATGCTCTGCCGATTCTTCGCGCCGACCCTCGACGTTGCGGATCTTGGCAAGTTTCAGCCGGGCTTCGTGATCGTCCGGATTTCGCGCCAAATCCTGCTCCAAAGCAACTGGATCACCGAGCTTGCGCGCTTCCTCAATCTGATCGAGCTTCTTCGACACGGCCTGGATTGCCGGGTCCTTCGCCATTTCCTCCGGCAATTCTGTCAGCGCCTCACGCGCACGCTCATGCTGGTTTGCGGCAATCATGCATTCCGCCATTCCCGCCAACGCCTTGGCATTCTCGGGATCGGCCTGCATGACGGCGCCGTAAAGCTGGGCGGCGCCGTTGATGTCGCCGGATGCCAACAGCTCGTCAGCCTCCTTGAGGACACCTTCGATTTCGGCCGCCTGGTCGGCGCCGGCCGGACCGGCGATACGATCGATGAACTGATTGATCTGGCTCTCCGGCACAGCGCCCATGAAGCCATCGGCAGGGCGACCGCCGACGAAGGCGATCACGGCCGGAATCGACTGGATGCCGAGCTGCCCGGCGATCGAGGGGTGGTCGTCGATGTTCATCTTGACCAGCTTGACGCGCCCTTGCGCTTCATTGACGACCTTTTCGAGCACTGGGGTCAGTTGCTTGCAGGGCCCACACCAGGGTGCCCAGAAATCGACGAGAACCGGCTGGTTGCGCGATTCCTCGATGACATCCTTTGTAAAATTCGCGGTCGTCGTATCCTTGATGTAACCGCCCGCACCGGGGGCTGGGGCCGCTCCATAATTTGCAGTCGCCGTCATCTGACCAATGGAATTGCTGTAAGGATTGTCGTTGCCGCTCATGGATATCTCCCGCCGTGCCGGTCAGCCGGCTTTTCTAGCGCTAAAATCGTATGTCAGGACGTCACTTTCAAGACAAGCGGCTTATGCCCCGTCGCTTCCATAAAGCGAATAAGATCGCTGCTTGCGATCGATGTCGTGGCATCATTGGACAGCGGATGGCAATTGATGATCGCGTCTTCCATCAGATCGGCATCAAGAACGAACGTTACGTTTCCGCCCGTATCATTGATGGCCCCAAAAGCCGTGACAGCCCCGGGGACGACACCAAGATACTCCATCAGCTTTTCCGGCTTTCCGAACGAGACCTTGCTGGCGGCGCCGATCAGCGTGTGCACCGTTTTCAGATCCACCGCCGCGTTCTCCTCCACCGTCAGCAGGAAGAACTGATCCTTCTTGTCTTTGACGAAGAGATTTTTCGTATGGCCGCCAGGAATCTCGTCACGCAGCGCGACCGATTCGGCAACCGTGAAGACGGGTGCATGGCTTTTGGTGCTGTGCTTGATATCCAGACCATCGAGAAAGGCAAAAAGGTCATCTCTGGTCTTCGGCGTCGCGTCGGTCATCGTAAAATCCATGCGGTCGGGAGGAGCGATAGGGTGCCTGATTACGTCCCGCCGCCGTCTTTTGCAACGCCCGGAGTTGACGCTTTACCCTGCATTTGCGGCGCTTCCGATGACTTCAAACGAGGTTCGAGAATTTTTCTTCGAATTTCCGTCATTTCCCTGTTGCATTTGAAAATCGTTTGGGCGATATAGCGCCCGTCGCCGCAAGGTGGCGCCCACGGTCCTCACAACTACCCCGGACCGATGCGGATTGAGCGGGTGTAGCTCAGGGGTAGAGCACAACCTTGCCAAGGTTGGGGTCGAGGGTTCAAATCCCTTCGCCCGCTCCAGTTTTATCATGAAAATCAATGCGTTAGCCGCGACGGTGTCGTGGCGTTTTGCGCGATGGATATTCGTGTCGCCACAGTGTCGCCACCATTCGGGGCCCGCAAACGCAAACCGATCGACGTCAATCACTGTAACTGTTGAGCGCTAACAGCTCCAACCTGGGGCTCGCGCGGACAGGCGCCGCGCGGTCGATCGGGTCCGAAATAGTCAGGGCGGGTTCGCTGCCGAGCAGCGGGCGGTCGAAAGTCAAAGCCGAGATTTGGCGAGGTGGCTCTAACCTTCCATTAGGCGAGACCACTGTCCTCGTGCTGACACGATGCGAGGCTCCGCTCTCGCGACAGCGGTACAAAGTGGAAATTGCATTCGTGTCAAGGATTTTAGTAGATTATTTGCATCTATTGTGCATACTGCACTGAACAATTTCGTACCTAACGCGTTGATTTTAAAGCAAATACTGATTTTCCCACATAGGGAAAGATGAGTCAGATCAACGGTTTAGAAGCATTACCTTTGGGAGCGGTGTCATGGAACTGAAGCGAATCAACGATTCTGCGCAGCGAAATCAGCCTAAACCTGGGCAGCAAGTAGTCGCCAATTTTGACACGCGGATTTCGACTGAAACCGTCGAAGCGCTGAAGCAGGTTGATGCCAACATTCGTGCGGCTGAACAGAAAGCCGGGCATCTCCTGGTTGCTTGACAGCGCACTGCGCTTAGAAGAAGTCCTTCAATGACCGTAAGTGCAGTTTTGCTCGATGCTGATGGTTGGACACAGCTTGAGGGCATTCTCAACGATAATCAATTAAACCCACATTTAACGCTGAAGCTCATAGAGCAGCTGCGTGCGGTCGGCGTCCAAACCTTCTTGATGGAAGACGAGTATATCGATCGCGATTTCACTGATGCTTTCGCGGCATACTATGCTCGCCTTTTTAAGCGGCACAGCAAGATTTGTCGCAGGATACATTTTTTCTGCCAGGATCTATCGGCCGTCCTGAATAGTCCAACGGACGCCGCGATGGCGCAGGCGCTCGAAGGATGTCAGGGCGATTACGCTGGATTCATTATCCTTCGGCCCGTGCACCAAGCGCCAATTGCGACAGCAGTTCTCCGCACGCCTCTTCCACCAACGGGGTACGAGGCCCATCCGCTTGTCAAAGCGAAATATTATGTCCATCTGCTTGGTGCTCAGCTTGTAATTGACGCGTTTCCTATGACGCAACAAGACCAAAGGATTGGAGCGTGCGCACAAGCCGCTATTTGGTCGGCAGCCAGACACTTCCACGCACGATACAGCGGGCCGTGGGTCTCGATGGTCAGCATAACGGAAGCCGCCATGACGCAGGAGGTATTCTCCGTTAGCTCGACACTTCCGAATGGATCGGAATTTCTCAGCTTGAGCGGGATGGTGTCAGCTCTACGTGTTTCTGGGCGGAAGCCACTGATTTACATGGCAGATGATCCGGTGACCTTCCTTTGGCAAGGAATGCGACCCGCAGATGTCATAAATCGCTACGTCGATTCTGGTATCCCGGTTATTGTTGGACTTGGTTTCCCCGGCCAGAATGTCGGCCACGCTGTGATCGCCTCGGGGCAAGTCTTCTCACAGCAAGTGCCAGCAGCGCTCCCTCCACGCCCGACTAGGGCGGCTTTCTGTTCGGCTTTCTATATCAATGACGATCAGCGCGGTCCAAACCTGAGAATGCCAGTGACAACTGGTGATGCTATCGGCGAAACGACTTACAGTGTCGGAGGCAATGTCCGCTTCTTGATCATACCATTGCCGGACAAGGTGTTTCTGCCAGCGGAGAAGGCTGAACTTTTCGCTTGGGACATATTGACCAAATACTCGAGTTCTTGGGCAGCCTTCAAAGCGGCTGCCCAACTGGGAACATCGGTGGCACTCGGTGACCAGTTCAACAGCGCACTGGCTGCCAACACTGTAGTCGCAAGAACGTACCTGACATACGGATGGAAGTACAAGCACCGCATGTTGCGCAACCGACTGACAGACGCAACGAAAGGCCTTCTTAATACCACTGAGCTGCCACGATATGTGTGGGTCACAGAGTTCGGGACGGTCGACTCCTTCGCCCCGAATGACATTTTCCAGCGACGTATCTTTGCCCATTGCGTAGTCGACGCTACCGCAAAAAACATGGGTGAAGACAGCTGCTTGTTCTTTCACGCTCCAGGCGCTGTTGTCCGAAGAGTGCATAGCGTTGACGACCCCTACGGCCCGTATGAGCGGTCAACGCACGCCATTAGCGATGACCAGAGCTACTATCCTAAGCTAAGAGGAAAGATTGATTTCGCCGGGTATTAGTTGACGCGGCCATTTCTTTCAGAACGTCCAACTCCGCCCTGCCGACACAATTCGAGAAGCATCTTAGCTTTACCTCGAAAACGTCCAAACCGTGATTTTCTGATACCTCGGGTACCGGCATGCCGTTACTTTGATACGCGTGGCCGCTTCCGCGAGCCTCACGCGCCATGAACTTCCCCACCTTTTCATTGGGAGGAAGTCGTAGGGCCCACCTTCGCCCACCCCAGCATGTGCTCGTTCTTGTCAAGCCAGGCCTTTCTCGCCTCCCAGTCCGGCAAGATCCGTCCCACCAGATTCCAGAACTCCGGCTCGTGATTGCGATGCCTGAGGTGGCACATCTCGTGGACGACTGCGTATTCGAGCACCGGCTTTGGGGCAAAGATCAGATGCCAATTGAGGTTAATCTGCCGATCCTGGCCGCAGCTGCCCCACATGTGTTGCTGGTCCTTGATCTGAAGCCCGCGTGGCTTCAGGCCGTGGCGCTCGCCGTGTCGGCGGACAAATTCTCGGGCATCATCACGCACCCGGCGCTTGAGCCAAAGCCGTAGCGCGCTCTCGATGATGGCATCGGCGGAGTCCAGCGATAGGTCCTGCGGTTTGCGGATGTAAAAGCCGTTGCGGAAGCTCACCTCGACCAGGGTTCCATCGAAGGGCTCGATAGTGAGCCTCGTCATCCGGCCGCGATAGGGAATCTTGGCGCCGGACACAAAGCGGTAGACACGCGTCTGTGCCATTGCACGCTCCTGCATGTGCTGGACGGTCTCGAGAATCCAGGCGCGACGACGCTGGAGCACTGCATCGATCTGGCTTTCGGTCGCCTGCTCCGGAACAAGGAGCTCGAACGAGTGCGGCGTGACGCTGAGACTGGCCTTCTTCGCCTTTGCGGAACGCCGGAGCGTATATTCGATCTCCCGCTCACCGATCCGAAACATTGGCATTTCACTGCTCCGCAAAATGCTTGAGCGCGTAGGCCTCGATCTCTTCCGGGATCTCCTTGAGCTGGGTCAATCCGGCTAGGTGCGCCATGGAGCGAACCTGCTGGCGCAGACTTTTGCGCAATCCATCTTTCTCCCACCAACCGGCAGGTGCGGTCGTCGGGTCGGTGTAGAGGCCTTCAAGCCGGATCGCCAGATCCTCGCCCTCTGGGCCTGACGTGAAGCCGTTGAGGATCTGCAGGATTCCGTAGGCGACGGGAGACAGGCCTGCCTCGACATGAGCCGCATCCTCAGCCGTGATGTCTTTCGCTAGTTCTTCCGCCGCTTTCAGCTTCTCTGACCAACTCAGCTGCGCGCTTTCCAACTTCTCCAGCAGCTGGCGCAGGCGTTCGGAGAATTTGCCATATTGATGCGGGCTGTCGTCGATCCGCTCGGTGACGGACTTGCGCAGCTCCGTCGTCTTGCGGATCGCTGCCGTCATCAGGTCTTCCTCAGTCTTGTCGGCCGGATCGAAATCCTCCCAGAACTCCGGATCGGTGATGTGGCGCAGCTTGACGGTCACGCTGAGACCCGTCGCCTCCAGATGCTTCTCCAGCATCTCCCGGATCTTCTCGCTGTAATTCATCTGGTCAAAGGCCTGGCGCTTCTCGAAGTGCTGCGTGCCATAGAGCAGGAAGTTGGCGACCCACTTCAGGTCAGCGGTGAATTCCAGAACGCTCGGGTCCGGGCTCAGCGTCTCATAGAGGGCGATGAAGCCGCGCGCCTTCGCCTTGAAGTCGAACCACTTGTCCTCCGTGCCGAGCAGCTTCACGAAAGCATCATATTCCGCCTTCAGCCCGTCCTTGTCGCTCGCCCTGCGTTTCAGCGACTTCTTCAGGGCGGCGACGGCAGAGTGTGCAGCCCGCAACTGGTTGCGCAGATCGTCCAGGTCGCGCATGGCATTCTTTACGTCGTCGGCGCGGTAGGAGGCGAGCGCTTCCTCAAGGTTTCCAGAGACGCCGATATAGTCGACGATCAAGCCATTGCGCTTATTGGCGTCGGAGACCCGATTGGTCCGAGCGATCGCCTGCAGCAGGCCATGCTCCTTGAGCGGCTTGTCGAGATACATCACGCTTTCGATCGGGCAGTCGAAGCCGGTCAAGAGCTTGTCGCAGACGATGAGAAATTGCGGGTCCTCGCCCTTCCGGCCGAATGCCTTCTTCACCAGCCTCTCGGCGTCGGCGTCGACATAGTGCGTCTTCAGCGCGTCGCGGATCGCCTGCTTGTGCGGATCCTCGCTCGGCTTACTGTCTTCCTGGCTGGTAGAATAGACGCAGGCCGACATGGCATCCGCGCGCGCCAGCGCTTCCGTGGCATCAATGCCCTCGTCCTTCAAGTCTTCGGCGATCACCTTGGTCAGCGACTGCTTGTAGAGGATGACGGCCTCGCGATCGATGGCGACGATCTGCGCCTTGAAACCGTCCGGCCGAGCATAGGCCTTGAAATGGGTCCATATGTCGTAGGCAATGAGCTCGATCCGGCGCGGATGCTTGACCAGATCTTCGATCCGGACGCCGCGCTTCTTGATCTCGTTCAGCTGGTCATCATCGAGCTCGGAAAACCAGGTGTCGAACAGGATGTCGATCTTGGCCTCGTCGATGTGCCAGTCAGTCTTGCGACCGGTATAGTAGATCGGCACGGTCGCGCCGTCGGCCACTGCGTCGTCGATGCCGTATTTATCGAGGTAGTTCTCGCCGACCACACCGAAATTGGCGTAGGTGTCCTTGTCGTCCTTCTTCACCGGCGTTCCGGTGAAGCCGAAGAAGCGCGCCTTTGGCAACGTGGCGCGCAGATAGGCGCCGAGATCCTTCTCCTGGGTCCGATGGGCCTCGTCAACCATGACGATCCAGTTCTCGGAATTCTCGATCGGCTCCTTCGAACCCTGGAACTTGAAGATGGTCGAGAGCGCCGTGTGCCCGTCCTTGCCGCTGCGGATCAGATCATGCAGATCCTTTATGCTCTCGATCGGTGTTGGGTTCGGCAGACCACAGGCAGCAAAGGTGCCGCTGATCTGGGTGTGCAGGTCGACGCGGTCGGTCAACACGAGAATGTTCGGATTGGTGAGAGCCTCAGACTGGATCGTCCGGTGCGTTTTCAGCTTCAGCGCGGCAAACGCCATGGTCAGAGACTTGCCGCTGCCCTGGGTGTGCCAGATCAAGCCCTGCCGGTGCTTGCCGTCCAGCACGCGCTCGACGACGCGGTTGACGGCGCGGAACTGTTGGTAGCGGCACATCTTCTTGATCGTGCCGTTCTCGGTCTTCTCGAAGACGATGTAGTGCGCAATGAAGTCGAGCAGTCGATTCGGCTCCAGCAGGCACCAGAGGCCCTTGGCGAGGCTGTCGGGAAAATCGGCCTCCAGTTTCGGCCAAGGGTCGCGCCACTCGGCGAAATATTTCGACCCTGAGCCGGTCGCGCCATAGAGCACCAGCGCTCCGTCGGTGACGATATTGAAGACATTGGAGAAGAACAGGCGCGGAATGTCCTGCTCATATTGCCGGATCTGCTCGAAGGCCTCACCGGTCTTGTCTTTTACATTCAGCGGGCTCTTGGCCTCGATCACGACCAGCGGAATGCCGTTGACGTAGACCACGACATCGGGCTTGCGCGTATTCTCCGCCTTCACCCGCAGCTGATGCGTCACGGAGAACCGGTTGTTGCCGGGGTTAAGAAAATCGATCACCCGCAGCGTCTGCCGGGTCTCCTGGCCGGTCACCTTGCGGGCATAATCGCCGCGCAGCACCTTCAGCCAGGTCTCGTTATCGCTGATTGTCGCCAGTTCCCCATAGGCGGCCTCAGCGGAGGCGCGGTCGATGCCGTTGATACGCATCAGCGCGTCGATCAGTTGCGGACGAAAGATAACCTGGTTCTCGCCATCGCGCAGGCCCGCGTGCTCTGCAATGGGCACGAAGCCGTAGCCCATCGCCTGGAGATGCTCCATCGCAGGACGTTCGGCAAAATGCCATTCGGGACCCTGGCTCATGGGCGTTCCTATTCCGCCGCCATGAGCAGGGTATCGGTGACGCGCTTGCGGCCGGTGATTAGGTCGGACATTAGAGAGGATTTTAGCCTCTGTTTGGCGGCTAAGTCAGTTTCCTGAGCGTTGAGATAATTCTGGTGAACAGCGCCGATTGCCACGATTTCACGCTGCTCCGCCAGCGCGGGTAGGCGAACAGGAAACTCCTTGACCTGGCTTGAGTTTATGGAAGCCAAATTGGTAGTTTGCTTCGAGCACGATTGGAAATATGCCTTCCCACCTTTTGACGCGGTCAGGAGCGCAAGAAATTCCGGGAGAATCTTGGCCCTATCAGCCCGCACTGCGAACACGTGGTTTTGATGTAGGCACGGGTCTACGGAGGCATCCCAGACGTCTCCTCGCCCCAACTTGTCGTAGTCGCCGCCCTCCGTCATCAACACGTCACCTTTCATAAGTCGATACCGTTCTACCTGACTACGGCTGACACGAATGGTCTGGAGGTCGGCCAAATCAACATAGCCATCCTGCACATTCGCAACTCGGAGGTATGGAAGTTCGACTGGATCTGCGATTTCTTTCTTGTTTTTTGCCATGCCAGTCCGCACGGCTGCAATTTCATGGAGCTGAACAACCTCCCACCCCTCCGGGATCTCCCCGATCTCCGTTTGCTTAAAGCGCGTATGGCCGATGCCACTGGTCAGCAGGCGTTCGAGCACGCCTTGCTTGACCTTCCTGGTTTGCTCCATCACCGCCCGCGTGGCCGCGATGGCATCATCGACACTGGACAGGATTTCGGCGATCCGGCGCTGTTCATGGAGTGGGGGGAGAGCGACTATATGTGTCTTCAATACACCCTTCTTAATATGTTTCATGGTGCTGCCATGCGACTGACCAGCAAGGCCTTCAACTTCATTCTGCAGGACATACAAAAGCCAATCGGGATGCACGAACTCGGCAGGCACTACCTTAAAAATATGTTGGTTTAAAATGCCTGGACCTCTGGACCACTTCATGATCGACAATGTAGCAGACCATGAGAACAGAATGTCCCCGTCGTATACCAGGTGACCGTCATCCAGATCGTCGCCCGGATACAAATTGTATACGGCTTCCGGGTTGGTCATGTTTGCGATTCGAATGATTGGCAATCCACTGGTTGACCAATCCGTCGGCTTAAAAGCGCGACCATTGATGTAGCTCGCCAGCTCAGAAAGGGCCTCCGTCCGCCACCCCTCAGGCACATCACGCAACATAGCCAAGCTCCCCTAGAAAGCCCATCATCCGCGCTTCCGCCGCATCCCGCTCGGCCTGAAGCTCGACAAGCTTTTCCACTTCCGCCGCGACATCGACCTCTTCCGCCTGCTCGCCGAGATGCACATAACGGCTGATATTGAGATTGAAGTCGTTCGCTTCGATCTCGCTCACCGGCACGACCCGAGCCAGCCGCTCGACATCGGCAAAATCGCAATAGGCTTTCGCCAGCGTGGCGACATTGGCCTCCGACAGATGGTTTTGCGCCTTGCCTTCGACGAAATGCTCGGCCCCGTTGACGATCATGATCTGGCCCTTGCGCGCCGCACACTTCGTCTTGCGCAGGATCAGGATGCAGGCGGGAATGCCCGCGCCATAAAACAGGTTGGGCGCAAGGCCAATGACGGCCTCGATCAGATCATCCCGGATCAGCCCCTCGCGGATCTTACCCTCCGCGCCGCCGCGAAACAGCACGCCATGCGGCAGCACCACGCCGCAGACGCCGTCTGCCTTCAGGCTTGCCACCATGTGCTGCACGAAGGCGAGATCGCCGTAGGACTTCGGCGGGCAGCCATAGCGGTCGCGACCATAGGCATCACCCTGGCTCCAGACATCATAGCCCCAGCTTTTCAGCGAAAACGGTGGGTTGGCCAGCACACGGTCGAAGGTCCGCATTGCCTTCACACCCTCCCCGGTCAGATGCCTGGGTTCCAGTAGCGTATCGCCGCGCGCCACCTGGGCGTCGTCGATATCGTGCAGGAAGAGGTTCATCTGGCAGATCGCCCAGGTGTTGAGGTTCTTCTCCTGGCCGAATAGCGACAAGCTTTTCGGATTCTTGCCCTGCCGCTCCAGATGATGCACAGCCTCCAGCAGCATGCCGCCCGAGCCGCAGGTCGGGTCGTAGATCGACATGCCTTCTTTCGGCTCCAGGCATTCGACGATCAGCCGCACGACCATCTTCGGCGTATAGAACTCGCCGCCCTTCTTGCCAGCATCGTCTGCGAATTGAGCGATCAGATACTCATAGGCCTGCCCGAGCACATCCGGCTCGACATCGGAATTGCGCAGCCGGTAGGTCTCGAAATGCTGAAGCAGCTTTTCCAGCATGGCATCCGGAAAGCGCTCCTTGTTGTTGAAGTCGACATCCTGGAACACACCGCGCAGGCGCATGTTCGCATCTTCAATGGCGCGGAAGGCAGCATTCAGATGCGTTCCGATGTCGGTCGTGTGCTTGCGCACGTCCTTCCAAAAATGACCCTTCGGAATATCGAAACGATGCTCGTCGGGATCAGCTGCGAGCTCGGCGTCGTGATAGCGCGCCAGGCGCTCCTCATACTCCTCCTCCCAGACGTTCGACAGGCGTTTGAAGAAAAGGAGCCCGAAGATGTAGTGCTTATAATCGCCCGAATCGATCGATCCGCGCAGGATATCCGCCGCCCGCCAGAGATGGTTCTCCAGCTGCGACAAAGTCAGAGTCGTCACTTTATGCAATCCCCATCATAATTCCCGCCGACCCTAGCAGATCATCGCGCGCTGACAATCCGTCTTGCCAATGCAAGACTGTTGATCCAAAGCGTTTCGGGAAGGGAAACCAGCTGAGAACGATACGAATTACAGGTATCTGAATACCGATCTTGATACTTGCCTAACCTAAATGTCCAAGTGTTCCAGCGATGGCCGGAGCAGGCTGTTTTATGATTCGTTCTTGTTGCGTGACCGAAGACGACGAAGTCTGTACGGGCCTGCTTCATCTCACCAAGTCGGTGGCGGAAGCCTCCGGCGACGTCGAGAATATTTCGTTTGGCTTCTTCGGTTGATAGTCTTCCTCACTCATTGGGATCTCCCGGTTCCTCGCGCACTTCGGGCCAAAAATAGCAGACCGGCCCCGCCGGAAAGATCATGTCGGGGGAACTCGGCTCGCACAGATCGCGCCAATTGTTGAGAATGCCTTCTCGGGCGGCCCAAGCAGATATGAGGGCGTCCAGTTCATGCTCGTTTCGGATTTCGCAAGCAGAAAGCTTTGTTCTCGTCATGAACCATTCGAATGCGAGAGGTATGTCTGTTTTCGTATATCTTGCTCCGCGAAGCGCGTGAAACAGCACCTTCGGATGTGTTTCGGTCAGCACTATGTCCGGCCAACGTCGCCGCAAACGAATGGCTAAGCCGACCCCTCCCACCGCCATTGCACCGAAAAGCGAGTTGGGCGACATAACGCTCGAAATCGCATCGGGATAAGCGATTTTGAGAAAATTGTCTGCGTGCCGCCAGCCCGACGGGCCGTCCGACCAATGGAGCAACGTGTCGATACCCGCCGCGAAAGGCGGTTCGTCCCCGGATTGAGTAATCGCCCATTGCAGCGCTTCGGCTACCGAGCTTTTTGTCGTGACAGATATTGACGACGGGCCGAGCGCGCAACATCCGAACCCTTTTGCGCCACCGGGATCAAAGCCAAGAAATATCATTCGCCCTACTTTCCAAATAGGCCGTCGAAATCGATGCGCGCGAAATTCGACTGAGCCTTTGTTCGACGATTGCCATTCTTCGCCAAGATGCACAACGCTTTTAGGGAGGCGTTGGAGCTTGGGTCGCCGTTCTTAACTACCGCTGGACGGCGGGAGCGAACCCGTTCCAATATGGCGGCGGCTCAAACCATAGCAGCCACCGTCAACCGTCCGTAGCTGATGACGTGCCATCGGTCCGGACCATTTTGAGCCGTACACAAAACTATCAAATCGTATGGAAGACAAATGCCCAACAAGGAAGATAGGTATTCGTATCCCCCGCGCGGCATGTCGCGGGAGGTTGCCGCCCGTTATATTGGCGTCGGTGAAACGACGTTCGACAAGCTTGTGGCGGAGGGCCGGATGCCGAAGCCAAAGCGAGTAGGCGGCCGGGTGATCTGGGATCGCCACGAGATCGAGGCGTCCTTCGAAGACCTCGAAGAAGAGAACAGCCTTCAAAGATTGGTTGATGCATCGCGGGCTGCAAAGACCCACGTAGAACAAGCGAGAGCGAGAAACGAAGCAATGGCTAAATATGGCTTAGACGCATTCCTGCAGGCATCGTGAAGGTCGACAGTGCCGCAGGAGGATTTGGGGCCATACATACCGGAGGGCAGTGTCGATGTCCGCGCAAGCGCGATGACGCGACAACAGCGCCGTGATGAGGCAGATGCTATTCGCCGCGCTCAATTGAAGGCAGCAAAAAGACCGAGAATTAACGTCGCCGACCTCCGATATACTAAAAAATCTCTGACCTGCGGTTCTGAAATCGCTCTGCATCGCACCCCTTGGCTGGACCTGTTTGCAACAAGTCGCTGTAGACCAAATTTTGTGAGAAGAGTGGGCCCCTTTTTGTCCCCCTACCCCCGCCCGTCGAACGACCCCCGGAGGGCGGGTGGCGACCCACCATGGCGTTGCCCCCTCGCTAGGCTCGCTGCTCTGGTGCAGCACCCTCCATGCGCTTGATAAGGCGCGTTACTGCCTTTGCATCCCAGTTGCCGCCACTCGGCGTGGCAATCCCACTTGCAGTAAGCCTATCGGCCACCTGCCGGAATGATAGGCCTTCACCCAGAAACGCCCTTACGATTGGATAGGTCTTCGTTGCGAAGCTCATGGCATCGTGAGCGCGTTGTATATTAGCATTCTGCAAAGAACCATCGCGATAGCCGCCAAGCTTGACCCCGCGCTCTTTGGCAGCGGCAAGTGCGGCCTTGGTGCGCTGGCTGATGAACCGGCGCTCCTGCTCTGCGAGCGCGGCATATATGTGCAGTTGGAATTCGTCGGCATCCGGCATGACAGCAACTTTGAAGTGGATCGACTTCATGAGGGTGGCGATATCAGCGACATCGCGGCTCAGACGGTCGAGCTTGGCGACCAGCAACACAGCCTTTTCCTTCATCACCAGCTTGAGCGCCTTCTGGAATTCCGGGCGCGACGTATCGGCACCGGACCCGACATCAGAGAAACGACCGATGACCTCGCCATCACGGTTATCGAGGAAGAGAGCAATGTCGCGCTCTTGAGCATCCAAGCCCAGCCCCGACCTGCCTTGCTCCTTGGTCGAAACGCGGGTGTAAACGACAAACTTGATGGGCTTTTTGGCGTTCATTGGCGGTTTCCATCATTAGATGTCTCACATATGCATACCAATATCCTCCAGTGTGGCACGTGTCAACGATCGTTGCGTGCGCCACGCCGGTTGAGGACCATCAGTGAACGGTGGCGTTTTCTCGCTCTGCCGCGATCAGTTCCATGCGGCAGCGGCGCAGACCGGCAACGGTCGCTGAGACCCTTGCGGCATCTTCCGGGATGAAGCGGTGCACGAGTGGGCCAATTGTCTCGCAAACTTCAATGATGCGGTCGATGGAAGGCGGAACGGGACGGATCGGGCAAACGTGCTCAATGCGCCATGCGCACTTCAGCGCTCGGACAGCGGAAACCCTGTTGCCACTCGCTTCCGCTAGATCGGCCAACCTTCGAAGATCAGCAACAACGCCTTCACGGGTGACCTGTGGAGGTTTTGCCTTCCGGCTTGCCATTAAGTCGTTATTCAATGTCTATCGCTCCTCTAGCCCGTATCTGGGCTGCGTCGGCATCCCATGTGATGGATGGGGCCGCTACGGCACCACTGTTCAGTTTCCGCTTCTCTGCGGTCGAGCGCTTGGAACCGACAATTGCGGGCCGTGGGCCGCTTCCGCCCCCGAATTGCGCCGTCCATTCCGCTTCGGATAATTCGAGGGTTCTTGTCGGTAAAGGTGCGGGCTTATGCAGGACACTCACCTCTGACCGTTCCACCACCAATCCAAGCAACCGCGCTTGGGCGTTGATGGCGGCCACCATAGCCGCCGGATTTCGGCATTCCCTCGCAAAAGCAATGGTTTCGTCGAGGTCGCTGACCAGACTTTCGACTGTTTTTACTGTCCTTTTTGCCGCCTGCCCCTTCAGTTCGGCGATGCGGTCGACCACCTTGGGGTTTCTCAGTAGCTTCGAGCCGTTCACCTCAGCAGTTTTGGTGGGGGCGTGATAGATCGAACCGTAAGCTCTGCTCGCGGCTTCACCCCGGCTGATGGCGCGGCAGAAAGCTTCATGGCGCTGGTTCGAAAGCGGTGGCATGGCGTCAAAATACTCCCTCCCGGGAAACTCGCCAAGGTCGACAGCAACTCCGGCCGCCTTCCGATATCGTTCGTCGTGCTGACCGTGTCACGAAAGCGATAGGCATCTGTTCCGGCCGCCATTAACGCCCCTTCAGCCGCCGATGTCACGGCTGATGTCACGGCTGGTTAAAAGGCGCTTGCGTCGAAGCCGCTGCCGACATGTGGCCGAGCAAGTCCTCGCATCGCTGCGGCTCGTCGAGAACGAACGGCCGCAACTGGCGCACGCCATACCGGCCCCGAGCGTGCCATTGTGGAAGAGCGGCAGGCCGTGATGCCGTCTGTCGAAACGATACCACGCGATGTTCTCTGTGCCGCCACCGCCAAACCACGCCTCCCGGCCAGCGGCAACGATATCCGAGCAGTGTCGGAGATATGGCCGCGCGTAGGCGACATGCGCGAAGTCGGCCGGGAGTAGCAACCAGACGCTCGGCGCTGCCGCGATGAAATGCTCGATGAGCGGCAAGAGCCGATCTCGGGAGAACGGTGGATTCGTCACCACAGGCATCGCGAAGCATGTCACTGCCAGGGCGTCCTGTCCGGTCGCGATATCCCCGGCCGAGGCGCAGGTGAAGCCGGCCTGCTGGAGGTGACCGATCAGCTTGCCGTTACCGGCGCAGGGTTCGGCGAAGTCACGGACGCCAGAGGCTCGCAGGAACGGGATGACCGGCAGCACCGATCGGAGCGGCGTGTCGTAAAGATCGCGCGCCGAGCGCTTGAAACGGCCACGGTATCGCTTACTCATCGTCCAGTCCTTTCCTATTTAGTCGTCGGCCGGAGACATGAGGGCACAAGCGCCTCATTCGAGCCGTCCCGCCTATTGCCACCGACGAGCGCGGAAATTGCCCGGCACCAGGTCATCCGTTAGCCCCATTTCTCGCGGAAGCGCTCTGAGTTGACAGCACTTTCGAAAACCCAAACGTAAAAGCCGCCAGCGTGGCGCAGAAATTCGCTGAACTCGCGAATGTCGCTGACATAGAGATCTCGATACCTCTGATGCTCGACGGTACCTAACCCGTTACAAGTAAAGCAAACCTGCTCAGCGGAGTGTGGTATTTCTCGTTGTTCTCTTGTGAGGACACCCGGCTCCTCGGACGGCTCGTCCATCTGGCGTCGGCGGCGGACCCCTGTCCCGTCACATGTGGAACATTCCGGGCGCGGACGTTCCGAAAAGTAGGCGTTTCGCCCGGCCACGTAATCCGCGACAGATCCGTCTTCGAGCAGCCCGTCAAGCCGATCAGCCAGCGTGAGGCACTGTTCGGCATCCCGGACATCGTCATCGTCGCTGAGCCACAATTTCTCGTCGCCAGCTTCAGCCGGAGCCAGAACTTGGATGCAGCGGACCAAGCTCGGCCAACAGCAACCTTGTCTATTTTCAAAAGCTTCGCCGACTCGTGCATCAGGATGGAGCCCCCCGACTGTTAGTTCGTCGCTCATGGTCTCATTCCTTTCATTAACCGGATCGTTGGCTCCGGCGTGCCGAAACTCAGTGGTGGGTGGGTTCGCGCATAAGGTTTTCAAGGTCCTCCTTGCTGGCCACACGGAGGCTGCCATCGGGTGCCGATATGAACGCCACGCATCGATCCAGTGAGGTAATCCCGGCCCTCCGCAAGGCGTGCCAAATGGCTTCGCGGAGATCCGGGTCGATGTCATTTAGTTTCTTCATTGCCTTTCCTCCTGCCGGATCGTCGGCTCCGGCGTTCCCAATCTGCTGCTTTGGAAAGTTGTAGAGAGGGGTGATTTTGGGTTGCCCTCTGCAGGCAGCCGCCATGTCGGGGGCCGCGCGCACAATGACAACCGTGAATGAAACCAAGCACTTGGTAAATGTTTCGCGCGGCAAATGTTGCTGCCTCGACGAGGGGATCGTAGGCACTCGAAGCCTTCGAACTGCAAAACACTTTTTCCCTGCGCATGTATGTGCGTATTTAATTAGAAATATGCCTACGTGTGCCTTCGCCATAAGGTAAGCATCCGAAATGAATGTGGAATTTAGCGAAGGCACCACCTTCTGGAGCCTTCGAAATGCCTTCGAAGAGCCTTCAATCATCTAGATTGTCCCTGTACCAGCGGGCGCGGCGGGTCAGAGGATCGTTTGTCTGCGCGCGGACCCATCCACAGGCCGTCAGCAAAGCACTGATTCGCCGCTGATCGCGTGTTCCGATTTCCTTGTCTTGAAAATTGAGGGCATTGCGGGCAACGCTCATCAGCTCGACATAACCATGCTCGCGGCTAAGATAATCGGCGATCGCCGCGAACCATGCGTCCTGCTCGTAGCGTCCCTCCTGCTCGGGCTTCGAGTGCGCAGCTTCGAACTCCTGATCGGGCCACCAGCAGCCGGACTGCTGATAGAAATGCACCGCCTCAGCAAAGAGTTGGTCCCGATCAGCGGCAAGCGCCTCACTGTCGATCCTGCCTGTCCTGACCGGCCAAAACCGTCTGCCCCCGGTCTCGTCTCGCAGATAGCCATCCTTGTTCGTCGTGCCGATGAGGATGCAGCGGCGCGGTTCATGTACCTCATTGCGGCCATAGGGCGGGCGATAGCGTTCGGTCGTCCGGCTGATGAAGGCTTTCAATGCCTCGCTTTCGGTTCTTGTGAGCGCCGACAGTTCCGACAGTTCGATGAGCCAGAGGCCGCGCAGATGCTGGCTGACGGCCTTGCTGTTGCGGATATCCGGCAGGCTGTCGCTGAACCACTCGCCGCCCAATATCCGGCAGGCCGTCGATTTCCTGGTTCCCTGCGCGCCTTCGAGAACCAGGAGATGGTCAGCCTGGCACCCTGGCTCGTATGCGCGGGCGATCATGGCCACGAGGAACATTTTGCCTATGGCCCTTGTGTATTCGCTTTCCTCAGCGCCGAGATAGAAGTGCAGCCAATTTTCGATGCGGGGCGTGCCGTCCCAAAATACGCTGTCGAGGTAGTCGCAGATAGGATCGAAGCTGTTTTCGCGGCTGACCAGATCAATCGCATCAGCGACAACACCGCGACCGATTGTGGGCAGGGCCTGCGTCTGTAGCCACTCCTGGACACTAAGCACATCGGCGTCGGTCAGCGGACGCGGCTCGAAAGCCGACAAGGCATCAGAGCCCGGCAATGGCGCTTGCACCATGACCGAACAAGCCAGTTCGTCATAGCAAAAGAGCCCTGAGAACTCCGATGCCTCGCGCAAGGCGACGAGTACGTTAGCGAGGTTTTCGAGAATATGACCATTGCCGTTCGACATAAGGTTTTTCCTCCAATCGCTGGAGAGATCGACGACGTTCATCTCCCGGTCCTCCTTTTTTGCGGCTGGGCTGGGACCGGATAGCCGTGCTGCCGACGATATTGTCGATAGTCGGCATAAAGCCGCTGCCACTGCCGCTCGATATCCTCAAGCAACGGATCGGGCGGCTCCGCTCGCTGCTCCATATCCTTCTGATACGTCGCCAGCAGCTTTCGGCGGCTCTGGATTTCCCGCTCGAAATCACGGCGGGACTGCTCAATATGTCGGATGAGCGCGTGCCGCTCGGTACGAGCTTGGAGTTCGAGATTGCGGCACATCCATGCACCACCCCTTCGTGATGCCACGTTGCGCGAGGTACGGTGCTGGATTATGCTTCCGGCCATTGGGATTGAGCCGGATGCATAACGAAGCCCGTCGCGACTAAGCGTGGCGGGCTTCGTTATGCGGCCTTAATGGGCAGTTCAGCCGTGGAGAATACCGGCTTGGACAGCTTCGATGCCACCCACGCGTCAAGCGCCCCTACCTCGTAATAGACTTCGCAGCCGACCTTCATAAAAGCTGGTCCGCCACCCTTGACCCGCAGGTTCCGCAAGGTCGCTGGTGTGCGCTTGATACCGTGTTGTTCCAGCAGGTAGTCCGACGCCGGACCATTGCTTCGGAGGAGTTTCATCTAATTTCTCCCGTTCTCCGCGATCCTCTCGCGTTGTCGGGAAGCAGTTTCCGTTATTCGTGATGCCCATTCAAAACGGTAAACTCGAATTATTTCAGAGCACAACTTTCACTATTTGCTATTGGGCGCCTGCGCCTTCGAATGCCCTGCTTACGGTAAAGGAAGACGGTCTCCGGCGAAAACGGCACCATCCCGGCATATCGGAAGACTGCCTGAACAAATGCGATGTAGGGAGTATCGCGCTGGTTGCCCGTCGACTGGCCGAAAATCTCTTCGTAAACGCCTGCTAGGTGCTCACCAATCAACCACTGCACGGAGGTCTCTCTGCCAAGCTGCACTTTTTTACGGGCGTTTTTTGCGAGGACGGTCTTTGCACGGACAGCTTTTGTGCGGAAGGCTTTTGCATGCGAGGCGCGGGCAGTATTCCTCATTGTTTTACCTTTCAACACTGCCCGAGCGGTGCGCAGTTCACTAACCAGTCCCGTCGTCATCACCTCCGGGAAGGCGTTTTGGTTAAGCAACGCATCGATCGTCTTGATCACCCTCTCGGCATCTTTCCTGCGACTGGCTATTGGCTGCTTCGGATCGAATGCCTTGAAAATTTCATACCACCGTAGGGCCCCATCGATCATCAACTGGAGATCATCTCGCAGACTCAACGCATCCGGAAGTGGTTTTGAGCCTCGGCGGTCAAACAGCGCCCCTTCCACCGATAAGATGATGTCATCCATCGGATGAGCGGACTTTGCCTGTTCTTCCAGCATCCGTTTTACTCCTTGGCGAAATCATCCATCACCTCCCTGCCTTCTTCTTCGGCCAGCGACGCGACCGAGGCGGGCTTCTTGCCCCCGAGGGCAGCGGCAATGCCACCGATGGTGCGGTTGGCTGCCTGTGCGCCGGGATGGGCCGCAATATGGGCGTAGATCGCGGTCGAGCGGTGGCTAGCGTGGCCGAGCAGGTATCCGGCCATCTGCAGCGTCTCGCCACTCGACACGGCAGCGGCTCCGACCGTATGGCGGAGAACATGCGGCGTCAGTCCCGGCAGCTTGGCCTTTTTGACGATTTTCGGCCAGACGCGCTTCGTGCCTTGGTAATACCCCTCACCCGATGAGGCTGGAAACACGAAGGGGCTATCCGAATATCGAGGCAGCGATGAAAGCAGCATGAGCGCAGGGGCGGCTAACGGCCGGATTGAGCGGCCCGTCTTGGTTTTTTCAAGAACAAGGCAGCACTGCTGAAGATCAACCTCAGACCATTTCAAGGCAGCGACCTCGTCACGGCGGCAGCCGGTCATTGCCCAAAGCCGGGTGATGTCGATTGCCTTTCGGTTAATGAGATTTTCCGCCACAAGCTCATCGAGCGCCGTACCGAGCTGCCGGATTTGCTCAAGGGTGAGGAAGTGGGTCCGCTGTCCATCGACCTTGTTGACGGCGGCGTTCTCAACCGGATTGTCGGACCGGTAGCCGTTGCGGATGGCAAACGTGAAAAGCGCCGACACGTCCCTCGCCACCTTGCGGCCCGCGCCATCTCCTCCCCGCACGATGATACGGCGACGTGGGCCGGTCTTCTCATCCTTGGCGGTCTTGCCAGCGGCGATGTCGCGGACCATTTGCTCGATGTCAGCCGACGTCACCTCAGAAACCCGCTTCTTTCCGATCAATGGGACGGCGTGGTTGCGAAGGCGCGCCATCGTGTAGGATTTCGTCTTGACCGCCATCGGCTGCCCGATCCGGGTACCTCGCAGGACGTAGCAGCCCTCCTTCTCGTAGACGTCGATCAAATCGCTCATTTTGATCTCTCGACGCTTCTCAAGTCGTTCGGCGGCGGGGTCGGCCCCTTTGGCGGCCTCGGCGAGAATGGCCTTTGCCCGCTCCCGCGCCTGCTCCGCCGTCAGCACATTGGTCGCGCCCAGCGTCATCCGCTTCTTTGGAATATCGCGTCCGCCGGGGTGGGGGCGGTATTCGACCTGCCAACGCTTGTCGCCAGAGGGAGCCACTCGGACCGAGAAGCCCTTCAACTCGGCGTCATAGACGCGGAACGGTTTCGGACCCGGCTCGAGGCCGTCGACATGCGATTTTGTAAGCTTGCGTTTTTGTGAGGTCATGTGAATGGGCCGGTGTTTTGTGTCGCCACCACGTGTCGCCACCGTGTCGCCACCAAGGAGTTATATGTGAGGATCCATGGATATATATAAATGACATGATACGCAACAAAAATAACTAGTTAGTGACATTCAAGTGCTTCTCAGTGATCCCGAGAAACACGCAACACCGACCTTGCCAAGGTTGGGGTCGAGGGTTCAAATCCCTTCGCCCGCTCCAGTTTTTCTTGTCCAGGCCAGAGACATAGGTAACAAAACGTACCTAACACATGGGTAACAACCTCGTGCCGAACGGGTTGTCGATGGTTTCCAAGGTTCTCTGCTCCAGGTCGATGTATCCTAAATCATGGTGCATGAAGCAAACGGCTCACCGCGGCTCGATGAGATCGCCGGACAACAAAAAACCGACGATCGGCGGCGCCAAGTGTCGGTTCTCGGAATATGGTTAGCGGGAATAATTGCGAGACGACGTCCAGGCGTTCTCCGCGGCTTCCTTGGTGGGAGCATTGCCGCGCCCATCCCCACGCTCCGCATTGTCGCGTTCAGCTTCCACTTGCCGCTCGGCGATGTAGGGCGTCAGCATTTGCTCCAAATGAGCTGCGGTCAGGCTTACTGCAAAGCTTCTCATCTCATCCCTCTGAGTGTTTACACTGTGTAAACACTTACCGCCTCGCGGCGCCCATCGAAACGGTTCGATCGAGCTCTCCACGTGCTTTTGTTCAGGATAGGAGGAACCATGCCGGAGCTAGGGCATGACAACCCCGAGTCGCTCGGCATGGGGCGCCAGAGACGCCATGATGTTAGGGTGCAGCACCACTCCATCTACAAGGGCGCCACGCTTTAGCGCCAGGCCGTTCTCTCCCGGCAGCCGAACTCGCGTAACTCCGGGCCGCGGCGGATTGCTGTGGCAGGCATCGGCGAGCCAGCCGGTCTGCCGCAGAAAGGCATCTCGGCCACCAAAGGCGTCCGGATCGAAAACCTGAACCGTGACGGCCGCGTTCGTACCCTTGAGGTCATCCACACGGCCAAGTCCAGCAAGACCCTGCGTGAAGGCTTCGACATGAAGTGCCATGCCATAGCCCTTCTGGCCATGATCAAGCCCTCCGACCGGCAGTAGCGTGCCGCCGCGTTCGATCACCCGCGGATCGCGACTCGCCTCGCCGTTTTCATCCATCAGCCACTCGTGCTCATACTGTCGGCCTTCGCGGACCAACCGCTGCGCCATGTTGACCGTCGTGATCGACGCGCTGATGTCGATCAGGATCGGATCGCCGGGCGTCGGAATGCCATGGGCGACCGGGTTGGGCGTATAGACGCCTTTTCTTCCCCCGAAGGGCGCGACCTGTGCACCGGATGGGCTGGAGCTTGCAATGCTGACCATATAGCCGCGATCGGTTGCAATGGTGAGATAGGCGGCAAGGCAACCGATATGATGGCTGTCGGCAATTGCGATCGTCGCTGTGCCATAGGTGACGGCGCGCTCGCAGGCGAGCTTGACCGCCTCGGATGTCAGCCATGCACCGGGAAGGCGGCGCCCACACCAGGCGACGGCTGGGCCGCGATCGGACAGGATACCCGGCACGCCCTCACGCTTCATCACGCCATCGGCAATGCTTTGCAGGTACCAGCCGGCCAATGCCAGGCCATGCGTCGTGTGCCCCATCAGATCGGCTTCGACGAGATAGTGGGCAACGGCGGCCGCCTTTTCCTCCTCGAGCCCGGCAGTGGCAAACAGCGCCTGCGCGAATTGGCGCAACGTATCCGGTGCATAGCGGGTATCGGGTGTCTCGCCCATGTTCATCTCCATGATGTCTCGCCACCAAACCGGTCAGCGCGCCAGAAAGCGGGGGGCAAGCGTCCTGCCATCGAGCGCCGCCAGCACATTCTCGGCCGACATGATCGAAACCGCGCATTTCGCATCGAGCGTGACGCCTGCAACATGCGGGGTCACCAGCGTGTTCGACAGCTGAAATAGCGGATTGTCGATGTCGGGCGGTTCGAGGGCGAAACTGTCCAACCCGGCACCGGCGAGATGCCCATGTTCAAGAGCCGCGATCAACGCCTTCTCGTCGACGACTTCGCCACGCGCCGTGTTGATCAGGAACGCGCCCTGCTTCATCAGCCCGATGCGGCGGGCGTTGATCAGGTTCTGCGTCTCCGACGTCAACGGGCAGTGCAGGCTGACGATGTCGGAGTTTGCAAGAAGCGTATCCAGATCGGTTTCGCGGCTGACGCCATCTTGAAAGGCGCCGTCCGGCGTATGCGGATCGAAGGCCGAGACGATCATGCCGATGGCGCCAGCTATCCTGGCAACCGTCTGGCCGATAAAGCCGAAACCGACAAGACCGAGCCGCTGGCCGCGCAACTCGCGCCCTTTGTACTGGTTCTTGTCCCAGATGCCGTCGCGGATCAGCGCGTCCTGACGCGGCAGATCCTTGACCAGCGCCATGATCAGCGCGAGCGCGTGCTCGGCGACCGAGTGCCCATTGCTGCCTGTCGTCATAGAAACCGGAATGCCGAGCGCTGTGGCCGCGTCCACGTCGATGTCGTTTGTTCCGACACCGTGCTTGGCGATATGCCGGAGCCTGCCGCCCACCTGCATTTCCTCCGGCCCGAGAAGATCGGCGAGCAGGCGCACGATGACTGCATCCGGCTTGTGGGCCCTCATTATTGCGATGACGGCTTGCCGGTCGATATAGGGCGGCGTGGCAATGACATTTGCCCCGACATCTTCCAGAAGCGCACGACCTTCCGGCGCCAGTTCGCCGCCGAGAACGACAACAGTCTTTTCCATCGCTCATCTCCTCCAAAGAGCAAAGCGGCAGGCGGCGCAACACTGCGCCGTCGACGATCCAGAGCGCTTTCCGGGCGTTACGTCGCCTGTCGGCGTGGGGAGCGCGCCATCAGCCGCGCATAGGCGATGGCCGAGAGCATGTTCACATGGTTGGCCTTGCCCGTGCCGGCGATGTCGAAAGCCGTGCCGTGGTCGACAGACACACGGTCGATCGGCAAGCCGAGCGAGACGTTGACGGCCGTATCGAAGGCGATGAGCTTGATCGGGATGTGGCCCTGGTCGTGATACTGCGCGATCACCAGATCGAAGGCCCCATTGTAGGCTCGGGCAAACACGGTGTCGGCCGAGATTGGCCCCACGACATCGATGCCCTTTGCCTGCGCCAGCTCGACGGCGGGCGCCAGGAATTCGATATCCTCGGTGCCGAACAGACCGTTCTCGCCGCAGTGCGGGTTGAGACCGGCAACCGCGATACGCGCCTTCTTGCCAAGACGCATGAAATGATTGTGACCCGCCTCGATCGTTGCCAGCACGCGCTCGGTCTTGGCGCGCTCGATCGCCCCCTTGAGCGAAATGTGTGTAGAGACGTGGATGGTGTTCAGCCGCTCCGAAGCGAGCAGCATGAACGAGCTTTTCGAACCGGTAAGGTGCGCCAGAAGGCCGGTGTGACCGTCATAGTGATGACCGGCAAGGTTCATCGCTTCCTTGTTGATCGGCGCGGTGACGATGACATCAGCATTGCCTGACATCGCAAGATCGACGGCGCGGCTGATGTATCGCACGGAAGCATCGCCCGCGACCGGGCTGACCTTGCCGATCTCAGGCAGCGGCGCGCCAAGCTCCACCTCCTCGACGGCAATCTTGCCCGCACCCGATGCATCTGCCGGCGCAAAGGAAAGACCTGCCGCTGCGCTACGGTTGGCGCGCTCGAGTGCTTGCGTATTGCCGACGATGACGAAATCCCGCCGCTCTTGCTCCGGCATCGTGGCAAGCGCCTTGACGATCACCTCGGGGCCGATGCCGGCCGGATCGCCGAGCGTTACGGCGACTTTCGCATTCCTGTCCATCACTCACGGTCCTCTTTGAATGGAAGCCTGCCTCAAAAGGCGGCTTCGTAGATCGAGCGGATATCTGCGCGCGAAAGATCACGCGGATTGTTGTCGAGCAGGCGACGGATGGCAAAGGCATCGTCGGCCATCGCGTCCAGATCGCTTGCCGGTACGCCGAGGCCTGAGAGCTTCATTTCAATCCCGAGTCCGGCGCAGAAGGAATAAGCGGCGTCAAAGACGGACTCGACACTGTCGGAGGTCTTTTGGCCAAGCGCCTCCATAATGGCACGCGTTTTCTCGGAAACCGCCGGGGTGTTGAACGCTAGAACATGCGGAAAGATCAGGGCGTTTGCCGCACCATGCGCCACATGCCAGCGCGTACCGAGCGGGTAGGCGAGCGCGTGACCGCCGGCCGTATTGACCGGGCCAAGACAGAAGCCGCCATAGAGCGAGGCTAGCGACAGGCCTGCACGCGCCTCTGCGTCGGATCCGTCCTTGACGGCGCGGGCCAAATATTTTCCGACCAACCGTGTACCCTCGATCGCGTAGAGGTCGATCATCGGATGCGCCTTGCGATTGGTGAAGGCTTCAACACAATGCGCCATGGCATCGACACCCGTCGCCGCGGTCGTGCGTGCGGGCACGCTGAAAGTCAACGTCGGGTCGACGACAGCGATATCGGCCAACATATGCATGCTCTCGACAGCAAGCTTGGCCATCGTCTTCGGATCGGTGACGAGGGCTCGGATGCCCGCCTCGCTGCCGGTGCCCGACGTCGTCGGCACCTGCGCCAGCGCAACGCGTCGCGGCCCTCTGACCTTGTTCGGCCCGACAACCTCATGCAGCGTCTGCGGCGAGCTGGCGAGCACGGCGGCAAGCTTGGCAAGATCCATGGCGCTGCCGCCGCCGAAACCGACGACGAGCTGAGCATCTGCCGCATTCGCCACCGCCAGCACTTTGTCGAGATTGGTGATATCCGGCTCGGGTGTCACATCAGCAAACACCGTGACTTCACCCTTGAGCGCCAGCGCATCGACACGCGTCGCATTGAAGGCGTCGGAAATGACGAGAACCCTGATATAGCCTTTCTCGCTTGCCCACTTGCCGAGCCGCTCCGCCGTGCCGACGCCGAACTCGATCAAATGCGGCCGGACGATTGTTATCGGCGAATCCAAGCTGACCACTGGATCACTCCTCCCTGCAAATGCCGCGACGCCCCGCGTCACAAAGATGTAAATTTGTTATACAATGCCATCGCATTTGGCAAGCGAGGAGATCACAGGAGCCGGAAGAAATTGCGATTCGCCTTGTCGTTGCGTGCGCAAAGCAAAATCGAAATTCCGGTTATTACACTGATACAAATGATAAAATGGCAAACACCCCCATCTAGCGGTGTTGAGTCCGGACTGGCACTGAATCGCTAGGCAAGTGATATGAAGTTGTCAAAACAGAAGCGCGATCCGACGCGGCTGGCTCTTCTGCGAAGCCGCGTCGGATCGATGAATGCTCACAACTGACAACCTGTGAAGGCGTCACGCAATCGCGTCAGCCGAAAGCCGGACATATTTTATGGCTCGGCGGTAATAGGTATAGGCGACGTGCACGGCGCCATCGGCCCCCTCGACGATCGAAGGGTAGGAAAACTCGCGGTTGACGGAGTCCTTCGAGTTATTGCTGAGGCAATATCCATCTCCGGTGTCGAGGTCGATGCGGCGGGGGAAGCTGGCGCCGCCGTCGCGGGAGAAAGCGAGGCTGAGTGGTGCACGAGGCACGCCCCAGACAGCCTTGCGGCGCTCGACCGTCGGTGCTGGCGCGACCTTGGTCTCCTCATCGCCTTCGATCTCGTCGTACAGCGATTGACGCCGGGCATCCGACGTCAAGGCATTGGAATGGTTGTAAACCATTGCGATCATGCCGTTTTCTAGCTTTGTCGCCTGAATCGACGAGTTGTTGTTCGGCAGACCGATCGGCCGAGGCGCGCTCCAATGCTCACCACCGTCACTCGAGCGGCTATACAAAACCGATTCGGCGAAGCGATTGCGATAGAAGGCCACAAGGTTGTCATCGTCTATCGGCACGATGTTCATATGGACCGCCCCAATGCTATCCGGGACCTCGGCCATGGCCCAGCTCTTGCCCTGGTCGCGCGAGATCAGCACGCCTGCCGTATCCACGTCGCCCGTCCAGCGTTCGCCTGGCAATCCGATGCAGCGAAAGACCGGCAGAAGCCAGGAGCCGGTTTTGTTGACGATGATCGGTTGGCGGACGAAGGTGCCCGGGATGTCGCAGAGAACACGCACCACTCCGAAGGTTTTGCCGCCGTCCTCAGAGATCCGACATTTGACAACAGAGCCATCCTGGTTGCCCGATGTCTGCGAGGTATAAAGCAGCCAGACGTTTCCGTCTGGTGCATTGAAAATCAACGGGTTTTGCTCGGATTTCGCCGAATCGTCCGACATCTTTTCCGGTTGCGACCAGTGCGTTGCTCCCGGTGCGAGGCGCGACATGTAAATCGAGATGTCGCCCATGCCCTCCATCGTGCCGCCGAACCAGACGCAGGTCAGCGTCCCATCAGGTAAAAAGGCGAGATTGGCGGCGTGGTTCTGAATGCAGGGAGAGGGAAGATATGCATCGGCGCGTCCCTTCTCGCTCGAATTCGCAACGATCTCTCCGGTCATCAGTGCCGGCACGGCCTCGGGTGGCAAACCTGTAAAGCTCATGATCGCGCTCCTTACGGCAGCTTGGCGTAGGCTTCGGAAAGCGCGGCATAATCGGCGTCGCTGATCGGCATAAGTGGCGCGCGCGTGCGCCGCCACGCAGCATTGCCGGTCTTGAGGCTCACCATGGCCTTGATCGTCGGGATCTGCACATAGGAGTTGGAGAGTGTTCTGTAGGCATTGATGCGGGCTTGGGCTACTTCGACCTCGCCTGCTTGCGCCTCGTCATGCACCTTGTCATAGACGGTGCGCAGCGAATCCGCGACGAGATTGGAGGTTGCCGTGATGCAGCCCGCACCTCCAGCCTTCAATAGCGGTAACAGCAGCGGATCGGCGCCGGCCAGGACGGAGAAGCCCGGATAGGCCGCGATGATTGCCTGCATGTTGTTGAAATCGCCGGCAGATTCCTTAATTCCGACCACCGTGTCGGGGAAGGCTTCTATCAACCTACCGATCAACGGAATAGAAAGCGGAACACCCGAGACCTGCGGGATATGATAGAGAATGACCTGCAGCCTGGCGTCGGCGATCTTTTCCAGAACCTGCGAGTAGGCAGCAAACAGTCCATCGTCGGATACGCCCTTATAGTAGAAGGGTGGCAGCATCACGACCTTCGTCACACCGAGTGAAAGGGCGTGCTTGGTCAGTTCGACGGTTTCCGGAATGGCGACGACACCTGTCCCTGGGAGTAACATGTCGGCCGGCACACCCGCCTTGAGCGCCGCCTCCAGAATTCCCCGGCGCTCGCTGGATGAGAAGGAATTTGCCTCACCCGTCGTGCCAAGCAGGGCGACGCCGTGGCACCCTTCCTGCAGCAATCGCTGGCAGTGCTCGGTGAAGAGACCAAGGTCCGGGCTGCCATCCGCAGTGAGCGGCGTCGCGGCCGCGCTGAACACGCCTGTAATCTTGTGATTGCTCATATCGTCCTCCTCGGATGAACGCCGCGAAATAGGGCGGCGGCGGGAAACCCGACCCGCAAGATGGCACTTTCTTCATCCCTCGAAGCTTTGTTGTCAATATGACAATACCGAAAGCTTCGCCGGTGAATTTTTAATATGCTGAAAATATTCACAAAAATATTTAGATATTTTGAAAGCGGGCGATCATGATTAATTTTAGTTGACATATTTACATTATCGCGCAAGTGTCTGCGCCATGTCGTGACGCACTTTCGGGAAACAGAGTGAAAGTGGTGCCGTCACTGATTTTGTCATGGGAGGACACGATGACTGATCGGAATGAAGGGAATATTGCGCAGAAAGCGCAGATGTCGCGTCGCGAAGCGCTGAAGCTTGGCCTCGCCGCCGGCGTCGGCCTCACAGTCTTCGGCATGAATGCACGCATCGTACTTGCCGATGATGGCCAGGTTCTAAAGGTTGCTAATCCGGCCTTCAACCAGGATTGGTCGCCACTGCGCGGCGGCGGCGTTCCGTTCCGCTGGAACTCGATCTGGTGGGCCTCGCCGATGTATTTCGACAGCGAAGGCAAGATCAAACCTTACGTCTTCACCAGCTGGGAATCCCCCGATAACAAGGTCTGGACCTTCAAGATCGACCCCAAGGCTGTCTTCTCCGACGGCAGCAAGATCACCTCGGCCGACGTCAAGGGATCCTGGGAAGTCGCCTCCATGCCCAATACCAAGAGTCAGCGTGCAGACCAGGTGCTGAGCAAGGTTCAGGGCTATAAGGAAATCGGCGCCGGTTCCGGCAACGAATTGACGGGCGTCGCCACCCCTGATGAAGGCACGGTTATCGTCACGCTGACGGAAGCCGACCCGATCTTTTACATGCGCCTGGCCAACCACATTGTTCCGATCGCCAAGGCCGCTCAGTCGCGCGGCAGCGACGGCGAGGAAGTGGCCGACTGGTATAAGCCCGACAATAGCGCCGTTTATTCCGGCCCGTTCAAGCTCATCAGCATCGACATCGACGCCGGCAAGCTGGTGTTCGAGCCGAACGAGAAATTCTTTGGCCCAAAGCCGAAGCTCTCGCGCATTGAAATCACCTCGATCGAAGACAACGTCACCGCGACGTCGCTGATCAAGTCGGGCGAATTCAATGCCCACACCGAATTGGTAACCTCGACGATCATCCAGGACCTCGGCCCTGAGTTTTCCGCCGGTCCGCTGATCCCAACCAGCCAGCACTTCTGGTTCAACATCAGTCGCGCGCCGATGGATGATCCGAAGGTTCGTCAGGCTCTGATCATGGCGATCGATCGCGACGGTCTCTTCAAGGCTTCCTATCCGGATGGCCCACACAAGAAGGCCGATCAGATCCTGAATTCCGTGCCCGGCGCCGACAATTCCGGCTTCGAGCCCTATCCTTACGATCCCGCAGCCGCCAAGAAGCTGCTTGCGGAATCGACCTACGGTGGTCCCGAGCGCCTGCCGAAGATTCTCTTCGTCGGCATTTCCGCACCGGCAATCCAGGCAGCAGCTCAGTTCATTGCCGAGCAGTGGCGCCAGAACCTCGGCATAACGGCCGTCGACATGAAGCCGCAGCAGGACTCCTATGCCGGTCCGGACCAGAATGCGGTCCAGATCTTCCGTGATGACGTCGGCACCCGCGTTCCCGATGCCGTTTCCTACCTTGCCGGCTGCATCGCCTCGACCTCGTCGAACGCACAAAACAAGCTTGGCGGATACAAGAACGACAAGGTTGATGCGGCGCTCGCCGAAGCTGCGACGAAGGCCGTTGACGATCCGCAGCGCATCAAGCTCGCACAGGATGCCCAGAAGGCATTCCGCGAGGATTGGGCCTTCATTCCGTGGTACTCTCAGGCGATGTCGCGCTGGGCCACCAAGGAGGTCAAGGGCATGGACAAGAACCTCGACTGGCAGGTCGTGGCGCCCTGGGATATTTCGATCGGCTGAGCCGGCACGAATTCTGAAATAGATGGCCCTCGGGCATACTAGCAACCGCGCGAAGACCGCAAGGCCTTCGCGCAAGTTTCAAGAAGACATCGCATGTCCGCGTTGATGCGGAACGTGTCTGCCAACCGGTGGGAGGTAACCTTGTTACGCTACGTGCTGACCCGGTTTGCCATCTGGATTCCGTCCGTTCTGATCGTGATGCTGGCCGTCTACGCGCTGGCCTTCTACGGCGCCGGCGATCCGATTAAGTTGATCTTTCTGCGCGCGCCCGGCGATGTCGCCTATAATCCGCAGCGCATCGAAGCCATCCGCGAAAGTGCTGGTCTGAACAGGCCCTTCATCGAGCAGTTCGGCCTTTACGTCTGGAACCTGTTGCATGGCCAGTTCGGCAATTCATTAACCTCGGGCCGCTCAGTCTGGGCCATGGTTTCGGCTGCGGCCCCTGTCTCCTTCAAGCTGGCACTCTGTTCCATCATCCTGACGACGATCATTGCCATTCCGCTTGGCATGATCGCTGCGATGAACCAGAACAGCCGGCTCGACTATGCAATCCTCGGCTCGGCTCTGTTCTTGTGGGCGATCCCGGCCTACGTTGCCGGTCCGCTGCTCATGGTCGGTCTCATCGTTCTCCTGCCGGGCGCCAGCGTGCCCTATGGATGGGGCGGCATCTTCGACGTGCGCATCCTGCTGCCGCTCGTCGTGCTTTCCTTCCAGCCGATCGCGCTGATCGTGCGCCAGACGCGCGCCGCCGTCATCGAGGTGCTTTCTGAGGATTTCGTCCGCACCGCCCGCGCTAAGGGCGTGCCCGAAATGGTCGTGGCGCTGCGCCATATCCTGCGTCCGGTGCTGACGCCCGTCGTGACACAACTCGGCCTGATCATGATCACGATCGTCAACGGCGCAATCTTCGTAGAGCTCGTCTTCGGTCTGCCCGGCCTCGGTCGCCTGACCGTGCAGGCGCTGACCAATTCGGACTACCCCGTCATTCTGGCGATCACGCTCATCGGATCTTTCCTGGTGATGATATCGAACCTTCTCGTCGACGTTCTCTATCCGCTGCTTGATCCGCGTGCCAACGATGCAAGAAGGAGCCGCTGACCATGTCCGCCGTCCCTCTCTCTCCCGCCGCAACCCAGGAAGAAGCACCTGTCAGCCTCTGGCGTGACGCCTGGTATCGCCTGAAGCGCAATAAGCTCGCCGTCTTCGGCCTGGCCGTCGTCGCGATCCTCGCCTTTACCGCGATCTTCGGCCCCTACCTCACGCCCTACGACTATCTGAGCCAGGATCTCCAGTCCCGAAATGCCGTTCCGTCGCTGCAGCATCTCTTCGGCACCGACGATCTCGGCCGTGATGTGTTCAGCCGCGTCGTCTTCGGCACCCGTACGGCCTTCCTGGTCGCGGTCATCGTCACCGTCATCGCGGTTCTCATCGGCACGATCCTCGGCGCCATCGCTGGCTTCTTCGGCAATCCGTTCGACCGCGTCATCATGTGGCTCACCGACATGACCATGTCCGTGCCGAACCTGCTCCTCGTCGTCGTCATCAATGCATCATTGAAATCGCCGATCACAAAGTGGATGGAGGCGCAGTATCTGGTGACGCTCAATCCCTTCTATCGCCAGACCATCTGGGTCGATTTCATGCTGGTCTTCGGCTCGATGGCGCTGATCTCCTGGCCGCCCTATGCGCGCCTCGTTCGCGCCCAGGTACTGTCGATCCGCAGCCGGCCTTATATCACCGCAGCCCAGGCGCTCGGCCTTTCGAACTGGATCATCATGAAGCGCTATGTCGTTCCGAATGCGCTCGGTCCATTGATCGTTTCCGTCAGCGCCGGTCTCGGCACCGCTATGGTCCTGGAAAGCGCCTTCAGCTTCCTCGGCGTAGGCGTCAATCCACCGACCCCAAGCTGGGGCAACATGATCTCCGACGGCTTGCGTGTCTGGCAGCATTATCCGCATCTTCTGGCCGCACCGGCAGCCGTTCTCGGCCTTGCCTCTGTCGCCTTCAGCTTCCTCGGCGATGGCCTCAACGACGCACTCAATCCGCGGGGAGCTAAGTGATGAGCACCACCCGATCCAATGAAAAACTGCTGGATGTCCGCGGCCTGACGGTCGAGATCGATGGAAGAAATGGCCCGGCGGTCGTGGTCGATGGCATCGACCTTCACGTCAACAGAGGCGAAACCCTCGGCGTCGTCGGCGAATCCGGCTGCGGCAAGAGCCTGACCATGCTGAGCCTGATGCGGCTGCTGCCGAACAAGATCAAGGTGACCAAGGGTTCTGCGAGCTTCGACGGCAATGACTTGCAGAAGATGTCAAACAAGGAACTGCGCAAGGTGCGCGGCGGCGATATCGGCTTCGTCTTCCAGGATCCGATGACCTCGCTCAACCCGGTCATGCGCATCGGCGACCAGATCTGCGAGCCGTTGATCTATCACCGCGGGATGAAGAAGGCAGAGGCTCGCGTCCGCGCCGTCGAACTGCTGCGCCTCGTCGGCATTCCCGGCCCCGAAGAGCGGCTGCAGGCCTATCCGCACGAACTCTCCGGCGGCATGCGCCAGCGCGTGATGATCGCCATCGGCCTTGCCTGCAATCCGAAACTGCTGATTGCCGACGAACCGACGACCGCGCTCGACGTCACCATCCAGGCGCAGATCGTCGATCTGGTGAAGGACCTGCGCGCCAAACTCGGCATGTCGGTCGTCTGGATCACCCACGATCTGGCTTTGATTGCCGGCCTCGTCGATCGCGTTGCCGTGCTTTATGCCGGAACAGTGGTGGAAGACGCGCCGGTCGATGAACTCTACGCCCGACCGAGCCACCCCTACACGCGTGGTCTGCTAGCCTCGATTCCGAAGCTGTCGGATGCGCCGGCAAGCCGGCTCTCCTCGATCGGCGGCACGCCGCCGGAGCCGGGTCGTCGCCCGAAGGGCTGTCCGTTTGCGCCGCGCTGTCCGCTGGCGGAAGCAATTTGCCACGAGCGCGTACCGAAGCTCGAGCCGCTAGCGGGCGCCGGCAATCACCGGGCCGCCTGCTTCGTCGTCCAGAAAATGCAGGAGGCCGCGTGATGGGTGCCCAACCGCTGCTCAAGGTCGAAAACCTCGTCAAGCATTTCCACGTCAAGCTCGGCGCCTTCGGCGAGCGTGCTGCGACCGTCTATGCGCTCGACAACGTCAATCTCGACATCATGGAAGGCGAGACGCTGAGCCTCGTCGGCGAATCCGGCTGCGGCAAGTCGACGACCGGCTTTACCATCCTCAACCTTTACAAGGCGACCAGCGGCAAGGTCGTCTACAAGGGGCAGGATCTGGCGACGCTGGATGAGAAACAGATGCGGCCGTTCCGCCGCGACCTGCAGATTGTCTTTCAGGATCCCTATTCCACGCTCAACCCGCGTATGACGATCGGTGAGGCGATCGGTGAACCGATCCTCTTCCACAAGCTCTGCACCAAGGCGGAGCTGAAGGACAGGGTCGCCTCACTCCTGACCGACGTCGGCCTGCCCACGCGTTTCGCCCAGCGCTATCCGCACGAGCTTTCCGGCGGCCAGCGCCAGCGTGTCGTCATTGCCCGCGCGCTCGCCTGCCGGCCGAAGTTCATCGTCTGCGACGAGGCAATCTCGGCGCTCGACGTCTCGATCCAAGCGCAGATCATCAACCTGCTGCTCGATCTGCAAGAGAAGTATGGCCTGACCTACCTGTTCATCGCCCATGATCTGGCCGTCGTGCGCCATATCAGTACCCGTGTCGGCGTCATGTATCTCGGCCGCCTGGCGGAGCTCGCGACGCGCGAGGAGCTGTTCGAAAACCCGCTGCACCCCTATACCAAGGCTCTGCTCTCCGCCGTTCCCGAAACCGATCCGGAACTGGAACGCACGCGCAAGCGCCAGATCCTGCAAGGCGACGTGCCGAGCCCACTCAATCCGCCGAGCGGCTGTCGCTTCCATTCGCGGTGCCCAATCGCCATGGACGTGTGCAGCAAGGTTGTGCCGGAATGGAAGGAAGCCAAGCCTGGCCATCTTGTCGCCTGCCACGCTGTCAACGCAGGACAGACCGCATGATGCTAAAGGTCGCGATCATCGCTGACGATTTGACCGGCGCGCTCGACACGGGAACCCCCTTCTTCGACGCCGGACTTTCCGTCGCTGTCGCGATCGACGTCGGAGCCATATCGGAAACGCTTGCGACCGATTGCGAGGTCGTGGTGGTCAACACGGCTTCAAGAGCTCTCCCGGAGGAGGAAGCGGCAAGGAAGGTCAGCGCTGCGGCGAAGGCCCTTCTTGCCGCCTCACCTCAAATCGTTCTGAAAAAGATCGACTCCCGGCTTAAGGGGAATGTTGCGGCAGAAAGCGAAGCTTTGACTGCCGTCTTCGGTCACGAGGCAATCGTGGTGGCACCAGCCATTCCCGATCAAGAGCGTTTGACCCGCAACGGTCACGTCGTCGGTCGTGGTGTCGACAAGCCGCTGCCGATTGTCGAACTTTTCGAGGCAAATAACGGCCAAGTGATCGTCCGCGATGCTGAAACGCACAGCGATCTCGACCGGGTGGTTGGCGCTTACGACTGGAAGACGACCCTTGCCGTCGGCGCCCGCGGTATCGGAGCTGCACTTGCCCGCAAGATCGGCCAACCGAACAGGGCAAGCAAACCTTTTGCCGCATCGAGCCGGACTGTCTTCGCTTTCGGCTCCCGCGATCCGATCACGACAGAGCAGATGACCAAGTTGCAAGTTTCCGGCGCTTTGACGTCAACCATCGATGCGCCCATGGGAGCGTTGACGTACGAAGAACGATTTGGCCTACCAATACTTTTGCGGTGCACGGGCGAAATCACCGGCGAGGCTGCAGCAGTTGCCGACCGCTTCGCGAAAGGCGTAAAATCGGTCATAGAGATGATGCGCCCGGAAATGCTGGTGGTCGGCGGCGGCGATACGGCGTTGGCAGTGTTTCACGCACTCGGAATTCGAGTCCTGAGGCCACAGGGCGAAATCGAGGCGGGTATTCCCTGGTTTGACGTCGTAACGTCAGATGGCCTGCGTTTCCGATGCGCGGTTAAGTCCGGGGGCTTCGGTAGTTCTGATAGTTTGGTAAGACTGATTGCACAGAATCAGGCGGCATAAGACAATGCCGGCGGGGAGAATGAAAGTGGACGAAGCAAACGGTGTATCGGCGAATGCGCAAGCGGCGCCTGCGGCTAAGCCGGAGCGCGGCAAGGCCGTCAAGCTGGTCGATCGGGTCTTCGACCAATTGCAGGAGCGTATTCGCTCGGGAAACTATCCGCCGGATTCACGCCTGCCTGGTGAGCACGAGCTTGCATCGATGCTTGGTGTCTCGCGCCCCATCGTGCGCGACGCGTTGGCACGGTTGCGCGATCAGGGGATCGTCTATGCCAGGCAAGGAGCCGGTACCTTTGTCAGCGCCCACGGCTCACCAACGGCGCAGCTTTCCTATTCGCCGGTCAAGACGATCGCCGACATCCAGCGCTGCTATGAGTTTCGCCTGACGATCGAGCCCGCGGCCGCCTACTTTGCCGCCAAGCGCCGTGACGAGGCGGCGATTCAGAAGATTGCCGCAGCGCTAGCCGATCTGCGTGAGGCGACCAGCCACCAGCTTCATCGCACCGACGCCGACTTCACGTTCCATCGTGCGGTCACGGAAGCTGCCAACAACCACTACTACACGGCCTCGATCGATGCCCTGAAGGCGCATATCGCGGTCGGCATGCACCTTCACGGCCTATCGCTCCTTGGTCCGCGTCAAGGCCTTGAGCAAGTCTATGAGGAGCACAACAAGATTTACCTCGCTATCGTCGAAGGCCGCGCGGAAGATGCGCGGGCGCTGATGAAGGCGCATCTCGAGGGATCGCAGAGCCGCCTCTTCGAAGGCCGTGCGCTGGACCTTTCGATGTAGGCTGCGGCAGTCGGCTTGACAGCTCGGCTGCTCTGGCTCTAACCTTTTCACATTCACCAGGGGGGTCCCGGCAGGGGGCTGAGATACTGCTATCGTGCGCAGTGACCCGTTGAACCTGATCCAGTTCATACTGGCGTAGGGACGGTGCAAGCGCTCGAAGGCATTGGATTCTCGCGTGGAATCCGTGTCGGCGTCTTTTCATCATTCCGGCTGAGGACTGGGTCTCCAAACCTAAAACTTGGAGCCTCAACCATGAATATTGCCGCAAAGAACATCACCCCGACCGTTACGACAGGCCCATTGCCGGCCTCTCGGAAAATCTACATTCCGGGGGAAATTCACGCCGACATCCGCGTGCCGATGCGCGAAATCAGCGTCCACCCGACATCAGGGGAACCGCCGGTCACGGTCTATGATTCCTCAGGCATCTATACGGTCGAAGGTGCTGACATCAGCATCGAGCAAGGGCTTCCGGAACCGCGTCGCAATTGGGTCCTCGCTCGCGGCGATGTCGAAGCCTATCAGGGCCGCCAGGTGCGCCCTGAGGATAACGGCTTTGCCAGTGGCGAACGGCTGACGCCGGAATTTCCTGCCAAGCGCCAGCCGCTCCGCGCAAAGGACGGCAAGGCCGTCACCCAGCTCGCCTATGCCCGCGCCGGCATCATCACGCCCGAGATGGAGTTCATCGCGATCCGCGAAAATCTCGGCCGCAAGGCACAGGCGGAAGCCATCACGCGCGATGGCGAGAGCTTCGGCGCTCGGATTCCGGATTACGTCACCCCGGAATTCGTCCGGCAGGAAGTGGCTGCCGGTCGTGCGATCATTCCCGCCAACATCAATCACCCCGAATCCGAACCGATGATCATCGGCCGGAACTTTCTGGTGAAGATCAACGCCAATATCGGCAACTCCGCCGTCACCTCTTCCATGGCCGAAGAGGTCGAGAAGATGGTCTGGGCGGCACGCTGGGGCGCCGATACCGTCATGGATCTTTCCACCGGCCGCAACATCCACAACATTCGCGAATGGATCATTCGCAACTCTCCACTGCCGATCGGCACCGTTCCCCTCTATCAGGCACTGGAGAAGGTCGAGGGCATTGCCGAGAACCTGACCTGGGAAGTCTATCGAGACACCCTCATCGAACAGGCGGAGCAGGGCGTCGACTACTTCACGATCCATGCCGGGGTGCGGCTTCACTACATCCCGCTGACCGTCAACCGCGTCACCGGCATCGTCTCGCGTGGCGGCTCGATCATGGCCAAGTGGTGTCTTCATCACCACCGCGAGAGCTTCCTCTATGAGCACTTCGAGGAAATCTGCGACATCTGCCGCGCCTATGACGTCTCGTTCTCGCTCGGCGACGGCCTGCGTCCGGGTTCAATTGCCGATGCCAACGACGCCGCGCAATTCGCCGAACTGGAAACCCTCGGCGAACTGACGAAGATCGCCTGGGCTAAGGACTGCCAGGTGATGATCGAAGGCCCCGGCCACGTGCCGATGCACAAGATCAAGGAAAACATGGATAAGCAGCTCGCCGTTTGCGGCGAAGCACCGTTTTATACGCTGGGGCCGCTGACCACCGACATCGCACCGGGCTACGATCACATCACCTCCGGCATCGGTGCTGCTATGATCGGCTGGTTCGGGACGGCGATGCTCTGCTACGTCACCCCGAAAGAGCACCTGGGTCTCCCCGACCGCAACGACGTCAAAACCGGTGTCATCACCTACAAGATCGCCGCTCATGCCGCCGATCTCGCCAAGGGACACCCGGCAGCTCAATTGCGCGACGACGCACTGTCGCGCGCCCGCTTCGAATTCCGCTGGGAGGATCAGTTCAACCTGTCGCTGGATCCCGAGACAGCCCGCAGCTTCCACGACGAGACACTGCCGAAGGAAGCGCACAAGGTGGCGCACTTCTGCTCCATGTGCGGCCCGAAGTTCTGCTCGATGCGGATCTCGCACGACATCCGCGCCGAGGCGCAGAAGGAAGGGCTCGACGCCATGGCGGCGAAATACCGCGAGGGCGGCGATCTCTATATGCCGATCGACGCCACCCAAGGGTCGCGTGACTGAGATGCATGTCCTAGTCAAAGGGGCCGGCGTTGCCGGCCTCGCGGTCGCGCACGAACTCAGTCTTCGTGGTGTCGACGTCACCGTTGCGGATCCAAGCTCTAGCCAAGCAGCCTCCTGGCTCGCGGGCGGCATGCTCGCGCCCTGGTGTGAGCGTGAAAGCGGGGACGAAGCCGTCTTGCTGCGCGGCCGCGATGCCATCGACCGGTGGGACACGATGCTGTCGGGCGAGGTACACCGAAACGGAACGCTGGTCGTTGCTCCCGCGCGCGACCAAAGCGAACTCGATCGCTTTGCCGGTCGCACCAGCGGCCATGAATGGTTGGGCGAAGAGCAAATCGCCGCGTTGGAGCCGGCTTTTGCTGGGCGCTTCAGGCGGGCCCTGTTCTTCGCGTTGGAAGGACATCTCGATCCAAGGCGCGTGTTGGGTCTGCTGCGAGAAAAGCTCCTCGCCCGGCGTGTCGCATTCATCGAGCAAGTCACCGAACATACCGACTACGACGACATCGTGGACTGCACGGGCGCAGCACGAATCGGGCAAACGAGCGGACTTCGCGGCGTTCGCGGCGAAATGCTCTATCTGGAAACCCGCGAAGTTACCCTCGCCAGACCCGTTCGCCTGCTGCATCCCCGCTTCCCCGTTTATGTCGTTCCGCGTGGAGATGGCCTCTTCATGGTGGGCGCCACCATGATCGAGACGGAGTTCGGCGGTCCGATCTCGGCGCGTTCGATGATGGAGCTGCTGAACGCCGCCTATGCAGTGCATCCCGCCTTCGCGGACGCTGCCGTCGTCGAAACCGGCGTCGGCATCCGCCCGGCATTTGCCGACAATTTTCCCCGCGTTGTCCTCGAGCATGATGCGGTCGTGCTCAACGGCCTCTATCGCCATGGCTTCCTGCTGGCGCCCGCAATGGCGCAGGACGCTGCGGACCTTGTCTTCTCCAGAACTGAACCAGGAGGAAAAAGCCGATGAAACTGATCGTCAACGGCGAGCATCACGACCTCATTGCACCAACGCTGTCCGAACTGCTGACGCTGATGGAATACGAAGGCGACTGGCTGGCGACTGCCGTCAACGGCGAAATCGTCCACCGCGAGGATCGTGCCGACCACGCACTCAACGACAACGATCGGATCGAAATCCTGTCGCCGATGCAGGGGGGCTGACCATGCTTAAGCTTTACGACACCGAAGTCTCCTCTCGCCTGCTTCTCGGTACCGCACGATATCCCTCACCGGCGATCCTCGCGGAGGCCGTGAAGCGATCGAAAACGGAGATCGTCACTATCTCCCTGCGCCGCGAGACAGCCGGTGGGCGAAATGGCGGTACCTTCTTCGAGATGATCAGGGCGCTCGGCGTTCGGGTTCTGCCGAACACAGCCGGCTGCCATGGGGTCTCCGAGGCCGTGCTGACGGCTAAGATGGCACGCGAACTGTTCGGCACCAATTGGATCAAGCTGGAAGTGATCGGCAATCACGATACGCTTCAGCCCGATGTTTTCGGCCTGGTGGAGGCCGCACGCATTCTTTCAGCCGACGGCTTTCAGGTCTTTCCTTACACGACCGACGACCTCGTGGTGGCGGAGAAGCTGCTCGAAGCGGGTTGCCGCGTATTGATGCCCTGGTGCGCCCCAATCGGCAGTGCCGCGGGGCCGCTGAACCTCACGGCGCTGCGCTCCATGCGCGCACATTTCCCGGACGTTCCGCTCATCATTGACGCCGGCATCGGTCGGCCATCGCACGCGGCAACCGTCATGGAGCTCGGCTTCGACGCCGTCCTCTTGAACACCGCCGTTGCCGGCGCCGGCCACCCGGTTGCCATGGCCAGTGCATTCGCCAAGGCGATCGAATCGGGCCACGAGGCCTTCGGTGCCGGCATGCTGGAGCCGCGCGATGTCGCGGTTCCGTCGACACCGATCATCGGAAAGGCCGTATTCGCATGAAGCTCGATCCCTTTTATCTCATCGTCGATAGTGCCGAGTGGATTGCGCGGCTGGTGCCGCTCGGCGTCAAGCTTGTGCAGTTGCGGATCAAAAATAAAACAGCGGCCGAGCTGCGCGCCGAAATCCGAAGAGCAAAGACAATTTGCTCTGTGCATGGCTGTCAGCTGATCATCAACGACTACTGGCAGCTTGCCGTCGAGGAAGGATGCGATTTCGTCCACCTCGGTCAGGAGGATCTGGAAGCGGCCGATCTCGGCACCATTCGTGCCGCCGGCTTGAAGCTCGGGCTGTCAACCCACGACGATGCTGAACTCGATACAGCGATGGCGGCAAAGCCGGATTATATCGCGCTCGGCCCGATCTATCCGACCATTCTCAAGCAGATGAAATGGTCGCCGCAAGGACCGGAACGCCTCCGCATATGGAAGGCGCGAGTGGGCGACCTGCCACTCGTTGCCATCGGCGGGTTGAACGCCGATCGCATCGAGACCGTCTTCGCCCATGGAGCAGATAGCGCTGCTGTCGTTACTGACATTACGCTGAGCGCTGATCCGGAGGCGCGAACGAGGCAATGGCTTCACGCCACGGCGTCCCGGCGGACGGTGTTTACCGGCGCATAACCGCACGCGGCGGCCGAGATGGCGGCCCCGCGTGCTTTTGTCCCTCCAAAAATCATTGAATTGCACACGACGCTTCGCCATGTTGGTGTCGGGGCTGAATAACAAGTTGGGCTTGGCACGTATGTTACAACGGACCGAGGAAACGGATGTCGCGCTGATCGACAGGCTTCAGCAAGGCGCATTCAATTATTTCCCGAAGCACTACAATCCCGACAACGGGCTGGTCGCGGACACGTCCATCGCGGGTGTTCCCTGCAGCATCGCCGCGGTCGGCTTTTCCCTGTCGTCCTATCCCGTCGCTGTCGAGCGTGGCTGGATGCAGCGCTCCGACGCGATCGAGTACACGCTGAAGACGCTTTGCTTCTTTGCCAACGGTCACCAAGGTCGTGAGCGGCATGCGATCGGCTATCGCGGCTTCTTCTATCACTTTCTGCATATGGACACCGGCCATCGGGCCTGGAACAGCGAGCTGTCAACCATCGACACCACGCTTCTGGTTGCAGGCATGTTGACGGCCGCGGCCTATTTTGATCGCAATACCGAAGCCGAGACGGAGATCCGCAGGCTCGCGAACTTGGTTTACGAGAGAATCGACTGGCACTGGGCGCTGAACAAAGGCCAGACCATTTGCATGGGCTGGAAGCCGGGCAGTGGCTTCCTGCGCTGGCGCTGGCAGGGCTACGACGAAGCGATCCTGCTTTATACGCTGGCGCTGGCTTCCCCGACGCATCCGATCCCGACGTCGAGCTACGATGCCTTTACCGCAAGCTACTCCTGGATGCTGTTCGGCGACCAACCTTATGTCTATGCCGGCCCGCTCTTCATTCACTTTTTCTCGCATGCCTGGATTGATTTCCGCGGAATCCAGGACAAGGCGATGGCCGATCGCAACTGGGATTATTTCCGCAACACCCAGGTATCGATTGCCGTGCAGCGTGACTACGCGGAGCGCAATCCCGGCCACTTCGTCGGCTACAACAAGGACATCTGGGGTCTATCCGCCTCGGATGGCCCGCCTCCGACGCGCAACATGCGTGGTGGTCGCCATCCGCGCGTGCTCGGCTATGCCGCGCGCGGCGCACCGCTCGGACCAGATGACGGCACCATCGCACCCTGGGCCGCACTCGCGTCGCTGCCGTATGACCGCCAGGCGTCGCTCGATGGCCTTCGCGCCCTGATGTCCACGTATCCGAACCTGCTCTACGAGGATCGTTTCCCCGGCGGGTTCAATCCGACCGTGAAGACCAAGCGACCGGAAGGCTGGGTGGACGATCGCTGCGTCGGCATCGATCAGGGACTTCTTGTGATGACGATCGAAAACGATCGGTCCGACTTCATCTGGGGCCTGATGCGACGGTCACCCGTCATCCGGCGCGGTCTTGAACTGGCGGGCTTTAGCGGTGGCTGGCTGTCGGAAGACGAAGGCTCTGAACTGAAGATCGCCTGATCAGCGGCTTCCGAGAACGTGCGCCTTGCCGGCGATATCGAGACGAACACGATCTCCGCGCTCCGGAAGCGCCACGCTCGATGTCTTGATCATTATCGGCGGCAGGGCCACTCCCTCAAGCGACACGGCGACAGTGCAGGTCGCTCCACCGAATTCCACTTCGACGACACGTCCGCGATAAGTCTGCTCGCTTTCATCAGCAACGACCCTGATCTGTTCGGGCCGTAGCATGATCTCGACCTTGCCCTGGCGGTCCCCGTCGACCGCCACGCGGCCGAGCGCGCAGTCAGCAAAGCCGTTGCGAACGATCGCCGGAAGCATCACGGCGTCGCCGAGGAACAGGGCTGTCTCCCGATCGAGGGGCTGCAGGTAAACCGATTGCGGCGACCCGGCCTGGATCAATCTGCCTTCCCGCAGGACGGCAACCTGATCGGCAAAGGAGAGTGCTTCCGCCTGATCATGAGTAACGAGGATCGTCATGATACCTGCGGACTGAAGAACGCGCGCCACGGCCTTCCGCATATTCTCGCGCAGTCCTGTATCGAGTGCCGAAAACGGTTCGTCGAGCAACATCAAGCGCGGCTTGCGGCCAAGTGCGCGGGCAAGTGCCACACGCTGCTGTTGGCCACCGGAAAGCTGGTGCGGCCGACGGGTGAGCATGTTGCGGTCAAGCTCGACCATATCAAGCAGCTCGATAATGCGTCGTTCGCGATCGGGCGCACCGCGCTCGAAGCCGAAGCCGATATTGTCGGCGACACTCAGATGGGGAAACAGCGCGCCGTCCTGTGACACGATACCGATGCCTCGTTTGTGTGCGGGCACCGCTACAGGACCGTCAGCCAGAAGCTCACGGTCGAGCGTCACGCGACCGCCGTCGGGTTGCTCGAAACCGGCGATGATGCGCAGCAGCGTCGTCTTACCCGACCCTGAAGGCCCGACGACGGCAGTGCGGCTTCCGGCGGCAACATCGAGTGAAATATTCTGCAATGCCTGGACATGCCCGTAACGCTTGCTGATGCGATCGATCGTAAGCAGCGTCATTGTCCGGCAGTCCGTTTCGATTGGGCATAAAGAAGAAGCGTGAGCGGCAGCGATAACACGACCATCATGAATGCGTATGGCGCCGCCGCCACGTAATCGATCTCGCTGGTCAGCGACCAGAACCTCGTGGCAAGCGTCTCCACCCCATTCGGCGCCAGCATCAATGTCGCGGTGAGCTCGTTGGTAATCCCGAGACCAACAAGCGCGACGCTGGCCGCCGCACCCGGCGCAGCCAACCGCATGGTGATCTGCCTCACTGCTTGGGCGGGCGTGCGGCCAAGGCCCATCGCGGCACGCTCCAGCTCCACGGGTGCCTGGGCGATACTGGCCCGGAGGCCCACCATGGCACGCGGCAGAAACAGCAGTATGTAAGCAACAATAAGGGTCGCGAAGGTCTGATAGAGAGGCAGAACGAGACGGACCGTAATCGTCACCAGCGCGAGCGCCACGACCACACCCGGCAACGAGCCGACATAGTAGTGGCAGGCCTCGAGCAGGCGCTGGAGACGCCCCGGTGCGCGCACGGAGAGCCAGGCCATCGGTGCGGCAGCAATCGTCGCAAGCGCGCCGCCGGCGATAGCAAGAACGATGGTTTGCGCGAAAGCATTGCCGACCGTGTCGACACGCCAGACCTCGAGCCCGCCGAGATAGAGCCACCGCACCAGCGTTACGAGAGGAACGCCGAGCGCCAGAGCCGCCAGCCCCACCTGAAGCACGATCGCCGGCACCACGAACCAGCCGAGCCGCCGGCGATCCGCAGGCCGCGCCGAGCCGGATCCGACCCGGGCATATCGCTCATTGCCGCGCAACAGGATTTCGAGACCCAGCAGAAACAGGCAGCAGCAGACAAGGACACCGCCCAGCATGTTGGCCGCGGGGCTGTTATAGGCGGATTGGAACTGGTCGACGATGGCGGTAGCAAAGGTGTCGAAACGGATCATCACGTAGAGACCGTATTCCGACAGCAAATGCAGCGCGATCAGCAGCGAGCCGCCGCAGATGGCGAAGCGCAGCTGCGGCAGGATCGTACGGAAGAACAGACGCCAAGGCCCAAGGCCGAGGGAGGCGGCAGCATCCTCGATGGCGGGATCAAGCCGACGCAAGGCGGCGGCGACCGGGAGGTAGAGAAACGGAAAATAGGCGAGCACGGAAACAAAGACGCCGCTCTGCAGGCCGCGCATGCCCGGAACGAGGCTGATCCAGGCGTAACTATGGACGAAGGCCGGCACCGCGAGCGGCGCAACCGCCAGCCACGACCACAGCCGGGCGAAGGGTATGTCCGTCCGTTCGACCAGCCAGGCAAGCGTCACGGCAAGAGCGATCGACAGCGGAATGGTAAAGGCTTCCAACAGCACCGTGTTGACGAGCAATTCGCCGACGCGCGCGCGGAACACCAATTCCTTGACGGTCTGCCAGCCGACATCAAAGGTTATCCAGCCGATGAAGCCAAGCGGCACCAGGCTGAACAGCGCCACGACGGAGGCAAAGAGGATGACGGCAGCGTGGGGCAGATGCGCCCGCAGCCGATCTATTCCCGCCACCGGCCGCGCCATCGGCCTTTCATGGCCGGGAACAAGCAATCTGTTGTCCTGCAGCAAGGCCGCCGCCTTCATACGCTGAAAAAGGAAGGCAACCGCCTATGAAAGGCGGTTGCCGATTTCGTCATGCCCTACGTTTTTCTTGAGCCAAAAGCAACAGTTTTGACCCGCAGGGGCCTGCGAAAGGACTAGATGATGCCCGCGGCCGTCATCAGTTCCGTCACCTTCTTGCTGTTCAGCTTGGCCGCATCAACCTTCGGTGCATCGAGATCAGCCAGCGGAACGAGCTTGTCGTTCGAAGCGGCATCCTTACCGATGGCATATTCGTAGGACGTACCGCTCTTCAAGATGTCTTGGCCGGGCTTGCCGGTCACGAACTTCAGGAAGGCCTGAGCTTCCTTGGCATGCTGGCTCGACTTCAGAGCGCCACCGCCGGAAACGCTGACGAATGCACCCGGATCCTGGTTCTTGAAGTAGTGCAGCGCAACGTTCTTGCTGTTTTCACCGGTCTTCGCCTGATCGCCGAACCAGTAATAGTGATAGATCACCGCACCCTCGACTTCGCCGGCATTGACCGCCTTCATGGCGACGCTGTTGCCCTTATACGGAGTGGAATTTTCCTTGAGCGCCTTGAGCCACGCCGCCGTTGCTTCCTCGCCCTTGAGTTCGAGCAAAGCGCTGACGATCGCCTGGAAGTCAGCGCCGGCCGGCGAAGCGCCCCAACGACCCTTCCAGGCCGGATCCGCAAGGTCGAGCAGCGACTTCGGCAGCTTGTCTTCAGTCAACTTCGTCTTGTCATAGACAAAAACGGTCGAACGGGCGGCAATGCCGGTCCACATGCCGTCAGACGGACGATATTGCTCGGGAACCTGGTCTAGCGTTTCCTTATCGACCGGCGCAAAGAGGCCGGCGGCATCGACCAGCGTCATGGCCGGAGAGTTCTCGGTCAGGAAAACGTCGGCCGGCGACGCATCGCCTTCCTGAACGATCTGGTTGGCGAGCTGCATGTCGCCGCCCTGGCGCATCGTTACCTTGATGCCGGTTGCCTTGGTGAATGCATCGATCCACTCGCGCCCGAGGCTCTCATGTTGAGCGTTGTAGACGACAATGCCTTCGGATTCCTGCGCCACAGCGGCGCCGGTGGCGAGCGAAGTTGCGGCAACAAGCGACGCAGCAAGCGCCAGCGCGCCGGAAACGCGATTAAGGGAAGTTTTCATGAAGCCCTCCATGGTGTTGCACCCGAGATCCCCGAGGTGATGGGAGCCCGTATATTTTTGTTGATTTGGCATTTCAAGTTTTAGAGATGATTCGGGGATCACAAATACTTGAAATCGTTCGTCAACTTTAGAATCGTTCTAGCTAGAGCGAATAGATGGTGGCAACAACTTCGTCCTCGACCTCGAGGCCGCTTTCCAGCGCCTGTCTACGAGCCGTTTGGCCGCGACGCCCGGGGAGCCGCACGCCGGGGTCGGACGAAATCTCGTCCGCCAACCTGGCCAACCTTTCCGCCACGCCATTTCCACCGCTAGCGGCCGGGGTGATGACAACAAGCATCTGCCCAAGACCGGGCGCTGAACCCTTGTCGTCAAAAAGCGAGGAGGACTCGAAGGAGAAATTGGCCCCGGTCAGGGCGCCGGCAAGGAATTCGACCATCATTGCTAAGGCCGCACCTTTGGCCTCTCCAGATGGGGCCATCGTCCCCTCGAGTGCGGCAAGGGCATCCGTCGTCGGCTGACCGTTCCGGTCAAAGGCCCAATCTGCAGGGATATCAACGCCTTTCTGGCGTGCGGCCATCACCTTGCCACGGGCGACGCGCGAGAGCGCGAGATCAATGACGAGAGGGTCAGTCTTTGGGATCGGCGCGGCAAACGCGATGGGATTCGTTCCAAAGACGGGTTTCCGCCCGCCCCAGGCCGCCATGGAGGCGGTGGCGTTGGCAACCATCAGAGCGACAAACCCCATTTCCGCAAACCGCTCGACGGTCAGCGCAAGAACGCCGGCGTGGTGCGAACGGTGAACTGCCGCCAAGGCAATGCCCTGCTCCCTGACAATCTCCGGAAGAACCGACGCGGCGAGATCAAACGCAGGATAGGCATAGCCGTGGCAGGCATCGATCCGCACAACCGCAGGAAACAGTCGTTCGAGCTGCGGCTTGGCAAATCCATCGACCTTGCCTGCCCTCGCCTGCTTTGCGTAAGCCTCGACGCGGCGCAGGCCATGACCTCCCTGTCCAGCCGCTTCGGCAGCAACAAGCGCCCTGGCGACCGAGCGCGCATTTGCCTCGTCCACGCGATTGCGCGTCAGGGCATCGATAACCAGCGTTTCCGCCGCAGCCAAAGTCAAATGCATGGCGACCTGCAAAAAGGAAAAAGGGTGATGACGTGTTATGTCATCGCCCTTCCAGCTGCAATGCAGCAGCAATCATTCAACGTCAAACTTCACGCCCTGTGCGAGCGGCAATGTCTTGCCGTAGTTGACCGTGTTCGTCGCCCTGCGCATGTAGGCTTTCCAGGCGTCGGAGCCGGATTCGCGGCCACCGCCGGTTTCCTTCTCGCCGCCGAACGCACCACCGATTTCGGCTCCGGACGGACCGAGGTTGATATTGGCAATTCCGCAATCCGAACCACGAGCCGAAACGAAGGTCTCGGCTTCGCGCATGTCATTCGTGAAGATCGAAGAAGAAAGCCCCTGCGGCACGGCGTTGTGCAGTTCCAATACCTGATCGAAATCCGTGTACTTCATGACGTAGAGGATTGGCGCAAACGTCTCATGCTCGACAGGGCCAGTCTGTGAGGGCATTTCAACGAGCGCCGGACGGACATAGAAGGCGTCTCCCGCACCGTTTTCGACGCGCTCACCCCCGGTGACCTTGCCGCCAGCCGCCTTCGCCTGTTCCAATGCGGACTGCATATTGCCGAACGCCTGCTTGTCGATCAGCGGCCCGACGAGCGTACCGGCCTCCAGCGGGTTGCCGATCGACACCGAGCCATAGGCCTTCTGCAGGCGCGGAACGAGCTTGTCATAGACGCTCTCGTGAACGAACAGGCGGCGCAATGTCGTGCAGCGCTGGCCGGCCGTACCCATGGCTGAAAAGGCAATGCCACGCAGCGTCAGATCAAGGTCGGCCGTTGGGCAGATGATCGCGGCATTGTTGCCGCCGAGCTCTAGGATCGACCGCGCGAAACGCTGCGACAGGCGTGGACCGACAGCGCGGCCCATGGCCGTCGAGCCGGTCGCGGAGACGAGTGGCACCTTGGGATGGTCGACAAGGACTTCCCCGACATCGCGACCGCCGATGAGCAAGGTCGAGAGGTTGGCAGGCGCGACGCCGCCTTCGGCAATGAACCGCTTCAGCGCCCTTTCAAAAAGCGCTTGAACGGCAAGCGCCGTCAGCGGTGTCTTCTCAGATGGCTTCCAGACCGTTGAGTTGCCGCAGACAAGCGCCAGCGCCGCGTTCCAGGACCAGACGGCGACCGGGAAATTGAAGGCCGAGATGATGCCGACGACACCAAGCGGATGCCAGCTTTCCATCATTCGGTGTTCGGAGCGCTCGGTGGCAATGGTTAGACCATAAAGCTGGCGTGACAGGCCGACGGCAAAGTCGCAGATGTCGATCATTTCCTGGACTTCGCCGAGCCCTTCGGACGTGATCTTGCCAACCTCGATCGAGACAAGCCGCCCGAGAGCGTTCTTCGCAGCACGAAGCTCTTCGCCGAGCAGGCGCACGAGTTCGCCGCGCTTCGGAGCTGGGACGGCCCGCCAATCGAGGAACGCCTTGTGGGCGGCCTCAATCGCAGCCTTTGCCTCGGAAGCCGAATGCTCCTTCAGCGCCCCGATCTCCTTGCCAGTGACCGGAGAGGTGACACGGAGCGTGCCGCCCGTATAGCAGTGGGCACCGACGCCCAATTCTGTGAGCAGTCTTTTCGTCTCGGTGGCGAGATCAAGTGCAGAAATGGTCATGGGTTCAACCTCGTTTCTCAAAAGCGGGCGTCGGCGAAATGGGCCAGTTGGGCGCCGGCTTCGTACCACATTTCCTTCACGGCGCGGAAGCTCGGTTCGGACGGCGCGGTAAGCGGCAGCGGCAGGTCCGCTTCCGTCGTCTGCCCCAGGATAAGCTGGGCAAGCGTGCGGCCGAACACCGTGCCGGGCGCGATCCCGCGACCATTATAGCCGGAGAAGCCCACGACATTCGGCGCGAACCTGTGGAACCGCGGCAACGCATTGGCGGTCATCCCGATCTTGCCGTACCACTCACACTCGAACTCGACGTCACCAAGCTGCGGAAAGAGCTTCTTCAAAGACCGTTTGGCCCAGGCCGTGTGGATCCCAAGCCCGGTATTGCGCAGAGCACCAACGCTGCCGAAGACAAGACGTCCGGCCTGATCCATGCGGTAGGACGACAGGATTTCCTTCGTATCCCAAACGCCTTCGCGCCCTGCAAGAATCGAACCGCGCAGATTGTCGCTGAGCGGCCGGGTGGCCAGATTGAAATAGGGTAGGTGCACCTGCTCGTTGCGCACCGCTTCCCAGGGACCGGTGCTATATGCGTCGGTCGCCACGATAATCCAGTCGGCCGTGACCTCCCCCTTTGCGGTCTTGATGGTCCAGCGATTGCCTTTCCGCTCAGTCCCGATGACGGGGCTCGACGTGTGGATTGAAACGCCAGCCTTGACCGCCGCATGTGCAAGGCCGCGGGCGTAAGCGAGCGGCTGCAGCGTGCCTGCGCGCATGTCGAGCAACGATCCCGTATAGGCACTGCTGCCGACACGCTTGACCGTTTCGGCGGCGTCAAGCAGCACCACCGGCGCCCCGCGTGCCGCCCATTGCCGGGCGCGATCCTCAATCTCCTTCAAGCCACTCGCGCCAACTGCGACGTGAAGCGTGCCGTTCCGTTCGAGCTCACAGGCAATGCCGTGCTTGTCGATCAACTCCATCACCAGCCTTGGAGCGTTGCCCAACAGGTCGAGCAAACGCTCGCCGTAAACAGGGCCGAGAACACCGGGAAGGTCGTCAGGCATCACCCACATGCCGGCGTTGATCAAGCCGACGTTGCGGCCCGCGCCGCCGAAGCCGATCTCCGCAGCTTCCAAAAGCACGACCTTTGAGCCCGCCTCGGCCAGATGGAGACTTGAGGAAAGCCCCGTATAGCCTCCGCCCACGACAACGACGTCGGCGCTCACGGCGCCGGTAAGCGCGGAAGTCACAGGCGGCTGCGGAGCGGTTTTTTCCCAGAGGCCGTGGGAGCGGGGATCGTTCAGCATCGATCAAATCCATCCATTAAACTGGCGACATTCTAGCGCCGTGCCTTTGCTCATGAAACCACTGATCAGGCTGCCGGCCGCAACCTCGGGACCGGTGGGCGCGGCAGATCGATCGCATTTCCAGTTCATTCCGTTTCCGTCACATGAATTACTTTACAAAGCCCCAGATGCCGTAAATATCGACATTTAGGAAACAGCTTATTCTCAAATGGAATGATGGATGCTGCCGTCACGAAGATTTCTTCCCTCGACATCCTTGCTGGTCGCATTTGAATCTGTCTCACGCACTGGCAGCGTGACGGCTGCCGCGCGAGAACTCGACCTCACACAAAGTGCCGTCAGCCGCCAGATCAAGGCACTGGAAGAGCAGCTCGGCGTCGAGCTGTTTCTGCGCGAACGTCAGACCGTGCGGTTGACCCTCGCCGGCGACGCCTATGCGCGCGAGATTCGCGAGGCACTGCGACGCATTTCGAGTGCATCGCTGAACCTCCGTGCCAATCCGCATGGCGGTACGCTCAATCTGGCCATTCTCCCGACATTCGGGACGCGCTGGCTGGCCCCGCGGCTCGGACGCTTCCTTACTGCCAATCCAGGGGTGACGATCAACCTCGTCACCCGACTGTCGCCCTTTGACTTCCGGCTCGATTCCATAGACGCGGCCATTCACTTCGGTCACCCGCATTGGCCTGGCGCGGAGCTGACATTTCTCATGTCGGAGAGGACCGTCCCGGCCTGCAGCCCCGAGTTCCGCAGCCGGCACGCGATCAGCACGGCGCAAGATTTGCTCGACGTTCCACTGCTGCATCTGACGACGCGGCCGGATGCCTGGGAGCGCTGGTTCGCCGACAATGGCGTGAATTTTCAGACCGTGCACGGCATGCTCTTCGACCAGTTCGCGACCGCCGCCCAAGCGGCGATGGCGGGTCTCGGCGTTGCGCTGCTGCCGACCTTTCTCATCTACGACGAGCTGAAGCGCGGCGACCTGATTGCCGCCGTCGATCGCGAAATGGAAAGCAGCGAGCGCTACTACCTTGCCTATCCGACAGAACGGGCCGACTACGCGCCTTTGGAAGCATTTCGCCGCTGGATCGTTCGAGAAGCCGCCATCTGACGGAACAGCTTGCGCCGACATGGCGCTTTCGACCATTATGCGCCGAACCAGAATATGATGCAGGAAACGTCGATGAAGCCAATTTTCGTTCAGCTCCAATGCGCACCCGGCAAGACCTACGAGGTCGCCGACGCCATTTACCAAACAGAGCGCGCTTCCGAGCTCTACTCGACGAGCGGCGACTATGATCTTCTGCTCAAGGTCTACATCGAAGAAGGGCAGGACATTGGCAAGTTCATCAACGATAACATCGCCAACATACCCGGCATCGTGCGTTCGCTGACAACGCTGACCTTCAAGGCGTTCTGAGCAGCCGTTTCAAACGCCTGCCAATCCCGCAATGGCAGGCTTGGGCTTTAAAATGAGACGGCTCGCGAGCTACCTAGGCTTGTGATCTCACCGGACGGCGCTTCTCCATCTGCCGACCCCGATAGCGGAAGCAACCGGACGCGTTTGGCGGCGCCGGGGGCAAGATGAAACCAGTCGTCGTCCGGTCGATAGCCATCAACACCGACGTGGACGGACTGCGCGAACCTGTCGACTGCGATATCGAGCCCCCACGCATTGTCCTTTCGCGTCACCGCCACCTGGATTTCGGCATCGTGGAAGGCCTTCGAGCGCCCCAACGGAAAATGGAAGGCGTCGGCGACCACCAGACCACCATCCGGCAGACGCAAGCGAGCAACGGTGACGTCGTGAGAGGGTGGGCCGAAGCGGAAGGCGTAGGTCGTGTCGAAAAATGCGCCAAAGAGGTCGGTCGCGGCAAAGGTCTCGCGACTTCTCGGCGCCAAAGTCAGAATGCGGCCGCCACTGACGACGTGCTGCTTGCCGTGCCTCAAACAAACCAGCTCGAGATCAAGCTGGAGAGCGTGCTCGGTCTCATTCAGCACGTGAACGTCGAGGCCATTCGTGCCCTCGTCGGTCACGACCACCTGCACCGGCCGGAAAGCGCGGCACAGGGCATACCAGGCCGGCTTCGGCTCGCCGGTTGAATCGATCACACCCCAACCGGCACCAGGCATCAGATCCTGCAGCGTCCAGACCAATGCGCCGTTGCATGTCGACCCATTGCGGCGCCATTCGGCGAAGGTTGCTTCCACAACTTCGCCCGTGACGACGCGGGAAAGATCGAGGTACCGCTCGCGATCTTCACGACGAAGCCGCGCCGGATCCTCGCGATAGAGTTCTGCCAGATAGAAATCCCTTACGTCCTCGAAATCCCACGACGCGCCGCGGTCGCGGGGGACACGCGATTTCCATAGCGGACTGTGGACCGGCGGAACATCCAGATGGCGTTGCAGCGTTCGCTGCTGTGGCACATGAGCGAAAGCCAGGCTTTCGGCCGCGAAGCGAACATTCGCTCGTCGAGCATCGTCAAGCGGTCGCATATAGGCGCCGACGCCGTAGTAATGGGTAACCCCAACGTTCGGAGAAAACGGCATCGCGCCGCCCGAAGGTGAATTTGGCACATACGGGACGTCGGGCCGCATGCGTCCGGCAATCGCCGGAATAATCTCCTCCGTGATCGGACCCGACCAATAGTCCTGCGGCAATCCAAGCATGGCCGCCTGCTGGTAGATTTCGCTGCCGCCGCACAATACCGCGAGTGACGGGCATCCCTGGACGGCGTGCAGGAGTTCCTCAACCTCCGCGTGGACATGCGCCGTCAGAGCTTTGTCGTTCTTCGGATAGTCGAAATTGGCGAACATGAAGTCCTGCCAGACAAGCAGGCCGAGTTCGTCACAGAGCTGAAAGAACTCCGGTGTCTCATAGGCCATCGTCCCGCCAATGCGGATCATGTTCATGCCCGCCTCCGCGGCCAGGCGCAAGAACGGCTCGTAGTCCGACCGGCCGCCCGGCAGCCGTACGATATCGGCGGTCGTCCAGACAGCACCACGGCAGAAGATGCGTTCGCCGTTGATCAACAGCGCAAAATCATCTCCGTGCGATCCGCGATCAATGTCGATCCGCCGAAAACCTGTTCGCCCTGCATGATGCGCAACGCCGTCGATGACAATCGAGTAATCATAAAGTTGCGGCGCGCCATGCGTGTGCGGCCACCAGAGATCAACGTCCTTCAGCTTCAGAATCGCCGAGTAGTGGCTGTCTCCAATCTTTTCGAAGGCCTGCTCGATCTCTCCACAACGAAGCATCAAATCCGGATTGTCGACATTCGTGTGAAGCGAAACGCTCAACCGCCCGGTACCGTCCGCCTCAAGCACGGCACGGACAGTGACATTGTCGATCGAAACGACATCGCGGCGCACGAGCGTGATGGCACGCCACGGCCCAACCGCATGAATTTCAGGACACCAGCCCGGCATCCGTCCAAGCAACGTCGTGCGAACGTTTTTCAAGCCTTGCGGCGTGATCATCTGCGGACGCCAGCGGGCGCGAGGGCCGGATTCGGCCAGCTTTGGCGCAAGGGCTCGGAAGCAAAGTGCCAACTCATCGCCGCCCGAGAGCGTCACCGGTATCTCGTGCATGGTGAACATGCTTTCCGACGACAGGATTTCCTGGCCATTGAGGAAGACATGACACAGCGTTGCCAACCCCTCGAAGCGCAGGATCGCGTCGCCGGGCTGCGCGTCAAAAAGCCGGCAGAGATACCACGCGTCGCGGGTATCGAGCGGCTCCGGATTCTCGCGATCGAAGCGCCCGGCCTTTTCCAATGCCGCGGCGACAGTTCCCGGCACTTCGGCGGCGATGTGCTGTGCGGATAAGGGAACGTCATGAGGGGTTGCGCAAGCGTCCGGCTCCGTCAGAACCAGATTCCAGCCTTCGGCGAGCAGAGTTTCCTCCGCGCCGACACTCGCCAACCGTCCCCGCATGCTTAGACTCCCGGCTTCACAAGCGCTCCTTGAGCGAAGCCATCATGGAATCCCATGCATCGGCTGCCGGATCAAGCGCTGCGCGCAGTGGATCATATTTCTTCCGCGTCACAGCCCGGGCGAGCTGGAACTGCACCGACTTTGCAATTTCGGAAATCCGGTGCGAATCAGCGATGGCAGACGAGAATTCGTTGCCAGAGAGCCAGGCGAGATGGTCACCGGCAAGTTCGAAATTGGCGCCAAACTGGCGTAGCGTGTTGAACGCATACTTGTGAAAGAAGCCAAACGGCCGCTCTGCGACCGCTTCCACCTGCTGCGGAAACACTTCGGCGAAGGCCCGAATAGGATTCGAGACCGGCCGGCGACCGAAGTGACGTTCAAGAAGTTTGCGCGCGGTGGTGCTGACATGCGCAGCCTCAGGAATACGGGCGGGAAACTTTGCAAACTCCGTATATGGAAGGAACGACGGATCTTGTGGCTTCAGGTTGAGCTGGAACAGCCCATCGAAGTCTTCGCCCCCGAGCTGAAAGTAACCACCGTTGTGAAAATACTCGATGCGCTTGCCGGCGAAGTCGAGCCTGTTGATTGCGACGGTGGTCTTGCCATGCTCGGTCCGGTAGGCAGTGCCCTGCGTATCGGGCATATAGAACGAATCCATCTCGATCAGGCAAAGACGCCCGCGTGCAATCTGCACCTCAACGTGCCGTTCGACGCGGTCGAAGATGGCAAGTTCGGTGACGCGGATGTCGTAGAGTGCCTCAAGATCCTCGAGGGGCACCTTGAAGAAGGTGAATTGATCGCCCTCGAAATCCTGGGTGAGCGTGAAGCCAAGCATCGCCTCCGGCGCAGCGCCGACGGCGTTCAGCACTTCGATCCAAAGGTCGACGTAGCAATTGGTTTCAGGCCACATGCGTTCGCTGGAGTGCAGCGGATGCGGCTGATAGCCGTCCGGGCGCACCCGTGGAAAGACGGCTCTCATCGTTTCGTTCAGCCCCACAGCGCTTGACGCACCTTGGAAGGCCAATGCTTGACCTCGAGCCCGTGGTGATGGAACAGCGCGAGCGCGATGCGTTCAAGCCCGAAGCCAACGCAGGCGGTATGCGCAACGCTGCCGTCTTCAAGATAAAGGCCCCATTTCGTGCCGAACGCATCCTGATGGTAGTTGAAGCTCATGCAGGCCGTCGGCTTAGCAACCGAGGTGATCGGAATGAGCAGCTCGAACTTCAGGTTCTGATCGCGCTGATTGTTGGCCAGCATTTTGCCGGCGCGGCCGAAGAACGGATCGTTCGCGACATCGATGGCCACATCGAGGCCGACCGCCTTCATCATTTCGACGCCGCGGTCCATCCAGCGTTGACGGAAATCCGTGACGTGCTCTTCCATACCCATGCAAATATATTCACGCATGCGGAAGAGCTGCTGGCGCGCGGGATCCTGCGAAGGCTCATGGCGGAAGCAGTAGGATTGCAGATCGAAGAGGCTGCCACTCATCGGCAGTTTGCCGCGGCGAGCAACTGTCGGATAGAGCGGATAGCATGCCGCAGGAGTCAACACGATGTCAGTCGCCTGCTGATCCTTCGTCCAGTCGTCACCCACTTCCATGCATTGAAGGAGGCTGACGTGGTCGAGCTCGCTGCCACAGAAACTGTGAACGGTGCCGGCAAGCTGCGGGAAGCTCTTCATGTAGCCGCTCTTCTCGAAGAAGGCGCGATTCATCCCGGGCGGAAAACGCATCGCTTCAGCGCCGTCGGCGCCGCCGAACTTGTCGATCAGGCGTTCGAAGGCGGCGATCACATCTTCGAATTGTCCGCTGCGCCCGTAAAGACCGTCAACGCCCGTATCGATCAGGAGGCCCGATTCAAAAAGCCTGTCCAGAAACGTTGTCTGCACGTCCATGTCGTCACCCCAGTAAGCTAGTGTCCTGCTTGTGGACAAGAAGCATGCTCGACGTGTTGCCGAGGATGCGGTCGTTCGAGATCATGAGTTGTGCGGAGTGGGCATCGCGCAGATGTCGGCCGACGCTGAATGGCGTGCCATTCTTGTAGCCCATGATCCCGCAAATCAGCATCACGTGATTGACGATTTCGAGAATCGTTTCCGATGAGGCAATCTTCACGTTGTTCATCGTCACGGCAAAGCCCATCGAGGAAAGCTTGTCTGCGTCGCTCTTGGCATCCTCGTAGGCCTTCAGGCCGGCGACGACGTTCGAGCGAACCATTTGCAGCAGATTGGAGACCTCGGCCAATCGCAGGGCTCCGGGCGGTGGCGCCCCTGGTGACTTGCGCGCCGCAGCGCGCACGAACGCCTGCGCCCGCCCCACGGCATCGACGGCGATGCCGTACCACACGCCGCTCCAAAGCAGGTGCGATGAAGCCAGCATGGATTGAGCCGCGATCTCCGCGAAGGGCTTCGGTAGAATTTGTCGAGCTGGGGCCTCGCCTTTGAAGAGGAAGCCATCCGAACACGTACCGCGCATGCCGAGCGTGTTCCACGCGTGGGTCTTTTCCAGAGCGTACTGCTCCTTGAGGAAGACAGTCAGGACCTGATCGGAGGAAGCCGCATTTGCATGGGCGCGCGACGTAATCATGATCGCATCGGCGTAGGAGCCATAGGATATGACGGTCGCGTCTTTCTCGAGACGGCAACTATCACCCTCCACCTCGATCGCACAGATGCTATTCCTGAGATTGCCGCCAATGCCGCCCTCCGTCGTCGCCGATGCGATCAGCAATTGCTCGGCCGCCACGCGTTGCATGAAGGCCCGATGCCATTCGCTCTCGGCGCCGTGCTCGACAAGACTGCAGAGCTTGATGTGATGCATGGCGAAGACCATGGCAGCCGCCGAACACGCCTGCCCAAGCATCGAGCACAGCTCGGCTATCTGTGCGATCGTCGCGCCTTCGCCCCCGCAATGGCGTGGGATCTGAATTCCGAGCAGTCGCTCGGCCCTCATTGCCTCCACCGCTTCGTGCGGGAACCTCCCATCAAGATCGACGGAGTCCGCATGCTTTGCCGCAATCGCTGACACACGGGCGACTCTGGAGGCAAGATCCTCTTCCGCGATTTTGACCGGAAAGTTCATTTAGGCGACCTTCCGGCTATCTTTGATCTGGTCGACAGTCTTCGCGATCGCCGCGATGCTGGCGAAAGACTTGCGATTCAAGAGATTGTCGGGAAACTCGATATCAAATGCCTCTTCGATGCCAAGCATAAGCTGCACGGAAGCGAAGGAAGTTAGGCCCACCGCATAAAGGTCGGCATCGTCGGCAACTTGGTCAACAGAGACGGGAAGCTTTCCAAATTTGACCAGGAGCTCACGGATCGTAGTATTCATTATGACTTCTCCAAGATGATCATATCTCGAGTGGCGAAACTGCCTTGTTCTCGGAATAGACGTAGTCTGGAAAAGACAAAATTCTCCTAAATGACGTAGTTAAAGTGAGCTAAGCACCTCAACTAAATTCTTATAGGAGAAACGAGATGACGTGGAACTTACGTTGGATTTCAATATCTTGCCTACCATTTATATTCTCGCGCCATGAAGAGGTCTCGCGACACATTGTTCAAGAACAACACTTCGCCCGCCCCGTTTTCACTAGGCGACCGGCGGATACAGGTGCTCGGCACCGCGATAATCCGAAACAGAATAGCAGCCCTCGCCCGCCTCTCTGATCGACTGCTCACCGATGACGGCCTTGCCATGGCCGCCCGGTATGTCGAGTATGTAGGTGGGTTGGCAGAGACCGGAGATCCGGCCGCGCAAAGCGGCGACGATCTTCTGCCCTTCTTCGATCGTCAGCCGAAAATGGCTCGTGCCGGGAGCGAGGTCCGGATGGTGCAGATAGTAAGGCTTCACACGCGTCTCGACGAAGGCCTTCATCAACCCTGCAAGTACTTCTGGATCATCATTGACGCCCCGCAGGAGCACCGATTGGCTGACCATGACAATTCCGGCATCGATCAGACGGGCACACGCCGCGCGTGCCTCTTCGGTCAGTTCGCGAGGATGATTGGCATGCAGCGCCACGTAGACGGTTTTGCCACTCGCTCTCAGGGCTGCAATCAAGGCTGCATCAACTCTTGAAGGATCCACCACGGGAACGCGTGTATGGAACCGCACGATCTTCACGTGATCGATCGATGCCAGTTCGCGAAGAATTTCTTCCAACCGTCGCGGAGACAGCACCAACGGATCGCCGCCCGTCAGGATCACCTCCCAGATTTCCTTATGGTCTCGAATGTAGGCAAAGGCTGCCGTCATTGCCTCGGGGTCTAGCGTGCCCAAGCCTTGCGGGCCAACCATCTCGCGGCGAAAGCAGAAACGACAGTAGACTGGGCAGACATGCACGGCCTTCAACAGTACCCGATCGGGATAGCGATGAACGATCCCCTGCACGGGACTATGGGCTTCGTCGCCGATCGGATCCGCACGCTCTTCGGGCACGACGTTGAGCTCGGCCGCATCTGGTACGAATTGCCTGGCGATTGGGTCTGCAGCGTCCGTGCGATCAATCAAGCGCGCGACCGCTGGCGTCAATGCAATGGCGTAGCGTGCGGCTACATCAGCCAACGCGTCCCGGTCTCTCTGACCCAGCAGCCCAGCGCTTTCCAGACCCTCGACGGTCTTGATAGGCACGATACTGTTCATCTGCCGTACTCCGCGACCGGGGCCCACATCACCTGATCGATCCGCGACGCGCCGGTTGCCAGCATCACCAACCGATCGAAGCCGAGAGCGATCCCGCTTGCCTCGGGCATGATGGCAAGCGCGTCCAGAAAATCCTCATCCAGAGGATAGCTTTCGCCGTAGATGCGGGCCTTCTCAGACATCTCGATCTCGAAGCGACGGCGCTGTTCCGCCGGATTGGTAAGCTCGCCAAAGCCGTTCGCAAGCTCGACCCCGCAAGCATAGACCTCGAAACGTTCGGCAACACGGGGATCACGAGCGGAGGGGCGCGCCAACGCTGCTTCCGACACCGGATACTCGTCAAGAATGGTCACTCGACCGAAACCCAAATGAGGCTCGACCTTCTCGACAAGGACGCGGCTGAACAGATCGGCCCAGCCATCATCGTCCGCAACACGCATGCCGATCCGCTTCATCTGGTCAGCGAGATGCGCCCGATCCGTCGCACCATCGGCGGAAACGGAAGCCAGGAGATCGATGCCGGCATAGCGTTCGAAAGCTGCGGCAACGCTTGTTCGGTCCGGCCCTGCGAACGGATCGCAGTCACTGCCTTTATAGGTGAGCCGTGCCGTCTTCATCGTTTCTGCAGCAAGCGCCAAAATGCGAACGCAGTCCATCATCAGGCTCTCATAGCTTTCGCCCACACGATACCACTCAAGCATCGTGAATTCCGGATGATGCAAGTGTCCACGCTCGCGATTGCGATAGACGTGTGCGAAACAGGCGATGCGCTGCTCTCCGGCCGAAAGCAGTTTCTTGCAGGCAAACTCAGGCGATGTATGCAGGTAAAGCGGCGCCGCCGTCTGGCCGTCGGTCGTCAATGCTTCAGTGGCAAACGCATGAAGGTGCGCCTCGTTGCCTGGCGAGACCTGCAGCGTTGCGGTGTCGACCTCCAGAAAATCCTCGCTCAGGAAGTAGCCGCGCAATGCAGACTGGATCGCATTTCGTCCAATCAGGAACGGGCGGCGGTCCAAATGCATGCTCGGCGTCCACCACGGCGACACTTTGGCGATCGAGGGATTCATTGGCATTTGTCCTGACCGACCTGTCCAACCCTGGGGCTGGCTATTTGCCGGATTTTAGGTTAGTTGCGCCCCCAAAGAATAATCACTCGCGTCTCCGGGGCTGTATCGACAGTCCTCTACGACGCCAAAAGCCGAGTTACAAGGAAGTCTTAATGGTCAAGGTCATCGCCTCTTCCGTCCGCAAGGGCAACGTTCTCGACGTAGATGGCAAGCTCTACGTCGTTCTGACTGCTCAGAACTTTCATCCGGGCAAGGGCACGCCGGTTACCCAGGTCGACATGCGTCGTATCGTCGATGGCGTCAAGGTCTCCGAGCGCTGGCGTACGACCGAACAGGTGGAGCGCGCTTTCGTCGAAGACGTGAACTTCCAATACCTCTACGAAGATGGCGAAGGGTTCCACTTCATGAACCCGGCGACCTACGACCAGGTCGTCGTCGACAATGAAACGATGGGCGATCAGAAGGCCTATCTGCAGGAAGGCATGACCTGCATTCTGTCGATCCATGAAGGCGTTCCGCTTGCTCTCGAGCTGCCGCGCCACGTGACTCTCGAAATTACGGAAACCGAACCGGTCGTTAAGGGCCAGACGGCTTCGTCGTCCTACAAGCCGGCAATGCTGTCGAACGGCGTGCGCACCATGGTGCCGCCGCACATCAACGCCGGCACGCGCGTTGTTATCGCGACGGAAGACAATTCCTACGTCGAGCGCGCAAAGGACTGATCGTCCGCTTCAGCGCTGAGAACTATGGCCGCTTCGGAAACGACGCGGCCTTTTCTTGTCGGCGACACGTTCGTATCGCGACCACTGTTCAAACAAAAAAGCGCCGATTCAGCCGGCGCTTTCGATCTCAAGATGATAAGGCTGCTAGGCGCTGGCCCGGGCCTTAGTAACGTGGGCAACGTGCTTCGTAGCGGCGGCCGTACCGATCCCTGTAGACGCAGTAGCCACGCCGCTCAACGGACTGGCCGATCAATGCGCCAGCAAGACCACCGGCAACTGCGCCCACGGCAGCGCCGCCCCAGCTGTTGCTGACAGCACCACCGATAATGGCGCCTGTACCGGCACCGATCGCGGTACCCTGTTCAGTCGCCGTGCAGGAGGCAAGCGCACCAACGAGAGCGCCAATGAGCACAATCTTTTTCATCATGAGATATCTCCCAGTTTTTTCCGTCGCTTAGATGCGACCAAGCAGCACAAGAATAATAATAATCACGAGAACTAGCCCTAAACCGCCCGAAGGTCCATAGCCCCATCCCCGGCTATAGCCCCAATTCGGTAAGGCGCCGATCAAAAGCAGAATAAGGATAATCAGAAGTATCGTGCCAAGCATGGTTCAAGTCCTCAACGTCATTACACTTGGAATGGACGAGAAACACACACCACCGTTTTTTGTTCCCTATGTATCAACTGTTCCGCTTTCATGGAAAAAACCAGATCGAGCCGCATTTTCCGGTTCCTCTCAGGAACGTTAGCATCATGGGGGTGTCGGGGCGGGCTGGATCGATTGTCGATTTTCGGCGAAAGGCCGTTGACAGCCTAGATGCAAATCCGGCCACACGTATGGCGCGAATTTCAAGATTCAGCATCTTGTGGGAAAAAGTGATTCAAAATCAATACTTAGCCGTGAACAAACACTGAATCAGCCGGAGTCAGCGATTCGTCTCCGATTCGTTCTCAAGCTGTTCCGAATCGCAAAACGAGCAATCTGCAAGCTTTTCGCGCAACAGAAAACCGCAGAGTAAATTCAAATCAGCCCTTGCGTTTGAGACAACGGCTGTCCATGTGTTGTCTGCTCTCGGAGAGGAGCTGACTTGACCTGGGGCACCCTCGCCTCACTTGCAGGACCATGACACTGACATCGCAGCCGATGATACTGAGCGGGCGCGGAGTAACCGCGGTGCTCGGGCCAACCAATACCGGCAAGACGCATTATGCCATCGAGCGCATGGTTGCGCACGGCACTGGCGTGATCGGACTACCGTTGCGGCTGCTGGCACGCGAGGTCTATACACGCGTCGCCGAAAAGGTCGGGATCCAGAATGTTGCGCTGGTAACGGGCGAGGAGAAGATATCGCCTCCCAACGCCCGCTTTTCGGTCTGCACGGTTGAGGCGATGCCGCGCGAGACCAAAGCCGCCTTTGTCGCAATCGACGAAGTGCAGCTCGCGGGCGATCTGGAACGTGGTCATATCTTTACGGACCGTATCCTGCATCTGCGCGGTCGCGACGAGACGCTGCTGCTCGGCGCCGGCACTATGCGTCCAATTTTACAGCAGCTTCTTCCGGGCATTACCGTTGTCGAGCGACCGCGACTTTCCCAGCTGTTCTACGCCGGACAAAAGAAGATCACACGCCTGCCTCAACGTTCGGCGATCGTCGCCTTCTCGGCGGATGAAGTCTATGCGATCGCCGAGTTGATCCGGAGGCAGCGAGGCGGGGCAGCCGTCGTCCTTGGAGCCCTTAGTCCACGTACCCGCAATGCGCAGGTGGCGCTCTACCAAGCCGGAGACGTGGAGTATCTGGTCGCGACGGATGCGATCGGCATGGGTCTCAATCTCGATGTCGATCATGTCGCCTTCGCGCAGGATCGCAAATTCGACGGCTACCAGTTCCGTAATCTCAATTCTGCCGAACTCGGGCAGATTGCCGGCCGCGCCGGTCGACACGTTCGCGATGGGACATTTGGCGTCACCGGCCAAGTCGATCCCTTCGATGAGGAATTGGTCGAACGCATCGAAGGTCACGAATTCGACAATGTAAAAGTGCTGCAATGGCGCTCAAAGAACCTCGACTTCGCCTCCATTCACGCGCTGCGCGCGAGCCTTGAGACCGGCCCTACCGTTTCCGGCCTGACACGCGCTCTGCCTGCCGTTGATCAACAAGCGCTGGAACACCTGTCGCGCTACCCTGAGATCATCGACCTTGCGAACAATCCGGCGAGCGTCGAGAAGTTGTGGGAAGCCTGCGCGCTTCCGGACTACCGGCGCATCGCGCCGGCCCAACACGCCGATCTCATCTCCACCCTCTTTTCCGATCTCGTCCGCTATGGCACGGTAAATGAGGACTTCCTTGCCGAGCAGGTACATCGCGCGGATCGAACGGACGGTGAGATTGACACGCTTTCGGCGCGAATCGCGCAGATAAGGACTTGGACCTATGTATCGAATCGGCCCAATTGGCTTGCCGATCCGACACACTGGCAGGAAAAGACGCGGGAAATCGAAGATCGATTGTCCGATGCGTTACATGAAAGGTTGACGAAACGCTTTGTTGATCGCAGGACATCTGTGCTCATGAAGCGCCTGAGAGAGAATGCGATGCTGGAAGCTGAAATCAGTGTAAATGGCGATGTCTTTGTTGAAGGACATCATGTGGGGCAGTTGTCGGGATTCCGGTTCACGCCCATTTCGGGAGCGGAGGGACCGGACGCCAAGGCTGTTCAGTCTGCTTCGCAGAAGGCGCTTGCTCTGGAATTCGAGGCGCGTGCGGCTCGCCTCCACGCGGCCGGCAATAGCGATCTCGCGATCAGCTCCGACGGTTCGATCCGCTGGTTGGGCGACCCGGTGGCACGACTGGCAGGCAGTGATCATGTCATGCGCCCGCGCGTCATTATTCTCGCCGACGAGCAGTTGACCGGCAGTGCACGTGACCACGTGACCGCCCGTATCGAGCGCTTCGTAAATCATCATATCAGCACGGTTCTGAAGCCGCTTGACGATCTGTCCCGCGCAGAGGATCTGCAGGGCCTGGCAAAGGGCCTGGCATTTCAGCTCGTCGAGAACCTCGGCGTGCTGTTCCGGCGCGACGTGACCGAAGAAGTAAAGTCGCTGGATCAGGATGCCCGCGCTTCGATGCGCCGCTACGGTGTCCGCTTCGGTGCCTACCACATCTTCGTCCCCGCCCTTCTGAAGCCCGCCCCTGCAGAGCTCATCACACTCCTTTGGGCGTTGAAGAATGACGGTCTCGACAAGCCGGGTTATGGCGATCTCATTCCGGTGCTGGCTGCCGGCCGCACCTCGGTCGTCACCGATCCGGGTTTCGAGCGCACCTTCTACAAGCTGGCCGGCTTCCGATTCCTCGGTAAACGCGCGGTTCGCATCGATATCCTTGAGCGCCTGGCGGATATCATCCGCCCGCTGCTTCAGTGGAAGCCGGGCCAGGCAAATCGTCCCGAAGGAGCATATGACGGCCGCCGCTTCACGACGACGACCGCTATGCTTTCGATCCTTGGTGCAACACTCGAGGACATGGAAGAAATCCTGAAGGGGCTCGGCTATCGCTCCGATGCCGTCAAGGCGGAGGAGGCAGCAGCCCATCTGTCGGCTCAGGACGCCTCGGCAGCGCTGGCGACCGGGACTGCGGTTGAGGATGGCGCAGAGAAGGCGGATCACGACGATGCCGACAGCGCATCGGAGGAAGCCGCCTCGGAAGCTCCCGCTGCTGTTGAAGCAGTGGTGACCGAACAACCAGTCGCGGCAAATCCCGAAGAAGCCGAGGAGCCGAAGCCGGTTCTTCTCTGGCGCCTCGGTGGTCGCACGGACAATCAGCGCCAGGCTCGCAACCCGGGCGAACGTCGCGGTGGCAACAATCGCGGCCAGGACCGGGGATCTGATCATCGCCGCCAAGGTGGTGCAAATGACGAGGGCCGAGACGGCAACCGCCAGCATCACGGCAAGGATGGCGGCAAGCCACATCAGGGACGCGGCGACCGCAACGAACAGCGCGGCGACCGTCAAGACCGTGGCGATCGCAAGGATCGCAACAACAATCGCGGCGGCCCACAGCCACTGCGCTTCGAGGCAAAGCCACCGCGCAAGGAAAAGCCGATTGATCCGGATTCTCCTTTCGCGAAGCTCGCTGCCTTGAAGGAGCAGATGAAGAAGTAGCGGATGAGCGGGGAGACACAGCCAGGAAGCGGTTCGCGGCAGCGCATCGACAAGTGGCTGTTCTTCACGCGTATGGTAAAGTCGCGCTCGCTGGCACAAAGCCACATTCAATCCGGGCATGTCCGGATCAATGGCGAGCGCGCCCTCCAGCCGAGTCAAACGGTCAAGGTGGGCGACAAGGTCGAGCTGGCACTCGAGCGGCGCGACGTTGTCCTCATCGTCAAATCAGGCGGCGAGCGGCGTGGCCCCTATGAGGAAGCCCGGCTCCTCTATGAGGATCTGACGCCACCGCCCGACGAGACAAAACGCCTGACACCTTATGAGCAGGCAATGCGGGCCACAGGGGCGGGACGACCCACAAAAAAGGAACGTCGTGCAATCGACAGGCTGATGTCGGACGAGGATTAGAAAACTCTATCCGAACTGTCGAGTTCTGCGATTTCTTTATCCTTGAAATCCGCAGACAAAGCCGATACGTCACAATCAACTTGCCGGATAGCGTGAATGCCTCCCAAGCATCTCACCGCTTCCTTTCCGGTTGGGGGAAGGCGCGACGTTCCAGGTTGCCCGGCCCCATTGTATGGAAGTCCTGGAGTTCTTCATGACCTATGTCGTGACCGACAATTGCATTCGCTGCAAATATACCGACTGCGTGGAAGTCTGCCCCGTCGACTGCTTCTATGAAGGCGAAAACTTCCTCGTCATTCATCCTGACGAGTGCATCGACTGTGGCGTTTGTGAGCCGGAATGTCCCGCCGAGGCAATCAAACCGGACACGGAGCCGGGCCTCGACAAGTGGCTCAAGATCAACGCCGAGTATGCCAGCATCTGGCCGAACATCACGGTCAAGAAGGATGCCATGCCCGAAGCGAAGGAACTGGATGGCGAAACCGGCAAGTTCGAGAAGTATTTCTCGGAGAAGCCCGGAGCGGGCGACTGATCCTCCGGTAGGTCTGAAACCGGGTTCAGTGAGCTGGAAAACGCTTGAAGTGTGTCTGCGGCATATGGGTGTCATGTGTTGCGCGCATGACTCAGGCGCAGTAAATTATTGATTTCCTCATATTTTTGTGATAGCTTTCTGACACTGATCCATTTTGCGGCATGAAGCATGCCCAAACCACCACGAAAGCAAAACAAATCCAAAAACGCGGTTTCCGTGACATATCAACGCCTTGAGCCGTGAGGTTCCAAGCTTGTGCGCATGGATATGTTTGCTTTTGTCCGGTGGGACCAGAAGTAAGTCACCCGACGGATCCGACCGTCTCATCCGGGCCTGACTGACCCGGCTCCGGCTGCAGCCGGAAGCGTAACAGGGAGTGTTTGAATAGAATGACGACCCAGCAGAAAAAACCTTCTTCCGCACGTCACGGCTTCAAGACCGGTGAATCGATCGTGTACCCCGCACACGGCGTCGGTACCATCAGCGCCATCGAAGAGCAAGAAGTAGCAGGCATGAAGCTTGAACTTTTCGTTATCGATTTCGAGAAGGACAAGATGCGCCTGAAAGTGCCGGTCGCCAAGGCCATGAGCATCGGCATGCGTAAGCTATCCGAAACCGATTTCGTCGAGCGTGCATTGAAGGTTGTGCAGGGCAAGGCGCGCGTCAAGCGTACCATGTGGTCCCGTCGCGCCCAGGAATATGATGCCAAGATCAATTCCGGCGACCTCATTTCCATCGCTGAAGTTGTCCGCGATCTCTATCGCGCCGAAAACCAGCCGGAACAATCCTATTCCGAACGTCAGCTTTATGAAGCTGCGCTTGACCGCATGGCACGCGAAATCGCTGCCGTGAACAAGATGTCGGAAACCGAAGCCGTCCGTCTCGTAGAGACCAACCTCAACAAGGGTCCGAAGCGCGGCAAGGCAATCGAAGAAGACGAATCTCAGGACGAAGCTGCATAAGCTCCTTGTTTTTCTTGAAAAAAAACCCGGCCTCGCGCCGGGTTTTTTATTGGAACTTTTTCCATCCTGGCGCGTTTTAGGGATGTAGCTGCGGACCGCGTCGGGAACTGACATCACCCTCGAACGCTCGCATTCCTGTAAACGTTCGATGAGGAGCGGATCATGCCTTCCACGTTCTGCCTATCCGGCAACTTGAAGAAACTGGTCCTACCCGGCCGTACTACCGGCGCATAACCCTAAGCTAGGGCCCCATCTGGAAACGTCCAGAGTTCGGGGCCTTTATACGTTCAAGACATGAATTTGGTCTGGGCAGCAACGTCCGGAAGCAAGCATTCTTTGCCCTTTTTTTGGCGTGACGCCTGAATTCAGGAGACCGATATGAAGAACATGTCAGCAGACCGGCGCATGATTAAAATCGCCATGGCGGCTCCCTACCTTGCTCGCGAAGAGGAACACGATCTCGCAATCCGCTGGAAAAACAATGATGACCGTGGCGCCCGCAATCAGATCGCCATGGCCCACATGCGTCTCGTTATCTCAATGGCGGGAAAATTTCGTAATTTCGGTCTACCGATGAGCGACCTCGTGCAGGAGGGCTACGTCGGGCTGCTGGAGGCCGCAGCACGCTTCGAGCCCGAGCGTGATGTCCGCTTCTCAACCTATGCAAGCTGGTGGATCCGTGCATCCATCCAGGATTACATCCTTCGCAACTGGTCGATTGTCCGCGGCGGTACGAGTTCTGCCCAGAAGGCCCTTTTCTTCAATCTTCGTCGGCTGCGCGCCAAGCTCGCCAGGGGTGACACACAGCTCACTCTCCAGTCCATCCACCAGGAAATCGCCGCCGCTCTCGGCGTTAGCCTCTCCGACGTCCAGACGATGGATGCAAGGCTTTCAAGCAACGACGCCTCGCTTCAAGCACCCTCGGTTTCAGGCGATGCCGACAGTGCCGAGAAGATGGATTTCCTCGTCAGCGATGAGCCGCTCCCGGACGAACAGGTATCAAACATGATCGACGGCGAGCGCCGACGCAATTGGCTCGCTTCTGCCCTGAAACACCTCAATGAGCGGGAAATGAAGATCATCAGCGCCCGCAGACTCGCGGAAGACGGCGCTACGCTTGAGGAACTCGGCGCCGACCTCGGTATTTCCAAGGAGCGCGTCCGGCAAATCGAAAGCCGGGCAATGGAAAAACTCCGCAGCGCGCTGGTCAGCGCTGACCCCTATATGGCCGCATCGGCCTGAAAGAGCTACTCCCCCAGTGATGGAACTGGCCCGGTGAAAGCCGGGCCTCTTTTTATTCCGCGATAATCTTGACGCGGTCGCCCGGAGAAACGGAGGCACCCGTCGGCAAGGCGTTGATAAGCTTGAAGAGATCAAGCTTTCGATCCGTGCCCATCATCCGCGCAGCAAGCGTCGTGATATTTTCGCCCGGTCGTACTTTGACTACCCTGACGCGCAAAGGCTTCAGCGACGCAGTCTCCTCCGGCGTCATTCGGCGGAAGCTTGCCCGCAATACGTCGGCCGTCTGCTGCAGCGTCGGGCTCCCCTTCGGCACGGCCGTCAGGAACCGGAAGATCTGCGCATTGTTGCGGATAACGGTGACGTCGAAGTCCCAGCGATCTGCACTCGCTCGCGCCGTTGCGGCTTCCATCCCGTTGACCGTGACCTGCTGGATGGTGGACGGATCAAGGCCGGTAACCCAGCCGCTGGAGATATAGTTGGTCAGGCTCTGGCTCTGATTATCCGCGACGCCATCGAAACGGATCGCGACATCGCCCGGGCCGGTCGCCATGACCGCCTCGACCTTGTTGTCGATCTTGAAATCAGGTGGTACGTCAAAGCGGATACCAAGCCCGCCATGCAGGAAGGTCTGACCGCGGACATAGCCTTCCTCCGGGCTGTCACCGTAAAGCAGGCCGTCGATTCCATCGAGATAATAGTCCCTGCCCGTGTCACCAACCTTGCCTTCCTGGCCAAACGCACGCGCATGGTCGCGCGCAAGTTCGATGCGCTGCGCCGAATTCGGGTGGCTGGACAGGAAGTCGAGGCTCTGATCCGCCTCGGGATCGACCGACATGAAGCGGCTGTAGGCGGCCATCGAATCCAAGAACCGCGCAGCCGCATAAGGATCGTAGCCCGCTTCACCGAGCATGCGCACGCCGATCACGTCCGCCTGCAGTTCCTGTTGCCGCGAAAAAGCAGCCAATCGGAGCTTGCCGCGTGCCAGGGCCTGCTTTCCGGCAATATCGCTGGACAGCACCTCGGCCACGACGCGGCTGGCGATGACCTCAGCTTCCTCGCGCTTCTGCCGTTCGATGCCATGATTTGCTGTGACATGGCCCATCTCATGCGAGAGGACCGCAGCGACCTCGGAAGCGTCGTTGGCAAGCGCCAGCAAGCCGCGCGTTACATAGAGATAGCCGCCGGGCAGTGCAAAGGCGTTGATAGCCGGCGAGTTCAGGATAGTGATGCGATAGGACTGGCTGGGATTCTCGGAAACAGCCGTCAGTGCGCCCGCGATGCGGGCAACTAGGCGTTCGGTCTTTGCATCCTTGTACTCACCGCCATAGCTCGCAACGATACGTGGATGCTCACGGGCGCCCATGGCAGCGCGCGGATCGTTCTTCTGCACTTCATCGACGATCTGCGGACTGGAGGACGGTGCAACGCTCGGCTGGTAGGATTGTTCAAGGATGGACTGGCAGCCGTACAGCGCCACGCTCGTTGCACACACGAACGACACTCGTCGCGCCAGACGGCACGCAGACGAGAGCACATCACTGGAAGGCGCGGGGAATTTCCACGTCGTCATGCTGTCCAGTCTGGCTCTCCAAGTCATCTTGCTTGTCGGCCGGTCCGCTTCCGCGACCCGGTCGGTCTCATGGTGATTCAACAGGCGTCCGTCCCCGCTCTTGCACTGCACAATCGGGGACACAAGTCTTTGCTGTAACTGATTTCCGCATCGGTTGCATAGCGAGACTCTGACTAAATGTGGCGCCGTTGTATTTTAGCAAGCCTAACGTGCTTTGGAGTTTCCTCGGTCGCCTCAAATTATGGCGAAAGTGCCGTTGCGACCGCCAGATTCGTCAACTATGGAGAAATTGCGTCAATCCAGCGTGATCCTCGTGGCCCAGAAACTCATCAATCGGAGCCGCCACGACGATCCTGCCGTCCTCGATAAAAAGGCCGAAATCTGCGATGCGTTTGACTTCATCCGGATCATGAGAAACGACGACGACGGTATTGCCGGTCTCGCGATGCATGTCGAGCAGCAGCGCTGCCATTCCACTTCGCAAGCCGGGGTCAAGTGCCGCGAATGGCTCGTCAAGTAGGAGCACCGGACGATTGCGAACAAGCGCGCGCGCGAAGGCCACCCGTTGTCGCTCCCCGCCGGATAGCGTCCCCGGCATTCTCCGCTCGAAACCGGCGAGCCCCACCTTTTCAAGCGAAGACGTGATCGATCGGCGATCGGCAGTCGAGAGTTTCATCGCTGGCTCAATACCCAGGCCAATGTTGGTGAAAATATCGAGATGCGCAAACAGATTGTTGTCCTGAAAGATGAGGGAGACGGGTCGTCGCGCAGGGTACTCGTCGGTCACATCTTTTCCCGCGATCAGAACGCGCCCTTGGGCAGCCGTGTCGAAGCCGGCGAGCAAATTCAGGAAGGTCGACTTGCCGGCTCCGGACGCACCCGTCACGGCAATCACGGCGCCGGCGGGAAGACGGCAATCGAAGTGAAAGTCTTGCGTGCCAAGTTGGAGGCCGACATCGTGCACTTCGATCGCGAACTGAGGATCACCCATGGACAGCCACCTCCCGGCGCACGGGGCCCATGGTGCCGGCGATCGTGAGCAGCAGGCAGACGATGCCAAGGATCAATGCCAGCCCATCCGCATCGTTCGTCCGATAGCTACCCATGCGGCTATAGACGAGCCAAGGCAACGTGACGAAACTGTCCGAGCCGAACAGCGCGACGGCGCCGAGATCGCCGAGCGACAGCGCCATTGCAAACGAAAATGCCGTGAGCACCGGCTTGAACAGGGCTGGCATATCGATCAGACGTAGTTGCACCCAACCCATGACACCGAGGCTCGCCGCAAGTTTTTGTGTGCGGCGCTTATGAACGATGAAAGCCGGCTCGAGGACACGCATCACAAAGGGCAAAGACATCAAGGCGTTGATGGCGACAATCAGCAGCGGAGCGACGGCGCTCACGTCGCCGAAACCTCTCAGCGCAAGGAACCAGCCCGTCGCAAGGACGATCGGCGGCACGAGCAACACCAATGACGACGCGCCACCCATGGCGGTAAAGAACGCTCCTGCGCCCGTAGCCCCAGAGCGCCGGAGAAGCGCCGCCCGGCGCGCACTCACCAACGTCATCGAGATCAGCAAGGCGAGGATGGCCGCAGAGATCGAAATGGCAAGGCTGGTCGCAGCCGACTGCCAGAAGATGCGTTCGCGCAGGAGCTTCATGAGATCAGACCGAAGGCCAGCCAGAAGCACCGACATCAAAGGTAGACCGAGGAACAGGGCGGCGAGCAGCAGGACGCCGCCATCCGCAAGCCGTGCACCCGGCAGCCCGCCATCCGGCCGCCTGAGAGCCTTGCCGGCCGTCATCCCCTCATCCCCAGGCGCAGGAAGAAACGACAGCGCCCCAAGGATCACCGATGTAAGGACAATTTGCAGTAGGGAAAGGACGACGGCCCGGCCAGGGTCGAAATCAAAACGCAGCGATTGATAGATGGCAACCTCGACGGTCGTCGCGGCTGGCCCACCACCCAGCGTCAGCACCAGCGTGAAACTCGTGGCGCACAGCATGAAGATCAGACCGGCGATACCGGGAATGACCGAGCGCAGAACCGGCCATTCAATGAAGCGGAAAATCGAGCCAGGCCGCATGCCGAGACCACTCGCCATCAACCAGTATTCCGCTGGCACGCGCTCTAATGCCGCCAGCATCAAGCGGCAAGCCAGCGGCATGTTAAAGAAGATATGCGCCAACAGGATCCCGGAAAGCCCGTAGATGCTGATCGGTTCCGCCATGCCGAGCTTGAGCAGCAGCGCGTTCATAAGGCCCTGCCGCCCCCAGATACCGATCAACCCGAGCGCCCCGATCAGAACAGGCAGGCCCATCGGCACAGCCATCAGCCGAATGATCCACATGCGTCCGGGGAAATGCTGCTGACGCACCAAGGCCTGAGCGACGGGAATCGCAAAAGCGATCGATAGCAGCGTCGAGAGCAAGGCCTGCAACAAGGTGAAACGCAGGACCCGCAGGATGTACGGTTCAAGCACCGCCGCCAGAATGGACGAAGCACCGCTCGAGAGAAGCAAGGCGAAGACCGCAAGGCCGACGAAAACGGCAATGCCGGCAAGACTTAGCGCCCCGCCCAACATCACCCGCCGCATCTCCGCCTTGGTCAAAAGCATCAATTCATGCTCATGGCAGCCAGCCACTCATCGATCCAGGCTTTGCGGTTCTCCGCGACTTCCTCCGAGCTCATCAGAAAGGTCTTTGACGGATTCACGAGCTTGCCGAACGCATCGGGCAGCGGTTGCGACGTCGCCGAAACCGGCATCATCCAGTTGTTGGTCGGAATGGTATCCTGGAAGCCCGGCGTCACCATGAATTTCAGGAAATCGCGCGCAAGCTCTTTGTCCGGCGCATTCTTAAGCAGGCCCGCCACTTCGATCTGTATGTAGTGGCCCTCTGAGAATGCAGCCGCCTGATAGCGGTCCGTATTTTCCGCAACCATGTGGTAGGCAGGCGAGGTCGTGTAGGAGAACACCATCGGCGCCTCACCCTTGGTGAAAAGTCCATAAGCCTCGGACCAGCCGGGCGTTACCGTCAACACCCGCTTTTTGAGTTTTGCCCAAGCCTCAGGCGCCTTATCGCCGTAGACGGACTTTACCCACAGCAAGAGACCGAGCCCGGGTGTCGAGGTGCGCGGGTCCTCAATGACGATCTTTTGCGAAGGGTCGCCTTCGACCAGATCCTTCATGCTCTGCGGCGGATTTTTGATCGTCTGGGTGTCGTAGATGACGGCGAAGTGGCCATAATCATAGGGCACGAATACATCGTCCTTGTAGTCCCCGGGCACTTTGAGTGCACTGACGTCGACACCACTCGCATCGAACAAGCCGGTTGCCTTCGCTTCCGTGGTCAGGTTCGTGTCCAGGCCGAGCACGACATCTGCCTTCGTACCAGCGCCTTCGAGCTTGAGGCGCGACAACAGCGCCACGCCATCAGCCACACTGACGAAATTGACGCTGCAGCCGCAGGTCTTCTCGAATGCTTCCTTGACCTTCGGCCCCGGACCCCATTCCGATGTGAAGCTCTCATAGGTGTATACGGTGAGCGTCTTGTCTGCCGCCCGCGCGCCTGGGCCGGCAAGGCCGACAGTCGCGACAAAGGCCGTGGCAAACAGCAAACAGCTTGTGAATTTGAACATGGCACCTCTCCTCTGGTTTGCTTGAAGGGGAAAAGGGCGGTGCCAGATGTCACGCGTCTAATCCCTCCGCCGGTGTTAGCCGGATCAGGTTCCGCGGGTTGGCTTTCAGCCTCTCAGCCGCGCACCGAATGGGCACGGGCACCCCGTTAGAGCGTTTGCAGATGTATCGCCACGCTTGGTGTCTTGCAAGTGGCGGCCTTAGCCCGCCACCGGCATTTATTCCGCTGCTTCGGTGCTGGCTGCCGGCCGCACCTCGGCCGCGCGCGGCAGCTGCGTCGGTTTCAGCATCAAGGCGGCGCAAAGGCCAATGAGCGCGATCGCGCAGGACGCCATGAAAAGCGGTGTGAACGCATTGGCATAGGCGTCGGCCACCGCCTGACGTGTCGACTCCGGCAAAGCCGCCAGCATTTTCGGCGTCAGCTGGTCGATGTCAGTTACGCCGGGAATGGACAGTCCCGCCTTGCCGAGCTGTGAGCCAACGATCGCGCCGTAAATCGAGATAGCAATCGATGCGCCGCCCATGCGCGACAGCGTCACCGATCCCGTTGCGGCGCCGACGTCGCGCGCTGGGGCCGCATTCTGAACGCCGATGACCGGCACCTGTTGCGCAAGGCCGACGCCGAAGCCGTGGAGGGCCATCACTGCTCCGATCAGCAGGACCGGCGTTCCCGCATGAACCTGAGTGAGCAGCACGAATGCGATGGCACTGCAGGTCAGGCTTGCTACGGCAAACGGCTTGTAGCGCCCGGTGATGGAGATGATACGGCCCGCAGAAAGCGACCCGCAAACGATGCCGCCGGTCAAAAGAATGAAGAACGCGCCGGCCGCCGAGGGTGAAAGACCAGTCGTCGTCTGCAGGAACAGCGCGAAATAATTGACCATGCCGATGCCGATCGCGCCGCTCATGATCGACATAACAAGCAACAGGCTGAACGTGGAATTGCGGAACAGCGACAGCGGAACAATTGGCTCGGCGGCGCGGCGCTCGACGCGAATCCATCCGATGACTGTAGCAACGCCGAGTGCCATGATGACAAGGTTCTGCGGGGCCACCAGCGAACCGAAGAGCTGAGCGCCATCGGCAGCCAGCACGATGCTCGCCGTCGTCCAGGCGAGCAGCAAGGCTCCGGCATAGTCGATCTTCGGACGGCGGTTCGGCTTCCGGTAAGGCAGCATGAGCACCAGACCGACAAGCACGACGAAGCCAATCGGAACGTTGACGAGGAAGATCGACCGCCAGCCGAAGAGATCGCTCATCGCACCACCGAGGACAGGCCCGATCGCACCGGATGCCATCAGCACAAGGCTGGAATAGCTTTGGTACCGCGCACGTTCGCGAGGCTCGAACAGGTCGGCGTTAACGGCGAAGATCGATACCATGATGCCGCCTCCGCCAAGCCCCTGCAACACGCGGGCTGCAATCAGCGTGTTCATGGATATGGCCAGTCCGCAGACGGCGGAGCCGATGGTGAAAATCATGATCGCGGCCATCATCACATACTTGCGGCCGAAGAGATCGCCGAGCTTGCCGTAAAGTGGCATCACCGCGCTCACGGCGAGCAGATAGGCCGAGCCGACCCAGCTGAACCGCTCGAGGTGGCCGAACTCACCGACGATTGTCGGCAGAGCCGTTGCGACGATCTGGTTGTCGAGTGTCGCCATGAACATGGCTGCCATTAGAAAAAGGAAGAGGATGAACCGCCGACGATGATCCGTCACAAGCGGCGCCGCGGCAATTTGAGTGTCCATGAAGCGTCGTTCCAGATGATGCGTTGACTACGTTATGTGCTATTAGCATATAATTGTCAATGACATGTTATTGACTTTGGCATATTCTCAATTGACATGGGGCATGCTATATTTCCGGAATGAAAGAGAGCTTGATGAACCTGATCGACCCAGACGCTGCGACCGACGACCCAGGTATTCTGCGTATTGGCCAAAGCATGACCCGCATGCGCCTGATGACCGGGCGCCGACTGATCGGGCGGCTCGCCATCCAGAGTGTGGCGCCCGGCCTTGAGCTGTCGCACCTTGACGTACTGGATGCCGTGCGGCGCGCACAAGAGGCCGGTGAAGTAACAGTCGGGACGATCGCCGAGATGATGCGGATCGATCCGTCGCGCGCGAGCCGCGTCGTCGCGGATATGGTCGGACGTAATATTCTGCGGCGAAAGGCATCCCAGACCGATGCGCGGCGGATCATCGTCGTGATGACGCCACTCGGACAGCGGCTGTTGTCGGAGATACGCGCGCAGAAGCTCGCATTCGTTTCCGAGGTGGTCAAAGACTGGAAACCGGAAGAGATCGAGGCATTCGGAGAACTGTTCGAAAAGTTCATTTCCGGCTACGAGGACATCTTTCAGGCGCGCATCAAGGATGTCCCTGACGAAGCCTGAGCAGCGGCCCTTTCCCTTCCCCCCTGCTTTGCGCTATGGGCAATGCGCATGAGCCAATCCACCTTCACCATTCTGCTTGGCGGCGAGTTGCAGATAACCGATCGCTTGCGTCACGCCATCTCGGGCAGCCGTTTCATTGCCGCCGACGGGGGAATGCGTCATGCGGCTGCGCTCGGCGTCGTTCCGGAGCTCTGGGTCGGTGATTTTGATTCGACGCCCGCTGACCTCGAGCGTGCTTTTCCTGATGTGCCGAAGCAACCCTATCCCGCTACAAAGGCTTCCACCGATGGCGAGATTGCGGTCTCGGAAGCGATCGCGCGTGGGGCGAAGCGTCTTGTCCTTGCAGGCGCCCTTGCGGGCGAGCGCTCCGATCATGCCATTCAGCACCTGCTCTATGCCGTCAGCCTTGCAGAACAGGGCTATGACGTACTTCTGACGTCAGGCAGCGAGGAGGCCGTGCCACTGATTGCCGGCGCAACCGAGCTGGACCTGCCGCCCGACAGCCTCTTTTCGGTTGCCGGTTTCAGCGAACTGCGCGGCCTGACGATCGAAAACGCGCGCTACCCGCTCGCCGATTTCCATTTGCCCTTCGGCTCGTCGCGTACCATTTCCAATGTCGCGAACGGCAAGGTGCGCCTTTCGCTCGAGAGCGGCCGCGCCATTGTGCTCGCCCGCCCCTATGATCTTTCCGGAGTCTGATCTTTGGCGCCTCCCATTCTGAAACTCGATGACATCTTTCTCAGCTTCGGTGGCACACCATTGCTTGCCGGCGCCGCCCTGCAAGTGGAGCCCGGAGACAAGATCTGTCTCGTCGGTCGCAACGGCTCCGGGAAGTCGACACTGCTGAAAATCTCCGCCGGCCTCGTCGAAGCGCAGTCGGGTGAGGTCTTCCGTCACCCGTCCTCGACCGTCCGCTATCTGGAACAGGCCCCTGATTTCGCGGGCTTCAGTACCGTGCAGGCCTATGCCGAGGCTGGACTTGGTCCTGGTGACGACCACTACCGCGTGACTTATCTCCTCTCGCATCTCGGGCTGACCGGCGAGGAAGACCCCAAAAACCTCTCAGGCGGCGAAGCGCGCCGCGCCGCGCTCGCGCGTGTGCTTGCACCGGAGCCCGATATCCTGCTCCTCGACGAGCCGACCAACCATCTCGATCTGCCGACCATCGAGTGGCTGGAAGGAGAACTGCAGAAGAGCCGCAGTGCGCTCGTCCTCATTTCCCACGACCGGCGCTTCCTCGAGAAGGTCTCGACCGCAACCGTCTGGCTGGACCGCGGCACCTCGCGCCGGCTCGACAGGGGCTTTGCGCATTTCGAAGCCTGGCGCGACCAGGTGCTGGAAGCGGAAGAGCTCGAACAGCATAAGCTCGGCAAGGCGATCGAGCGCGAAGAACACTGGCTGCGTTACGGCGTCACGGCACGACGCAAGCGCAACATGCGCCGCCTCGGCGAGCTGCAAACCATGCGTTCGCAATATCGCGGCCACAAAGGCCCGCAGGGCACCGTGCAGGCAACAGTTTCCGACGCGCAGGAATCCGGCAAGCTCGTCATCGAAGCCGACAAGATCACGAAGACTTTCGGCGGCCGGCCGATCGTCGCTCCCTTCTCCATTCGCGTGCATCGCGGTGATTGCATCGGCCTGGTCGGCCCGAACGGTGCCGGCAAGACAACGCTCCTGAAGATGTTGACCGGACAGCTCGCACCGGACAGCGGCACGATCAAGCTCGGAACCAATCTGGAAATCGCGACGCTGGATCAGAAGCGCGAAGACCTCAATCCGGACGAAACGCTCGCCCATTACCTGACGGATGGCCGCGGTGAGAACTTGCTCGTCAACGGTGAACAGAGGCACGTGACGGGCTACATGAAGGAGTTCCTGTTCCAGCCTGAACAGGCGCGCACGCCGATCAGGAACCTTTCTGGCGGCGAGCGCGCGCGGCTCATGCTGGCCCGTATTATGTCGCGTCCGGCAAACCTGTTGATCCTCGACGAACCGACCAACGATCTGGATATAGAGACACTGGATCTGCTGCAGGAAATCGTTGCGGGCTTCCCCGGCACCGTCATCCTCGTCAGCCACGACCGCGACTTCCTCGACCGCACTGTGACGTCGACGATTGCGCCGGCCGTCCCGGATGCGCCTGACGGGCGCTGGATCGAATATGCGGGCGGCTATTCGGATATGCTTGCGCAGCGAAAGGGCGCCGTCGAGGAGCGGAGGAAGGCCGAAAAGGCGGCGGAACGATCGAAGCAGCAGGAAGCAGCAGATTCCGCCGAGACGGCGAAAGGAAAGGGCAAGCTTTCCTACAAGCAGAAGTTCGCGCTCGAACATCTCCCGAAGGAAATGGCCAAGGCCGAAACCGAGATCGCCAAACGCGAGGAGCGGATGGCGGACCCCAGCTTGTTCACCAAGGACCCCACCACATTCAACCGTCTGGCGGCCGAGATGGAGAAGCTCCGGGACAGTCTGACGAAAATGGAAGAGGAATGGCTGGAGCTTGAGATGCTGCGGGAGGAATTGGAGGGCTGAGGCACCCCTCGCGCCCGCTCAATCCGACCTGTCTCTGCCGCGCGAACTGGCTTTCACGTTTCATTGATTCGTCAGCGTTCGACCGGCAGGACTAAGCTGCGCCCCGTATCCGCAGCTTGCACGACGGCAAGGAAAGCAGACTATGCCACACAATCTTAAAGCATCTACCGCGCTCGTCTGGGCCGCGGGTTTCCTCGTTATTGCGTCGCACGGCGCGCTTGCCCAGGAAGCGCAACGCGTGCGTGGCGCGATTGAAAGCCTGAGTGGCAGCACGTTGGTGGTCAAAACACGCGAAGGCGCCGAGCAAACGGTGACACTGAAGCCAGACTGGAAGGTTCGCGGCATCAAGAAAGCCTCCGTCGAAGACATCAAGCCGGGCGATTTCGTTGGCGTTGCATCGCTGCCGAAAGCTGATGGCGGCGACGGCGCTCTTGAAGTGCTGATCTTTCCGGCCGCCATGAAGGGAACCGGAGAAGGCAGTCGCCCTTGGGACCTGAAGCCAAACAGCACGATGACCAACGCGACCGTCGCCAAGGCCGTGAAGGCGGTCGATGGCCACACGATCACGCTCACCTATCAGGGCAAGGAAAAGACGATATCCATCGCCGACGATACACCGATCGTCACCTTCGCCCCTGCCGGAAAGTCAGACCTTGTTGCAGGAGCGCACGTGATCGTGATGGGTGAAAGAGCACCTGATGGCACAGTGTCCGCCACAAACGTCACGGTCGGCACGAACGGGGTCGTCCCGCCGATGTAGGCGATCAGAGTGCTGGTGCGGGCGCGTTCGGCGCTTTTGCCACTACCTTCACTTCAGGCTTCGCATGCAGAGCTTCGAGATGCAGTATGCGCGGCTTGAAGGTCTCAACATAAACGTCTGACCGACCGATGTAGATCATCGCCGCGTCCGGCATGGAGGTAAGTACCTCCATCATCGTGGACTGCCATTCCGGCTCCATGCCTTCCAATACTTCGTCAAACACGATCCACTTCGGTCGTACAAGAAGCAGGCGAGCAAAACCGATCGCGCGCTGCTCGTCGGAATCAAGCAGCTTGTCCCACCGCGCCCGGGTATCAAGGCGGGAAACCAGATTGTGGAGTCCTGCCTTTTCCAGTGCCGCCACGACATCGCGGTTCTGATAGGTGTCCGCAGGCTCGGGAAACGCCAGCGCTTCACGAAGTGAACCACCCGGGATGTAAGCCGATTGCGGGACGAAAAGCATGTCGTCCGTGGGCGGCAAGCCGATCTTGCCGCCACCACACGGCCAAAGTTCGGAGAGTGCAAGGAAAAGCAGCTTACGGTTCACGTTGTGATCGCCGTTGATCATGACCTTTTCACCGGCCTTAATCGTCACCGCACTCTCGTGCACGCGGAAGCCGCCGCACTGGTCGATCTCTTCGCCAATCTTGGAAGCGATCCGCACGTGCTCCAGCGTTAGTGTTCCGGGCGGGCTGCGCTCGTAGCTGATCGTGCCCCTGAGATTGATCTCGTCGCTCATAGTGGTGAGCGCCTGCCGAAAATCGGTGACACGCATCAGCGTGGCGCGCCATTCGGCAATGGGACCGAAGTTCGCGACATACCAGCGAAGGGCCGTGTTGACCTGGTTGAAAGCACCGACCGATACCATCAGTTCGCCAAACGTCAGGCCGCCGGAGAAGTATGCCGGTGCAGCGACGATGATCGGGATGACCACAACGAGCCAGCCATAGCCGGCTGACACCCAGGTGAGGTTGACGTTGGCCATCGCCACCCGCTTGATGACGGCGAGCACCGCACTGATGTCGGTATTGATACGCTGCTGCTCATTCTCCTCGCCGCGTGCCACCGTGATCGCCGGCATGTTCTCGTTGGCATGCATCAGCGCAAAGCGAAGCTCCGCCTCCTTCGAGAAGCGATCCGCGTTGAGCTTCACAAGCTTGCGGCCCACCAGCTGGCTGAGAATGGATGCGGATGCCGCATAGAAGATTGCGGCCCAGACCATATAGCCTGGAATGGAAAAAGCGTGGGTGCCGAAGCGGAAGACAAAACCGTTGGACAAATCCCATAGCACGCCGATGAAACTGATGAGCAGGATCGTCGCCTGCACCAACCCGATCATCAGGCTCGTCGTGCTTTCCGCTAAGTTGCGGGCATCTTCGTGCAAGCGCTGGTCGGGATTAACGCCGATGAGGCCGCTAGCCGAAAGCCGAAGCGCACGCTTGCGCTGGAGCCACTGGTTGACGAGATCGCGTGTCAGACCTTCGCGCATGTAGAGCGCGGTCATCTGGTTTAGCCACGCCTGCACGACGTTGAGCAGCAGCAGCATGCCTGCGATCAGCGCAAAGATCTTCAGCTGATGGAAGAAACCAGGCAGATCGCGCCGCGCGATGCTGTCATAAAAGGGCGCGTTCCACTGGTTGAGGATGACGGTCGCATAGGCAGTTGCGAGAATGATGGCAATCAGCGCAGTCGCGATCACCAGGACCCTTCCGCGCACGGAGGAATGCCAGAAGGCCGAGAACATGACCCTCAAGCGATAGCCCAGGCTCAGGTCGTATCCTACTCTGTCCCGCCCTTGAATGCTTGGCCTGCCTTCGAGGTCATCTGCCATTACGCGTCCCTAGCCATCATTCTACTTCAATAAACATGGTGATTCGCTGTGTCTACCAACAGATTCTAGCAGTCATTAACGCGGCAGTGACTTCATATCGATCCCACCCCTTCGTTTGAGCAATTGATTCGCGGCGCGAGTGACGCTATTTAAGACGCTCCGTGGTGATTTGGCCGGCCGGCTTGCAGCCACGTTAAAGAAGTTGCTAAAGGGCCGCGTGCGGACCGATAGCGATATATTCGTTGTTTTGATCGAGTGACCGCAATGCCCATCAAGATCCCCGATACCTTGCCTGCGTTTGAAACCCTGGTTCAGGAAGGCGTGCGCGTGATGACCGAGACGGTGGCTATCCGTCAGGACATCCGGCCGCTGCAGATAGGGCTTCTCAACCTCATGCCGAACAAGATCAAGACGGAATTGCAGATGGCCCGCTTGGTCGGCGCCTCTCCGTTGCAGGTCGAGCTTTCGCTCATCCGCGTGGGCAACCACAAAGCAAAGAACACCTCGGAAGACCATCTTCTCGCCTTCTACCAGACGTGGGAGGAAGTGAAGCACCGCAAATTCGATGGCTTCATCACTACCGGCGCGCCGATCGAGACGCTGCCCTACGAGGACGTGAACTATTGGGGCGAAATGCAGCAGATTTTCGACTGGACGGAAACCAACGTCCATTCGTCGATGAACGTCTGCTGGGGCGCGATGGCCGCGATCTACCATTTCCACGGCGTTCCCAAGTACGAACTCAAGGAGAAGGCCTTCGGCGTCTACCGACACCGGAACCTGAAACCGTCGTCTGTCTACCTGAACGGTTTCTCGGACAACTTCGAGGTTCCTGTTTCGCGCTGGACAGAGGTCCGCCGCGACGACATCGAGAAGTCGGAAAGCCTGGAGATTCTGATGGAGTCCAGCGAAATGGGTGTCTGCCTCGTGCATGAATGGAAGGGCAAGCGGCTCTATATGTTCAATCACGTGGAATATGATTCAACGTCGCTTTCCGACGAATATTTCCGCGACGTGAATGCCGGCGTGCCGATCAAGATGCCGCACAACTACTTCCCGCACAACGATCCGTCGCTGACGCCGCAAAACCGCTGGCGCAGCCACGCGCACCTGTTGTTCGGCAACTGGATCAACGAGATCTACCAGACCACACCCTACGATCTCAACGATATCGGCAAGTGTGGCTGACAGCGTTTCTTTTTTTCGGCACACCCGTTGCGGTTTGCGGCAAATGGGGGCAGGTTCGCCGCCTCAATCGAAGATATATCAGGACGGTCAGTCATGACGGAAATGTTGAAGCGAGAAGTTTTCGGGCAGACCAAGTCGGGCGAAACTGTCTATCGCGTCGAGATCAAGGGCGGCGGGCTGACGGCCAAGATCATCAGCTGGGGTGCGGTCATACAGGATCTCCGCCTCGACGGCCATGATGCACCGCTCCTGCTTGGCTTTGACGATTTCGACAGCTATCCGGCGCATTCCTCCTACTTTGGCGCAACTCCCGGGCGCTGCGCCAACCGCATCGGCGATGGCAAATTCACGCTGGATGGCAAGAGCTATCAGCTTGATCTCAATGAGAACGGCGTGACTCACCTTCATGGGGGAAGCGACAACATCGCCAAGCAGAACTGGACGATCGTCGAGCACGATGTCGACCGTGTCGTGCTGAAGATCGTCGATCCGGATGGCCGCGCCGGTTATCCCGGCAACTGCACCATCCAGGCAACCTACTGGGTGCATGGCGACGGCGAACTCTCCGTGACCTACGAGTCGACCAGTGATCAACCGACGATCGCCAACGTTTGCCAGCACGCCTATTTCAACCTCGATGGCCGCGATGACGCGCTTGGCCACGACATCATGATCGCAGCCGACAGCTACCTCGTCACGAATGAACGGCAGATCCCGACCGGCGAGGCTCGACCCGTTGCCGGAACGGCCTTCGACTTCCGTCAGATGTCACCGATGAAGCGGTTCGAGGGTAGCGAACAGGCCCTCTACGATCACAATTTCTGCCTTTCCAACGAACGCACAGCAAAGCGCTCCGTCGCGCTTGCCCGAAGCCTGAATTCGGGCGTTTCGCTGGAAGTGCGCACGACCGAGCCTGGCGTGCAGTTCTATGCGGGCTTCAAGCTCAATGTGCCTGTCCCTGGCCTCGACGGGCGCAAGTACGGCCCGTTCGCCGGCTTCTGCCTGGAAACGCAAATCTGGCCAGATGCAATCAACCACGAGGGCTTTCCCGACGCGATCCTCCGCCCGGGCGAGGTACTGCGTCAGGAAACGGACTACATCTTCTCGAAGAGCTGACGCAAACAGATCGCCCCAACCGACAAACCCTCGCATGCTACCTGCGAGGGTTTTTTTGTTCCGAAGTCATTTTCGACTTGCGATTGGTTCTAGATAGGTTCTATCTTTAGGGCATGGATAGAACCAGTCTGATCGCCGAACTGAACAGTCGAGGCCTGCGCGACGAGGCGCTCACAGGGCCGCTTTACAAGCGGTTGGCGCAGGCTCTGACGGGCCTGATCCAGGAGGGACTGCTGAGACCTGGAACCGCGCTTCCCGGCGAGCGGGATCTTGCCGAGGCATTGAAGGTCGGACGCGTGACAGTCCGCACAGCTTATCGCGACCTGATGAACGCAGGCACACTTGAATCCCGGCATGGAAGCGGCACCTTCGTCTCCAGCAAGGTCGAACGCATGGAACAGTCGCTATGGCGGCTTTCTTCCTTCTCCGCCGACATGCGCTCACGCGGTCGCGCGCCTGCGGCTCGGATCTTGTCTCGAACTGTCAATACGCCATCTCCTGATGAAGCCTTTTTGCTTGGCCTCGGGCTTGATGAACCTGTGCTGCGCCTGGATCGTCTGCGTCTTGCCGACGGTCTGCCGCTTGCGATCGAACGTGCTGTCGTGCCGATTAAGTTCCTTGGAGAAAATGCCGGCGGAGAAGGATCTCTGTACGAGGCGCTCGCGGCGCGCGGCCACCGTCCCGTTCGAGCCCTCCAAAGGCTCACGGCTGTGACGCTCGATCCGTCGTCAGCGGCGGCGCTAGACGTGAAGGCGGGTGCGCCTGCCCTGCTGATCGAACGCGTCTCGCGCCTGGAGGACCAACGCGTCGTCGAATACACCCGTTCCCACTATCGTGGCGATGCATATGATTTTGTTGCAGAATTAAGAATCGGAGAAGACCTATGAGTGAAAGCCATTCGCTGATGTTGCAGGAAGCCGGCCAGTCGCCGGAGGTCGTCGCAACACTGCTTCAGAAAGAAAAGCCGGTCTTCGACGAAATTGCGAAGCTGTTTGCATCAGGCGCTCCGACCATGGTGACGACGGCAGCGCGCGGATCTTCCGACCATGCCGCGACCTTCTTCAAATACCTCTTCGAGATCACCTGTGGCGTGCCGGTTGCGTCGGTTGGCCCATCGATCGCGTCGGTCTATGGCGCGTCTCTACATCTGAAGGGCGGCATCCACTTCACGGTGTCGCAATCCGGCGCAAGCCCCGACATCATTGCCTTGCAGGATGCCGCAAAGCACGGTGGTGCGACGACGATTGCGGTCGTCAACGTCACCGATAGCCCGCTCGCCAAGCAGGCTGACATCGTTCTCGGCCTCAATGCAGGCCCGGAGAAGAGCGTAGCGGCGACCAAGTCCTTCATCGCCTCAGTCGCCGCGCTTTCCGGTGTCACGGCTGCCATCAGCGGCAAGCGCGATCTCCATACATCCTTGGAAAAGCTACCGGAAGCCCTCCAGGCGACCAGTGGGATTGATACGAAGGCAGCGGAGGATGTACTTTTCGAGGCCAGCTCGCTCTATACGGCCGGTCGCGGCCCCGCTTTCGCCATTGCGCTCGAGGCAGCTTTGAAAGCCAAGGAGACGGCCGGACTGCATGCAGAAGCCTTTTCGCTTGCCGAGCTGATGCATGGCCCGATGCGTCTTGTTCAGCCAGGCTTCCCGATCGTCGCCTTTACGCCCGATGATCCAGCATTCAGCAACAACGTCCAGGCGCTTGAGCGGCTGCGGAAGCTCGGCGCGACCACCGTGCCGTTCTCGGCCCAGCCGGTCTCTGGCATCAATCTGCAGGTGCCGACGACGGGCAGCGGCCTGCTCGACCCGCTCGTTTCCCTGCTCGTCTACTACCGCCTGATAGAATCCGTCACGCGCCGCAAGGGCTTCGACCCTGACAAGCCAGCCAACCTGCTCAAGGTCACGGAGACGATGTGATGGTTCGCAAAATCTTCTCCGGCGCGCGGATCTTCGACGGTCAGCGCTTCCACGACGACAAGGCGCTCATAGTCTCGGACGGGCGTGTCGAGAGCATTGCGTCGACAAGCGAACTGCCAGAGGGCGAGCATACGCGCTTTGAAGGTGGCGTGCTTTCGGCAGGCTTCATCGATGCGCAGGTGAATGGCGGTGGCGGCCGAATGCTCAACGACGAGCCATCGGCAGCCTCCATGTACATGATTGCCGATGGTCATCGACCCTACGGCACGACTGCATTGCTGCCGACGCTGATCACCGATACGGCGGACGCGACCGCCGCGGCGATCGAGGCGGCCAAGGAGACCGTCAAGACGAACCGCGGCGTAGCTGGCCTCCATCTCGAAGGTCCGCATCTGGCGCCGGCCCGCAAGGGAGCCCACCTTGCTGAACTCATGCGGCCAGTCGAGGATAAGGACGTTAAAGCGTTCATTGCGGCCAAGGAAGCGATCGGCACACTGCTGGTAACGATGGCGGCCGAACAGGTCACCGCAAAACAGGTACGCGAACTCAGTGAAGCCGGTGTCACCGTTAGCATAGGCCATTCCGATTGCACCAGCGAGGCCGCGGAGGCACGCTTCGACGCTGGCGCGCGTGGCGTCACCCACCTTTTCAACGCCATGAGCCAGCTCGGCCATCGTTCACCTGGCCTCGTCGGCGCGGCCATCGATCATCCTTCGGTCTGGTGCGGCATCATCGCCGACGGCCATCATGTTGATCAGAAGGCGCTTCGGACCGCTCTTCGTGCAAAGCGGGGCGAGGGCAAGCTCTTTTTCGTCACCGACGCGATGTCGCTGGTTGGATCGGAGCAAGTTTCCTTCACGCTGAATGGCCGGACCGTCCGACGCGAGAGAGGTGGCTTCTGTTCGAAGCTGGTCCTATCCGACGGCACGCTTGCCGGTTCCGACGTCGATATGGCGTCGACCATCCGCTATGGCGTTACCTATCTGGAACTGCCGCTCGCAGAGGCCCTTCGCATGGCGACGCTCTACCCGGCGCGCTTCCTGCGCCTTGAAGACCACGGCCACCTTTCGCCGGGTGCCCGAGCCGATCTGGTGCATCTGACCGATGCTCTCAAGGTCACTCGGACCTTCATCAGCGGCGAAGCGGCCTAGAAATCGAGGACGTGATGACAGCGATCACCGATGCTTACTTCTCCAATCTGATTGGCCGACTCGAGACTTTGAAGACGGAGCTTGCCGAGCCCATGGCTTTGGCGGCCAATGCGATCCTAGAAGCCGCACGCAATGACAAGCGGGTCTATGTGTTCGGCACCGGACACTCGCACATGCTGGCCGAAGAGGTGCACTATCGGGCAGGTGGCCTCGCTTTCACCGTTCCGGTTCTCGTTGGCTCCGCGATGCTGCACGAGGGCGCGGTGATCAGCTCCGTCTATGAGCGGACAGAAGGATTGGTGCGGCCGGTGCTGGAGCGCTATGGCATGCAGCCGGGCGATGTCATCATCATCGCGTCGAACTCCGGCGTGAATGCAGCGCCGATCGAAGCCGCCGATTATGGCCGCGAGATCGGTGCCAAAGTGATCGCGATCACATCGGTCTCCTATTCGAGTGCGGTTGCCAACGGCCGACGTCGCCTTGCGGACATCGCCGACATCGTGTTGGACAACGGTCTTCCTCCCGGCGATGCGGTGATCGGGCTCCCAGGTACGGAGCTGAAAGTCGGTCCGGTTTCGACCGCTATCGGTGCAACCGTCCTCAACGCCATCTTCGCTGACGTCGCTTTGGAGCTGTCGAAAGGCGGCGACGCGCCGATTTATCTCAGTGCCAACATGCCTGGCGCTGCCGCGGTGAACCAGCGGCTGGTGACGAAATATCGGCCGCGTAATCCCCATCTTTGAGCGCGCGCGATGCCCGATTGTCAACACCACGCTGACAGTCGGTCGCCAAAGTCCAATCTACCGGACCGTGAAGGTGAGGCGCATATTTCTTTCAAGAACAGCGGCGAGGCGATGTCCCGCCGGCTCGGAAAGGAACGGTCCCATGACCCAGATCATCTTGAATTCAGCGGTCGCCATCCTGATTGCGGCGGCCTTCGTAACGACGGCCACCGCCGCTCTTCGCGGCGAAGACCGCGCAATGCAGAAAGTGCCGGTCAGCGCTAAAGCAAAGCGCCACCCAAAGGGCTGAAAGACAGCCAAATAATTCCTCAAATCGGCCCCAATATCGACACCGGGTTGAACGACCAATGCGTCATGGGGAATCCGGAGTGCAGGGCAATGACGAGAATTATTGGTGCAGCCGCAATACTGACCATCGCCATGGCGGCCTATGCGGCATACTTGAATCCATACGATACGCGCAGCCAGCAAGGCCGCTATTCGCAGCAGGTCGAGAGCCACGATAACGGCCTTACGGCGTCCATCCGCTAAACGAACAACTGACCGCCATTGGCGCTTAGCGTCGATCCGGTGATGAAACCTGCGTCGTCGGAAACCAGGAAGACGACGCAGCGCGCAACCTCCTCCGGCTCACCGAGACGGCCAACCGGAATCTGCGGAATGATCCGCTCGTTCAGCACTTTCTCCGGCACGGCAAGGACCATTTCCGTACCGATATAGCCTGGGCATATCGCGTTCACGGTGATGTTCTTGGCAGCACCTTCTTGCGCAAGTGCTTTGGTGAAGCCGAGGTCTCCGGCCTTGGCAGCCGAATAGTTCGCCTGCCCCATCTGGCCCTTTTGGCCGTTGATCGAAGAGATGTTGACGATCCGCCCGTAGCTTCTATCGCGCATGCCACCCCAGACCTGGTGCGTCATGTTGAAGAGGCCGGTGAGGTTGGTATTGACGACCTCGTGCCACTGCTGCTGCGTCATCTTGTGGAACATCGCGTCTCGCGTGATGCCAGCATTGTTGACAAGGACATCGATCGGACCCAGTTCGGCCTCGACCTTCGCGATGCCCTCGCCGCATGATGCGTAGTCGGAAACATCCCATTTGAAGACGGGAATGCCTGTAGCGCCATGAAAGGCATTCGCCTTTTCGTCGTTGCCCGCGTAGTTGGCGGCAACCGTATAGCCCGCATTCTTCAGCGCGACGGAAATCGCGGCGCCAATGCCGCGGGTACCACCAGTGACAACAGCCACCCTGCTCATGTTCCGCTCCCTTGTTTGAAGGCCCCGCTATGCTGCGGGGCTCAGGTTATGGTTGGATTGCCTGCTATTCAAAGAGCTTCAAAGCACATCGCAACGCCCATGCCGCCACCGATGCACAGCGTCGCCAGCCCCTTCTTGGCGCCACGGCGCTTCATCTCGAAAAGGAGCGTGTTGAGCACCCGCGCGCCGGAGGCGCCGATCGGATGGCCGATCGCAATCGCACCACCGTTGACGTTGACAATCGAAGGATCCCAGCCGAGGTCCTTGTTGACGGCACAGGCCTGCGCGGCAAAGGCTTCGTTCGCTTCGACGAGATCGAGATCGCCGACGGACCAGCCGGCCTTCTCCAGCGCCTTGCGCGATGCCGGGATCGGGCCCGTTCCCATGACCTGCGGATCAACGCCCGCCGTCGCCCAGGAGACAATGCGGACGAGCGGCTGAATACCACGACGAGAGGCTTCAGCTTCGGTCATCAGCACGGCCGCGGCGGCGCCATCGTTCAAGCCGGAGGCATTCGCTGCGGTAACCGTGCCGTCCTTGTCGAAGGCAGGACGCAATTTGGCCATCGAGTCCAACGTCGCGCCGTGACGGATGTATTCGTCGGCATCGACCGTCACGTCGCCCTTACGTGTCTGGATGACGAAGGGAATGATCTCATCGGCGAAACGTCCAGCCTTCTGCGCGGCTTCCGCCTTGTTCTGCGATGCGACCGCGAATCGGTCCTGCTCCTCGCGGGACAGCTGCCACTGACGCGCAATGTTTTCGGCGGTGATGCCCATGTGGTAGCCATAGAAAGCGTCTGTCAGGCCGTCCTTGATCATGGTGTCGACCATTTTCATGTCGCCCATTTTGACGCCGCCGCGCAGATGTGCAGCGTGCGGCGCCATCGACATCGACTCCTGACCGCCCGCGACGATGATCTTTGCGTCACCGAGCGCAATCTGCTGCATGCCAAGCGCCACGGCGCGAAGACCCGAACCGCAGAGCTGATTGACGCCCCACGCGGTCGCCTCCTTGGGGACGCCCGCCTTCATGGCCGCCTGCCGGGCCGGGTTCTGGCCTTCGCCGGCCGGCAGAACCTGGCCGAGAATGACTTCATCGACTTCACCGGCCTCGACGCCTGCACGCTCCAGCGCGCCCTTGACCGCAGCCGCGCCCAGTTCATGGGCCGGAACGGTGGCGAAGGCGCCGTTAAATGAGCCAACGGCAGTGCGGCCTGCACTAGCGATGACGATGGATGAACCCGACATGACGATCTCCTCGTTAACTCCACCAGATTAGAGGAAACTGACAAAGCTTCAACGCCGAGTCAAACGACAAGACTCTACCATTCAATTTTAGGGATTGCTTACGCTGGGGCAAATTATCTCTGCCGTAAAAGGGGTTGCCGCATCGCACAAAGAGATTGTCACTGGGCTTCGTTTGCGTCTACATTCCTCGATGGAGGAATTTCCATAACAATCAGACGGGCTTCGGGAGACTGATATGGCGAAGAATGACGGGCAGATCGTAATCAAGAAATACGCCAATCGCCGCCTCTACAATACAGGCACCAGCACTTATGTGACGTTGGAAGACCTGGCGGAGATGGTGAAGAAGGGTGAGGATTTTACGGTCCAGGATGCAAAGAGCGGCGACGACATTACCCACTCGGTACTGACGCAAATCATTTTCGAACAGGAATCCAAGACGGGCAACACGCTGCTGCCGATCTCGTTCCTCCGCCAGCTGATTACCTACTACGGCGACCAGATGCAGATGGTCGTTCCGAGCTTCCTGGAACATTCCATGCGCGCCTTTACTGAACAGCAGGCACAGATGCGCGAGCAGGTGACGCGCGCTTTCGGCGAAACGCCGATCGGCAAAAACCTGCAACTGCCGATGCAAATGGTCGAAGAGCAGGTCCGTCGCAACACCGAGATGTTCCAGCAAGCCATGCAGATGTTTTCGCCGTTCATGACGCCACCGGCCAAGGAAAGCCGCAAGGCGGAAGCAAAGGACATCGATGAGCTGAAGGAACAGCTGCGCGCACTTCAGAGCAAACTCGACAATCTCTAAGCTTCAGAGCCCGATCGAAACATCGCGCCCGGCGGTGCGAATAGATACGGCAAAGCCGCCAATCACATCGATCAACGCAATCGTCATCAGGATGAAGAAAACCTGGGTGGCCGCATCCTGGACGAGAAGAAACTCGACCAGGAAGGCTATGAAGACGAGCATCGACAGCATGTGATTGGTTAGGCTACCGTCATTGCGCGTCGCCTTCAGTATCTCGAAGAACAGGACCGCAAGCGCGACGACGATAAAGAGGTCGCCGAGCGCCATGCTCCACATAGCTCCCGAAATCATCGACAAAACGATGACGTCGTTCTGCAGCGAGGGAAGCCCACCGCTGCCCATAAAGCCCAGCATCGACATATTGTAAAGAATGAATGGAATAATCATCAGTGGCACGGCATTGAACATATGGCACAGCTCCCCCTCAGCCGGAGAATAGTGCCGTAAACAGCCGCATCACTTCAAGATATCATAAGAATGTATTTGCCGCGGGAAAAAGCAAAAGGTCGGCACTGGGCCGACCTCGCAAGTCCTACTCAGGCAAAACGCAAGTGTATTATGCGCTTTCCTTCGGCGTCAGAACCTGACGGCCGCGATACATACCGGTCTTCAGATCGATATGGTGCGGACGACGCAGTTCGCCGGAGTTCTTGTCTTCAACGTAGGTCGGAGCCTTCAGTGCGTCTGCAGAGCGGCGCATACCGCGCTTGGACGGGCTCGTTTTTCTCTTCGGTACAGCCATTTCTCTTACTCCACTTCACGGGCAAACACATCCAACGGCCAGACTGGCGGCCGAAACGACGTATCGCGATTTCGGAAATTTTGCGCGCTTATACATGCCTTGAGGGGGCTTGACCAGTCCCCAAGTTTATTTTTTGGAATTCTGGCGATTCAAGAGTCAGACCTCGTCCTCCTCGACAATCCAGGGCTCGGACCGCGCTGCCTCTTCCCACTTCATCCAGGCCGGATGCGCCTTGACGGCGGCGATATAGCTCAGAGTGTCGCTGGCAGAAACTAGGTCGTAGACATCGAAGCGGCTGACAACAGGTGCGAACATGGCATCGGCGCCCGAAAAAGCGCCGAAAAGGAACGGCCCACCCGAATGAGCGCGCAAGTCACGCCAAATCGTCTCGATGCGGGCGACGTCGGCCATGACGCCGTCGGCGAGCGCAATCTTGCCCTTCGGCCGCCGGATATTCATCGGGCAAGCGCCGCGCAAGGCCCTGAAACCCGACAGCATCTCCATGGAAACGGCTCGCGCCACGGCTCGCTTGTCACGCTGCTTTGGCCAGATTCCGGCTTCCGGAAAAAGTTCGGCAACATACTCGATGATCGCCAACGACTGCCAGACACGAACGTCGCCGTGCTGGAGCACCGGCACCTGACCCGTTGGCGAGAACTCCTTGAAGTGCGGATTGCCCGCCGCGAAATCGAAGGGGACAAGCAGTTCATCGAACGGAATACCCGCGGCCGTCATGGCGATCCACGGCCGAAGCGACCACGACGAATAGTTCTTGTTGCCGATATAGAGCGTCAGCCTGTCCAAGAGGGTCTCCCTTTTACGCTTCGGGCGCGAACACAAGCCGCTCCTCGAAATGGTTCATATCGTCGAAAGTGCAGAAGGCGGGCGGCCTCAACGCTATGACGGGCGCGTTTTCGCGCAGCGTGGCGAGCGCGCGGTCGAGCATAGCCTGCCATGCCGGAAGTGCTGCTTCCTGTAGCCGTACGATTGGGTAGCAGAATGTGATATGGAACTCATAGGTATCATGATCCGGATGTCGGTAGCCGAACACATCGGCGAAAGCGTCACGCCATTCCTTCATAACGCGCCGATCCGCAGCCGTAGCACCGTTCACGGTAAGCCCGACCGGCGTCACTTCGGTAACTTCAACATCGAAGGAGCCGAGCGACTCGAAGGATTGCAACCAATCCAGATAAATCTCGCTCATACGCTCGATCCCGGTATCAAGCGCCACATCCTGCGGCCAATAAGGCAGCCGGCGGCGATACTCGATAATGCCCTGAAACAGCGTCATATGCAGGCTGGAGATCGGCGTGAAGGCAAACTGCGATGTTTCCGGCATCTCTAGAAAGCTCTGGCGCGCCTCAATGATCGCTTGCTGTGACGGTGATCCCTCGATCAGATGACAGACGACGGTATTGCCCGGCTCGCGCAGAAACGTACCGGCTGCGTCGTAGCGGGTCCCGAAATGACGTGGCGGAGTAGGGTTATGGGTCGCGGAATAGGTGAGAAGCGCGGGCGAAAAGGCAGAAATCATCGCTGGCAGTCCAGTCGTTGGTGGCGGGATTTCCGTCCATACTTTCTTTTAAAGCACGAATGCCAGATGACACTCATGAACACCAACGACTTATTCCAATATCAATCATAAATGCATCTGATGTAATCGCCCGAACCGCGCGCGCGCCGCTCGATGAGGCTGGCAAGTCGTCGCAGCCCCCGCCCGGGCTTGCCGGCGTTACGATCGAAGGGGTTGGGAAGCGACACGGCGAGTAGGGCGGCTTGCCGGCTGGTCAGCTTCGATGCCGGTACCTTGAAATGGTGACGTGCCGCAGCCTCGATGCCATAGATGCCCGGCCCCCATTCTGCAATGTTGAGGTAAATCTCCATCAGGCGCCGCTTTGACCAGATAAAGTCTGCCGTCACAGCCAATGGCAGTTCCAGCGCCTTGCGAACGAACGAACGGCTATTCCATAGAAACAGGTTCTTGACGGTCTGCATCGGAATCGTACTGCCGCCACGCGTGGAGTGACCGCTTAGCGTATCCTCCAGGAGCATACGCATCTCATCCCAATCGACGCCGCCATGGAAACAGTACTGCCCGTCTTCGGACATCATCACCGACTGAACAAGAACCGGCGAGATATTGTCGATTGAGACCCATTGCCGGTCATAGCCGCGCAGCAACACCAGATCACGGAGCATGAGCGTGGAAACGGGATGAATGAAGGGCAGCAGGTAAAGGACGATCAGGACATACGGAAGGATAACGAGCCCCGCCAGCGCGAGAACGATGCGCATGATCACCGGACGACCCTTAAGCCAAAGAAACGCGTGCCTGTAAATCGGCACGGTCATGCTTTCCTCTCTCTCCGGCGTTATGTCCAAATTCCCCGACCCAGTCTCTTGCCCTTCTCCTCCATAGCGTTTGCGACCTGGCATTGCCAGAGACAAAGGAAATCTTCGCCGCACCATCGACAATTCCGTTGCAAGCGGAAGCCGGCTCATGCCAAACAGCGCGCCATGGACGCAAGCTCTGAAACATTCGAAGCCAGATTGACCGCCACGGCGCGAGAGGTCGAGGCTGTACTCGATATTCTACTGTCGCCGTCCGTACTGAACGACGAAATCGCCCGGCCGGAACGGCTGCGTTCGGCCATGCACTATGCCGTCCTGAACGGCGGCAAGCGGCTGCGACCCTTCCTTGTCGTCGAAACGGCATCGTTGCTCGGCGGCGACAGGAACGCGGCACTGAGGGTGGGAGCGGCACTCGAATGCGTGCACTGTTATTCGCTCGTCCACGACGATCTGCCGGCAATGGACGACGACGACCTGCGCCGAGGCAAGCCGACCGTGCACATCGCCTATGATGAAGCGACCGCCATCCTCGCCGGTGACAGCCTGCTGACCTATGCCTTTGACATCATCGCCGCACCCGAAACGAAATTACCTGACGCGGCCAAGGTGGCTTTGACGCTGGCACTAGCGCGCGCTGCAGGCATTGGAGGCATGGCCGGCGGCCAGGCTCTCGACCTTGCCGCCGAGAAGCAGGCGCCAGACGAGCAGAGCATCATCACGCTGCAGGCCATGAAGACTGGGGCACTCATCCGCTACGCCTGCGAGGCCGGCGCTATCGTCGCCGGTGCTTCCCCAGAGGATCGCGCGCGATTGCGTCAGTTCGGCGAGAGGATCGGTCTCGCCTTCCAGCTCGCCGACGACATTCTCGATCTCACCTCCGATGCCGCCACCATGGGCAAGGCGACGGGCAAGGACGCTGGCCGCGGCAAAGGCACGTTGGTGGCAATGCACGGCATGGCATGGGCGGAAGCCAAGCTTGCCGAGCAGGTGCGTGAGGCACAAGCACTGCTGGCTCCCTATTCCGAGCGCAGCATCATTCTCGCGGAAGCGGCTCGCTTCATTGCCGGACGCAAGAGCTGAAAAAGCGTCACCGGGACAATATTTCCGCCAACACACGAGACACAGTCTCTTGTCGATCGCCGCGAACCGCGCCTAAGAAATAGGGCCAATATTCAACCGGCCGAGTAAGAGACGCAAGATGCATGAGATCCTGACCTATCTACCGCAGATCCTGCCTGCCTACGTCGCTTATTTGATCGCCGTCATCAGCCCCGGCCCGGCAATCATGGCAATCGTGTCGACCTCTATGACGCATGGCCGAAAGGCGGGCATGACCATCTCGCTCGGCATCTTCGCCGGCTCGTTCACCTGGGCCTGCGCTGCCGCACTCGGCCTTGCTACCATCCTCCAGACCTACGCCATGGCGCTGGAGATCCTGAAGATCTTCGGCGGCCTCTATCTGCTCTACCTCGCCTACAAGGCCTTCAAGGCTGTTCGCGCCAACGATGAACTGCCGCAGACTGTCGTGCAAAAGCGCCTTACGACACCCGCCCTATTGCTGCGTGGCTACGGCATTCACGTCACCAACCCGAAAGCGATCTTCGCGTGGCTGGCGATCATCGCGCTCGGAATGCCGCAGGGCGCCCCGGCATCTGTCGCCGGCCTGATTATCGGCATTTGCATGACAACGGGATTCATCATCTTCATGGGCTATGCAGTGCTCTTCTCGACACCGCACGCGCTGAAGATCTATCGAAGCCTGCGACTCTGGATCGAAGGTGCCATGGCAGCCTTTTACTGCTTTGCAGGTTTAAAGCTTTTGACCAGCCGAATCTGACCCAGCGCCGCGGACTACTCCGCGGCCGTCTTCTGCCCGAACCGCTTTTCGATGTAGTCGATAACAAGCGCCTCGAAGTCTGAAGCGATGTTCGGACCGCGCAGCGTCAACGCCTTCTGGCCATCGATAAAGATGGGCGCTGCTGGCGTTTCGCCGGTGCCTGGCAACGAAATGCCGATGTCGGCGTGCTTGCTTTCACCAGGCCCGTTGACGATGCAGCCCATGACCGCAACGTTCAGAGCTTCGACGCCCGGATATTTTTCGCGCCAGACCGGCATGTTTTTGCGAATGTCGTTCTGGATGTTCTGCGCCAGTTCCTGGAAGACGGTCGAGGTCGTGCGGCCGCAGCCGGGACAAGCGGCCACGACAGGGATAAACTGGCGGAAGCCCATCACCTGCAGCAGTTCCTGGGCGACCTGCACTTCGCGCGTCCGGTCGCCATTCGGCTCCGGCGTCAGCGACACGCGGATGGTGTCGCCGATCCCTTGTTGCAGGACATAGCCCATGGCAGCCGACGAGGCGACGATCCCCTTGCTGCCCATCCCGGCTTCGGTAAGACCGAGGTGCAAAGCATGGTCAGAGCGTTCGGAGAGCATCGAATAGACGGCGATCAGATCCTGTACCTGGCTAACCTTGGCCGACAGGATGATCCGGTTGCGCGGCAGGCCGATCTCTTCGGCCAGATTGGCCGAAATCAAAGCGGACTGCACGATCGCTTCGCGAGTCACCTGCCGCGCCGAAAGCGGCGAGCCAGCCGCGGCGTTCTGATCCATCAGCGCCGTCAGCAACTCTTGATCCAGCGAACCCCAATTCACTCCGATGCGTACCGGCTTGTCGTAGCGGATCGCCATCTCGATGATATCACCGAACTGCTTGTCCTTCTTGTCCTTGAAGCCGACGTTGCCCGGGTTGATGCGGTATTTCGCCAACGCCTCGGCACAAGCCGGATGATCGGCAAGAAGCTTGTGGCCAATATAGTGAAAATCACCGACCAGCGGCACGTCCATGCCAAGGCGCAACAGCCTCTCGCGAATCTTCGGAACCGCAGCTGCACTTTCGTCGCGGTCTACGGTGATACGGACGATCTCCGAGCCCGCCTTGAAGAGAGCCGCCACCTGGGCAACCGTTGAGTCGATATCCGCCGTGTCGGTATTTGTCATCGACTGGACGACAACTGGCGCGCCACCGCCCACGATGACGCCGCCAACATCGACGGCGACGGATGCGCGGCGCGGTTTCGGATCAAAATCTGCAGCAGAAGACATATAGAGTTCTTGAACCCCTAAAATTCGTGTCTTTCAGGTGGATCATGCCTGCTTTGTTGTCAACCCGCCCCGCGCATCACTTTTGTTTGGAGCTGGGCTCAGTGACCGCCGCCTGAAATACCATCGGCATAGCGCGCCAGGTTCGAGAACAATAGCACGACGACAAGCAACACAGGTAGCGCCATGAAGACCACACTAAAGCCGATGTGCTCGGCGACGAAGCCGATCGCAGACGGCGCAACCAGCATGCCGGAATAGCCCATTGTGGTGACGACCGACAGGCCGATACCAGCCCTCAGGCCCGGAACATTGCCGGCAGCCGAAAAGGCGATCGGAACCATGTTTGAAATCCCGATCCCACAGAAGGCGAAGCCGAGGATCGCAATTTCCGCGTTGGGAGCAAAGGCCGCGAGGAGCATGCCTGATATGGCAAACAGCGTGCAGATCCGAAGCGTCGTCACGCCGCCGAGCCGGTCGCGAACAAGATCGCCGCCAAACCGCATGATCGCCATGGTGAGGGAGAAGGCCGCAAAGCCGAAGCCGGAGACGGCGACCGATGCGCCCAGTTCCTGACGCAGATAAAGCGCGCCCCAATCCAGCACGGCGCCCTCCGGAACCATGGAAAAAAGTGCCATGAGACCGAGCAGCCAGGGCAGCGGCGTGAGCGGCAGTCGCAGCTTTTCCTTCTTTTCGTCGGGGTGTGGTTGATCGGTGAGGATCATCGTCCACGCGATTGCAAGGAAGATCACAGCCAGCACGGTTGCGATCTGCGCATGCCAAAGTACGCCGAATTCGGCAATCAGCAAGCCGCCGAGACCTGCACCGATCAACCCCCCCAGGCTCCAGAAGGCATGGCACGAAGACATGATGGCGCGCCGCATCGATTGCTCGACGGCTACCGCGTTCGCATTCATGGCAACGTCCATCGCGCCGATAAAACCACCGAATAGAAAGATCGAGATTGCCCCGGTCAAGACGTTCGGCGAGAGCGTCAGCGCAAGCAGGGAAGGCAACAGGCAGACCGCAGCAACCTGCGCCACACGCTTCGAGCCGTAGCGTGCGATCTGCGTTCCTGCGATCGGCATCAGCATTAGCGAACCGACGCCGAAAACCAGGATCATCAGTCCGAGTTCGAACTTGCTGAGTTGCAGGCGTTCGGCGAAATCCGGAATCTTCGGCGCCCAGCAGCCGACCAGAAAGCCGTTCATCAGGAACAGCAACGAGACTGCCGCCCTGCCTCTGGTCACGAAGCCGCTTCTGGCGATCGTTGTCACGTTCACTTGACTGTCCATGCCTCTTCCCAATATGCCTCGGCGACGGAACCGGTCCGCGCCCGATTTTGAACTATGTTCTCGCCGTCTCGCGGGCCACGATCGTCTTGCAGCCGCGTTCGCGATATTGCGCCAGCATGGCTGGATCGGCGTTGCTTTCGACCACCAGACACGCGCAATGCGCCACAGCGAGAACGCCATGCGGCGCAGCGGTGGCAAATTTTTCTGAGGTCACCGCAACGAGGACCTTCCTGCTCCGCGATGCCGCAAAACGCTTGAACTCGGCATCCTCGAACCCGAAGGTCGTAACGCCTGCTGCCAGATCGATGCCGCAGGCGCCGAGCACGCAGAGATCGGGGGACAGCGACTCCATGTCCCGCATGGCCTTCGCACCAAGCGCTCCACCAACCTGCCGATCGAGCAGACCGCCGATAAGGATGACATTGACCAAAGGTTTTTCGAGCAGCGCGGCAGCGATCGCCGGCGCGTTCGTGGCCGCAGTCAGCGCCATGTCGGCGGGTAGCGCCGCAGCGATGGCAAGATTCGTGCTGCCGGCATCGAAGAAGACTGTCGATCCGGGCGCTATCTGCGAAACGGCAGCAAGTGCCAATGCTTGCTTGCGATCCCGCGCAACCCCCATGCGGTGGTTGAGGCTGGTGCTGGCGGGTGAAACCGGCAACGCACCGCCGTAAACGCGCTCGCAAAGGCCTGCAGCTGCCATCTCGCGAAGATCCCGACGCACCGTATCCTCGGACACGCCGAACTCCTCCGCCAGTTCGGCGGCAAGGACACGGCCGTTGATCTGCAGCTTCCGCGAAATGGCGCTTTGCCGCTCCTGCATGAGAAGTTCGTTCATGTTCGTGCCGGTTTCGTCGATCTCGTCATTAATCAGGCAAGAACATGCATAAACAAATGCGATTACGCACGCAAGGGCGCGCGCCATACACGTTTCGTCACGCTACGAAACAACGCCCACCGAAATCGTGAGAAATGAGAAAAATATTCGCACCTGCCGATTTTCTTTGCAGTTTTCTACGCTTCTTCTCAAATGCTTTTCTGCGATTTTCCATGCATCGATTACATCTGGTGAACTGGACAAGACATGAACCTCCTAAAGACCATCGCCGCCGCCGCACTGATACAGGCCGCCGCGCTCCTTCCTGCCATCGCCGGCGACAACCTCGCGGCCATCAAATCATCAGGTGTCTTGAAGATCGGCACCGAAGGAACCTATGCTCCGTTCACCTTTCATGACACGAGCGGCAAGCTGGTCGGTTTCGACGTGGAGATCGGCGAAGCGGTTGCCGCCAAGCTTGGCGTCAAGGCGGAATTCGTCGAAGGCAAATGGGACGGCCTGATCGCCGGTCTCGATGCGAAGCGCTACGACACAGTCATCAACCAAGTCGGCATCACCGAGGCGCGCAAGCAGAAGTATGACTTCTCCGAACCCTACATCGCGTCGAAGGCAGTCCTGATCGTTCGCGATGGCGACGACAGCATCAAGGGTTTTGCAGACCTCAAGGGCAAGAAGTCGGCTCAGTCGCTGACCAGCAACTTCGGTAAGCTCGCCCAGGAGGCCGGCGCCGAACTCGTCGGCACCGACGGCTTCGACCAGTCGATCCAGCTGGTGCTGACCAAGCGCGCGGACGCAACAGTCAACGACAGCCTTTCCTTCCTCGACTTCAAGAAGCACAAGCCAGAAGCTCCGGTGAAGATCGTGGCAGAGCAGGAAAATGCCGATTATTCCGGCATCATCATCCGCAAAGGCGAGCCGGAACTGCTGGAGGCGATCAACAAGGCACTGGACGACGTCAAGGCCGACGGCACCTACAAGAAGATTTCCGACAAGTACTTCGGCCAGGACGTTTCGAAGTAAGCTGAAAGCCATCAAACAGGGGCGGCACTTTTGTCGTCCCTGTTTTTACGCCGTCGGATCGACGTGATCATGCTGGCTGCGGTCAAGATTTATACGCTGCCTCATCATGCGATCAATCCTTTTCCGCTGCCGGATCTCGGAACGGATGGCCAGGATAAGCGCTCCGACGACGATGAGCAGAACGGCGCGGAAAACCCAAAGGGCGCCGGTAGGACCAAGGAGAGCGACTATCAGGCGGCCGTTTCTCCCGCCGTCGACATCGCCGACAAGGATCAGGCCCGCAACCACCGCTGCAAGGGCGGCATACAATCCGAAAATCAAGCGATCTCTTCTCATAGTGGTGAGAGAATGTAACCGCGGGATGAAAAAAGCGCTACGCGATCTGCTCTTGCAGGAAGTAGCCTGCGAAGGGTATCTCCCAAAGCACGCAACGATCGCGTCACTAGAACAGAAAGAACACCCGTGCCGCACTGGTTTCAACTGATGGCGGAGTCGCTTGGTCCGCTCCTCTGGGCCGGCCTGATCTTCACGATCCCGCTGACGCTCCTGTCATTCACATTCGGTCTCATACTTGGATTGCTCACGGCAATCGCGCGGCTTTTCGCACCTGCGCCGATCGTCGCCATCGCACGGTTCTATGTCTGGGTGATCAGGGGCACACCACTTCTGGTACAGCTCTTCGTCATCTTTTACGGCTTGCCGAGCGTCGGCATCCTGCTCGACGCGTTTCCGGCGGCGCTGATCGGCTTCACCCTCAACATCGGTGCCTACAGCTCCGAGATCATTCGCGCCGTTATCTCCTCCGTGCCGAAGGGGCAGTGGGAAGCGGCCTATTCGATTGGCATGAGCTGGCGTCAGGCAATGAGCCGCACGATCCTGCCGCAGGCTGGGCGTGTTGCGGTGCCGCCGCTCTCCAACACATTCATTTCGCTGGTGAAGGACACCTCGCTTGCCGCCGCCATTACGGTGCCCGAGCTGTTCCAGGCGGCGCAGCGCATCGTCGCGACCACTTACGAGCCGCTGATCCTCTACATCGAGGCCGCATTGATATACCTTGCTTTGAGCTCCGTCCTATCCGCGCTGCAAGTCCGCCTCGAGCGTCGCTTCGCGCGCTACGGCGGTATGCTGGAGGCAAACGCATGATCGAGCTTTCGCATATCGAAAAGCGCTTCGGCGACGCCGTCATTCTGAAAGACATCAGCATCCGCATTCCCGAAGGCAGCGTTACGGCGCTCGTCGGTCCGTCAGGTGGCGGCAAGAGTACGCTGCTGCGCTGCATCAACCTGCTGGAGATCCCGACAGCAGGCATGATCCGCCTCGGCGACGAGAAGCTGAGCTTTGCGCCAGGACAGAAGACCGGCTGGCAGGCGATCCAGAAGATCCGCCGGCAGACCGGCATGGTATTCCAGAACTTCCAGCTCTTTCCACATCAGACAGCCATCGAGAACGTGATGGAAGGCCTTGTCACCGTCTTGAGGTGGCCGAAAGAAAGGGCACGGGAGCGGGCAATGGAACTGCTGACGAAGGTCGGCATGGCGCACAAAGCCGACGCCTGGCCTTCGACGCTATCGGGTGGCCAGCAGCAGCGCGTCGCAATCGCCCGCGCGCTCGCCCCGTCTCCACGCGTTCTTCTCTGCGATGAACCAACCTCGGCGCTCGACCCAGAACTTTCCGCCGAAGTCGTCGATGTTCTCGGTCGTCTCGCCAGCGAGGGCACGACAATGGTGATGGCGACGCATGACCTGCGCCTCGCCTCCAAGATCGCCAATGACGTCGTCTTCCTCGAGGCCGGCAGCGTGGTAGAGACAGGAAGCGCAAGGAACATCTTTACGGCGCCTGAGCGCGAGCGCACCAAGCGCTTCATCTCGACGATCAACGCCGCCCACACCTACGACATTTAGGCACGGGCGGCGGTTAGAGCTTTAGACCGCGCGCGCCGCCTTCAGCGCTTTGCCCCACCAGACAAGCTGGTCGAGCTGGTTCTTAGCGGCCTCGACGAGGTGCGCGTAGTCGTTCAGACTCCTTCCGTTCTTGGCAACGGAGAGATATTCCGGGAAAGAAATGTGAACGCCTGTCTTCACGGAAACGGCGCTCATTTCGACGAAGATCAACCGCAACTGCTCGACCGCACGCGCGCCACCGACACCGCCGTAGCCGACGAAGGCAACCGGTTTATGGACGAAATGACCGAGATCGATCGCATTCTTGAGAACGGCCGTCGGCGCATGGTTGTACTCGGCGGCCGTGAAAATGTAGCCGTCGAACTCAAGCAGCTTCTTCTTCCAGCGCTCCGCCGTTTCATTCTGAGATTCAGTTGCGCTTGCCTGTCCGAGGAAGGACATCGGGTAGTCCAAGAGATCGAGAACTTCGACCTCGAATTCGGGGCGGCTTGCGGCTATCTGAGCAATCCACTTGGCAGGATGATCCGCAAAACGGCCAATTCGCGTGCTTCCGATGATGACGGCAATCTTGAGCGTACTCATATCAATCCTCTCACGAAAAATATAAGAGCGGCCCGAAGGCCGCCCTTTTTATCGTTCGAATGTCCGTCAGCCAGCATAGCTGACTAGCAGGTCCTTGGCATCGATCTGGTCGCCCGCCTTGACGAGCACTTCCGCAATCGCACCGTCTTTTTCAGCATGGATTGCCGTTTCCATCTTCATGGCCTCGATGGAAACAAGCACGTCGCCGGCATTGATCGCCTGGCCCGGCGAAACGAAGACGCGGGAAATGACGCCAGGCATCGGCGCGCCGACATGCGCGGCATTGCCCGGCTCCGCCTTGCGGCGAGCGGCAGCACCGGTCGCACCATGCGCGCGATCCGGAACCTTGATGCGGCGCGGCTGGCCGTTGAGCTCGAAGAACACCGTGACCATACCCTGGCTGTCCGTTCCGCTCATCGCCTGATTGACGATGACGAGCGTCTTGCCCTTCTCGATGTCGGCAAACAGCTCCTCGCCGTCGGCAAGGCCGTAGAAATAGGCCTGCGTCGGCAGCACGGAGACCGGGCCGTAGGTGTCGGAGGCCAGCGCAAAATCGGTGAAGACCTTCGGATACATCAAATAGGAAGCGAATTCGAAGTCGCTGACCTCACGCTCCAGCTTGGTCTCGATAACTTTGCGCTCAGCATCGAGATCGGCGTCGGCAAGCAGCGAACCCGGACGCACCGTATAGGGCGCGTCGCCCTTCAGTGCCTTCTTCTGCAGCGCTTCCGGCCAGCCGGACGGCGGCTGTCCGAGATCCCCCTTCAGCATCGAGACAACCGATTCCGGAAAGGAGACTTCCTTGTCGGCGCTAACGACGTCAGCAACTGTCAGGTCTTGGCTGACCATCATCAGCGCCATGTCGCCGACGACCTTGGAGGACGGCGTCACCTTGACGATGTCGCCGAACATCTGGTTGGCGTCGGCATAGGCCTGCGCCACCGCATGCCAACGGGTTTCGAGGCCGAGCGAGCGGGCCTGCTCCTTGAGATTGGTGAACTGGCCACCGGGCATTTCGTGCAGGTAGACTTCCGATGCCGGTCCCTTGAGGTCGCTTTCGAAGGCCGCATACTGATGACGCACCGCTTCCCAATAGAAGGAGATGCGGCGGATCCATTCGGGATCGAGACCGGGATCGCGTTCGGAGCCACGCAGCGCCTCGACGATCGAGCCAAGGCACGGCTGCGAGGTATTGCCGGACAGCGCATCCATTGCCGCATCGACGGCGTCGACGCCAGCATCAACGGCAGCAAGAACCGTTGCCGCTGCAATGCCTGAGGTATCGTGCGTGTGGAAATGGATCGGAAGGCTGGTCGCGTCACGCAGCGCCTTGAACAGGACTTTGGCGGCAGCCGGCTTCAGAAGGCCGGCCATGTCCTTGACCGCGATGATATGCGCGCCGGCCTTTTCGAGTTCAACGGCGAGGTCCGTGTAGTACTTGAGATCGTACTTCGGACGCGCCGAATTCAGGATATCGCCGGTGTAGCAGATCGCCGCTTCACAGAGTTTGTTCTCTTCGGCGATCGCATCCATCGAGACACGCATGTTCTCGACCCAGTTCAGGCAGTCGAAGACGCGGAAGAGATCGATACCACCAGCAGCCGCTTGCCGGACGAAGTATTTGACGACGTTGTCGGGATAATTCTTGTAGCCGACGCCGTTTGCGCCGCGCAGCAGCATCTGCAAAAGCAGGTTTGGTGCGGCTTCGCGCACGAGCGACAGACGCTCCCACGGATCTTCCGTCAGGAAGCGCATCGAGACGTCGAAGGTCGCACCACCCCAGCACTCGAGCGACAAGAGGTTCGGCAAGGCGTGCGCATAAGTGCCGGCGATACGGGCGATGTCATAGGTGCGCATACGTGTCGCAAGCAGCGACTGATGGCCGTCGCGCATTGTCGTATCGGTCATCAGGATGCGCTTTTCATTGCGCATCCACTCGCCGAACTTCTTCGGACCGAGCTTGTCGAGAAGCTGCTTGGTGCCGTCGGGAACGCCGTTGCCATTGGTGTAGGGCACGATCGGTTCTGCGATACCTGCCGATGGCTTCGGCCGATCCTTGGCTTCCGGATGGCCATTGACCGTGACATCCGCGAGGTAGGTCAGAAGCTTGGTTGCGCGGTCCTGTCGCTTGACCTGCTGGAAGAGTTCCGGCGTCGAGTCGATGAAGCGCGTGGTGTAGCTGTTATCCCTGAACTTCGGATGCGTGATGATCGCTTCCAGGAAGGTCAGGTTGGTGGCCACGCCGCGGATACGGAATTCGCGTAACGCGCGGTCCATGCGGGAAATCGCTTCCGAAGGATTCGGTGCCCAGGCCGTGACCTTGACCAGCAGCGGATCGTAGTAACGGGTGATGATCGCGCCGGAATAGGAGGTGCCGCCATCCAGGCGGATGCCGAAGCCGGATGCCGAGCGATAGGCGGTAATACGGCCGTAATCCGGGATGAAGTTGTGCTCCGGATCCTCGGTGGTGATACGGCACTGCAGGGCGTGGCCGTTGAGGCGAATGTCTTTCTGCTCGGGCACACCCGATTCCGGCGTGCCGATCGCAAAGCCGTCGAGGATATGGATCTGTGCCTTGACGATGTCGATGCCGGTAACGACTTCGGTCACGGTATGCTCGACCTGAATGCGCGGATTGACTTCGATGAAGTAGAATTTCCCGGTATCGGCATCCATCAGATACTCGACCGTGCCGGCGCCGATATAATTGGTGGCGCCAGCGATCTTCAGCGAATAGGCCGCCAGTTCCTGGCGCTGCGCCTCGGTCAGGTAGGGAGCCGGCGCACGCTCGACAACCTTCTGGTTGCGGCGCTGGATCGAGCAGTCGCGCTCGAAAAGGTGAACGACGTTGCCATGCGTATCGCCAAGGATCTGGCTTTCGACGTGGCGGGCACGCTCGACGAGCTTTTCCAGATAGACCTCGTCCTTGCCGAAAGCGGCCATCGCCTCGCGCTTGGCTTCCGTCACCTCGCGCGCCAGGTCGGCTTCCGAGCGAATGACGCGCATGCCGCGCCCGCCACCGCCCCACGAGGCCTTCAGCATCACAGGGTAGCCGATCGCTGCCGCCATGCGGGCGACTTCGGCCATATCGTCGGGCAGCGGCTCGGTTGCCGGCACCACAGGCACGCCGACCGAGATTGCCAGATTGCGCGCCGCGACCTTGTTGCCGAGCTGGCGCATGGTGTCGGCCGTCGGGCCGATGAAGATGATGCCTGCCTTGTTGCAGGCATCAACGAATTCCGGGCTCTCAGACAGGAGGCCATAGCCCGGATGGATCGCATCGGCACCGGAAAGCTTGGCGACGCGGATCACCTCATCGATCGACAGATAGCTCTCGATCGGTCCGAGATCGCGGGCAAGATGAGGCCCACGGCCGACCTGATAGCTCTCGTCAGCTTTGAACCTGTGCAGGGCCAGTTTGTCTTCTTCCGCCCATATCGCGACCGTTTTTATCCCGAGCTCGTTGGCCGCGCGAAACACGCGGATGGCAATTTCCGAACGGTTGGCAACAAGTATCTTGGAAATGGGCAATGCTGTCTCCTCACGGCATCGAAACGGGCAATGCTGCACCCGCGAAGAGAAGTCTTAACGCGCTGTCACGGAAAGTTCAATTTCCAGAACCGCCGGAAATAGAATTTCTCTAGGACTAGGTGATGAGGCCATGCCGGAAGGCGACAGCGACTGCATGCTGTCTGTTTTTTGCTTTCAACTTGTCTTGCAGGCCGTTCATGTACCAGTCGACGGTGTGGTTCGAAATCTTGAGACGCTTGCCGATCTCCACGGAGGTCATGCCTTCGGCAAGATACTGAAGTATTTCCATCTCTCGGCGCGTCAAGCGCGTGTCGACGCCGGAAACTTCTTCAAGTGCCGGAGCCTCCCCCTTGAGATCAAGGAGCCGCCAGAAAGCCTTTCGAGCGACGGCGCCAAAAAGCGAGATCTCGACAGGAGAAAGATCCACGGGCGTTCCGCCTACGCTCATGTTACCGAGGATGCCGTTTCGGCCATGGATAGGGAAAATGTAGCCGTCCTTCAGGCCATGGCTATGGGCGTCGGCCATCATTTGCTCCATGCGCCGGTGATGCGGATCCTTGCGGAAAGCCGTCAAGCTGTCCTTCCAACGAAACGGTCTTTGCGCATGTGCGAGATAGCGCACCGTCGGGTCGGTCAGAACGTATTTCTTCGAAAGATAGATTTGTGCCCACTTCTCTGGCCAATGGCCGGCAAACATAAGGCTGACTGGATCTTCAGTCGCTCTGAGATGCCGCATAAGGCCATAATACTGGAAACCATAAGAGTGAACGACGTGCTCGAGCTCCGCGATGACGCCTTCCGCCTTCCGGCATTCCTCTAGAACAACAAGCAATTGAATTAACGAATGAATATTCACCAAAACGCCCCCACCCAATTGGGCTTCACATTGAATAGTAACAGCCAATAGGCCATGCCCCGATGGCGGGGCGCCTTTCGATGCAATCAAACATCAATCTAGAATATGTATTATCGTGTGCCAGCGCAGTCGTTCAACGCAAGCGAAAATTGCGAAATTTTCAAACCGCCCCAAAAAATTTCAGACCCCAGGCATTTGCATGCGCTTCGGGACCCAAAGAATCTTCCTTGCGAAAGCCCCCTGAACGCTTCGTTAATCGCCGGTTCAGATATCTTTCTGTAGCGTCGCAGCATCCACTATTTCGCAGATGCACAAGAGGTATCGCCGTGTCGCTATTCAAGGTCTATGCAAGAGCTTTGCGCTATCTTGGCGCCTACAAGCTCCGCGTATCCCTGGTCGTTATCGCGAATATCGTGCTTGCCGCGATCACAATCGCCGAACCCATTTTGTTCGGCCGCATCATCGATGCGATCTCGGGCAAGGGCGAAGTTAAACCCATCCTTTTCATGTGGGCCGGTTTTGCCGTCTTCAACACCATAGCCTTTGTTCTGGTCGCGCGTGAGGCCGACCGACTGGCTCATGGCCGGCGCGCCACGCTGCTGACGGAAGCGTTCGGCCGTATCATCTCGATGCCGCTGTCCTGGCATCATCAGCGCGGCACGTCGAATGCGCTGCATACGCTGCTGCGCGCATGCGAAACGCTCTTCGGCCTTTGGCTCGAGTTCATGCGCAACCACCTGTCAACAGCCGTGGCGATCGCACTTCTGATCCCGACCGCGATGTCGATGGACCTGCGTCTTTCGGGCGTACTGGTCGTGCTCGGCGTAGCCTACTGGCTGATCGGTCGTCTCGTCATGAGCCGTACCAAGGACGGCCAGGCGTCAGTCGAGAACCACTACCACACAGTATTTTCGCACGTCAGTGACTCGATCAGCAACGTGTCGGTCCTGCACAGCTACAACCGCATCGAGGCCGAAACCAAGGCGTTGAAGTCCTTTGCCGACCGCCTGCTGCAGGCTCAGTTTCCGGTTCTCGACTGGTGGGCTCTGGCCGGCGCAATGAACCGCATGGCATCCACCATCGCCATGATGGTCATCCTGGTGATCGGTACGCTGATGGTCCAGTCCGGCGAGCTCCGTATCGGTGACGTCATTGCCTTCATCGGCTTTGCGAACCTGCTGATCTCGCGTCTCGACCAGATGCGTCAGTTCGCAACGCAGATCTTCGAGGCTCGCTCAAAACTTGAGGACTTCTACTCGCTCGAAGACTCGGTCCGCGAACGCGAAGAGCCGGCCGGCAATGCCGATATCGCCGACGTGAAGGGTGAAGTTGAATTCCGCAACGTGTCGTTCCGCTTCGGCAACACCGCGCAGGGCCTGCATAATGTGTCTTTCACCGCCAAGGCTGGCCAGACGGTTGCGATCGTCGGCCCTACCGGCTCGGGCAAGACCACGATGATCAACCTACTGCAACGCGTCTATGACCCGGACAGCGGCCAGATCCTGGTCGATGGTCACGATACGACGAAGATCACCCGCAAGTCGCTTCGCCGCTATATCGCAACTGTGTTCCAGGATGCCGGCCTGCTCAACCGCTCGATCAGCGACAACATTCGCCTCGGCCGCGAGGGCGCTTCGGATGAAGACATGCGCCGTGCCGCAGAAGCTGCTGCCGCAGCCGACTTCATCGAGACACGCGAAAATCAGTACGACACCCATGTCGGCGAGCGCGGCAACAAGCTCTCGGGCGGCGAACGTCAGCGTGTGGCGATCGCCCGCGCCATCCTCAAGGATGCGCCGATCCTGGTGCTGGACGAAGCGACGAGCGCGCTTGACGTCGAAACGGAAAACCGCGTGAAGGCCGCAATCGACAACCTGCGCCAAAACCGCACGACCTTCATTATCGCGCACCGTCTTTCGACGGTTCGTGAAGCAGACAAGGTCCTGTTCCTGGATAGCGGCCGTGTCGTCGAAGAAGGCAGCTTCGAAGAACTCAGCCAGAGCAACGGCCGCTTCGCTGCATTGCTCCGTGCGAGCGGCATCCTGACGGATGAGGAAGTTCGCAAGGCACACACGACAGAGGCGGCCTGATCGGCAACAGGTGCATCGATCGATCAAAGCCGGATGGTTCTGCCATCCGGCTTTTTTCTTGCCGACCAGCGACCACTTTCTAAATATCGGAAACGAAACCGCGGGGAGGTCGTATGCAAGTCAGACGAATTGTCGCCAATCTCGAAACTCCCAGCCCGGCCGCCGCAAGCGCATTCTATCGGGATATCCTCGGGTTGGATCTCCTGATGGATCACGGCTGGATCGCAACCTACGGCTCAAGCCAGCAGATGTCCGTCCAGGTCAGCTTTGCAAGCGAAGGCGGCGCGGGAACGCCGATTCCGGGCCTGTCAATCGAAGTCGATGACGTCGATGAAGCATACGCAGCCATGCGCACCGCTGGTTTCGAGATTTGTTATGGCCCGGCCGACGAGCCGTGGGGTGTACGTCGCTTCTATGTTCGCGACCCCTTCGGAACCCTGGTGAATATTCTTTCCCACAAGGCCTGAAGGGCAAAGGCGCGACCGGCTCTTGCCTGCGACAATCTGCGCAACGGCGTTAGACTAAAGTCATAATCCCAAAGCCGCTCTCTTTATGGGGGAGCTTTTCTGGCACACTCTCGTCAGGCGAACCGCGACCTGGGGTACGCTTCGAGGAGAGTATGGTCGCGCGCCGCATTTCACATTCGCTCTGTGGAGGACAGAAAATGGCAAATGTCGTAAGCGTCGACGGCTCAAAAGCCGGCCCGATGACGGGCGAGGAGAAGAAGGTTATCTTCGCCTCATCGCTCGGGACCGTTTTCGAATGGTATGACTTCTATCTTTACGGTTCGCTCGCCACCTATATCGGCGCGACCTATTTCACCCAATACCCGGAAGCAACACGAAACATCTTCACGCTTTTGGCCTTTGCCGCTGGCTTCCTGGTGCGCCCGTTCGGCGCGCTCGTCTTTGGCCGCCTCGGCGACCTCGTCGGCCGCAAGTACACGTTCCTGGTGACGATCCTCATCATGGGCCTCTCGACATTTCTCGTTGGTATTCTTCCTGGTGCGGCAACGATCGGCATCGCGGCGCCCATCATCCTGATTGGACTTCGGCTCTTGCAAGGTCTTGCGCTCGGCGGCGAATATGGCGGTGCGGCAACATACGTGGCCGAACATGCGCCCAATGGACGCCGCGGCTACTTCACCTCATGGATTCAAACGACGGCAACGCTCGGCCTCTTCCTGTCGCTTCTCGTCATCGTCGGCGTTCAGTTCCTGATGGGCAAGGAAGCCTTTGCCGCGTGGGGCTGGCGCATTCCGTTCCTGGTATCGGTCGTCCTTCTCGGCGTCTCCGTCTGGATCCGTCTGAAGATGAACGAGTCACCGGCATTCCAGAGAATGAAGGCGGAAGGCAAGGGCTCGAAAGCCCCGCTGACCGAAGCCTTCGGTCAATGGAAGAATGCCAAGATCGCGCTGATTGCGCTTCTCGGAGCAACAATGGGTCAGGCAGTCGTCTGGTACGGCGGCCAGTTCTACGCGCTGTTCTTCCTGCAGAATGTGCTCAAGGTCGACCTGCAATCGGCAAACATCATGGTGGCCATTGCACTCTTCCTTGGCACACCGTTCTTCGTCGTCTTCGGCGGCCTGTCCGACAAGATCGGTCGCAAGCCGATCATCATGGCCGGCCTCTTGATCGCCGCCGTCACCTACCAGCCGTTGTTTAAGGCCATGACCTGGACTGCCAATCCGGCGCTTGCGGAAGCCCAGGCCTCCGTCCGCGCAACCGTGACGGCCGACCCGGCTGACTGCAAGTTCCAGTTCAACCCGACCGGAACCTCGAAGTTCACCAGTTCCTGCGACGTGGCAACGGCCTTCCTGACCAAGAACTCGGTTCCTTATGATGTTGTCCCCGGCCCCGCGGGGCAACCTGCTACGGTCAAGATCGGCGACGAAACCATCAACAGCTTCGATGCCATCGCCGCCGGCGACAAGGCAAAAGCAATGACGGGCGCTTTCGAAAAGGGCGTCAATATCGCCCTTCACGACGCCGGATACCCGCTGAAGCGCGGCGCCACCAAAGTTCCGGATGCCAAGCTGGATGCCTTCATTGCAGCCAACCCGGAACTTGCTCTCAACGTCGACGCAGTCCGTGCCGGTGAAAAGCAGACCGTGCCGGCTGACAAGCTTGTCGCCGATAAGCTGCTGACCGCCGACGAAGCCAAGGGCGTCACCGACATGGCGGTCTATAATATCGCCAATGGCGGTAGCTTTGCGATGACGGCTGACCCGTCCCGCGTCAACTGGATCGGCACGATCGCCATCCTGTTCGTGCTCGTTCTCTATGTGACGATGGTCTACGGCCCGATTGCCGCCCTACTGGTCGAACTCTTCCCGACCCGCATCCGCTACACCGGCATGTCGCTCCCTTACCATATCGGCAACGGTTGGTTCGGTGGCCTGCTGCCGGCAACGGCCTTCGCAATGAGTGCCGCTACCGGCGATATCTACTTCGGCCTCTGGTATCCAATCGTCTTCGCGGCGATCACGCTGGTCATCGGCCTGATCTTCCTGCCGGAAACCAAAGATCGCGATATCCACGCGATGGATTGAGACGAGTGAAGACTGCAAATCTGAACCCGGCGCTCATAAGGCGCCGGGTTTTTCATTTATGGAAGCCTCAGAGAAGGCGGCTTAGCCGCGGCGTCGGCCAGCCGCCATCGCGACCGATGGAGAAGATCAGGCCGAAGCGCGCGAAGAGGACCGAGGTGGCAAAGGCAAACCAGGCACCCAGCGCAAGGCCGGCCACGACATCGCTTGGATAATGCACACCGATGATGACGCGCGTGGCACCAAGCCAAAGCCCTATACTGATGAAGCCAAGGCGAAAGCGCGGGAAGAGCAGCGCGAGCGCGACGAACAGCGCGCCTATGTTGGCCGAGTGTCCAGAGGGGAAGCTCTGGTGCAGGAAATCCATGTTGAAGGGCGCAAAGCTGAAGATCCCCTCCTGGTCATAGATCAGCGGTCGCGCCCGGCCGATCGCGAACTTCAGCAGATTGGCGACGATGCTGGTGAAGAGCACGGACAACGCGACATAGGCCGTCATCTGTCCGAAATAGACCATGCGAAACCGCCTGCGGACCTTCCAGAGCCGGCGACGAACGAAATAGCCCGTGGCGAAGATCGTAGAGAGGCCGGCAAGAATCCAGGCGAGCCTGCCGATATCGGTAACATCGCCGGCAATCGAGATCAGCGGTGGCGCCAGATCCTTGGCTGCCAGGCCGAGCGGGCGATCGAAGACGAAGAAGGCGATGGCAATGGCATTAACCGCCGAAAATGCAAACCACTTCCAGGGAACCCGCTGATGGATCGTGCGCCGTGCCTCATAGCGCTTTCGCAGGTAGCTCCAAAAGATTGGCTTACGATCGACAGTCTCGCTCATTCCACTCCGCTCTTTCATCAATGCAGAACGGAGATAGGAGCGGCATCAGCCGCCTTCAAGCAAAGGCCCTCCGCATCGGCAGATGCGGAGGGCCAGAAACGTGTTTCACGTGAAATATCAGGCAGAAAGCGCCTTGAACTCGGCGAGGATCGCGTCGCCCATCTCCGTCGTGCCGACCTTTTTGCAGCCTTCTGCCATGATGTCGCCAGTGCGGATGCCCTTGTCGAGCACGTTAGCGATCGCCTTTTCCAGGTTGTCGGCTTCCGTCACCAGGTTGAAGGAATAGCGCAGGCACATGGCGAAGGAAGCGATCATCGCGATCGGATTAGCAATGCCCTTACCGGCGATGTCGGGGGCCGAGCCATGCACCGGCTCGTAGAGCGCCTTGCGCTTGCCGGTCTTTGCATCCGGCGCACCGAGCGAGGCGGAGGGCAACATGCCGAGCGAGCCGGTCAACATGGCGGCAACGTCGGAAAGCATGTCGCCGAACAGATTGTCTGTGACGATGACGTCAAACTGCTTCGGCTGGCGAACCAGCTGCATGCCGCCGGCGTCGGCCAGCATATGCTCAAGCTGGACGTCGGAATACTTGGCCTTGTGCGTTTCCGTCACGACCTGGTTCCAGAGCACGCCGGATTTCATAACGTTGCGCTTTTCCATCGAGCAGACGCGGTTCTGGCGGGTGCGTGCCATCTCGAAGGCAACACCGGCGATCCGCTCGATCTCGTAGGTGTCATAGACCTGCGTGTCGATGCCACGCTTCTGGCCGTTACCGAGGTCGATGATCTCCTTCGGCTCGCCGAAGTAGACGCCGCCAGTCAGCTCGCGAATGATGAGGATGTCGAGGCCTTCGACGAGCTCCGGCTTCAGCGAGGAAGCCGATGCAAGCGCCGGATAGCAGATGGCCGGGCGCAGGTTCGCAAACAGCTGCAGGTCCTTGCGCAGGCGCAGAAGACCAGCTTCCGGACGCACTTCATAGGGAACACTATCCCACTTCGGGCCGCCGACGGCACCGAAGAGAACGGCGTCCGCTGCAAGCGCCTTCTGCATGTCAGCTTCGGAGATCGCAGCACCATGCGCGTCATAGGCGCTGCCACCGACCAGACCTTCGTCCGTGACGAAGCCGGCATTCGTTGCCTCGTTCATATAGGCAATGATCTTGCGGACCTCACCCATGGCTTCTGGGCCGATGCCGTCGCCCGGCAGCAGTAAAAGATTGCGCGCTGTCATGAAATCCTCCGCGGAAAAACAAGTTGCGGCTTCTTAGACCCGCAAAAACGGCATTTCAAGCGAGCGGGAGGTCGATTCGGTACGGTTGCGGAATTACTGCCAACATCTCGCGTTGACCGATCGGCGCATGCGGGTCCACAAGGAGAACCTCCATCGCCACCTCATCGGATACCACCATGCTGCCATCTGCACCCCTGCATCTCGACACTCCGCTTTTCCGCACGTCAGCCGACTACAGCGCGAGCAACAAGCCGCTATGGCTGAAGCTCGATGCGCTGCAGCCCTCTGGAAGCTTCAAGCTTCGTGGTATCGGTCGGCTTTGCCAGCATGAGATCGAGAACGGCGCCCGCGAGATCTTCTGCGCCTCCGGCGGCAATGCCGGGATCGCTGCCGCTTATGCCGGACGGGCGCTCGGCATTCCGGTGACGATCGTCGTTCCGGAGACGACGTCGGCGGAAGTGCGTCAATCGATCGAGGCAACCGGCGCCACGGTTCTCGTGCACGGAACGGCATTCGATGAAGCCAACGCCTTTGCGATCGAGCACGCGAATGCCAGGAAGGCAGCCTATGTGCACCCGTTCGACCATCCGCTTCTGTGGGAAGGGCACGGCACATTGATCGATGAGGTTCTCGCAAAAGGTGCCGACTTCGATTGCGTCATCGCCAGCGTCGGCGGCGGCGGTTTGCTCGCGGGCATTGTTGCCGGTCTCAAGCGAAACGGCTTGTCCGATGTGCCTGTCATTGCCGTAGAGACCGAAGGAGCCGCTTCGCTTCATGCAAGTCTTGCTGCAGGAGAGCGCATCACCTTGCCGGCGATTACCTCCATCGCCAGCTCGCTCGGTGCGCGCCAGGTGGCCCAGCATGTCTTCGACCTGCCGAGGCATCATCCGATAGAGAGCGTCACGGTGACCGATGCGCAGGCTGTCGCCGCCTGCCTGAAGTTCGCCGACACCTATCGCATTCTGGTCGAGCCCGCCTGCGGAGCTGCACTTGCGGTGGCCGACGTAGATGCCGACATTCTCGCTCGCTTCAACAATCCGCTGATCGAGGTCTGCGGCGGCATCGGCGTTTCACTGGAGAAGCTGAAGGCCTGGAAAGAGCGCTTTCTGTAAGCCGGCCAAAGAAAAAGCCGGGCAAAAAGCCCGGCTTTGACCAATGCTATGTTTTGTAAAACTTACGCAGCCCAGGGATGGGATGCAGCATTCTTGGCTTCGAAACTGTCGATCGCCGCGCCCTTTTCGAGCGTCAGGCCGATGTCGTCGAGGCCGTTCAGCAGGCAGTGACGCTTGAATTCGTCGAGATCGAACTTGATCGAACCGCCGTCCGGACCGGTGATCTCGAGGTTTTCCAGGTCGACTGTCAGGATCGCGTTGGAGCCGCGCGAGGCGTCGTCCATCAGCTTGTCGAGGTTTTCCTGGCTGACCTTGATCGGCAGAATGCCGTTCTTGAAACAGTTGTTGTAGAAGATGTCGGCGAAACTGGTCGAGATGACGCAACGGATGCCGAAGTCGAGAAGCGCCCACGGCGCATGCTCGCGCGAGGAGCCGCAACCGAAATTGTCGCCGGCAACGAGGATCTTCGCATTCTGATAGGCCGGCTTGTTCAGCACGAAATCCTGGTTCGGAGAGCCGTCTTCATTGTAACGGGCTTCGGCGAAAAGACCCTTGCCAAGACCCGTGCGCTTGATCGTCTTCAGGTAATCCTTCGGAATGATCATGTCGGTATCGATATTGACAACCGGCAGTGGGGCAGCGACGCCCGTCAGCTTTACGAATTTGTCCATAGCCTGGCTCCAATGTCAGCAGACGTAGTTTTGTTGATCAGCGTTTAGTCCAGATTTCGACCGAAATGAAGAAAAATTTACATCGCAGGTGCGGCCGCGCGCGGATTCGACGCGCAGCCATCCATGGTCATCGTGAGATCAATTTGCATTCGCTGGCGCATTCATCGCCCAAAGAACCCCGAACGGGTCGCGAAGCTGGCCATATCGATCACCCCAGAACATCAGTTGGACGGGCAGGATCACCTCCGCGCCAGCGGCAACGGCGCGATCCCACCAGAAATCGATATCATCGATAACAAGCTGAAGGGTGAAGCCCTGATGCTTCTCGAAGGGATGGCCATGCTCGGGATAGGCATCGCATAGCATCAACGAGCTTCCGTTGATGTAGAGGTGGACATGCATCGTCCGCCCGTTTTCGTCCGGAGGAACGACAAACGCCTCCTCGGCGCCAAAAGCACGCTTGTAGAATTCCGCGGCCTTCAACGCACCATCGACCGTGACATATGGCAGCAAGCCATTCTTGACCGGCGGCATCTTCGCCACGCCGGTTTCCGTTGCGGTATCCATACTGTCCTCCATCGTTTGATTTGGTTCGGGCAGAAGCCCTGGCCTTTCAAAGACGCGGGAAGATCAGTCGAGCCGACAGCGATGCCGAAATTTTTCTGGAAAAGTATCCACCCGTCAGAGATCGATGATCGTGCCGCGGCCGTCATTCCAGATGCGCATGTTCTCGCCGGAATGAGGCTTGGTCTTGGCGGAGGCGCGGACCGGGGCAGGTTTCATCTTCAACGAGAGCGCGCGGCCAACCATAAGCACCGTCAGAATACCGCCGACTGCGAGCGTCACGGAAAAGGTGACGAGCGCCAGCGCAACGAAGGCGGTGATGCCTGCGAGCAAGAGGAAGACGGAACGAATGCTTTGCATGAGTTTTAGACCTTTCTTCGGAAAGGAATGTGGTCCTTCTTTTCCTTCTCTGCAAGGTGAGCATGGCTTTTTGTTGTCTTGCCACCTGTCACAAAGCTTGGCACACATTTGTGATGACCCGCAATTCTCCGACTCGTTCCTTGAATCTTCGCCGTTCGGTGCTGAGCGTTCCGGCCATTAATGCACGCGCCCTGGAAAAGACCCATGCGCTGGATTGCGATGCCGTCATCTTCGATCTTGAGGACTCGGTGGCACCGGAACGAAAGGCGGAAGCCCGCGAGAATCTGAAGGCTTTTTTTTCCGGGGCTCCCCTTGTGAATAAGGAGCGGATCATCCGCATCAATGCGCTTGGTTCCACCTTCGGCAATGCGGACATGGAGCTGGTCTTGGCATTGGAGCCGGATGCCGTACTCCTGCCGAAAGTGGACGAGCCTCAGGATGTGATGTCCGTCAGCGACCGGCTCGCCGATGCCGACGCGCCGGAAAGCCTGCGCATCTGGGCGATGATCGAAACGCCCCGCGGCATTCTGAACGCGGCGGCGATCGCCGAGGCCGGGCGCACACCGGGCTCAAGGCTTGATTGTTTCGTCGTCGGCCTCAACGACCTGCGCAAGGAGACCGGTGTCCTGCCGCAGCCGGGTCGCACCTATCTCGTGCCCTGGCTGATGCAGGTGATCCTGGCCGTGCGTGCCTATGGCCTTGATGCGATCGACAGCGTCTTCAACGATTTCAAGGATGCCGATGCCTTCGATGCCGAATGCGCGCATGCCCGCGCCATGGGCTTCGACGGCAAGATGCTGATCCACCCGGCTCAGATCGAAGCTGCCAACCGGCATTTCGGCCTGGACGAAGCGGCAATTGCCGAGGCGGAGGCGATCATCGCCGCCTTTGCCGACCCTGCTGCCGAAGGCCTGAATATCATCAATGCCAATGGTCGGATGATTGAGCGGCTGCATCTTGTCCAGGCGGAAAGTCTGGTTCATAAAGCCCGCCTGATTGCAGAACGCCAAACGGCGAAGTGAAAGACGACTTTAGATGAAGCTATATCGCCTTCTGACCGGCCAGGATGATGCCGCTTTCTGTCACCGCGTGACCGCCGCCCTCAACAAGGGCTGGTCGTTGAACGGCTCGCCGTCGCTGACCTTCAACACCCAGACCGGCCAAGTGATGTGTGCTCAGGCGATCGTCAAGGAAGTCGAAGGCAAGGACTACCATCCGGACATGAAACTGTCCGAACAGTAAGCGCGAGCTTAGCGTTCGGCCGCCTCTTCGGCGCTCGCCTCGATCCGCTCCATATCGTCGTCGCTGAGACCGAAATGGTGGCCGATCTCGTGGATGAGGACGTGAGTGATGATATCACCCAGCGTCTCGTCGTTCTCGGCCCAGTAGTCGAGAATCGGCCGCCGGTAGAGGCGGATGCGGTTCGGCAATTCGCCGGTTTCCATCGTGAAGCGCTCCGAGATTCCTCGGCCTTCGAAGAGGCCGAGAAGGTCGAATGGCGTTTCCAGCGCCATGTCCTCGAATACGTCGTCGTCAGGGAAGTCCTCGATCTCGATCGTCAGATTGGTGGTCAGTGAGCGGAATTCTTCCGGCAGATGGCTATATGCCTCCATCGCCAACGACTCGAAAGTGCTGATCGTCGGCGCGTGGCGATCCCGCCAATTCTCGCTCTGGTCTATGCGGGCCATGAATATTCCTTCCTTTGCGGCCCATATAGAACCTTTACGCACGATTTTCGAGAGCGGAATCAAAGGCAGGAATAAATTCACATCAAATGCCTGTTGACTCTTTCGCCCACCTCTGGAATCCATAAGAACATAACAGGAACATTTGAAAGTTGGAGAACGTCATGGCACAGCCGGCCGTGACGCGCGAGCGGCTTTTTGCACTCCGCGAAACCATTGCAAAGCTCGAAGGAAAGCCCGCGCCGGCCTTGGCTGCAGCGGAAAGCCAGGCCTTGGGTGAAAATGGCGGCCCCGCCGCTGGAAAAAACGAAGATGTATTGCGTCTTCCCCTCGGAATACCCGCGCTCGACGAGGCGATCGATGGCGGCTTGCCGCTCGACGGGATTACCGAGATTCGCTCCGATCTCTTGCGGGAAGCCGGTGCTGGCAGCGGCTTTGTGCTGGCACTTGCTGCCATGCTGCAACGTCAGGCCGAAGAGAGCCACAATGTGCCGCTACCGATCCTGTGGATCGCCGATACGGTTTGCACGATGGAGGCGGGAGAGCCCTACGCCGTGGGGCTGCGGGATTTCGGCCTGAAGCCGGACCAGTTCTTCTATGCCAGTCCGCGCAAGCTTGAGGATGCCCTCTGGCTTGCGGAAGCGGCAGTCGAAAGCGGCGTCTTTCCTGCGACGATCCTGGAGGTCCGGGGCAACCCGAAGCCCTTTGGCCTGACGGAGAGCCGTCGTTTGAGCTTGCGGGCAAAGGCATCCAAACGCCCGCTTTTCCTGCTGCGGCAGGCTGGAGAGGAAGAAGCCAGTAGCGCTTATTTCCGCTTCCTTGCAGCACCCGCGCCGGCACAGGCGCGCCCCTTGCCGGATGGTACGATGCTGGGCGGTAGCATCGGCAACCCGGTTTTTCATCTCACCCTGGAGAAGAGCCGCAATCCGGCTCCCCTCTCCTTTTTACTGGAGTGGAACCCTCATGACCGCCGTTTTTTCGCCGTCTCCCAATCAGCCGACCCTCGCCTTCCAGACGAACGCGCAGCGCATTCTGGCGCTCCACTTTCCGCATCTCCCGACCGACCGGATCGCAAGAAAGAAATGGGGGCTCTCCTGGCGTTCGCACGGACGTCCTGACGCACCACCGATCGTCTGCTCCAGTCGCCTCAACAATACCATGCGGCTGACGGCGCTGGATGAGGCTGCAGAAGCTCTCAATCTCAGAAAGCATATGGGCGTCGCCGAAGCCCGCGCCATCTATCCCAAGCTCGATGTGATCGAGGACGACCTGGTTGCCAACCGACGCTTCCTGGAAGCGATCGCCGATTGGTGCGATCGCTATACTCCGCTTGTCGCTCTCGATGGCGTGGATGGCCTGTTTCTCGACATCACGGGCTGTGCTCATCTGTTCGGTGGCGAGACGGCACTTCTTAAGGATATTCTCGCAAGGCTTTTCCAGATGGGCCTTGATGCACGCGGTGCCGTCTCTTCATCACCGGGATTGTCCTGGGCGGTCAGCCGTTTCGGTCAAGGCGGGATCATCGAACACGGGAAGGCCGAGCAGGTTCTGGCGCCTTTGCCGATCGCGGCTTTACGCCTTGAAGAAGAAACCGTAGGCGCCCTGAATAAAATGGGGCTCAAATATGTGGGCGACCTACTGGACGCACCACGCGCCCCACTTGCCCGCCGCTTCGGAGGAGCCTTGCTTTTGAGGCTCGATCAGGCGCTTGGGACAGATGAAGAGCCGGTATCTCCGCGGCTGCCAGTTGCGAGCCTCTCGGTCGAACGTCGTCTGATCGAACCGATCGGCGCGGAAGACGATATCCTCGCGCTCACAGGTCAGATTGCCGTCTCCCTGAAGCTCTCGCTGGAAGCCCGTGGCGTCGGGGGCCGCATCTTCGAACTGGTCTTGTTTCGCGTCGACGGCAAGGTGTTCCGCATTTCGGCAGGGACCGCGCAGCCCCTGAGGGAACCCAAGCGCATCGCCGCTCTCTTTGCCGAACGCCTGCAGGCAATCCACGACGATTTCGACGCGGGTTACGGTTTTGAAATCCTTCGCCTCAACGTGCGACGTCACGAAGATTTCGTGACGTCGCAAGGCGATTTCGAGTATCGCCAGCAGAAGGATGCGTCTCTTGCTGCCTTCGTGGATAGGGTTTCCGCCCGCCTCGGGGCAGACTGCCTGCAGACCTTCCAATTGCGAGAGAGCCACGTACCGGAAAGAGCCGTCATTGCCGTACCCGCAATCGATCACCTATCCGCCCCGAAGATCAGGCAAGGACATCCTCCACCGGCCAGGAACGAGCGGCCCGTGCGGCTGCTTCGCAAGCCGGAACCGATGGGCGCCTTTGCCATCGAAATTCCCGATGGTGCACCCGCCAGCTTTCACTGGCGGCGTATGCAGCATCGCGTCCTGAAGAGCGAGGGACCGGAACGGCTGGCGATGGAATGGTGGCTCGATGGATCAGATGCGGAGGATCGGGACTACTTCCGTATCGAAGACGATCAGGGACGCCGCTTCTGGATTTATCGCCATGGCCATTATGAGCGTGACGCAACGCAGAACTGGTACATGCATGGAGTCATCGCCTGATGCCTGCCTTCTTCGAGATCGGCGCCAAGACCAATTTCTCGTTTCTGGAGGGTGCATCCAAGCCCGAGGAAATGGTCGTCCGCGCTGCGGTTCTGAAGTTTGGAGGGCTTGGCATCGCCGACCGCAATTCGGTTGCAGGCGTTGTCCGGGCGCATGCCCAGTCTAAGGCGATCCGAAAGAAATTCGAGCGGATGAAGGCCGGGCTTCTGGAGGAGCATGAAAAGAATGACGTCATCCTCGATCCGATCCGTTTTCAACCGGGCGCCCGCCTGGTCTTCTCGGATGGAACGCCTGATATTCTTGCCTATCCGCAGGATCGCCGAGGCTGGGCGCATCTTTGCCGATTGCTGAGCACCGGGAATCTAAGAACCGAGAAGGGAAAATGCATTCTAACGGAAGCGGATCTGATGGAATGGGGCGACGACATGATGCTCGCGCTCATTCCCGATCCGTCCATTACCGATGGCAATCACGCAGCGTTCGAAGCCTGTCTGGAGCGCTTCAAAAAACGCTTCCGGAAAAAATTCCACATTGCGCTCGCCCCCGCCTATGACGGCCGTGACAAGCGCATGTTCGCGACCATCTCCATGCTGGCCGATCGCAACCGCATCCCGCTGATCGCCACCAACCAGCCGCTCTACCACGACACCACCCGTCGCCCCCTCGCCGATATCGTGACGTCGATCCGGGAACACGTTGCCATTCCCGAAGCCGGCTTTCTTCTGGCGCCGAATGCCGAACGCTATCTCAAGGATGGCGGCGAAATCCTGCGCCTCTTCAAAGACTACCCACACGCCGTAACGAACACGGGAAAGTTCTTTGGCAGCCTTTCCTTTTCACTCGATGAACTGGAACACAACTATCCCCCCGAGAATGACGAGGGGGAAACGCCTTATCAAACCCTGGAGCGCCTTACCAAGGCTGGCGCGGCAAAACGCTTTCCCGGCGGCATACCGGAGAAGGTCCAGCAGAACATCGAATACGAGCTAAGCCTCGTTCGTCAGAAGCAGTATGAACCATACTTCCTGACGGTCCACCGGATCATCCAGTATGCCCGACATGAGAAGAAAATTCTCTGTCAGGGTCGCGGCTCCGCGGCAAACTCGGTCATTTGTTATTGCCTCGAGATAACGGAGGTCAATCCGGAGAAGAGCACCCTGCTCTTCGATCGCTTCCTCTCGATGGACCGCGATGAGCCGCCGGATATCGATGTCGATTTCGAGCACGAGAGGCGCGAAGAGGTCATCCAGCATATCTACGAGAAATATGGCAAGGAACATGCCGGCCTGACGGCAGGGGTGACGACCTACCGCACCCGGTCCGCAGGACGCGAGGTCTCAAAAGCCTTCGGTCTCTCGGAAGATGTTCAGTCTGCGATCGGCAGCCTAGTTTGGGGTTGGTCGGAAGAGAAGCTGTCCGAGCGCGAGGCAAAAGCGGCCGGGCTCGACATTTTCGATCCCATGACCAAGAACGTGCTGAAGTATGCTTCCGAGCTTCTTGGTTTTCCCCGCCACCTCACCCAGCATGTCGGCGGCTTCGTCATCACCAGGGACAGGCTGGATGAAGTCGTTCCGATCATGAAGACGGCAATGCCCGGACGCTACATGGTCGAGTGGGACAAGGATGACCTCGACAATCTGAAGATCCTGAAGGTCGACATCCTGGCGCTTGGAATGCTGACCGCGCTGAAGCGGGCATTCGATCTGCTTCTCCTGCATTATGACGTCAAGAAGACGCTCGCTGATCTCGGCAACGACACGCATGAGGACGAAGAGCCCGTCTACGAGATGATATGCCGGGCCGACACGCTTGGCGTCTTCCAGATCGAGAGCCGGGCGCAAATGAGTATGCTGCCGCGCCTGAAGCCCAAAAAATTCTACGACCTCGTCATCGAAGTCGCCATCGTTCGGCCAGGCCCCATCCAGGGCGACATGGTCCACCCCTACCTGAAACGAAGGGAGGACAGGGATCGCGGTATCCCAATAGAGTATCCGAGCAAGGAGTTGGAAAGTGTCCTGGAGCGAACGCTCGGCGTGCCGCTCTTCCAGGAACAAGCGATGCAGATCGCAATCACGGCGGCGGGATTTAAGCCGGCTGAAGCCGATCAGCTGAGGCGCGCCATGGCGACCTTCAAACGGACAGGCACCATCGGCAATTTCGAAAAGCGGTTCATCGAAGGCATGGTCGCGAAAAAGTACTCTCGCGATTTTGCCCAGCAATGTTTCAACCAGATCAAAGGTTTTGGCGAATACGGTTTCCCGGAAAGCCACGCCGCCTCTTTCGCTCTGCTCGTCTACGCCTCTTCCTGGGTAAAAGCTTACTATCCCGACGTCTTCTGTGCTGCGATGCTGAACTCACAGCCGATGGGCTTCTATGCTCCCGCACAACTCGTCCGGGATGCCCGGGAGCATGGCGTTGTGATCAGGCCGGTCGATATCAATGAATCGAACTGGGATTGTCTGCTGGAAGAGGCCGAATTCAACAAACGTGCTGTTGATTTCCGGCATGCCGCCATGCGGGAAGTTATCCAGACGAAGCGAGCCGTTCGGCTTGGCTTTCGGCAGATAAAAGGCCTTTCGGAAGTGAGCATGCAGCAGCTCGTCGCCAACAGAGGCAGGGGTTATTCTTCGATCCGCGATCTCTGGCTGCGCTCAGGCCTGCAAAAGGCAGATATAGAACGACTTGCCGATGCAGATGCCTTTCATTCTATAAGACTGTCGCGACGGGAGGCACTCTGGGCCGTACGGGCACTCGATGCGAAGAGTGCTGCCGAAAAGCTCCCTTTGTTCGACCAGGTGAGCCACATCGATCTGCAGGTCGAGCCTGAGACACGGCTGCCGGAAATGCTGGCTGGTGAACAGGTCGTCGAGGACTACCGCTACCTTTCGCTCTCCTTGAAGGGCCATCCCGTCTCATTCCTGCGAGATGAATTCCGTAAAGTCGGGGTCGTTCGGAATGTCGATCTTCTTACCATCCCGAACGGAAGAAGGGTGACGATTGCCGGCCTGGTTTTGGTGCGTCAACGCCCGGGCTCAGCCAAGGGCGTCATCTTCATGACATTGGAAGACGAGACTGGCGTTGCCAATGCCATTGTCTGGAAGAAGGTATTCGAGAAGTACCGCCCGATCGTCATGGGAGCACGGCTCGTGAAGATATATGGCAAGCTTCAGAGCCAGAGCGGCGTGATCCACACTGTCGTCGATCATATCGAGGATATGACACCCGCACTTGGCATCCTGCAGAAGGAAGCCCGTCGTTTCGGCGTTAGTGATCGTTCGGATGAAGCGCTCAATCCGACGATGGATCCTCGCCAAAGGAAACTCGCAAACTCACTTGAGAAGGCAGTCATGGAGAAAAGGCTGATTTCAAGCAGTCATGTCGGAGCACTAGAAACAACTCAAGTCATGCCGAAAGGTCGCAATTTTCATTGAGGACACAAAGTCGGTGTCAAGCGAATCGAGGAATTGACCCCTTTGCCGAATTGGAGAACTGACCCCCCTAACGAAGCGAAGAACTGCCCCCTCGTATCAAGACGAGGAGTGATAGATGACGATCGAGATGACTCTTGGATGAGGATATGGCCGCTATCATATCTCCGACTATACGCGGCGAGCCATTGCGATCGCGTCGCTACTCAACCCTGTTGAGAGCAGACCGCCCCGGCCGTGCCAGCGACCGGGCGATGTCAACGATATCGTCGCGAGGCGGTCGGGTCCTCCTCACATGAGGAGTTTGAGGTCAACGGCTATCAAGGCGGCATTTTGGCTTCCTCGTTTTGAATCCAAGCCTGAGCCCCATACTTTACCGGCTCAGCTTGCGAGCCTGTACAACCTCATCACATACGGTCGCCGCTCTGGGACGGCTGCACCACAATCCCGCTTGCGGCGGCAAGGGCTCAGGGAAACGGTACCAATCTTGTTCCCGGCTGTCGCAGCCATTGAGGACCACGGTCCGTTCACCTGGATCCGCCAGCGCTAATCAGGCGCTGGGGATTGGAATCGCTTTGCAGTTGGATTGTCGTCGTTTAGGCGGATTTCATGACCGCGCCCTCGATGACAACGCCTGATTTCACATATTTCCATAGCGCGACCAAGAGCTTGCGGGCGAGTGCCACGATCATCGTCTTTTTGAAGCGGCCGCCATTGCGTGTGGGCGCATTACGAATTTATCGTACAATGAGCACATCCTTGAATTGTGCACATGAACAAAATCCCGTAAAAAGATTTGGTGTGCAATCATGATGGAACCGCTACGATGGATGCGATTCTGACCGAAGGCTTTGACGCGGCTTTGACCCTGACCGACCATGTCGAGCACCTGCCGGACCGGAAGCGGCGCGAACTGGCGCGCATCCTCGAGATCCTGTTTGCCGAGGTCGAACGCTTCCAGGCCGGTAAGCTGTCGGCCAAGCGCCATGCCGGCAAGATCCTGATGGTCCTGCTCTATGGATCCTACGCCCGCGGCGGCTGGGTCGAGGATCGCCTGAGCGGCTATCGCTCCGACTACGACCTGCTAATCGTCGTCAACAGCAAGTCCTTTGCCGAGGAGCAGGAGCTCTGGGACGGCATCGAGGAGCGGCTGCTAAAGGCGCAGATCGCGCACCGCATCGAAACGCCGGTCGTGCCGATCATCCACACACTGGCCGATGTCAACGACCAGCTGTCCCGCGGCCGCCCCTTCTTCGTCGACATCGCCAGGGACGGCATTCCCCTCTACGAGGAGCCCGGTCATCCGCTGGCGCAACCGAAGCCACTGACGGCGGAGGAGCGACAGCGAGAAGCAAATTCCAACTTCATGGAGTGGTCAAGGAATGCCGCCGGCTTCCTAGCAGCTCAAGGATCGCTCGGAGAGACGTTTCCAAAACAACAGGCTTTCTTGCTTCATCAAGCCACAGAGGCGCTATACCACTGTACCCTGCTGACACTCACGCTCTACAGTCCCAAGTCTCACCGTCTGAAGGTTCTTCGCTCTCAGGCCGAGGGGATCGACAATCGGCTGATTGCCGCCTGGCCGCGTGACAGCCGGTTTTCACGACGCTGCTTCGAGTTGCTGTCGCGGGCCTATGTCGAAGCGCGATATTCGTCGAAATACACAATCACCAGCGAGGAGCTCGCTTGGCTGGTCGAGCGCGTGAAGGCTCTTCAAACTCTAGTCGAAACGGTATGCGAGGAGCGACTTTCCCTGTGACGGTACCCCTCGCCTTGATAACCTAAGCAGTTCGCTCTGTGCCACTTGAGATAACGAGGATGAGGCAGCTCGTGATTGCGTCCCGCGCTCAATTTCCAGGAT
>NZ_AKKA01000071.1 GCF_000282035.1 Rhizobium sp. CF122
AGGAGACGCCGTTGAAGTCGCTGTCGGTCAAGTTGTAGTTGCCCTTCAGCATCAGCACGAAGTCGGCATCGCTATTGCTGTCGACATTGCCGTGGATCACCGTGAACTCGTCGCCGTTCAGCACCTCATGGGTGACCACCACCTGGCCGGCCGCCGTCAGCGAACCGCCTGCCGCAAGCGAGAAGTGCTGCACGCCGGCACTGCCCGTATTGGCGTCGATGGCCGCAAAGTCGATCTTGTCGCCCGGCTGGAAGCCGTGGATCGTGTCGCCATTGGCAGCCGCCGCCGACAGGAAGCGGAAGGTGTCGTTGCCGAGCCCGCCGTCCATGACGTTGACATCAGCCGTTGCCGTGATCGTGTCATGGCCGGAGCCGGTGATGACGTTCTCGAAGCCGTAGACGACATCCGTCCCGGTCGAGCCCCCCGACACCTGGCCACGCTGCATGAAGCCGTTGCCGAGGTCGACCGTCAGGTTGGCGCTCGCCACCGCATAGTCCAGCGTGTCGATGCCCTCGCCGCCCCAGTACTGGTCGTCGCCGTCGCCGGCAGAGGTGATGATCCCGTCATCGCCGGCCCCACCCCAGACCTGGTCGTCGCCGGCCCCGCCCTCGATGAAGTCGGAGCCGCCCTCGCCATGGATCATGTCCTTGCCGGCATTGCCGAACAGCATGTCGTCGCCCGCCCCGCCATGCAGCTCGTCGTCACCGGCACCGCCCGTGACGCTGTCGTTGCCGTCGCCAGCCGTCACCACGTCGTCGCCGTCCTCGCCGCGCAGGATGTCATCGCCGGCATCGCCGACCACGATATCCCCGGCACCACCGCCAAGGACCGTGTCCGCCCCCCCAGCACCAACCAGCACATCCGCAGCACTCGTCCCGATCAACGTCCGTGCCGCGACCGGAAGCGGGACACTGCCGTCGTCCTCGTCGTCATCGCCGCCGGACGAGGAGTCATCATCGTCGTCATCGTCGCCGCCAGACTGGTCGTCGCCGTCGTCATCGTCGTCGTCGTCACCTCCGGGGCCGCTGTTGCCATCATCGTCGTCATCGCCGCCGGATGAGTCGTCATCATCGTCATCATCGTCGCCACCAGACTGGTCGTCGTCGTCATCATCGTCGTCGTCGTCGTCACCTCCCGGGCCGCTGTTGTCATCATCGTCGTCGTCACCGTCACCATCATCGTTGTCATCTTCCTCATCGAGAGGCTCGGTTTCGAAGATGTGTTCAGAAAGGCCCGTCAGGCCGGTATTGCGGGCCACGATATCGGCGAACTCCTGGCCGTCGACAAACTCCTCGTAGAAATCGAAGTTGTCGAAACGGTTCAGGTAGTAGAAGCGGTCGGCTTCCTGCAGGCGATCGAACTGCTCCTGCAGCACGACCCAGAAGGTTTGCCCGACCATGCCACCGTTGATGTGCTTTTCGGCGAGACCGCCGACCCAAAGATCAACACGGTCGATGCCCTTGACGATGCCGGTTCCGTCCGGCTGGATCGCAACCTGAATGTCAGGGTTGCTCGTCTGGAAGCTGGCAATATCGCCCGCCTGCAGCACGAGATCGGGATAGGCCTGGCGGAACTGGTTGATGACGGCGTCCGACAGGCCATTGCGGGCCTGGAAGTCCTCCCAGGACGTGTAGGCCGAGAGGTCGCCGGCATAGCCGAGTGCTTCCCTGACATAGGGATCAGTCGATGCCGCCAGATCCATGCGCACCTGGTTCAAAGTACCGAGCCCGACATCCCAGGCGCGGGCGACATTGAAGGAGAACAGGTCGGCGTTGATACGGACGAGATCGTTGCGCACCGCGTCGACGATGTTGAAGTCCACTTCCTCCGCATCCTGAGTCACGATGCCGCCGAGGATCGAATTGACGCCGAGCTGCTCGTAACCAGGTTGGGGCACGTAGCCGGGAGGCAAAGGACCCTTGAAGACGCTGGGATCATTGCTCGGATTGAGGAAGGCGTCGAAGAGTGCAACCTGCCTCGGCTCGCCATCCGGCCCGATCACGGTCATCGTCTGGCCGATCAGCGAATGGCCAACGCGATAGACCGCTGCTGCGAATTCGTGCGAGATCGCGGCCGTGGCATTGGGATTGTATTCCTCGAAGCCATGACTTCCATCGCCCCGGATGCCGCCGATCAGCATATCGGCAAACTCGGTGAACACGACACGCTGATACTCGGCCTCGTTCACCATCTTGGCGGCCTGGAACAGCTCTTCGGCCGTTCCCTGGAAGCCAGACTGCTCCAGAAGTTCCACATGGAAGTTGTGATTGCGTGCCCAGATCGTGTGCATCGAGGTCAGCGCAAAGTTCTCGTTGCCACGCCCATCGCCGACGACATAGTGATCGAGCAGGCTGATGAACGGGTTAGTGTCGAGCAGCAGCGCATGGCCACTGCCCATGAAGTTGGACGTCATCTGAGGCAGCATCGCCTCATTGATGTGACCGGTCGCATCGACCAGACCGGCGAAATAATCGCGGAAGCTGATCTGTCCGCCTGGCACCGCCGGATCATGGAAGATCGTATTGGCCTGCCAGTGATGCATGATCAGTTCACGCAGCGTCGGCAGCAGCCGGAACTCAGTGTTGGACGGATCCACCGCACCCTGCAGCAGGTGCGAACCGAAGCCCTGGTTCCCATCACTCTCACGCAGGAACTGACCGATCAGCTCATGCGATCCGTAGGCCTGGTTCTGGTCGACGAAGGGCGAAGTCTTGTTGAGATGCTGCGTCACGCCATTTTCGTCGATGTCGTAGACGGTGCCACGTGTCAGATCCGCGGGGTTCCCGGAACCAGGCGCTCCATTGCCCGGCGCACCGATCTGGAGCGTTCCGTTGCCGCCTTTCGGCAGGAAGTCGAGGCCATGATCGAAGTACTGGCCGAACGCCATGAAGAAGATGTTGGCGTTGGCCGCGTTCTTCGCAAGGTTGGCCTCCTGGGCTCCCAGCACGTTGCTGATGCTGCGTGGATCGAGCCCTTCGAAGATCGGGTTGACCTGATTGTTGCCGGTCGCCGGATCGTACTCGCCAAAATGCGGATTGGTGATCCGGATGAACGGCTCGTCGGCGGCACCCCAATCGGGGTTGCCTTCGTTGTTGCCATGGCCAGACAGACTGCGCACGCCACCGAAGCCTTCAGTGTCGTCGTCATCCTCGAAGGCAGGCAGCCCGTTCACCAGATTCTTGAGACCCGCGAGGTCGGCCGCCGTGAAGGCAAACGGTCCCGAGTTCGGGTCGTCATCTGGGGGGACGAACTGCGGCGGGACGACACCAGTGAAGGTGATCGAATGCGTGCCGTTCGATAGCGTCCTCGTTCCGTTGACGTTGTCGCTCAAGGTGTAGCCGGAGATCACCGACCCCGGAGCCAGCTCTACCACGTCCTGCGGGCGCAGGGTGCCGATGATGGTGTCGTCACCGCCATTCGAGCGGAAGACGATGCGGTGCTGCGAGTCGAGACCGGTTATGTCAACCGTGTCGTCGCCGCTGGTGCCGTCGATGGTGATCGTGCTCGGATCGAGATCCGACCCTGCGAAATCGCCAGAGACGACGAAGGTGTCGTTACCGCCACCGCCGTTGATGTCGATCTCGTCCATCCCGGCCAGTTCTGCCACGACGATCGAAGGTCCGGCGCCGACGCTGCGGGAGATAACGATTTCGGTAGTGGCCTGGAGGGAGCTGGCAGGCAGACCCGTCCGAGACAGAAAGTCCGCCTCGGTTTCGACGAAGAATGTCTCATCGCTGTTGTCGCCGCGGACGCGGAAGCGGTCAGTGCCAGCGCCACCATCGATGATGTCGCGGCCGTCGCCGACTTCCCACGCAATCGTGTCGTCGCCAGCGCCGGCGTTGATCACGTCATCACCCAGACCGCCGACGAGGTCATCGTCGCCACCGAGCGCGTTGATCGTGTCGTTGCCGCCAAGCGCGTCGATGGCGTCCGCGCCTTCGGTTCCCGTGATGGTGTCGGCACCTTCCGTGGGAATCGTGTCTGGCAAGCCCGCTTCCACTTCGGCGAGCGTTACAACAGCATCGTTGAACTGGAACCGCTCGATGCTGATGACGGCATCCTCTTCGGTCGCGCCAACCACCTCCAGCTGACCTTCGGCGTTGATCTCGAAGGTGAAATCGGCCCGATTGCCGGCAAAGACAGCCGTGTCGTCGCCTTCGCCGCCGTCGAGAATGTCGTTGCCGCCACCGCCCGTGAGGGTATCACCTCCCAGTCCGCCGAAGATTTCGTCGTCGCCTGCGCCGCCTATCAGGTCATCGTCTCCAGCCAGGCCGAAGATGACGTCGTTGCCGCCGAGGCCGTCGATCGTGTCGTCACCGGGCGTGCCGACCAGTACGTCATCACCTTCTGTCGCCACGAGATTGGTTGCCGGAACGAGCGGGTCGGTTGGTATTGAAGCGACCGCGTACGGAATGCCCCGCGCATCCGTGTAGCGGACGATGGCCCGAATACGGACGTCTGCGCCGACTTCGAATTCGCCATCGTTTGCCGGTGTGAACGACGGACCGCGAAAGCCGGTATCGACGAAAACGCCCGGATCCGTTTCGATTTGCCATTCGATCACCAACGGCGGAAAGATTTTGCCGCCATTCGGATTATCCGCATCGGTGACATTCGCCAGGGAACCATCGGGATCCATCTGCACCCTGAGAAGCTGCCCAATCTGAGCCACGCCTTCGATAACAGGGTTGCCCACCGGCGCATTGTCGTTAACAGGAACGAGTTCCACGGTCTCATCGGCGAATTGCAGGCGTTCGATGTTGCTGACCTTGTCGATGCCATCGTTCACGGCAACGCCACCGACGGCCGTGTCCACCAAATGCCGGACGGTTGTCTGCTCGTCACCGTCACTGGCGAAATCGATGCCTTCAATTTCATATTCGCTCCGGCCGCCTCGGAAGACTGCCGTATCAATATCGCCGGCGCCATCATCGGTCCTGATCTCGCGCACGATATGCATCTGATCGGGGCTGATGACGCGATTGACGAGCAATTCGAAGAGTGACTTTCCGATCCACGCTGGTTCAGGAGCTTCCGCCGCTGTGAAGACGTGCTTCATGCTGTCAACGGAGGCGATCTCATCCGCTTCCACATTGTCCGATCCCGCAGTTATGCGGATCCTGACGTTCAGCCAACGATCACCATCGAGAATGTCATCGCCACCATTGCCCTGCAACAAATCGTGGCCGCCGCCGCCGAGCAGGATGTTGCCGCTCTGGAAGAGACCATCCGCATCGAGTTCGACGATCTCGGAGAGCCCGGCAATGCGATTCAACCCCGCCGCATCGAGGCTGTCATTGAAGAAAATGTTTTCCGTCGTCGCGACAGTATCGCCAGGCGCGATCACACCAAATGTGCGCTCGTCACCAATCAGCGTGTCGTTATGGTCCCAGCCGGACAGCGCCTCGACCTTGTCGAAGCGGTTGCGCAGAACGTCCTCCTGTTCAGTCGTGAAGATCGGAATGTTCATATCCGCATGGGCATTGCGAGCAACGTCCTTGAAGATCGCCCAGTCGAAGCCGAACATACCTTCGTTGCGCATGACGCTCTCGCCCTGCACCATGATGTCGTCGCCGGACTCGCCGTCGAAGTCGTTCTCGTCGTTGCCGGCGAACATCACGTCGTGGCCGTTGATGATGCTGTTGAAGAACAGTTCCGAATTGTCCCCTGCCGTCGTATCGAAGCCGCCGGCGCCCTCGATCCAGTCGTCGCCTTCATTGCCCATCAAAAGATCGACGCCTTCGCCGCCTAGGATGAAGTCGTCACCCTCGCCGCCGAAGACTTCCGTGTCGTCGACGCCGACGAAGATCGCATCCTTTCCTTTGCCGCCCATCAGGACGTCGATCCCGTTGGAATTGGCGATCACGTCGTTGCCTTCGTCCCCCTTCAGGAAGTCGCCGGTATCGCCGCTGTCGGTGATGATGTCGTCGCCGGCACCACCATTGACGAGGTCAACGCCGGCGCCGGATTCGATGCGATCGTTGCCAGCATCACCCCAGATGCCGTCGTCACCGAAATCGGTGATGATGGTGTCGTCATTGTTCGTACCGCCAACGACGATGTGCTCGCCGCCGGTGAAGCGTAGATAATTCGGGTCCGCACCTAATGTACCGGGATCGTTGCGCGCCACCTTGCCGAGCCCCATGGCCTCGAGCGCAGCGTCGGTGCCGAGCGGATCACCGCCTGCCGCGGCGCCATTGTAATCGGCCTGGTTGGCGGAATTGACTTCGAGGACGAAGTCGTACTTCGCGAAGGAATCGACGCCGATATGGCGATTGATGATGTCGTCCGCCGTGCCGCGGATGCCGTCTGCGCCTGGCTGAGAAATGTCGGTGTTCGCCATGATCATCTTGGCGAACGAGTTCTGCTCCAGCATGTTGAGGAAGTTCTGGCCCTGCGTGCGGGTCAGATAGTAAAGGCGATCGCCGTCCTGCAGCGCTTCAAGCTGCGCTTCGAAGACCGCGTTGAAGGTCGAGCCCAGGAAGCCGCCAAACGGCATCTGCTTTTCGGCAAGGCCGCCAATCCACAGATCAATGGTATTGAGGCCGCTATTGCCGGCGTTCCAGGTACCGGTGCTGTTCAAGAAGTCCAGCCGATCACCGGGAACCACGGTCGCCGTGCCGGAAGGCTCGCCGAACACGAGAGCCCAGGCGGCGTCGCGCTTGCCGGCGACCGTCGTTTGCGCGGTGATCGAACTGTGGGTGCCATAGGCAGCAATGAAATTCACCACCGAGATCGGGTTCTTCAGATTCGCCGCGAAATCGGTCCAGCTGTCGTAGGGTGTCAGGAAGCTCGAACCGCTCGCCGCAAAGAGTTGAGCGCGGGCGTCGTTCAGCGACGGGATGCCGGTGTCGCGTCCGCGCGCAATGTTGATCGTCGCAAGGTCAAGCGGCAGGCCGAGCAGATTGTTGCGCAATGCACCGGTGATGAACTCATCGATCTCGTTGCCGCGCTCGACGGTCATGCCGCGAACGATGGCGCCGGCCGCCTCCTCCGCCGTTACTGCGCCATCATTGTTGAAGGCGACGGGATTGAGGAATGCCGTAATCAGTCCCATGTTGTCAGTGCTGGTTACGACACCATCCTCGTCGATGAAGACGCGCGGCATGTTCTCCGTCAGCATCGAATGGCCGAAGCGATAGACGGTGTTGGCAAACTCCGAGAAGATCGACGGATTGATGTCGGTGATGTTGTTGAAGACGAACAGGTCGATCGCCGGCTGGATCTTGCGGGCGAACTCCTCGAAGACGAGGTGTTGGTACTGCATCTCGGTCGCGAAGCGGGCACCCTGGAACAGACGCTCGCCGTCCCAATCGAGACTATTCGCGAAGGCGAGCTGTTGAAGCGCCGTCATGGTCGCAAAACCGTCGGGCAGAGCCGTAATGTCGCCAACCAGCCATTCGTTGATGAACTCAAGATCGCCGCCCTGCAGAATGATCAGCTTCTGGGAGTCGATCTGGCGGTTGTGCTCCGAGTGGAAGATGTGGTGGACGGTGGTCAGGCCGATGTTTTCGTTGCCGCGGCCGTCGCCGGTGATGAAGTGTCGGTCGAGCAGCTCGTCGTCGTAGGCAACCTTGCGGCCGCGGAAGTCCGTGGCGATAGCGTTACCGGCTATATCGTCATCGTCTGCCTGAATAGCAATATCGCCACTAGGCCCAGCCGGCCCATCCGGATCAAAGACGCCGGTGGGCACCGCATTGTGGGCGATGTCATCGAGGAAGGCATGACCCGTGCGTACGGCGCCGGTATAGGTCGTGGAGCCGATAGTCACAGTCGCTGTGAAGGTATTGACCGGAATGGCAGGCGTACCGGCAATCGGATCGGCCGGGATACCAGAAACCGTGATATCATCGTCAGTGTTCGGTATCCCATCGGCGCCGATATTGAGGATGAGTTGCGCGTAACCCGTTACAGGATCCGGAATGAAATTGCCGTAGGCGTCGGTGCGCAGGAGCGGAATGTTCACAACATCCAGGTCCGTCAACTCGATACCGAGCATCAGCGCCTGCGCTTTCACATCGGCCCAGGTCGGCAAACCGTTCTTGGTGGTAGTGACGATGCCGTCGGGCGAGGTTTCCGTGTGAGTGCCATCCAGAAGCCTGCCCGTCGCGACGGGCTGGCCATCGGCGTTCAGCTTGTACTCGCGCAGGAATACCTGATGGGATGCGTGTGAGGTGTAGGTCTGGTTCTGGTCCACAAACGATGTCGTCGTATTGGTTTGCGTACCGCCATTCGGCGTTGCGCGCGTCAGCACCATGAAATTGGTACGACCGTCGTCCGGCGTGCCGGCGATCCCGTCCAGACCCTTGTCATAGAGCGGATCGTCGGGTTGCAGCGGAATATAGACGGTGCCATTGTTTCCCTTGGCGATCAGGTCGAGACCGTGATCGAAGAACTGTCCGAAAAATGTCATCCATCCGTTGAACGGCGCGGTCAGGCCTTCATCCGGCGCAACGTTCGGGATAACCAGCGACCCTTGATCGTTCACAGTCAGACCAAGCTCTTCGGCGAGCGCCAGGAATGCTGCCTCCGGGTCAGTTGCGACGACCTGCGCATCAGCGAGAGCCTCTTCGGCCGCGGTAAGTGCTTCCGCCGCGTCCTGAATGGCGTCGATCGTCGTTGGATCGGCCGGGTTATAGGCTACCACAGCCGCATTCAAGGCATTGTTTGCTAAGTTGACCGCGTCTTGAGCAGTGATGACCGCTGCGTCTGCCTGTGCTTGCGTCACGCGGGCGGCAACCAGACGTTCGAGATCAGCTTGTGGATCTTCGGAACCTGCAAACGTCAGCGCGGCGAAGAGCGCAGCAGGATTGCTGGTGCTCATGTCAACGACGAGGTTGGAAATGATGCGCGGATCGGCATCGGCAACGTTGCCGGCAGCGCCATAATTGTTATTCGTAACGGTCACCCCGGGTCCCAGAGGCATCGTGTCGCCATCAGCGTCGTTGACGATGGTACCGTCGAGCAGCCTCGGCATCGCTTGATCTGCCGCGCCCCAGGTCTCCCGGCCCGGCACAACGCTGTTATCCATTCCGTCAACCGTCCTCAGACCGGCAGGAACATGTGGATCGGGAATTGCAAGCAGGGCACCCGGCGTCCCCGCCGAAACGACGTCCCCATCCGCATTGACATAAATCTCGGTCAGCGGCGTGCCGCTGGCATGCGCCTCAGCAATCTTGATCTGACGCAGAATGAAATTCATGTCCTGCAGGTTCAGCGTAAACGCAGTCATTCCCCTCTCCTCTCCGGGCGCAAATCCCCACCCCCAACGGAATATGCAGCCGCCAGAAAGTGACATACTCTTCGGTTGCTTTACTTATATATTTCGAGATTTCGAGCAGACAGAGAACAAGGTCTTGCGATTGCCAAGACTATAGTATCCAAAATAAGCAACAAAGGTCGCAATATTCGAATCAACCAAAGGCCGGAGAAACTGTCCTGAAGGACACTTCGCAGCGGACTGAAGGACACCAACGCGTGCGTGCATCGAGGCGCTGCCGCCATGACTGAACGTGATCAGTAGTTGTTGCCAGCGCGAAAAATATTCGCAAACATTAATATAATCAGGGGCGTCACGATTCGGGGGGAGTATGGTGTTGACGCAAAGCGAGGCGAAGAGGGGGATGCAAACGCGCTTGGTCGCTGTATGGCAATGGGCACGCGACAAGGTGCGCAATGCGCGCCTCGAGGTGAAATTCATCCTTATTGCGTCGCTGATTGTTCTCGCGCTGATGTTCGTGCTCGGTCTTTGGACCACGAAGAGCATCGAGAAGGCGATCATGAAGGGTGCCGGCAGCGTGGGCGCAGCCTATCTGCAGACATTCGTAGAACCGCTCATCTCCGAGGAGGACATCCGCACGAAGAGTCTCTCGCCTGAGGTAAAGGCGAAGCTCGATCAGCTCCTTGGCGATAGTCCGCTTGGCCAGCACGTGCGTGAGATCAAGATCTGGAACCCGGACGCCAGCCTGTTTTATTCGACGGCCGGACGGAAAGTGGACCGGGAACAGGTCTTTGACGAGCTAAAGCGCGCGCTCACTGGAGAGGTGGTCGTATCGCGCACGATGATTTCCAAGCATGCCTACTCCGGGGAGGAGCGACACGCTGAGTACATAGAGGTCTATGCCCCGCTGGTTCGCGACAACGCCGGCAAGGTCGTCCTCGTCGGAGAATTCTACGAGCGACCCGACTACCTGCTTGCCGAGATCGCCGGCGCGTGGCGGTCGACGCTGATGATCGTACTGCTCGTTTCCGTTCCCATGCTCGCCCTTCTCTATATGATCGTGCGTAGCGGCAGCCGCCTTATCGACGACCAGCACACCGCCATCAGAGCCAGCCTGCGGCATGCGCTGGAATTGTCCAATCAGAATAGGCGCCTGCGGCTTGAAGCGGAGCGTGCAAGGCAAGAGGCCGGCAAGCTCAACGAAAAGATCCTCGACCAGATCGGCAGCGACCTCCACGATGGGCCAATACAGGTGCTCACCCTGGTCAAGCTGCGGCTCAGTGACATGAAGCCCTCACTGGGAGGCGGCGACACGGTGGCTGTTCCCGTCGAGGGTATTGGCAAACTGCTGCGGCTTGTAACGGTCGTCCTGGATGAAATCCGCAACATCTCCTCAGGCCTCGTCCTGCCGGAACTCGATAACATTTCCCTCAATGAAACCATCCTGCTTGCCGTTCGCCGCCACACAGACCTGACCGGCAATCGCGTGGCCATCAAAGGGGCGCTCGACGTCGATCCCAGCAGGGGGCATTTGAATATCTGCGTCTATCGTTTCATCCAGGAGGCCTTGATCAATGCCCACAGGCATGCGCCTGGAAATGTACAGCAGTTGCGCTATGGAATGCGACGCAATCGCATCGTGATCGCCATCGCCGACATCGGCAGCCCACCCAAAGCGCCGGCCCTCGCCCCACAACGAATCCGGCTGGGCAAGCTAATGCAGAAACGGCGCATTCGTGCCTTCGGCGGCAAGGTACGAACGATCCGCCGCAGCAACGGTACTTTGGTGATTGTCGTCCTGCCACTGGAGTAGTTTTTGGGACAGCCGTGCGCGCGGCGCGACCAGGCTACGCTGAGACCATAACGCAGAATTTGCATGAACGAGATAATACCAGTATAGCTCCAGATGACGATTTCCAAGAATCTTTTAGCGATTGATCGGTCGCGAGGTGAGCTATGCCGGATATCAGCTTGATTGAACATCTCGCCGGGCAATTGAGCCTGGCGGCAGCAGACGTTCCCCTTTACAAGCGGCTCAAGTCGGCCATCGAAGCTGCTATTCGCTCCAACGCCGTAAAGCCCGGTGCCGTCCTGCCTGGCGAACGGGTCCTTGCCGAGAGCCTGTCGCTTTCTCGCGTGACGGTACGCAAAGCGTTGGCATTGCTTGAGGAAGAGGGCCTTCTCAATCGTCGCCATGGCTTCAAGACGGAGATCGGATCGCGGGTCGAGAAGTCGATGTCGACGTTGACCAGCTTCACAGAAGACATCCGCGCACGTGGTATGCTGGCCGGATGTGTGTGGATTTCCAAGCAGATAAGTCGCCCTTCGCCCACGGAGATGATGGCGCTAGGCGTATCGGCGAATGCAAGCGTTATCCGAATGAAACGTGTGCGCACGGCTGATGGCACACCCATCGCAGTCGAGACGTCAGCCGTACCGACGCGCTTTCTTCCGTCGCCTGATCTGGTCCGGGACTCACTTTACGAGGCTCTTGAGGCGCGTGGTTTCATGCCGCAACGGGCAATCCAGCGCATGCGCTCGAAGGCGGCGTCCAGCGAAGATGCGGGGCATCTTCATTGCGAGATAGGCGCGCCACTACTGATGACCGAAAGACGCTGTTTCCTGCCTGACGACCAGATCGTGGAATACTGTGAGACACGCTACAAAGGCGACGTCTACGATTTCGTCTTCGAACTGCAGCGATAAGACCAGATACAAACTGGTTGTAATCTGGTATTTTCTTTCTATCGTGATGCCAAATGGAGTGTCGCGAGTGCAACGGGAAGACATCAGGAATAGCCTTATCGTATCTTGCCAGCCGGTTCCCGGCGGACCGATGGATGATGCCGATTTCGTCGCTGGCTTTGCGAAAGCGGCGCGTGATGCCGGCGCCAAGGCGTTGAGGATCGAGTCGGTCGCCTATGTCAAAGCCGTGCGCGCCGTTGTTTCTGCTCCGATTGTCGGCATCGTCAAGCGGGATCTTCCCGATACTCAGGTTCGCATCACGCCTTTCGTCGCCGATGCCGAAGCGCTGGCCGATGCCGGTGCCGATATCATCGCCTTTGACGCGACGAACCGGCCTCGTCCAGCTTCGGTGGAGGAACTTATCCGCACCGTGAAGGCGAGGGGCAAGCTGACGATGGCGGACTGCTCGTCGCTCGACGACGCAAGGCGGGCGCTTGCCGCAGGCGTCGATTTCGTCGGCACCACGCTCTCTGGCTACGTCGGCGGGCCGGAACCGCTCGACCCCGATATCGAACTCATCGCGGCGATGCGGCAACTCACACCTTTTGTCATCGCCGAGGGCCGCATCCGCTCCCCCGAGCAGGCGCAAGCAGCAGCACAAGCGGGGGCGTTTGCCGTCGTCGTGGGCTCGGCCATCACCCGCACCGAACACGTCACCTCATGGTTCAATGAGGCAATCGACAAGGCATATCACAACGCCCATCGCGAGACCGTGCTTTCCATCGACATCGGCGGAACCAAGACGATGGCAGCGCTCGTCAGCGGCGATGCCGTTCTGGACGAGATTGTCGTTGCGACCGAACGAGACGCCGGCCCGGACGCCTGGCTTTCGGGCGTGTCTGCAAGCACGGCAACCTGGCGGGACCGATACACGCGGATCGGCATTGCGGTGACCGGCTTCATCGAAGGCGGCAACTGGTCAGCGCTCAATCCGGCGACGCTCCCGATTCCCGATCGCTACCCTCTTGTCGACCGCGTTGAGGCCCTGTTTGGCAGGCCGGCTTTTGCCATCAACGATGCGCAGGCCGCAGCCTGGGGCGAATACAAGTTTGGGGCAGGGACAGGCAAAAACCTGGTCTTTTTGACGATCTCGACCGGTATCGGGGGAGGTGTCGTTATCAACGGCAAGCCGCTGTCGGGGCTTGCCGGCCACTTTGGCCTGATCCGGTCTCCATCGCAGGGGCAGGCTGCTTTCGAAGATCAGACCTCGGGCAAATGGATCGCCAACGAGGCGTTGAAGACCGGCCATCCGGCCGATGCCGTGGAGGTTTTCGACCGCGCCCGCAACAAAGAGAGCTGGGCGAGCGACATCATGTCCCGTTCGGCTTATCGCGCCGCGACACTCTGCCGGGATATCCAAATGATGTTCGATCCTGATGTGATCGTCATTGGCGGCGGCATCGGCCTGGCCGAGGGCTATCTCGATCTAATGCGCACTCATCTGTCGGGCCTGTCGTCGAGGCTTACTCCGCGTCTTGTCGCGGCAAAGCTCGGCCACCGCGCAGGCATCATTGGCGCCGCAGACCTTGCTGGAGGGGGCAAGTAGCGGCGCGCGAATGGCATGAAACCTAATAAAAGAAAGGGAACGACGATGAAATTCAAAATGAGGTCTCTTCCTGTTGCGGCGGCGCTTCTGGCGAGCGTCGCGCTGCCGGGCATGGCAAACGCAACTGTAACGGTACTCGGTTGGCCGGGCGGCTCGGAAGAAACCGCGCTCAGAGCCACGGTCGAAGCCTACAACGCCCAGGCCGGCATCCGTGATGCCGATAAGGTGCAGCTGCTGTTCTTCAACCGCGACGGTTTCTTCGACAAGCTGCAGGCCGACATGGCCGCCGGCTCCGATGCTTTCGACGTCAACCTCGTTGCCACCTATTCAATCGGCCGTTACGCGCCTTACATGGAGCCTGTGGAACTGGGTTCGGATGCAGCAAAGGTGTTTGGCGAATCCGTCCTCAAGACGATGCAGTTTGACGGCAAGCAATATGGCGTGCCCACGGATTTGTCCTTGCACTTCATGTACTATCGCAAGGATTTGGTTGACGCCCTGATGAAGGACGAGGCGGCAAAGAAGACATACGGGGAAATTGCCCAGAAGTATCTCGGCAAGGAGCTTCAGCCGAAGGATCCCGACAGTTGGACCTGGGACGATTGGGCAGCAACCTCACTCTATTTCAGCAAGCAGGCAAATCCTGCAAGCCCGGTGCGCTACGGCACCGTGCTGCAGATGAAAAACCTGCTCTTCAACATGATGGTCTTTCAATCCCTACCGCGGTCCTACGGTGGCGACTGGATGGACAAGGATGGCAAGATCACCGTCGATTCCGACGCGTATAAAGCCGGCCTTGAGCTCTACAAGAAACTTTATGATGCCGGCGCTTCGCCGAAGGATTCGCTCAGCTACGAATACGCCGAGACCAACGCCGCGTATAGCTCGGGCCAGGCGGCGAGCGCGCTGCAGTGGAATGCAGCAGCGGCCGATCTGACCAACGCGGAAAAGTCGCCAGCGGTCGCGGAAGTGACCGGCATCGTCGCGCCGCCCGCCGGCCCTAACGGTCGCGCGGATCACATCCACGGTCTCGGTCTCGGCCTCAACAAGAATGCCAAGAACAAGGAAGGCGCGACCAAATTCCTGAAATGGCTGGCAACGGAAGATGCCGCACTTCTTTATGCCAAGAGCGGCGGCTCTCCGGCCCTGTCGCCCGATGTCGTCGCCAAGGTCTCCAGCGAGCGTCCCGATCTCGTCAAACTCGGCGAGTTCGCCAGTAAGTACGGCTACGTGATGAACGGCGCCACCTCCGCCAACGCTCTGTCGGTTTACGAGCTCCAGGCGAAGGAATTCACGGGCTACTGGTCCGGTCAGCAGGGCCTCGACGAGGCGCTTGCCCATGTCAAGACGGGCATGCAGGATCTGTTGAAGAAGTAAGGCAAACCCGGCGTCAGGTTTCGCCTGGCGCCGGCAATCCGGCGGACCATAATGGCTATTGTAAACCGCGCCGAAGGCCGAGCCTACCTGACGCCGCTTGTGGCGTTCCTGCTTCTCTTTCTGGGCTTCCCTTCTATCGTCAATCTCATCTACTCGGTCTCAACCGTCAGCTTTGAGAACCTGCGCAGTCCAAACCTTAGCGGGTTCGGCAACTACGTGTCGGTGCTTGCCGATCGGGAATTCTGGCAGGCCATATCCTTCTCGATGCGCTTTGGCATCCTGACCGCTCTTGCCGAATGCCTGATCGGCCTGTTCCTGGCCATCTTCCTTGCGCCGCTGCTTGCCAAGCGATCGTTTCTGATGGCACCGTTGATGCTGCCATTGATGGTGGCGCCGGCGATGATCGGCCTGATGTATCGGCTTGTACTGCACGAGTTCGCCGGGCCGGTACCCTACTATCTTTTCCTATGGTTTGGTGACAGCCCGGCCTTCCTCGACATCAACAATGCCTTTCGCACCCTCGTTGTCGTCGAGACACTGCAGTGGACGCCGTTCGCCTTTCTGCTCTTCTACATGGCCTACGTGGCGATACCGCTGGATGTGCGGGAGGCGGCCGCACTCGACGGCGCACCCTGGTTCAAGATCCTCTGGTGGATCGAACTGCCGCTGATGCTGCCCACCCTCGTGATGGCCTTCTTCATCCGCTTCATCGACGGCTTTCGCGTATTCGACAACGTCTATGCGCTGACCGGCAGCGGCGCGGGAGGATCGACGACGTCGCTTTCGATCTACATCTATCAGGCCTTTTTCAAAGGAGGTGCGATCGGCAAGGCTGTTGCTGCGTCCGTCATGCTGTTTGTCGCCTCGCTTGCGGTGCTCTACGGCCTCAACTGGCTTGCCGGGCGCAGGAGGACATAGCGATGCTGAATACTGCCCGCTGGATCGTCTTTACCGTCGCTGCGCTCGCGATGAACTTTCCGGTCATCGTAACGCTCGTTACCTCTTTGAAGAGCGCGAAGGAACTGTCCATCAACCCCGGCCTATGGGTCGGTCAGCCGACATTCGAGAATTACCTTCGCGTTCTGACCCAGACCGACCGATTCAACATCTATTCCTATCTCTTGAACAGCACGATCGCGTCACTCATCGGAACGAGCCTGGCGATCATTCTTGCCTTCCCGGCAGCCTATGCGATCGCGCGAAGCGATGCGGGCAAGCGCACCCTCTTGCCGATCGTCATCAACTTGCGGGCCGTGCCATTGATCATCTTCGCAATCCCGCTTTATATGATGTATCAATGGCTTGGCCTGCTGGACACGCAGCTCGGACTGGGCTTCATCCTGACGATCGTCAACACGCCGCTTGCGCTCGTCATCATGGTCAACGCCATTTCCGACGTGCCGCTGGAGCTCGACGAGGCAGCGAAAGTCGATGGCGCCAGCTCACGGCAGGTGATGATCATGATCATCCGACCGGTGGTCAGGCCGGCATTGGTGACGACCTTCATTTTCGGCTTCATCACGGCCTGGAACGAGTTCCTCTTCGGCTTGATGCTGACCACCAGCCGGGCCGTCCCGATGACCGTCGGGGCCTCCTTTTTCTTTGCCGCCAGCGGCGGCGGCGTGCAGTGGGGCACTGCATCGGCCGTCATGATGCTCGGCGCCCTGCCGCCCGCCGTGCTGGGCCTTGTCATGTATCGACAAATTTCCGGTTCAATGACCGCCGGTGCTGTGAAGGGGTGATCAGGTAGCAAGCTCTTGGCATCCCAGCAGATTGTGAGGCGATATTGTCGCCACGCCCCTGCCGCACATCACATTGAGCGCTCGCGCACGGGAGACGCTTCAGGGAGCGCTACTGCAAAATAGCAGTAATACTTGCCATGCATAGTATCTGTAGGCGCCTTAACAATCTTGCAAAGTCCCAAAGCAAAATAACTTCACATGTACCGATTTTATCGCGAAACGGCCGACAGTTAACCAGTCAGAGCGATAGAACTCGGCCTTGGTCTCTATGATTAGCATCCATCAAGCTCGATCGTAATCATTTGATTTATCTTACTTATTTTTAACGTAAGTATGAGTTGCTCAAACTATATTAGTTTTGGTTAATTTTTATCTATTGCATACAACGTTATTTGCGCTTAGCATCTATGTACCGCGACAACAAAGACGGTTAGAAACAACGTCTGGTGGGGGTTTCCTTAGACTGTAAGCATGTGTCCCGACGAAAGAATTCGCCGGAGGGTTTAATTGTGCGCAGATGAGGTTACACATGGAACTTGACCTGAATTCCGTCCGCCTTGCCTCCAAACAAAAAGTTTCTGTTCTAGACAATTACTATCCGAGCACCGAGGCCCGTCGATATCGTGTGAGCATTTTCGGCGCCGGCTACGTCGGTTGCGTTTCCTCGGCATGCCTCAGCAAGGACGGCTTTGCCGTCGTCGCTGTTGATCCAGACCAGTTCAAAGTCGAGCGTCTTGCCGGAGGTGAGGCGCCGATCGTCGAGCCGGGCCTGGATGAGTTGCTGCAGAGCGCGCACGCCAACGACCTGCTGAGCGCAACCCACTCGGCAACGGACGCCATCAACGATACCGACATCTCATTTTGCTGTGTCGGAACGCCGAGCCTGCCGGATGGCACACTGAACACCAATCACGTTCGCCAGGTCTGCGAAGACATCGGCAGGGCGCTGCGGCATAAGGCCGAGTTTCATATCGTCGTCATGCGCTCGACCATCCTTCCGGGGACCATGGAAGAGCTCGTCATTCCAACCTTGGAAAAGGCCTCAGGGAAGATCGCCGGACGTGATTTCGGCGTTGCCTACTATCCCGAATTCCTTCGCGAAAGCACGGCGATCGCCGACTACTACAAGCCCGGCGCCATCGTGTTCGGGCAGTATGCGGACGACACGCGCTCCATTGATGCGCTCAAGGCTCTTGTCAGCCATATTGGCGTCGCACCGCATGTCATTCCGATGCGCAGCGCCGAGATCGTGAAGTACGCCAACAACTGCTGGCATGCCGTCAAGATCAGCTTCTCGAATGAGATCGGCAATATCTGCAAGGCCAAGAGCATCGACAGCCATGTCGTCATGGACGTGCTGTGCTCCGACACGCGCCTCAACATATCCCGCGCCTATATGAAACCGGGCTTCGCCTATGGCGGCTCCTGCCTTCCAAAGGATCTGCGGGCGTTAACGGCACTTGGCCGCTCAATGAACGTGCCGACACCGGTCTTGGACGCCGCACGCCTTGCCAATGTCGTGCAGATCGACCACGCGCGTGCGCTGGTCGACGCATCATCGCATGAAGCGATCGGCTTTATCGGTGTGACCTTCAAGGCCGACACGGATGACCTTAGGGAAAGCCCACTGCTTGAACTCGTCGAGGGTTTTCTGGGCAAGGGCAAGGACGTGTCGATCTACGATCCGCATGTTGCCAGGGATGCGAGCCAGGGCCGTAACTTTCTCAAGCACATCGCGCCGCTACTCCACGACAACATCAAGGATGTCATCGCGAGATCCGAAGTCATCGTGGTCGGCAACAAATACCCGGGTCTCAAGGATGCGATCGAGACCGCTGGTAAACCGGTGACGGTCATCGATCTGGCACGCATCGAAAAGCCGGAAAACAAAAACGTCGTCTATCACGGCCTGTGCTGGTGACGTGCTTACGCTGGCCGCTTGGCGTGGCCGGCGCACCTATTCAAAACAAAAGCAAAGGGAAGCCGGAGTGCTTCTCACACTGCATTGCATGCATAAACATCGAGGCAGGAACCGATGCCAGGAATGCAATACGCTGACGGCTATGGGCCGGTTGCCGCACCAGTAGATCGTCTACTGGCGCCGTCGCCCGACGGCCGCGACGCCGGATCCGCTTCGTGGCTCGTCACCTGGAGTGAAAGCCTTGAAGCGCATCTCGCCTATATTGCGCTGATCCTTAGCATCGCTTGCATTACACCACTCGATAGTCTTGTCAGCGCCCATTCCGGTGCCCTTTTCGGCCTCGGCTTCCTCGCCGTCTGGCGCTACGGTTGGGGCCTTGCGCATTTTGTGCGCTCCAACATCTACCGCTCGATGGTCTTTCCCAAGATGCGCGCCGAGGCCGAGGATGCAATGCGCAAGAGCCCGGCCACCTTAGGCGATCAGCACGTCTTTTTCCTTGTCACCAGTTTCCGCATTGACGGCGATACGACGGCAGCCGTTTACCGCGCCGCGTTCGAAGCCGCAAAGCGTGCACCCGGTGGTGCCACCGTGGTCGCTTCGATCGTCGAAATGGGAGACCAGCGTCTCGTCAAGTCGCTCTACAGCCTGATCTGCGGCGAAGACACCAATGTTCGCCTCGTCATCACGCGCATCGCCGGTACCGGCAAGCGCGATGCGCTGGCCTATGGCTTCCGTGCGATCTCGCGACAGGAGCCGACGGCCGACGATGTGGTGGCCGTCATCGACGGCGACTCGATCGTTCCACCTGATCTTGTCAGCAAATGCGTGGGCTTTTTCCGAGCGGACACCAGCGTCGGCGCACTCACGACAGATGAGGTCTCACGTGTCCATGGCAAGGCAAAGTTCCACATCTGGTACAGCCTGCGCTTCGCGCAGCGCCATATCCTCATGTCGTCGAATGGGTTATCGCGCAAGGTGCTGACGCTGACCGGACGCATGTCGATGTTCAGGGCGTCGATTATCTGCAATCCCGATTTTGTCAGGCAGGTCGAATCCGACTACGTCGATCACTGGCGGTTCGGCCGGTTGAAATTCCTGACCGGAGACGACAAGTCGAGCTGGTTCTGGCTGCTGCGCAACCGCTACAAGATGCTCTACATCCCCGACGTTGTCGTTGCGACCGTCGAGGAGCCTCCATCCAAATACTTCCTGCCGGCGGCGACACAACTGATGGTGCGCTGGTTCGGCAATATGCTGCGTACGAATTCACGGGCGCTGGCACTGGGCCCGTCAAAGGTCGGCTTCTTCACGTGGTGGACGATCTTCGATCAGCGCGTCTCGATGTGGACCTCGCTCGCGGGACTGGCAATGGTTCTCCTGGTCGGGGTGTTCGAAACGCCCTTCGCCTTCCTCATCTATCTTCTTTGGGTGCTTGCCACGCGCTACCTGCTGACGCTGATGCTGTTCAATTCACGCCGCCGCGTCTCGGCCTTCTATCCCTTCTTCATCTATTTCAATCAGATCTACGGATCGATCGTCAAAACCTACATTTTCTTCCACCTGAACAAACAAAAGTGGACGCGCCAGAAGACGACGCTTGCAGATAGCCGGACACGCCTTCAAAGCCGCGCGCGCGAAGCTTCGTCAACGCTTGTTCATGTCATCGCGATCGCGCTTTTCATAACGATTGTCGCCCTCGTCCTTGGGCAATTGGCAATTCCAGACGCATCGATACTTGCAATGGCCTACGGGCTGGACCCGATTAATTGAGGGAGCGGATATGAACGTCGTAAAATTCGAAGCGGATGTACAACGCCAGCACGCACGCTACAAACTCCCGTTGAAATGCGTCATCGACGGATACCGATACAACTGCCTCGACTGGTCGGTCGGAGGCATAGGCGTTGCGACCGGAAAGACGGTCCTGCCCGAATTCAAAACGTTTCCGGTGGATCTTGAATTCCCCTTTGACGGCTTTGTGTTTACGCTGCGGGTCGATGCACAGGTTCGCTATTGCGACCCCGCGAAGGGACGCACGGGCTTCCAGTACATGTCGCTGACGGAGGAAAAGCTCCGCTTTCTGCGCTATGTGCGTGATGCCCATCTGACTGGCGAAGTCATCACCCTCAACGACGTTCTCGATCTATCGAGCCGCTCCATCGATCCGCGTAGTCGGAAGAAGGATTCCGGCTCGCAACAACCGTCTTCTGCCGAGCGGCACAAGGCAGTGGCCAGGCGGATTCTGCGAATTGCCGTGACGTCGATCCTCGGTCTCGGGGTACTGCTTTTTCTGTGGGGCGCGCTTTATCAAAGACTCTGGACCTTCCGTGCCGACGAGTCACTTGTGACAATCGATTCCGCTGCCGTGATCGCACCATCGGACGGTGTCGTCACCAACATCGTGACACAAGGGGCAGTGAAGGCCGGTGATCCTGTGGCGACGATCCTGCCGACGGCCAACAACCGCAGCATTACCGTGCTGGCCCGTTGTGACTGTATCATTCAGGATGCTCAGGTAGGATTGGACAGCCAGGTCCGAGCCGGACAACGGCTTCTTTCTCTCAGCATGCAAAACGCCAAGCCGCACGTCGTGGCGATGGTCGATTATTCCCAGGCCTTGCGTCTCTTTAGGGGCGCCCGTGTTCTGGTCGAGCTTCCGCATGGCGAACAAATCTCAAACGCGACCATCCGGGATCTGCCGAAGCTTACAAGCACCGATCTGGAGTCCGGCAACAAGATCCCGATCAACATCGACGTCGGAGACGCAGATCTCTCCTCCATCGTGGGAACGCCTGTGACGGTGCGGTTTGTGCAGTCGCCCTGGACGACCGCGAACCTGCCGGAAAAGCTGAACAACGCCGTCAGCACAAGCGGCACAGAGAGCCAACCTGCTGCCGAAACCAAGGGATGAGGGAGTTGAGGGAGTTAATGCGAATGAGCAAAAAACGATACCTCGCTGGATTGACCGCCTCGGTTTTGACCGCGACCGCCCTGTTCGGCGCAATCGCGACGTATCCTGCATACGCTCAGACATCGGATAGCGTTCAGCAGGTCGTCGAGAAAATCCGGCAATCTGTTCTGGATGTCGACAAGGCCAAGACACCTGCCGAGCGGATCAAAGCTTATGACCGCGCCCGCGACCAGCTTGCCGCACTTTCGGTGAGCGCGGAAGGTGGTGATGAGGCTGCCAAAGCGAGCATTGCCGACCTCGAGGCGGCCGGCATTACGCCTGATGTCGTCACGACAGGGACGCTGAGCGCCACGCTTTCAAGCCTGACCGACAAGGGCGCCGACCCGGACGCACGCGTTACGACCAGGCTGAGGATCGACGACCTTATCGACGCCCTATCGGCACCGGAACTCAAAGTATCGGCGCTGGCCGACTATGCGAGGCAGATCGCGAGCGACCACGATGCCGCTTTGACCCTCTTGGAAAGGGCAATCGATGTCAGCGTGCAGATCACCTCAGCTGAAGAGAAGAATGCCGCGCTTAACAACATCGCCCAGGTCGGCGCCTACGTCGAACCGAAGCTGACCTCGAACATCGTCAACAAGGCGGTCGGCGGCATGTGGCCGGCGCGCATGCGTGGCTTTGCCCGTTACGATATCGCCCTGCGGCTGCTTGGCGACAAGAAACTCGGCAAAAAGGAAATCAAGGACGCCAAATTCGACGACATCTCGGCGGCAGTGAAGGCCGAACTCAAGGCCGGCCGGATAGAACAAGCCCTGCTGTTTGCTCTATCCGTCGATCCGGAGTCGTCCGAACACCGCGCCGACACCGTCAATGAGGTCCTGAGCGCGGCCCTCAAGGCGAATGCAGTGAACCTGTTCCCGGTTTTTGCCACGAGTTTGGCCGATCGAAGCGATCAGGAGGACCTCATCATCCGCATCGTCAAGAACCGTGTTGATGCCGACCGCCTGATCGACGCGACCGCAATGACTGAGGTGATGGAAACCGGCCCGGGGCTTGCGGAGATCGACTTCACCCTTGCCTCCGAACTCAGTGATCGCGGCCTGGCGAAGATGGCCTCCCAGCAATACGACCGTGGCACGGAGATCGTCAAAGCACTAAGCGGCGATGCGAGGGAAGCGGCGCTGATTGCCGCTATCGGCGGAGCGACCGACCTCAAGCGGTTCGATGATGCCCAAGCCTTCGCAGATCAGCTCACCGACATGAAGGGCGCATCCAATGCCCTCGGCAACCTTGCCAAGGCGTTCGCAGACAGCGACGATTTGAAGAAGGCCGAAGCGCTTCTCCCTAAGATCACCACCCTCAAGGACCGTGAGCAGGCGCTCTCGGGCATAGGCCGCGCCAAGGCGCGAGAAGGAGACCTCGATGCCGCAACGAAGATCGCCGACGAGATAGCAAACGACGAAGACAAAGGCCGCGTGCAGTCGGAAATTGTCCGCGTCTGGGCACGCAATGGCAAGACCGACGATGCCATGGGCCTAGCAAGCTCCATCAAGGAACCGGAGTATCGTGTCGAGGCGCTCCTCCGGCTTGCCAAAGAGATATCCGGAAAGGACGGGGCCGAGAAGGCGGCCGATGTCGTCGACCAGGCGATCTCCTATGCAGGCGGGGTGGACAAGGCAGAGCAGCGTGATGACCTGTTCTTCGACATCATTGATTACTTATCGAAGTCCGACCAGATCGCGCTTGCCAAGAAGCTCGTCAGCAAGATTTCCGACGAGAAGCTGAAGGCGAAGGCAGCTGGACGCATCGCGAGCCGGGCTGCGTTGAAAGGTGACACGAAGACCGCCATCGCCTACTTCGACAGCCAGCCTGCGGCCAGCGACGAGCAACTGAAAGCCGAGGTCATGATCGCGGCCGCGAACGATCCGGCCTATGTCAGGACGGCCATCCTTGCCACCAAAGACATTCGCGATCCGATACTGCGTGTGGGCACGTTTCGCGCCATTGCCGAGGCGCAGTTGCGCCACCTTGACCGGCTCGGTTGGGGGCTGGGGAAGGGTGAAACGTCAGACTATAGAGACTGGCTGAAGAAGGCATCATTGGAGGCGAGAAACGAAGGCCTGCCCCAGCCCTCGAAGGCCGTCTTCAGCGATGGCCGTATGTCGCTGAAGACGACAGCCGTGATGAGCGCCCCACTCAGCAAGTATGGGTATCCCGACATAAGCAAGACGGCCGCAACGACGCGCTCGATGATACCGCTGCCGACACCGGGGCAGATCTCAATAACATTGGGAAACCTCAGTCCTTATGAAAGCAAGTTCATGGAGGACCTTGCAGCCGGATTTACCGGTCTTTCCCATGCCGCCCGCGCGCAAGGGCTTCTCTATCCGCGCATTATCGTCATTCAGAGCGGCACCTATACACTTGGTAGTCTTGCCATGCAGCTGGATAGCACGGCTGGCGAGCCGTTGGTCGAACGGGAGGGCGATATCGTCACGCTTCGCGCGCCACTGCTCGTTGGCGAGGGGGCCGCCTTGATCCTGTCCGGGCAGGAGGCTTCCGCCTATCGCTTGTCCGCCACCGCTGGCGCCTTTGTCGCGGTCGGCGGCAAACTTTATATTCAGGACACGACCGTAACATCGTGGGATGAGGCGCTGCAGAAGCCGCGCAATTCCAGCAAAGACACGCGTGGGGTATTCCGGCCCTTCATCGTCGGCTGGAGCAATTCCGAAATGTATATTGGCGGATCTGTTCTGGATTCGCTGGGATATGCAGCATCGAAGTCTTTCGGACTTACGTTCTCGGCCGGCCCGAAGACAATCGCCAAGGCTCGCGAACAATTGCGAAATCCGACGGGCATTGTCGTCGAGAACTATTTTCATAACTTCGAGTACGGCTTCTATTCCTACGAGGCCGACGACATCTCGCTCATCGGCAACGAGTACGCAAACAACGTCCTTTATGGCGTCGATCCGCACGACCGCTCGCATCGACTGCTGATCGCGCTCAACACCGCGCATGATACCATGGTGAAACACGGCATCATCATTTCCCGCGGCGTCGATGCCAGCTGGCAGGTCGGCAACGTGGTGTTCCACAACAAGGGCTCCGGCCTGATGTTGGACCGTGACAGCGTGGATAACCTTGTCTATGGCAACCTTTCCTTCGAGAACGACCAAGATGGCCTGACGTTCTTCGAGAGTAGCTGCAATCTCGCAGTTGCCAACGCCTTCATCGAGAATGGCCGCTCCGGCGTGCGCATGCGTAACAGCTGGGATATTGGCGTCCATGACAACGCCATCGTCCGCAACAAGCTCGAGGCAATCAGTGGCTACATCAGCGACCTGTCGCTCGCAGAGGATGAGCATAAGCGCGATCTGGTAATGGATCCCTATGTGCCACTGACGACGTTCACCGCGACGGACAACCTGATCGCTGCAAACGGCAAGGGGATAAAGGCTGCTGGCGTCTCGGGTGTCACGCTGGCAAAGAACGAATTCCGCAATCAGGAAGGGCGTCTGCTTGACGGCGACACACGCCCGTTTGAGGGACATGTGCTGCGATTCAATGGACATCAGGATGTAGCAATCGCATCTACCTGCCGTCCGCAGCGGCCGGCAAATTACGAATGTGCATTCCGGGAGGCGGGGTTCCTGGGGGAGAACGATGCACTTTTCTTTGACAGCAAAACGTCCGGCAACTGCACGGACGCCCGCGGCTCCGTGCAATTCGAAAGTTTCCATGGAAAAGGAGACAACACTTGAAAAAGGCGGCTCATTCTCTCCTCGCGGTACGTAGCGGGATCGCCCTGGTCGCAGCCATTCTCAGCGCAACAGTGTTGCCGAGCTCGACACAGGCATCCGTAAGCCAAGCGGCGAACGGCGGCTATCAAGGGCTGTTTGATGTAAAGGCACGCAAGGCCTTTCTCGCGCAGAATCCATCATCCAATGCGCGCAAGGCGTGCCTTGCGGTCGATGCCGACGCCAAATGGCTGAACATCGAGGTCATCAAGGGCCTGACGACCACGGAGGGATACGGCACGGACCGGTCTGGCAACCAATACGCATGGGCGGTCATGGTTCTGTCCGGCCGCGCGCTCGCTGGCGATAAACGCGCCGAGGAAATGCTCAAGGCCTTTCTGTTGAAGTGGGCGGATGCCAGCGCATTCTCTGAAACCGAGAAAATTCACGACGCCTACTATGCTCTGAAACGCCTGATGCTGCCGACTGTGGTGGCCTATTCGATCATCCGCGACGGGCTTGGCGATGACGAGAAGCAGAAGCTAATCGCCTGGATCGATCCGCTGGTTCGACGCACCGATCAGATTTTCGAGGGAAGCGTCGACTATAACAATCACCGCTATCTGGCCGACAGCGTCCTGATGGCCTGGGGTAGCCTGACGGGTGACCAGGCACTCTACCAGAAGGGGCTCGACCGCTTTCGCGTTATCCTGGATGACGCCCGCGCCGATGGCAGCCTGCCGCTGGAAACGCGTCGCGGTGCACGCGCACTCTGGTACATGCGCCAGTCGCTGACCAGCATGACCGTCATGGCTGAAATTGCAGCGGGCGGGCAGGACGACTTGTTCGACGCGACAGCGGCCGATGGAAAGAAGAAATCCATGTGGACGGTCCTGTCCTACTGGATGAATGGCATGACCAACCCGATCCTGGTCAATGCCTACTCCGCCGAGAACTACATTCCAGGGCCGGAACAGGATTTCATGAAGCCGGATTTCGGCTTCCTGGAAAACCGGGGCAACGGACGCCACTATCTCGCGTTCCTCGAAGCGCTCGCCGTTCATGAGCCGGCGAACTTCACTCAGCGGCGTGCAGGCGCGCTCCTTGAACGAGAAGGAGCAAACGAGCGTCCTCTCATCGATGAATTCGCCGGCGGCAACGCCACATGCTTCTGGAGGCTGGGATGACACCACGCCAGAAGCATCTCTCCGTTTTGCTTGCAGCCACCTATCTGGCCTTCTCAACGCCGATGGTGGCCGTCGCCGAACTGACAGCGACGCCGGCCGAACAGGTCGATCTGTTGATCCAGCAAAACGACGGCGAGGGACTTCTGAAGATCGCCAAGCAGTTGCGGAGCGGAGTAGCGGTCTCGACCGCCAATTCGCTGAGAGTTCCAAACTTCCCGAAAGCACGCCAAGCCCTTGAGGCCGCCGTGACGTTGCCCGGTGCCAGACAAGCCGAAGCAAAGCTTCTGCTCGCCAAGATGATGCTGGCAGGCGAAGGAGGGCCAGTTGACGTCGATCGCGCGCTCACCCTGCTGAATGACGTTATCAAGACTGGCAATGCCGAGGCGGCCTATGTCCGCGGGCAGAAGCTGGCATCGTTTCCGAATCGCGCTCAGGAAGCGCGCGATAACCTCAATCTTGCCCTTCGCCTTGGTGACGGCGCGGCAGCATTCGAGGTGGCGAAGCTGCCCGGCGCGACACCGGTCGAGGCGGCTGCTATGACGAACTTCGGCATCAACCTACTGCGCCAGCGCGCTGCGCGCGGAGATGCAGGCGCCGCCTTCGATCTCGGCGGATATTATCGAAGGCTGTCGGACAAGCCCGAGGATCAGAAGGAGGCTCTGGCCTGGTATCGCAAGTCTGCGCAGCTGGGCCAGATCACAGCCGTTGTCTGGGTCGCACGTCTGCTCGGCGAACCTGATACGCCGCTCTTCGATCCTGCCGCCGCTATCGAACAATACCAGGCAGCCGCCACCGCCGGATCGATCGAAGCCGCGCAGGAATTGGTGCGCGACTTTGCCGACGCCGGTCCATTGAACGTCCCGCCACAAGTCTATGATATGTGGATTGCCAAGCTGATCGACGCCAAGGACGCGACGGCGGTCCTCTATTACTCCCAGGCATTGCAGGAAACCGCCGAACAGCGCAGGCGGTCGTCGGACCAACTCTATGAGGCGACGATGGCCGGTGATGTCGCCAATGGTGAAGATCTGATCCGGATTGGCGAAAGTTTTCGCGACGGCGCAAGTGTCGTAATAGACCAGACGCGTGCTGCAAACATTTTCCGGCTCGGGGTCAAGAACGGATCCAATTCCGCTCTCACGAGATTTGCCCATCTGGTTATCGATGCCCCATCGCTGAGAAGCCGCGAAAACGTTGAGCTTGCGGTCGAAAAGCTGAACGAGCTAGCCGCGAAGGGAAGCGTCACCGGCCAACTGCTCCTTGGCGACATGTACGCCAAGGGTGTTGTTGGAGAGATCAACGAGACAAAGGCTATTGACCTCTATCTCCGAGCCCTGGCAGCGGCCGAGTCGGTCGAGGTGCTCAATCGCCTGGCGGATGTCTATCTGTCGTCGGCCGATATCAACAAGCGCAAGAAAGCCTTCCCTTATATCGAGCGCGCGTCGCGCGCAGGCAGCGAAAGCGCCATGCTGAAGGAGGCCGAGGCCTATGCCGACGGTGAAATCGTCGGGCAGGATTTCGACCGGGCGGTCACGCTCTACAAGAAGGCGATTTCGCTTGGCGCCACCGATGCCCTCGTCAGCCTGGCGAACCTCTACCTCTCGCGTGGCGGAGAGACCGCATTTCGCAACGCGCATGAGGCCTTCTCCGATGCGATCGCCGCCGGCAACCGGGAAGCGCCGGTTGAAATGGCGCGGTTCCTCAAGGCAAATGGCAAGCTGGACGAAGCGATCGAGCGACTGACGACAGCGGCGCGAAAGAACAACAGCCCGGCGGCCGTTGAGCTCTACGAATATGTGTCCGAGCGGGCCCAAAATCCGAATGTCGGGGCAGAATGGCTGCGCCTAGCCCTGAAGACGGCGAGCGACGTTCCGCGCGAGAAGGTGCATCTGGCGAGCGCCATGCTGATGCCATCGGATATACGCCTGAACCTTCAGGGCGCCTCGATGCTGCGCGAACTCACGGGCGCCAAGATTCCCGGCGCCGCCGTTGCGCTTTCAAATGTCTACATCGAGGGAAAGGGGGATGCCAAAGATGTCCCCACCGGCCTCGAACTCTTGGAGCAGGCCTCTCAGAAGGGTGATGTCGATGCACTCCTGAAACTTGGCGACCTCTACATGGATGGCAAGCACGTCGAAGGCGATGGCGAAAAGGCCGTTGGCTACTACCGCTCGGTGCTGGCGCTCCATCCCGATGACCCGACCGCCAACATACGCATGGCACGCGCCTATCGCGACGGGCGCGGCGTAGAGCGCAATCTCGCTGTTGCCGCGACCCATCTGAAGATTTCCTCCGATGCAGGAAGCCACATGGCAACGCGCGACCTTGGCCTCGCCTATATGTGGGGCAGCGGTGTCAAAAGAGAAAAAGACAAGGCCGTTCAGCTGCTGCGCACTGCGGCCGAGCACGGCTATGCATTTGCCTGGCATGACCTTGCGGAGACATATGGTGCAGCAATCGGACCTGAGGTCGATGCATCGCAGAACTTCCGACTGAACATGCGCGGAGCCCGGGAAGGTCATGTGTCCGCGATGATCGGAGCCGGCATCGCGCTTCTATCCGGCTTTGGCACCCAACGTGATCCCGAGGCAGGAATCCTCTGGCTGGAAAGGGCTTCGGCCAGCACGGGATGGGATGCTCCCGACGCCATGTACAGACTAGCCGAGGTCTACAAATTTGGTATCGGCGTCGACAAGGATCCGAAGAAGGCGCGCGAATGGGAGCTGCGAGCCGCGAATGCAGGCAGCACCACTGCAATGTTCCATCTCGCCCTGGAACTCGAAGCCGACAACACGGACGCCAGCAAGGCCGAAGCGATCAAGTGGCTGCAGAGCGCCCGCGCTCTGCAGCATGTTCAAGCTGCAAAGAAGCTCAAAAAAATGGGTGCGGGAGACATGTCTTCCGTATCGCTGCAAGGGGTCGAAGACAATGGTGTGGAAGAGTGAGCGCCAACGCAGCGTCACATTTCGCAGGCGCATACCCCGCCAGCCGCTGGGAGGTCTGAACCTGCAGGGAGACCGGGAGAGCAATTCACGCGTCCTCGCATGCACGGCGCTAATCGTGCCGGCCCGAAGCGACAGTGAAGCTGGGCCGACCCATAACTGGGTCGTCCTGGTCCGAGACGAGATTATCGCGCGGGCACGCCAGCTCGACAGAATGAGATCGGCACAAGACGAGAGTGACGACGCTCCGAAGCAATGAGGTAGCATTTCAATGTCCAACGGAAACGAGATTGGGAGTGCGGCTGTCGGCCGCCGGCTTGGAAGTTTCCGAAGAACCGCGCTCGCCGCGACGCTTGCCTTTTGCGCACCCGTTCTGGCGACGAACGCCATTGCCGCCACTGAGACCTTGATCCCGCTGAGCCCGGATTTCGACTACTCGCAGATGTGTGTCACTCCGCCTGCGGTGCCCGCGCCTCGCAACTGGAACCGTTGGGACGGAAAGAGCACTGGCACACTCTCGCCCGACGACATGCTGCAGGATGCGCAAACGCTATTCAGCCCCTACAGTCTTTATCAGAGAAGCCCGGCGACCGCTGAACGCATTGCCCTCTACCTGAGCCAGGTACCATTTGCCGGAGCGGGTCGCGCACTCCATCTCTACGGCCGCATTCTTGCCGACGACGACAACGCTTCTCTGCGCGTCGATGAAATCATCAGGGTCGAGACGGAGGCGATCAAACGCGGGACGATCGAGGCGGGAACCTTTCTCGGCAGGCTCTATCGCGAAGGCGAGCTCGTACCAGTCGACCTCAAGAAGTCACAGGGATATCTCACTGCGGCAGCAAACGCCGGCGATCCGGCCGCCGAACTCGAACTTGCGCGTCTCTACTACCGCAATCCACAACTGGCAGAGACTGCCGACGCCAACCGCCTCTATCTGAACCGTGCGATCTCGAAGATGTCCGATAGATTGGGCGCCGGCGATTGCAGCGTCCTGACCGGCTTCGCCGACATCCTGATCGACCCCGATTTGGGGCTCGACGACCAACAGACCTCGGCACAATGGCTGCAGGCTGCCGTGAAACTCGGTGATGTCAGGGCAATGTCAACACTCGCACGCCGATACCTGCAAGACAGCAGTGTCGCCGCCAATCAGCAACAGGCGATCGGTCTCTTGAGACAAGCGTCGGCACTCGGGCACTCGGCAAGCCGGTTGACCCTTGCCGATCTCCTGCTTTCAACCCCACCAGAAGGAAGCGGCAAGAACGAAGCATTCAAACTGCTGGCTCAGGAAGCGGAGCGCGGCAACCCGCGCGCTTATGAAATGAAAGCCGCTTACTATCGTGGGGCCTATGGGGCCGGAGCCGATCCTGGTCTTGAGCTGCAGAGCCTGCAGAAGGCGGCCGTGCTGCCAGACGTCAGCCTCCGCACAATGGAACAACTCGGCATCATCTACGCGCGCGGCAGCGCTGGCGCACCGAATTTCGAACTCGCCAAGCAGACGCTGGTGAAGGCCGCAGATCTTGGCTCTTCACGTTCCGCCTTCGAGCTTTACAAGCTCGCGGCGGGTGAAAAGCCGGCTATAAAGCTCGACAAGGATCCGTTGACATATCTGAGCGCGGCAGCCGACCACGGCCTCGGTGTCGCGATGAGCGAACTGTCATCGCTCTACTTCTGTGGAGCGGGTGTCGAAAAGGACCGTGCCAAGGCGCGTGTCTGGCTCGAGAAGGCCGCCGCCGCAGGTAACGCAGCAAGCCTGCTGACGCTTGCAGACGAGGCATCTGCCAAGCGCACATCTGATGGCAACGCAGCAGCCGCCAAGTTTCTGACGCAAGCGGCCGAGCAAGGCGATGTCGAAGCCATGATGCGGGTCAGCCTGTCTTACCGTGATGGCCACGGAACGGAAAAGGATGCGGCTGCGGCTAAGACCTGGCGCCAGCGCGCGATGACCGCTGACCCCGGAGTTGCAACACTGACGGAGGCGCGTGCGGCTCTGTCACCTGATGCTCCTGAGGAGCGCGACGCTATAAAGGCGAGAGCGATGCTGGAGGCATCGGCCCCGACCGGAAATCCGGACCTGCTCTTTGAGTTGGCCAGACTTTACATCGACCCCGATCCAACGCTTGAGCCCGATCCCAAAAAGGCCACGGCCCTCTTCGTAGAGGCGGCGTCCAAAGGCAGCATCTCGGCAATGCTGCGGCTGGTGGACATGAAGGTTTCCGCCACTGACGGTGGCGGAGCGGATTGGCGGCGATGGCTTACCCGGGCGAACGTGACAGGCGACTTGCGCGCGCTCCTCAAGCAAGCCGAAGTCGAAAGCGATGCCGAGCAGCAAGCGGCCATTCTCAAAGCTGCCCTCAGCCGGCCGCTTTGCCTGGAGAAGGAAAAGATCCAGGTCGCGTTGGCGATACGAACCGTGCCGCAGTTTAAGCAGGACTATCTCGGTCTCTTCGATCAGGTGATCGCCGAGCCAACGAAGGATCCAAGCACGCAATACCAGATTGCCCGTTTCCTGCTGAACGAACGGCCAGCTGAAAAAGCAAAGGCAATCGAGCTCATGAAGGACGCCGCCGAGGGTGGAAAGCGGGAGGCCATGCGCGAGATCGGGCGCATGTATAGCACCGGCGAGGGTCTGCCGGCGGATGAGAAGAATAGTTACATGTGGCTGCTGAGAAGCGCTCGACTCGGCGACGAAGGAGCCCTGGAAAGCCTGGTGACGGAGATTCTGTCGCAACAGGCCACGCTCAACGACCCGTCCAGTGGTGACGAGAAGGTGGAAACATTGCTGCGTGATCTCGCGGCGCAGAATTCACCGCAGGTAGCAACGCTGCTCTCCAGGCTCTATCTGCGGCTCTCCGAAGGCAGCCCTGCATTCACGCAAGCGGCAAAATCCTGGACCCTGAAGGCAGCAACGCTCGGGAATGGAGCCGCCATGCTCAACGTCTCCGACTTCTACGCGGCTGGCACCCACGGGTTTGAGCACTCCGATACCAAGAGCACCGAATGGCTTTCGAAGGCGGCGCATGCGGGCTACCGCGGTGCCTTTGAGAAATATGCAATCGCGTTGCAGATCGGCTTCGGCACAAAAGCCGATACCGAAGAGGCGCAACGCTGGCTGACCAAGTCGACTGACTTGGCAAACTGAACAGTCAATGCAGGAGTAGGCGTCATGAAGAGCATCCTACGCATATCGCTGACCGCTCTGATGGCAACAGCCACGATTGCGACCACCGAGGCGGCGAAGATCGTGAAGCCGACGCCGCGACCCGTGATCGAGACATATGCGAATTGGCAAGAACTGCGGATCGCAAAGGGCTGGCCCGAAGTCAATGCGGCGGTCAAACTTCCCTTGCCCAAGCGCCTGTTGATCGCCACGGCGGCGCTTACCGCACCCGACCGAAAGGTACGCGATCCAAATTATGGTTTCGCTCTTCTGCTTGCTGGCCCAACGTCAAGAGACGCTACACGGCTTCTTGCCAAGGGCATTCTTATGAACGACTATGTCTTTGGGGATAGAACGCCAGCCGTCCTGCGCTCGCTTGCGGCGGAGGCAATGCGTGGATGCAAGAGCTGCGTGGCCGCCTACGGACTGATTCAATACACCGGGCTGGATGTCCCACAAAATGACGTGGTTGCCTATAAGTGGTACCGATGGGCAGCCGTTGTCGGAAACGCCAAGGGCATCGAAGCAACGTCGCTTGCTCTCGCCGAAGGCCGAGGCACCCTCAAGAACATTTCTGAGGCGAAGAAATGGGCCGCTCGCCTTGAGCCGGCACGCCGGGCAAAGCTCTACACCGAGATTGCCAAGCGCATCGTGCTCAGCAAGACGCCCGAGGATATGGCAGTGAGTTCCGAGTTGCTTCTGCAATCGATCGCGCTCAATCCACTGGACGCAGGCAGACCCGCGAAGCAATTGCTCAATCTCGATTATCCGCCGTCCGTACAAGACGAAGCAATGGCCGCCATCCGGGCGGAGGGGCGAGCAGCTGATCCAAATGCGCTTAAGGTCATGGCGCAGGTCCTGTGGAAGAGGGACAAGCCCGAAGCTGTCAACGAGGCGATTTCAATATTCCAAACGCTGGCGGAACGCGGCAACGCCGACGCCATTGATTATCTTTCACGGGCTCTCGCACGTTCAGATGTCGACAAGAGCAGGAAGGATCTGATCATCGCGAGCCTCCAAACGGCTGCAGCCAGCGGGTACGCATCAGCCTCAAAGGTGTTGGGTGATGCCTACTACTACGGCACGGGCGTTACTGCCTCGCTCGACACAGCGCAGACTTATCGCGAAAGCGCAGCCAAACAGAATGATCCGGAGGCTCAATACCTTCTGGGCATGATGATGCTTCAGTCAACCGACAAACCGCAGGACGACGCCACAGGTCGACAGTGGTTGGAGAAGTCGGCAGCGGGTGGATATCCGCTGGCGCGTGCCGCGCTCCAAAAGCTGTCATCCAATTGAGCCGAGACACCTTGCTACCACCGAAGCAACAGTCAGCAGCCGGCTAGCGGCTTAAGCTGAACCTTGCCCTTCTTCTTGTCCTTCTTTTCGGAATTGCTCTGCGAGGTGTTGCCACACACCTTGCCCTGCGGACCGCGCTCTGCGCGCACGACTGCTACTCCGACCTTCCGAAACGTATTGCCGTAGACATCATTGTTAATGCCATCCTTGTCGCTGTCCCCACCGAGACGCACCCCCGCGCCGCGCACATTGCTGACGGTGTTGTAGCGGAAGACATTGTTGTTGCCGCGAGAATCGAAGCCGCCAGAGTTCTTGTCCTTCTGGCCGGAGCATTGGTTATGCTCGACGACATTGCGGCTTGATCCTTCCTTGATATCCACGCACTCGTTGCCTTTGGTGTCGATGATATTGTGATGGACGTGATTGGCGTCCGAGGCATCGACGGATCGGTCCGGAGCCCCGTGGGCGCCCCGCTGCTCCGGGGCGGTGCCGATGTAGATGCCCTCGCCATTCTTACCGCCGTCTCTGAAGGCGAAATCATAGCGGCCGCAATTGCTGATCTGTGAATAGGCAATCTCGTTTCGGCGCGTCTGGTAGCGAAGCCTGATGCACTCGCCCCCGGCATTTTTGACGGACATGTTCAATATCCGCAGGCCCGTTACTCCGTCTCCACGCGTCTTGCCGATCACGTAGATGAGCTTGTCACGATAGCTGCCCTTGGTGTTGCCGGCGCCGAATTTGCCATCCACCGTGAACCCGCGCAGTTCCGTATAGTCGTGGTTGATTTCGATCACCCTCGACGCGCCTGATCCCCTTATGACCGCGGACCGAGGACCGGTGATCACGATCGGTTTTCCGGGTCTGCCGTTTCGAACCGTCTTGAAATCTTCATAGTATACTCCAGGTCTCAACCGGATCACGTCACCGGGCTGTGCTCTATTGAGAGCAGCCTGGATGCCGTGCGTTGGCGACGGAGAAACATCAATCGTCGTCGCGAAACTCGCACTGGCGAACGCGGCGCAGCTGCAGAAAACCGATATGCGCGCAACAAGAAAAAACGCCAAAGATCCATGAGTCATTTTGAACCTCTCCGCAATCATCAAAGGATTTAGTCGGCAGTTGAAGCAGCGCTTCTCCAAGGTAAGATCAATGGATGTTCTTGCGCATGTAAATATTCTATAACAAGACTATGTCAAATCATTGATAGACAACTAGATATGATCTCTTTTTTCTTCCTATAATTCGAAATAACCTTGTTGACCAACATGAGCTAATATAGCTTTACATTCTTGACGATGAAGGAGCCGGACCATGTTGAGACTATTCCTTGTTGCCTCCGCCCTGCTGTCATTATCCGTGCCCGGCGCTCTCGCCGACAGCCCCTGGTACCGGATTATTCCGGTACCAAATGCGCCCGGCTGTAAGGTTCTTGCCGACGCTAGCGGCCGGCCTATTCAACAGCGTTACGAAAAAGGCGGCGCGCGCATCTATGCCATCGGCGGCAAGGCATGCCCGGAAAAATTCCCGGGAGAAAGCTACGCCACGATTTCGACCGCACGGTCGATTACGACCGAGGGAAATTTCGCGCGCATCACAACCAAAACGCGCAAATTGGTAGTTACCCGTGGGGGCACGGGCAATAACTATACGTTTGCAATAAACAAACTCGATGTACCGAGATAGCAGCGACCGGCAGAACCGATATCTTCACCGATTGCGCATTTTCTCTCTGGCAACGCCTCGCCGCGCGATCGGCGAGGACTGTCATGTTGTCGCTGCATAACAGTGGATGTTCTGCGACCGTGACCGAAGCGAGAGCTGCTAGGGTGGCATCACCACCACTTTCGTCGCGCGGATGAATACCTCAATGTGCACTGCACATATCATGCCACTATCCTGAACCTGCCGCCTGTTAAGCGCAGCGGTTTGACCAGGATCGGCTTCTGCGTAGTTGAGGAAATATGACGCTGTTCTGCATCGAACTTAATCAATAATACGGATTGATTTCCGCCACCATACCAGGATCCGCCCAGTATCAAGCAACTCGCAGGCAATACTTCGTTGCTTTAAATATTTACTAAGCTAAACGTCCAATTATTAAGAGGAAATACTTAAGAAGAATTAATTTCGCGATCCAGATCGCGAAGTATATTCGCCAATAGTCCCGGGCGTTACGCAATAAGGCGTATTCAAGGTTAATTGTTGGGCACGTTTAACTCATGCTAACTATACAGCAGGGTTGAGGGTGTGAATCATGACCATTCCAGTCGAACAGAACTGGGGCCCGCATCTTTCCGTCAAAAGCGACCGGAAATGGTTCGGTTTCAACAGCATTGCGATTGCCTGCATCGCAGCAACGGTCGATTTTATCGTTCTCCTTGCGGCGAGTGCAGCAGGTCATCTGTTCTACGAGCAGATTGCCTTCGGCACTGTTGCCGACCCTTCGCTTTACGTCGGGATCGGTCTACTCGTGGCGACGATTTTCATGTTGGCGATGTTTAGCGTCCATGCCTACCGACCGAGCGAGATGTTGTCGTTCCGCCGCCAGTTGCTGCTGATCACGGCGTTTTTGCCGGCGGCTCTGCTGTTTCTTCTGGCCGTGATCTTGTTCTTCAAGATCGACGCGGCAATTCCGCGTGGCTCGATCATCACAGGTGCAATTCTCTCCTTGGGTGGGCTGATCGCTTTGCGCCTGTTCTGGTATAGCCACCTCAGCAGCGCGATTGCTCGTGCAGCGTTCCCCACCCGACGGGTACTTCTCATTTGCCCAAGCACGATGCCGACGGAATCAGTCGTTCAACGTGCCGCCCTCAGCGGTCTCTCTATTAAGCATACGATGCGAATTGCCGAAGCCGATCTGGCGCTGGCATCCATGAGCGAGGCCTATGAGAAGAACGGCATAGCCGAAGTGGATGAAGTGCTGGTTGCATGGAGCGACTATGGAAATTTGCGCGCGCTCGAGGAGTGCCTGACCACGCTGCGTCAATTCTGTGTGCCGGTAAGCGTCATGTTCGGCGGTGTCGTCGGAGACGTCGTCGAAGGCCCTGCGCAAACGGTCGGGGAGCGGCGCGTGTTCCAAACCCACCGCCCACCGCTCGATCTCTACGAACGGGGACTGAAAAGGGCATTCGATGTCGCCTTTTCCATCGCTGCACTGGTTGTCATGTTCCCAATTTGTGTTGCGGTTGCCGTTGCCATAAAACTAGACAGCCCCGGACCGATCTTCTTCGTGCAATCGCGAAAAGGGTATAGTGGCCGCGTGTTTCGCATACTCAAGTTTCGCAGCATGTCGGTCATGGAAGATTCCACGGACGTGCGCCAAGCGACACGCAACGACCCTCGCGTCACGCGAGTCGGCGGCTTTATCCGATCGACAAGCCTGGACGAACTGCCGCAATTCTGGAACGTCCTTCGAGGCGACATGTCGGTCGTCGGGCCGCGTCCGCATGCATTGGTGCACGATGATCTCTATGGAGCTCTTATCGCCGAATACGCATCGCGCCGGCATGTCAAGCCCGGATTGACAGGATGGGCCCAGATCAACGGGTGCCGAGGCGAAACACCGACAGTGGATCGAATGGCTGACCGTGTTCGCCATGACCTTTGGTACATCCATAATTGGTCATTGTGGCTCGATCTGAAAATCGTCTATGTGACCATGGTCAGCATGGTTGATCGCAGGAATGTCTACTAGCTGGTCGTCGTTTGTGTTTTGTGTTTGTGTGAAGGGTGTGTAGCGATGATTTTGGTGACGGGCGGCGCCGGCTTTATCGGCTCAAACTTCATTCTCGACTGGCTGGCGCAGAGCGACGAGCCTGTTCTCAATCTCGATGCGCTGACCTATGCTGGCAACAGTGAGAATTTGGCCTCGCTTTCGGGAGATGCCAGGTACACCTTCGTCCGTGGAAGCATTGGCGATAGTGCGCTGGTGACGAGCCTCCTGACACGATACAAACCCTGCGCCATCGTGAACTTCGCCGCCGAAAGCCATGTTGACCGCTCGATCCATGGGCCGGAAGATTTCATTCAGACCAACATCGTAGGCACATTCCGGTTACTGGAAGCAGTGCGAGCCTATTGGGGCGGATTGGCGGATCGCGAAGGGTTTCGTTTCCTGCACATTTCGACCGACGAGGTATTCGGTACGCTGCGCGCGGGTGATCCTGCCTTTGACGAACAAAATCAGTACCAGCCAAACAGCCCTTATTCGGCCAGCAAAGCAGCAGCGGACCACCTTGTTCGGGCCTACCACCACACCTACGGCCTGCCCGTTTTGACCACCAATTGCTCCAACAACTACGGCCCGTTTCACTTTCCAGAAAAGCTCATTCCCCTGGTCATTCACAATGCCATTTCAGGTCGCTCCTTGCCGCTCTACGGCGATGGCCGGCAAATTCGCGACTGGCTCTACGTCAAGGATCACTGCAGCGCAATTCGACGGGTGTTGGACGACGGCTTGCCAGGACAGACCTACAACATCGGGGGCTGGAACGAACGAACCAACCTCGAGGTCGTGATGACGCTCTGCGACGTGCTTGACGAGCTTAAGCCCAAAGCAGACGGCGGCTCCTATCAGGATCAGATCACGTTCGTGACCGATCGCCCGGGTCATGACCGGCGCTACGCTATCGACGCCCGCAAGATTGAGGCAGAGTTGGGCTGGCGACCAGCCGAGACGTTCGAGACCGGCATCCGAAAGACTGTTCGCTGGTATCTCGATCATCCGGATTGGGTACACAACGTCACCTCCGGCAGCTACCGCAACTGGATCGCGAAGCAATACGCATGAATATCCTGCTGCTTGGCAAGAACGGCCAGGTCGGCCGGGAACTTCATCGAACGCTCCTTCCGCTGGGTGCGGTGACGGCGCTGGAAAGGCGTGACATCGATATGGAAGCGACTGAGACCCTCCCTGCGATCTTGGAGGAACATGCGCCCGATCTTATCGTTAATGCCGCCGCCTGGACGCAGGTCGACCGTGCGGAATCGACGCCGGAGGCCGCTTTCCGGGTTAATGCCGAAGCGCCGCAAATCATCGCTCGATTTGCCCGCGACCGCGGCGCGACGCTCGTTCACTACTCAACAGACTATGTTTTCGACGGCCGGAAGGAGGCGCCGTACGTCGAAAGTGACGACACCAATCCGCTGAACGTCTACGGGCAATCAAAGCGAGCCGGCGAGCAAGCGATCGAAGCGTCAGGCTGCAGGTTCGTTATACTACGGACAAGCTGGGTTTTCTCCGCGACGGGAGCCAATTTCATCAAGACCGTTCTTCGCTTGGCGCGGGAGCGAGCGACGCTGCGCATCGTTGCCGATCAATTTGGCGCGCCGACATCAGCCGAACTGATCGCCGACGTCACGGCACTGGCAGTCGCGGCCCATCGCCGAGGGGAATTTGACGGCGGCATCTATCATCTGACGGCGCAAGGCCAAACGAGCTGGCATGAGCTTGCATCCTATGTCGTTCGACGTGCGTGCGAACTGGGGTTCACTTTGCAGACTGATGTTGCCGACATCGAGCCGATTGCGACCGAGGAATACCCCCTGCCTGCAGTGCGGCCGCAAAACTCCTTGCTCAATAGCGATGCACTCGCCGGTCGCCTGGGATTGGATCTGCCGTACTGGAGCGTGCACGTGGACAGGATGCTCGATCAACTGAAGGAACGGGAGCTGCAGGCGTGACTCGAAAAGGCATCATCCTCGCCGGTGGTTCCGGCACCCGTCTGCATCCCGCGACGTTGGCAATCAGCAAGCAGTTGCTGCCGGTCTTCGACAAACCGATGATCTACTATCCATTGAGCACGCTGATGCTCGCGGGCATCCGAGACATACTGGTGATATCGACCCCGCAGGATACACCTCGCTTTGAGGCGTTGCTGGGAACCGGCGAGCAGTGGGGCATCAACTTCTCCTATGCCGTGCAGCCGTCGCCCGATGGCCTGGCCCAGGCCTTCATCATCGGAGAAGACTTCCTGGAGGGGTCGCCAAGCGCACTCGTGCTCGGCGACAATATTTTCTACGGGCATGACCTGCCGCTCCTGCTGGGTAGCGGTATGTCGCGCGCGAGCGGCGCAACCGTCTTCGCTTACCATGTGCTCGATCCCGAGCGCTATGGCGTCGTCGAGTTCGACGATGCGAAAAGGGCTCTGTCCATCGAGGAAAAGCCGTCCCTGCCGAAGTCGAACTATGCCGTCACGGGCCTCTATTTCTATGATGAGAGGGCAGTCGACTATGCCAAGCAGCTCAAGCCCTCAGCGCGCGGCGAGCTTGAGATTACTGATCTGAACAGCCGCTACCTCGATGCAGGAAGCCTGACCGTGGAGATCATGGGGCGCGGCTATGCCTGGCTCGATACGGGAACTCACGATTCTCTCCTCGATGCCGGACAATTCATTTCGACACTGGAGCATCGCCAGGGCCTAAAGGTTTCCTGCCCGGAGGAAATTGCGTTTCGAAACAAGTGGATCGACAGAGCCCACCTTGAGCAGCTCGCCACCCCGCTTGCGAAAAGTGGCTATGGCAAGTACTTGCTGCGACTTCTGAGCGAGGCTGAAGACAGATGAAGGTGACGCCGCTCGAAATTGCCGATGTCCTGCTGGTCGAGCCGACAGTCTATGGCGACGACAGAGGATTCTTCTTCGAGAGCTTTAATCAGGCCCGCTTCAATGCGGCCGTCGGCCGCGACGTCAGCTTCGTGCAGGACAATCACTCCAAGTCGGCAAAGGGCGTCTTGAGGGGCTTGCATTACCAAATACGGCGACCACAGGGAAAACTCGTACGCGTTGTGGACGGCACTGTATTTGATGTTGCCGTCGACATGCGCAAAGGCTCGCCGACCTTCGGCAAGTGGGTGGGAGAGTACCTGTCCGCTGACAACAAGCGGCAACTCTGGATCCCCCCCGGCTTCGCCCACGGCTTTCTCGTTCTGTCCGACTGCGCGCAATTCCTCTACAAGACAACAGATTTCTATTCGCCGGAAAACGAGCGGGCCGTGATCTGGAATGATCGTGCTCTGAATATTGCTTGGCCGATTAAGGGGGCACCGCTTCTTTCTGAAAAGGATGCGATGGCGTCGACATTCGAGCACGCCGAGCTTTTCCTCGATCAAGCGGATAGCTGAAGGCGATGCTTCCATAAAATCTTGAAATCGCTTGAATGTTTTGCCAGCTGCCGTGGACGGCGAGGAGCCTTGAATTGAAGGACGCCAGCGCCTGCCCGGTATCAACGACGCTTTCCGGAAACGTTTTAGTATGGCAGATAAGGAGGCGCAGCGTTCAATCGGGGAGGTAGATTGCCGCAGATGAAGGGAATTCGCCAACTCGCAAAGCATCTCGACATCTCGATCGGGACGGTTTCGCGCGCGCTGAACGGCAGGCCTGACGTCAATGAAGAGACGCGCAAGCGCGTGCTCGCGGCCGCCGAAGAGCTGGGTTATGTGGCAAATCAGTCCGGACGCAGCCTCCGTCAGGGAACGACAAACGTCATCGGGCTGATGATCGAATCCAGCAAGGAAACGGTCGAAAACAGCGACAACTTCTTCCTTGGTGTTACCGGCGGTCTGCAGAGCGTGCTTTCCCGTCACAAGCTTGACCTGCTGATGCTGCCATGTCCGAACGACGAGGACCCCCACGAGTATCTGAAGCGGATGGTCGCGCGGCGGATCGTCGATGCGATGATCATTTCGGCCACGCAGCGCGTCGACAAGCGTATCGACCTCCTGGTCAAGGCCAAGATCCCGTTCGTCGCGCTCGGGCGCAGCACGTCCGGCGGCAACCATACCTGGATCGACCTTGACTTCGAGGGCGTCGCCGCCTGCGCTGTCGATCGGCTCGTGTCCAAAGGACACCGCCGTATCGCCATCGCAGCGCCATCGAACGACATCAATCTTGGCTATATCTTCGTCGACGCCTATCGCCAGTCACTCGAGCGGCACGGCATCACCTACGATCCGTCGCTCGTCATCCGCGTCAAATCAAGCGAGCAGGGCGGCTACCAGGCTGGTCATGAACTGCTACGGCTCGACAGCAAGCCAACGGCGATCATCCTGATATACGAGCTCATGGCGATCGGCCTCTATCGTCGCCTGAACGAAGCAGGCATTGTTCCCGGTCGCGATCTCGCCGTCATTGGCTTCCGCGAGGAACCGCGCGGAAAATTCCTGCAACCATCGCTGACCTGTTTTCGCATGTCACTGCGCGATCTCGGCGTCGAGCTTGCCGAAACCTTGCTGGCGACAATGCCGGCCTATGCCGAGCACTACCCAAAAGGCGCACGCAACACGATCTGGCCACTCGAACTTGCCCCAGGAGAGAGTGACGCTTTTTCGCTGAGCACATAGCCGGGGCGAGCCTTTTGTTCTTACCAAAATACGAAGATGCGACACCTGAGCGATCCCGCGTTGCTGGCTCTCTGTACGAAGATGAGTTCCACCGACAGAAATTCGAACGAACTTTTTTCATGCTGCGGTGCGACAGGCATTTGCCTAAGCGCCCGCGTTTTCAAGTGTTTTTCGCAGCATTTCTGTAAAAACGAGATGGCATTGACAGCAGGAAACGTTTCCGCTTAGTATCGTAAACGTTTACGGGATGCGTTTCGGGAGGAAAGCCGGAAACGATCCACCGGAGGAAATCGTGATTTTGAATGCCGTTCTATGCGGATGCGGAGCCATGTCCAAGGGCTGGTTGCGCGCCATCAAGGAAACCCCGGCTCTTAAAGCCGCCATCGAGGTCAAGGGCCTCGTCGACGTCAATCCGGCAGCAGCCGAAGCACTCGCCGCCGAGTTCGGCCTAAAGGGCGCCGTCATCGGCACCGATCTTGCCGACGTCATTGCCAAGGCCAAGGCCGACATCGTGTTCGACGTCGTCATTCCGACGGCACGTTTCAACGTCGTCTCCACGGCGCTGAAGGCCGGTTGCCACGTTCTCAGCGAAAAGCCGATGGCGACCTCGCTTGCCGAAGGAGCCGCGCTGATCGATCTCGCTGCCGAGACCGGCAAGATCCACGCCATCATCCAGAACCGCCGCTTCATCTCGGGCGTGCGCCGCATGCGCCGTTTCATCGAGAGCGGGGCAATCGGTGACCTGACCGCCATCCACTGCGACTTTTTCCTCGCTCCACATTTCGGCGGTTTCCGCGAGGAGATGGACAACGTCCTTTTGCTCGACATGGCGATCCACACCTTCGATGCCGCCCGCTATGTCGCCGACAAGAAGCCACTTGCCGTCTATTGCGTCGAACGCAATCCGAAAGGCTCCTGGTACAGGCACGGCGCCTCGGCCAATGCGACCTTCGAGTTTTCTGACGATGTCGTCTTCACCTACCGCGGCTCCTGGTGCGCCGAAGGCGAGCGCACGAGCTGGGAAAGCGAGTGGCGTCTCGTCGGCTCCAAGGGCATGTTGACCTGGGATGGCGGCGACACGTTCAATGCAGCGGTTGTCGGCAATGAGCCCGGCCTCCTGCATGGCTTTACGCCCGTAAACGTTCCCGAGCCCGCGCACGAAGAAGAAACGCACGGTCATGCCAGCGTCATTGCAGGCTTCGTCGAGGCGATCAAATCAGGCAAGCGGCCCGAAACGGCAAGCTCCGACAATATCAGAAGCCTCGCCATGGTCTTCGGCGCGATCGAAAGCGCCAAGACCGGCAAGCGCATTGAAATTTCAGCATAAGGATTAATGACGTGAGCAACCCCGCCAAGTCCATTCGTATCGGCACCATGGTCAGCGCCTCCAAGGGCGGCGCCGACAAGCGCATCGGCCAGATTGCCGATATGGGCTTTGAAAGCTTCGAGCCCTTCTTCTGGCAGACGACGAACGGCCAGGATCTTGCCGAACTCGGCAAGCGCTGCGTCGATGCCATTGGTGATCGCGACATTACCATCTCGACGCTCGGCATGTTCGGCAATCCGCTCGAAACGACGGAGATCGACCTGCAGACACTGCAGGGCTGGAAGGACTGCATCGACAACGCACACCATTTCGGCGCAACCTGTGTTGCCGGCTTTACCGGCCGCATTCGTAACAAGCCGCTGACCGACAGCCTGCCTCGCTACAAGGAGATCTGGAGCGAGCTGTCAAAGCGTGCAGCCGACAAGGGCGTCAAGATCGCCTTCGAAAACTGCGCCATGGACGGCAACTGGGCGACCGGCGACTGGAACATCGCCCACAACCCGGACGCCTGGGAACTGATCTTCAACGAAACGCCGGACGATCACATCGGCCTTGAGTGGGAGCCTTGCCATCAGATGGTCTATCTGATCGAGCCACTGCCACAGATCCGCAAATGGGCCAAGAAGATCTTTCACGTGCATGGAAAAGACGCGACGATCCGCTGGGACGTCATCAAGGAACACGGCATCTTCGGCAAAGAGAAGTTCGTCTTCATGCGCACGCCGGGCTTCGGCGACAGCAACTGGACGGACATTATTTCCGAACTGCGCCTGGCCGGCTGGTCCGGTTCGATCGACATCGAAGGCTGGCACGACCCGGTCTATCGCGACGACTTGGAAATGACCGGCCAGGTCTACGCACTGAACCATCTCAAGCATGCCCGGGGCGGCGACTTCGTCGTCGATCCGGTCTGATGACATCGTGGCCGGCGAGGAGGAATCGCCGGCTTCCGATAGGATAACCACAAAGGAGGAGAACTATGGGTATCCGCAAGTTTGCAATGATCGGCGCCTTGGCGCTCGCAGGCGTCTCTCTCTTCGGCCTGGCCGCCAAGGCCGAGGACGTCACCTTGACCCTCTGGTCGCTGGACAGGGACACTCAGCCGGCGCCGAACCTCGTCAAGGAATTCAACGCGCAGAACAACGGCATCAAGATCGAGTATCGTCTGATCCAGTTCGATGACGTCGTCACCGAAGCCATGCGCGCCTATGCCACCGGCCAGGCGCCTGACATCATCGCGGTCGACAACCCCGAGCATGCCATGTTCGCATCGCGTGGTGCCTTCCTCGATATCACCGACATGATCAAGGGATCGTCGGCCATCAAGCCGGAAAACTACTTCCCTGGTCCGCTGAAATCGGTCGAATGGGACGGCAAGTACTACGGCATTCCGAAGGCGACCAATACGATCGCGCTCTACTACAACAAAGATATGTTCAAGGCGAAGGGTCTTGATCCGAACAAGCCGCCGCAGACCTGGGACGAACTTGTCGAGGATGCGCGCAAGCTGACCGACCCGGCCAAGAATGTCTATGGCCTGGCCTTCTCCGCCAAGGCGAACGAGGAGGGCACTTTCCAGTTCCTTCCCTGGGCCCAGATGGCAGGCGGCGGCTATGAGAACATCAATGCCGAAGGCGCGGTCAAGGCACTGGAAACCTGGAAGACGATCATGGACGAGAAGCTTGCTTCTCCGGACACGTTGACCCGCGGCCAGTGGGATTCGACCGGCACCTTCAATTCGGGAAATGCCGCCATGGCGATCTCTGGTCCCTGGGAGCTCGATCGCATGATGAAGGAAGCGAAGTTTGATTGGGGCGTAGCCCTGCTTCCGGTTCCAAAGGAAGGGGCCGAGCGTTCTTCCGCCATGGGCGACTTCAACTGGGCGATCTTTGCCAGCTCGAAGCATCCGGCCGAAGCCTTCAAGGCACTCGAGTTCTTTGCCTCCCAGGACGACAAGATGTTCAAGAACTACGGCCAGCTTCCGGCCCGTTCCGACATCACCATCCCGCAGACCGGCGAGAAGCTGAAGGACGAGGCGCTGAAAGTCTTCATCGAACAGCTGAAATACGCCAAGCCGCGCGGCCCGAACCCGCAATGGCCAAAGATCTCCAAGGCGATCCAGGACGCCATCCAGGCTGCTCTGACCGGTCAGATGAGCCCGAAGGACGCACTCGATCAGGCTGCCGACAAGATCAAGGCTGTTCTGGGCTAGTATCCCCCGCATAACCGGATGGCTTTCGGGCCATCCCACCATTTCCTCCCGGCAGGGGCTGTCTCGCAGCGCAAGCTCCAGACAGCCCCGTTCGGAGTATTGGAGGACCGATGAAACGGATTCTTTCAAGTGTCAGGGACGGCCGTGGCTTCGACATCACGCTCGTCGCCCTTCCGCTGACGTTCCTGTTCCTGATGGCGGGATTGCCGCTTATCTACAATGTGGTGATGAGCTTCCAGGAGGTTGACATGTTCAGCCTCGGAACCTTTTCGCGTCCCTTCGTCGGCTTCAAGAACTATACCGATCTCTTTGCCCAGCCGGAAACTTGGCCGATCCTCGGCAATACCGTGATCTTCGTGGTCGGCTCGATCGCGGGGCAGTTCCTGATCGGATTCGGTCTTGCGCTGTTCTTCTGGGTCAATTTCCCGGGCGCCTCGTGGCTGCGCGGCCTGTTCCTCGTCTCCTGGGTCATGCCCGGCCTCGTTGTCGGTGCGATCTGGAACTGGATCCTTTCGGGCGATTTCGGCGTCCTCAATTTTATTCTCAAGGAGAGCGGCATCATCGGCAGCAATATCTTCTGGCGCTCCGATCCACACTTTTCGCTCTATGCCGTCATCATCGCCAACGTCTGGCTGGGAACGGCCTTCAACATGATCCTGCTATCGGTCGGCCTGTCCGGTATCCCCGGCGACCTCTATGAGGCGGCGGAACTCGATGGCGCCAATGCCTGGCAACGCTTCTGGACGATCACGCTGCCGATGATGCGTTCGACGATCGGCGCCATCATCGCGCTTGGCCTGATCTTCACGCTTCAGCAGTTCGACCTCTTTGCCGCGATCACGTCCGGCGGTCCGAACAACTCATCCAACGTCACGCAATACTGGGCCTGGGACTTGTCCTTCCGCCAGTATGATTTCGCTAAGGGCGCGACCATCTCCGTCATCATGATCGTCTTCGTCATGTTCGCCTCGGTCGTCTATGTCCGCTCCACGCGCCATGAGGTGCGCGGATGAGTGAGACAACACGCAACCGCCTTATGCTTGTGATCGCCATCGTCATGGCGGCGATTTATCTATTCCCGCTCTACTGGATGTACGTCACGGCCATCAAGGGCGGGTCGGAGATGTTCGCCACGCCGCCAAGCTTCTGGCCCGGCGATCCGCAATGGGGCACCTTCGGCTATGTCTGGGAAAGCCGCAACATGGGTCGCTATCTCTGGAACTCGCTGGTCATCGCCGTCGGCGCCGTGACATTGATTACCGTTCTCGGCGTTGGTTGCGCCTATGTTCTGGCGCGCTATCGCAACGTCTGGGTGGATGTCGGTCTCTTCCTGATCCTGATGCTGCAGGTCCTGCCTGCATCGCTGATGGTGACGCCGATCTTCGTCGGATTTTCGCAATTCGGGATGCTCGACCATCCACGCCTTGCCGTTATCATCGCGATTGCTGCCAAAAGCATGCCGTTCTTCGTCGTCCTGGTGCGCGCCACCTTCATGGCGGTGCCGATGGAACTCGAGGAGGCCGCGCTCGTCGACGGCAACAGCCGCGTCGGCGCTTTCTTCAATATCGTGTTGCCGCTTGCCCGCAACGGCATCTTGGTCAGCGCCATCCTGATCTTCATGCAGGCCTTCGGCGAGTTCGTCTATTCGAAGTCGATGATCCAGGCGGTCGAACTCCAACCGGCGAGCGTCGGTCTCAACTCCTTCATGGGACCGAACACCAACGAGTGGAACAACATCATGGCTTACGCCACGATGTATGTGACACCGATCCTTGCCATCTTCGTTCTCTTGCAGCGCCGCATCGTATCCGGCCTCACCTCTGGAGCCCTCAAATGACCAATCAGATCGAGCTCAGCGGCGTCAACAAACACTACGGCGCATTCCATGCCCTGAAGAACATCAACCTGTCGATCGCAAAGGGCACCTTCGTCGCACTCGTCGGCCCGTCCGGCTGCGGCAAGTCCACCCTTCTTCGTTCGCTTGCGGGCCTTGAAAGCATTTCCGAAGGCGAGTTGAAGATTGCCGGCCAACTGATGAACAACGTGCCGCCGCGCAAGCGCGACGTCGCCATGGTTTTCCAGTCATACGCGCTTTATCCGCACATGACCGTCGAGGAGAATCTTACCTACAGCCTGCGCATTCGCGGCGTCGCCAAGGCTGAAGCCCGCAAGGCGGCGGAAGAGGTTGCGGCGACCACCGGCCTGTCGCATTTGCTCAAGCGTTACCCGCGTGAGCTTTCGGGCGGCCAGCGCCAGCGTGTCGCGATGAGCCGCGCCATCATCCGTCATCCGAAGGCATTCCTGTTCGACGAGCCGCTCTCCAACCTCGACGCAGCGCTGCGTGTTCACATGCGCAAGGAAATCCGCGCGCTGCACGATCGGCTGCATGCAACCTCGGTCTACGTCACGCATGACCAGATCGAGGCGATGACGATGGCCGACCATGTTGTCGTCATGCGCGAAGGCGTGATCGAGCAGCAGGGCAAGCCGCTGGATCTTTACGACAAGCCCGCCAACAAGTTCGTTGCGGGCTTCATCGGCTCTCCCGCCATGAACTTCATCCCGGCCGTCGTCGCCGAAGACGGCAAAAGCCTGACGATCGATCTTGGCAGCGTGAAGCACAAGATTGCGACCGACCATCAGGTCCAGCCGGGGCGCAAGGTGACCGCCGGCATTCGTCCCGAACATATCGGCCTAACGGCGCCGGGGCAGGGCACGTTCGACGTGCCAGTGGCAGTCGTCGAATCGACCGGCTCATCGACCTTTGTCACGGCTGCGACGACACCCGAATTGACCATCGTCGAGACGGGCCGCGGCATGGCGCGGGCGGGCGAGACGATCGGCGTGATCGTCGATCCCTCACAGCTGCATCTCTTCGACGAGACGAGCGGTATCCGACTCTGAACCATTGGCGGCCGGCCGAATCCGGCCGCCTCGACTGGTCTTCAGCGTCCGCCTTCGATCTTGCGATGACGCTGATTGGTGCCGCCGGCGCCATAGGGGTAGTCGGCCACATGGGGCTGGCTGACTTCGCTTAGCTTCGTCATCTCCTCTTCGGAAAGCGAAAGCTTTGCCGCGGCGAGATTGTCCGCAAGCTGCTCACTCGTTCGTGCTCCGAGAATGACCGATGTCACCGCCGGTCGCGCCGCAGTCCAGGCAAGGGCGATCTGTGCCATGCCGACACCACGGGCCTTGGCGATCGCCTCCACCGTCTCGATGATCGCCCATGTCCGCTCCTGCGCATTCCGCTGCGCATAAGATTCCATGCCCCGGTTCGGGTTCTCCCCAAGACGGGTGGCACCCGTCGGCATATGGTCGCGCCGGTACTTACCCGTCAGCCAGCCGCCGCCGAGCGGTGACCACGGCAGCAAGCCCATACCAGCATCCTGGCAAGCGGCTACGATCTCAAACTCGATGTCGCGCACCAGCAGGTTATATTGTGGCTGCAACGTCACCGGCCGGGTGTAGCCGCGTGCCTTGGCGATCTCGACGGCCTTGGCGATCTGCCATCCGACATAGTTGGAAAAGCCGTAATAGCCGATCTTGCCGGCGCAGACGGCATCATCGAGAAAGCGCAGCGTCTCCTCGATCGGCGTCAGTGCGTCCCAGGCGTGCATTTGATAAAGATCGATGTGCTCGAGGCCAAGGCGCGCAAGCGAGGCATCGAGCGCCTGGTTCAGATGGCGGCGAGAAAGACCGATGTCGTTCGGACCGGGCCCCATCGGGAACCGTCCCTTGGTCGCGATCACGGCCTGCTTGGCTTCCGTGGGCCGCGCCTTGAGCCATCGCCCAATGATCTCTTCCGACTTGCCGGCACTATAAACATCAGCGGTGTCGATGAAGTTTCCGCCCCAGGCAAAATAGTCGTCAAGCAGTTTATGCGAAGCAGCTTCGTCAGCCTCCGCACCGAACGTCATGGTGCCAAGGCAGTAGGCGGTGACGACTGCACCGCTATGGCCAAGCTTGCGGTAATCCATGGAAGATCCTCCTCTTCGAATAGTGGCGTTGCTTGGAAAGGTTTGTCCTATGTCGCTGAACCGTTCGTCGTTGTCTCTTCGAGCACGGCGTCCGGAATGTCGTCGAAGGACGCGTAGTTCAGGTTATAGAGCCGCGAATAAAGCTTGCGGTTTCTCATCAGTTCCTGGTGGTTACCGCTTTCGATCAACTCACCGTTCTGCAGGACGATGATGCGATCGGCCTCCCTAATCGTGGCGAGGCGGTGGGCGATAACAAGCCCCGTGCGGTTTTCGAGCAGCTTGACCAGCGCCTTCTGGATCAGCATTTCCGTATAGCTGTCGATATTGGCCGTCGCCTCGTCGAGGACCAGTATTTTCGCGTCGGCCACCAGCGCACGGGCAAAGCTCAAGAGCTGACGCTGGCCGAGCGAAAGGTTGCCGCCGCGTTCACCGAGCATGCTGTCGTAGCCCTGCGGAAGGCGCATAATGAAGTCGTGAGCGCCGACGGCCTTGGCCGCCTCAATGACCTGTTCGCGGGTCGCTTCCGCCTTGTGATAGCGAATGTTCTCGAAGACCGTACCCGTAAACAGGAATGGCTCCTGAAGGACCATGGCGATCTGATCGCCAAGCGAATCCTGGGTCAGGTTGCGCACGTCGTGCCCGCCGACCAACACCTGTCCCTGCTGGACGTCGTAGAAGCGATGGATCAGCGACATGCAGCTCGACTTGCCCGAACCCGTCGGCCCAACAAGTGCGACCGTCTCGCCCGGGTTCACCTTGAAACTGACATGCTTGAGAACCGGATGCTTCCGATGATAGCCGAAGACCACATCGCGAAATTCCACTGACCCGTCCATGTCGGCGGACAATTCCTTGGCATCTGGGGCGTCCTTGATCTCGACGGGCACGTCGAGAACTTCGGTCAATCGCTGACCGGAAGCCATGGCGCGCTGCATCACCGAATATTGCAGCGTCAGCGAGCGGATCGGGTCGAAGAAGCGCTGGATATAGAACAGGAATGCAACAAGGACGCCAACATCGAGTGCTTGGTTCAGAACACGCGCGCCCCCGACGACGATGACGAGCGCCATGGCGACACCGGTCAGCGAGTCGACGATCGGCACCATCACCTGGGCATAGCGTGCCGCTGTCAGGTGCGTCTTCAGATTGGCCTTCGCTTTGTCGTCATAGAGCATGAAGTTGACGCCCTGGCGGTCCATGCTCTGGACCGCTCTTACGCCGTGGATCGCCTCGGCCAGCGCTCCGTTGGCGACGGAATTGGTCTCGTGCGCTGCCATGAAGGACTTGCGGGCCAGAGGCAACCAGAAAAGCCGCACGACGAAAAGGATCGGCAGGACCGAGAGCGTCAAAAGGCCAAGCTTGAAGTCGAGATAGAGCATCACGAAGACAATGCCGAACAGCAGCGCGATATCGCCGACCGACAGGACGGAGGTTTCCAGGAACTCCTGCATCGAATTGACGTCACCCTGCAGGCGCGACATCAGGCGGCCGACCTCGGTCTTGTCCATAAAGGAGAGAGAAACCCGCTGCAGGTGCGAAAACATCGCCTTGCGGATGTCGAAGAGCACCTCTTCGGCGACATTGCCAACCAGCGTCTCCTGCGCATAGCTGGCGCCGTAGTTGATCAGGATCGCCACAAGAAAGGTGACCATCGCCCATGTCAGCGCCGAATGGCCTCCTTGCGGCTGCATGCCGTGATCGATCGCGTAGCGGATGATCAGCGGGATCAACAACTGCATCGCCGTAAAAGTCAGCACGGCGGCCACCGAAAGCCAGACTTGCCGGCGGTAGGGATGCACGAAGGCCCAGATTCGCTTGACGATGTTGCCGTCGAAGGTCTTGCCGAACATCTCCTCCTCGACGCGATGGGAGCCGACAACTGCGCGTGGCGGCCGGCGTCCATCCTCGCGAACGTCGGAGCGTTCGGTTTCCAGTTCCTCGGCCATCTATACTCCTCCCCAGGCGCCGACGGCGTCGTCGCCCGGCCGCACCTGTAGATCGTAGAGCGCCTTGTAGCGCCCGCCCGCGGCCAGCAACTCCTCGTGTGTGCCGCGCTCGACGATTTCTCCATTCTCGACGAACAGGATCTGGTCGGCATGCATCAGCGAGCTCAAGCGATGAGCGACAATAATCGTCAGGCGATCGGCCGCATATTTGCGCATCGCAGAGCGGATGCGCTGTTCGGTTGCCGCATCGATCGCCGCCGTTGAATCATCAAAGATCATGACGGCGGGTTTCAGCATCAGCGCGCGGGCGATCGACAAACGCTGGCGCTGCCCTCCCGACAACGATACGCCGCGTTCGCCAACCACCGTGCCGTAGCCGGTCGGCAGGCCAAGCACGTAGTTGTGCAATTGTGCGCTTTCGCTTGCGCGCTCGATGCGGCCTTCCTTTGCCCAAGGATCGCCGTAGGCGATGTTGTTTTCGATCGAGGTCGTGAACAGGAAGGAATCCTGCTGGACAACCGCGACCGCGCGACGAAGCGACTGCAGCGTCGCCTTGCGGATATCCTGCCCGTCAATGGTGATCTTGCCCTTCGTGACGTCGTAAAACCGCGGGATCAGATGAGCAAGAGTCGACTTGCCGCTGCCCGGCGGCCCGACAATGCCGATCGTCTCGCCGCGTTTTGCTTCGAAGGAGACATTGCCCAGCACCTCGTGCATCGGCAAGCTCGGATAGGCGAAGCTTACATTCTCGAAGCGAAGCGTCCCATCGGTAAGCACCAGATCCTTGGCGTCAGGCGCATCGCGCACTGCAATTTCGAGGTCGAGCAAATTGAAAAGCCTCGTGCCACAAGTCGATGCGCGCGCGAAGGCGTTGACCATGAGGCCAAGCTGGCGGACCGGCATCTGCAGGATCGTCATGAAGGTCAGGAACGACGCGAGCGTGCCGACCGTGATCTCGCCGGACATGACCTTGCCGCCGCCAACCCAGAGCACGAGACCCATGGCTGCAAAGAAGGAGAAGGTCATGGCGCTGGTATTGACCACGCGGATTCCGACGCGCTGGTGGGCAAGCGTCAACGCGTTCTTCGAGGCCTTCTCGAACTTCATCATCTCGTGCGCCTGCGCGGCGAAGGCCCGTACCACGCGGATGCCTCCGAGATTTTCTTCCATGATGCGCGTCAGCACGGACAACCGCTCCTGCAGGTCGAGCCAGGTCGCGCGCAATCGCAACTGCGTGACCGAAGAACGCCAGCCAACGAATGGCACGAAGCTTAAGGCAAGCAAACCGAGAACGACGTCTGTGGAAAGCAGCATATAGGCGCCGATGCCAATCAGCATTGTCAACAGCACCATGCGCACCAGCGCCGTCGAGAAATACATGCGGACACCTTCGAGGTCGAGCAGACCGACGGTAATCAGATCGCCCGAGTGGACGCCGTCATGAAAACTGAAGGATAGGCGCTGGATTTTCTCGTAGCAGGCAAGGCGTAGCTCGTAGCCGATATGGTGGCCGACGCTTTCGCTGTAATAGTTCTGGATCATCGTAAAGATGCCACGCAGGACGCTGGCGCCGAGCAGCATCAGCGCGGTCGTCAGCAGCGCATCCTGTGCAAGTTGCCCTGCCTGACCGCCTTCCATCGCGATCTGCGTGTGGTCGACAGCCTGGCCGAGCAGACGGGGGATCATCAGCTGAAAGGTAGAGGCCACAAGGGTTGCGCCAATGGCGAAACCGGATTGCCAGGGATGGCGAAATGCCATGACGGTGATGCGGACCAGCGTAAAGAGGCCTTTGCCCCAGCCTGCCGCAATCGCCTTCGCCATCGAAGCCGAGGGCTTCGTCGCGCGTGTTAAAGCATCGCTGCTCACGGGTAATGTTCCAAACAGAGGTGTGGTCGGACGCTGGTCCGGAAAGACGCCGAATCCATGAAGGGATTGATTAGCGCCCTTACTTTTGCCGATTCCTTTCGGCCCTTCAAGTCAAGAATTCACCAATTGGTTATTTTATCGTGAGCCTGGAAAAGACGAAGAAACGGCACCGATACGGCGATATTTGGCTCGAAATATCCAAACAATTTCCGTTCGTTATCGCTAGAGGACTGTGGGGCTTGGAACAAAAGACTTGCCTAAATCGTCTTTTGGAGCTTTCATACACGACCAGTTTGATAGACTAATAGGCGGTTCAAAACTGCGTGAACCAGCTCAACGCGCGAGCGATTTTTCCCGCGTTGAAACCAATCGAGACACGATGCGCGAAGTCGCAGGGGAGTTGAGATGACGGTTCAAGGGCTTTTTTCCTCGAAGTCAGCAGCGGCGGCACAGATCTCCGCCATGCCGCGTTTTGCCATTGTCGGCCGCGGCTTTTCCGGAATGATGATGGCGGTCGCCCTGATGAAGACAGTGCGCATGCCTTTTCATCTGCAGCTCTTCGACCCCAATTCGTCGGTCAGCGGCGGACAAGCGCTTTCCTCGGCACGAGCTTCGACGATCCTGAATACGCGTGTGCGGGATCTATCGGTTTCCACTGGCGATTCCGACGATTTCAACGACTGGCTCTGTAGCAACGCGGAATTCCGTGCCGCCGTGCCCGCGGCTATCCCGGGGTTCCGCCAGATCTTCGTGCCAAAAGAGATATTCAGTGACTACGTCTATCAACGCTTCTCCGAAGCCTTGTCCGCCCGCAGGGACATCACCGTTCAGGTCTGCCACGAACCGGTTGTGGCGATCCGCAGGAGCCACGGCAACCGCTTCCTGCTCGAAAGCGCCAATCCCGCCAATCCGCTATTCGATACGGTCATCCTCGCCACCGGCTACGGCTTGCCGGAGATCGAAGAACCGGAACAGGAGCCTTCGCCAGTCAGAGCCCAGCGCCTGATCGCGCGACCGCATACGGTCCTGCTCGGCAGCGGCATCCGGGTCGTCGATCAGCTCTTGCAATTGCGCGATGCCGGCTATGCAGGGCAGATTACTATCCTCTCCCGGCACGGTTTCCTACCCCAGAGCCATACTCCCAACTCTGCCGATCCGGTTTTTCCTGCGGACGCTCTACCGTCCAACCTCCCGGATATCCTGCGTTTCATCCGCGGCGCCTGCCGCGAGGCCGAAGAAGAAGGCCGAAGCTGGCAATCCGTCATGAACGGGTTGCGCAAGCATGCCCGCTCGCTCTGGCGCGCGCTGCCGGCCCACCAAAAGCGTCAGTTCAACCGTCACCTTCGCGCCATCTACGACAGCCATCGCAACCGACTACCCGAGGCCATCTACGCGCGTCTTCAGAGCGAGCTTGCCGGTGGCAATACGGTTCTTCGCCGCGGCGTCGTGGGACGGCAGGGTTTGAGCGGCCTGTTCTTCCGGCCGGCCAGCTCGCAGTCAGATGAGATCATTCATGCCGAGCGTATCCTGGACTGCCGCTGCCAGGCGCCACAATTGACCTCGCCGCTGCTTGCAAGCCTGATAAGAGAGGGCTTGGCCCTGCCAGACGAATTGTCGCTCGGCCTGGCCGTCGATCAGCGCGGCCAGCCTTGCCTCGACGATGGATCGGTGGTTGAGGGACTGTTTGCCGTCGGCCCGCTCGGCCTCGGCAGCCTACCCGACATCGATCTCGTTCCGGAGATCGTCAGCCAGGCATACGCTGTGGGAGAGCGTGTTGCGTTACGCTTCTATCCCCGGAGCAAGGCTGTCTGATCAGCTCGGCGGGCGCGCAATTCGCTGCGGACAACGAAGGCAAGTAGCCCCGAAGCCATGATCGCCAACGCCAACCAGGTAATCGCGTAAACCAAATGGTTGTTGGGGAAGGCGATCTGCGTCAGCCCGCCAACCGGCAGGCCGCCTGGATTGGGCGTCGCATCAGCATCGATGAAATAGGGGGCGACATCTGCGACATTGCGGCGATCGGCGATCGCTGCCACATCGCGCGAATACCAGCGATCATTGGCCGGATCGTTGGATTTGATCAGAGTGCCTTTCGGCTCCGTAATCCTCAGCAGTCCGGTGATCTTTACCGACGGGACCTGCCCGTCGCCGCGTGTCGCAGCATCGCGCTTGTCCGTCGGTACGAAGCCGCGGTTGATCAGGATAGAGGTCCCGTTTGAGAGATTGAGCGGGGTGATTACCCAATAGCCTGGTCCGAGCGCCGTCGACGCGTAGATCAGCGTTTCCTTGTCGTTTTGCAGGATACCTTCGGCCGTCACATGACGATATTCGTCATTGGCGCGACTGACCTCGCCCCACTGCGCGCGTGCAGGCGCTGGAACCGGCTCTGCATGGACGCGCTGATCAACGCGGGCGATCAGATCCTCTTTCCAGGAAAGCCGTTCGACCTGCCAGATACCGAGCGATACCAGGGCGGCAATCAGCAACACCATGAGACCGCAGAATATCGTGAGCCCAGCGGCGGTATGTTGTCTTTGCGCTTTTTCGGAGTGAATGTCGGCCATGGCCAAAACCTTTGCGGGCGACGTGACCGCCGCCCGCTCTTTGCCCTCAGGGCATGTTCTTCATCATTTCCGGGCTCATCGGCATCATGTTTGTGTTCAGATGATGCATGACCCAGAGGGAACCGGCGAGCGCGATGGCTACGAGCAACAGCGTGAAGATCAACGCCATCATCGTCCAGCCACCTTCCGAGCGCGGATTCATATGAAGGAAGAAGATCATATGAACGACGATCTGCACAGCGGCGAGTCCCATGACCCAGGCAGCAGTGACGGCCGGGTTTTCGAATACGCCGGCCATGACCAGCCAGAACGGGATCGCCGTCAGAATGACCGACAGCACGAAACCGATCATATAGCTCTTGAATGTGCCGTGGGCCGCCTCGTGCCCATGGCTGTGGCCATGATGGGCTTCGTGCGCGTCTTCGGTTGCGGGTGCGTTGGAGGTCATCCGAGAACTCCCATAAGATAGACGAAGGAGAAGACGCCGATCCACACGACGTCGAGGAAGTGCCAGAACATCGACAGGCACATCAGGCGGCGACGGTTTTCCGGGATCAGACCGCGCAGCGATACCTGCACCATCAGCGTCACGAGCCAAACGATGCCGAAGGTGACGTGCAGACCGTGCGTGCCGACCAACGTGAAGAAGCCGGACAGGAAGGCACTGCGGGTTGGACCCGCGCCCTCGTGGATCAGGTGCGCGAACTCATAGAGTTCAATCCCAAGAAAGGTGAGACCGAAGAGGCCGGTAATGGCGAGCCAGAAGAGCGTGGCGCTCTTTTCCTTCCGCTCCATCTGCAGCATCGCGAAGCCATAGGTGATGGAGGACAAAAGCAGCATCGACGTGTTGATCGCCACCAGCGGCAGATCAAAGAGATCGGCCGGTGACGGTCCGGCCGCATAATTGCGGCCGAGAACGGCGTAGGTGGCAAACAGCACCGCGAAGATGAGGCAGTCGCTCATCAGATAGAGCCAGAAGCCCAGCATCGTGCTGCCTTCGGGATGGTGCTCCTCGGTCAGGTAGAATTCAGGCTTATTGGCCTTGTCGATCACAGTATCGCTCATGGTCTTACACCTGCTCGGCAAGCAGTGCCGTGCGCTTGCCTTCCGTTTCCGTGACTTCCTCGGCGGGAATGTAGAAGTCGCGCTTGTAGTTGAAGGTATGGCCGATCGCGACCGCAAGCATGGCTGCGAACGACAGGATGGCGAGCCACCACATGTACCAGATGAGACCGAAAGCCAGCCCGATGCTGAGTGCGCCAAGGATGACACCCGTTCCGGTATTCTTCGGCATGTGGATCGGCTTGAAGCCTTCCAGCGGGCGGGCATAGCCGCGCCCCTTCATGTCGTACCAGGAATCATGGTCGTGGACGACAGGCGTGAAGGCGAAGTTGTAGTCCGGCGGCGGCGAGGAAGTTGACCATTCCAGCGTGCGACCATCCCAGGGATCGCCCGTCGTATCTCGCAACTCCTCGCGCTTGAAGAAGCTGACGACGAGTTGGATGATGAAGGAGGCGATGCCGATCGCGATCAGGACGGCGCCAAAGGCGGCGATGATGAACCAGATCTGCAAGGACGGATCCTCGAACTGCGACACACGACGCGTCACGCCCATAAGGCCGAGCACGTAGAGCGGCATGAAGGCGAAGTAGAAGCCGATCAGCCAGAACCAGAAGGACATCTTGCCCCAGAACGGATCGAGCTTATAGCCGAACGCCTTCGGGAACCAGTAGGTGACGCCCGCCATCAGGCCGAACACCACGCCGCCGATGATGACGTTGTGGAAGTGGGCGATCAGGAAGAGCGAATTGTGCAAGACGAAGTCGGCCGGGGGAACCGCCAGGAGGACGCCGGTCATGCCACCGATGACGAAGGTCACCATGAAGCCCATCGTCCACAGCATCGGCACTTCATAGCGGATGCGGCCGCGATACATCGTAAACAGCCAGTTGAACATCTTTGCCCCTGTCGGGATCGAGATGATCATCGTCGTGATGCCGAAGAAGGAGTTGACGCTTGCGCCCGAACCCATCGTGAAGAAGTGGTGCAGCCAGACGAGGTAGGACAGGATCATGATCACGCAGGTGGCGTAGACCATCGAGGCGTAACCGAAGAGGCGCTTGCCGCAGAAGGTGGCAACAACCTCCGAGAAGATACCAAACGCCGGCAGCACCAGGATGTAGACCTCCGGGTGACCCCAGATCCAGATGAGGTTGACATACATCATCGGATTGCCGCCGAGGTCGTTCGTGAAGAAGTTCGTGCCGGCATAGCGGTCGAGCGACAGGAGCGCCAGCGTCGCCGTCAGAATCGGGAACGTCGCGACGATCAGGATGTTGGTGCAGAGCGCCGTCCAGGTGAAGACCGGCATCTTCATGAAGCTCATGCCGGGTGCACGCATCTTGACGATGGTCGCAATCAGGTTGATCCCTGACAGGGTCGTGCCGACACCGGCCACCTGCAAGCCCCAGATGTAGTAATCGACGCCGACGCCCGGACTATAGTCGGATCCCGACAGCGGCGGATAGGCAAGCCAACCGGTCTGCGCGAATTCGCCGACGAAAAGCGAGATCATGATGATGATCGCGCCTGCCGTCGTCATCCAGAACGAGAAGTTGTTCAGGAACGGGAAGGATACGTCTCGCGCGCCGATCTGCAGTGGCACCACAAGGTTCATCAGGCCCGTGACGAACGGCATCGCCATGAAGAAGATCATGATGACGCCATGGGCCGTGAAGACCTGGTCGTAGTGATGCGGCGGCAGGTAGCCACCCGATCCGTTGAAGGCAATGGCCTGCTGGAGGCGCATCATGATGGCGTCGGAGAAGCCGCGCAGCAGCATGATGAGCGCAAGGATGACATACATGATGCCGATCTTCTTGTGATCGACGCTCGTCAGCCACTCGCGCCAGAGGTAATCCCAGAGCTTGAAATAGGTAACAACACCCAGAAGCGCGATGCCACCCAGCGCGACGGCCGCGAAGGTCACGACCAGGATAGGCTCGTGATAGGGGATCGATTCTAGGGTCAACCGACCGAAGATGAACTTCAGGAGGTCAGGATTGGAAAACATGGATGAACCCGTTCATTGATGTCGTATCGACGCAAAGCGCCAGGTCTTAGTTGCTGTTTGATTGCGCAGGCGTCGTCTCGCCGCCGGTTCCCTTGTCCATGCCGGGCATCGCGTGACCGTCATGTTGCATTCCCGGCATGTTCTGCATGTCGTTGGTCTCGTTGGTGCCGTTCGTAGCGTCTGCCGGCTTGGCTTCGATGGCATCGTGGCTTTCGCCCGCAGACGCCCCGGGTTCGCCACCGGTCTGATTGGCATGACGGTCGTCGTAACGCAGCTTCTCGCGATTTTCGGCGCTTTCCTTGCCGCCGCCGCCCATCATGTCGATGTGCATCATCTCGTTCATGCACATCTTGCCGGGTGCCGCGCACATGTTGAGAATTGCATTGAAGAGATCCTTGTCGACCGACGAGAAATAACGCACCGGCTCCCTCTCACTCGGCTGCTCGAGCTTCAGATAGGTGTCCCGGTTCAGTGCCGTGCCCTTTTCCTTGACCTGCGCCACCCACTGATCGAATCCCTGCTGGTTTACGCCATGGAACTTGAAGCGCATGTGCGAGAAGCCGGCGCCGCTGTAGTTGGCCGAAAAGCCGTCAAAGACACCTTCCTTGTTGATGACGGCATGCAGCCTGGTCTCCATGCCGGGCATCGCATAGATCTGACCCGCAAGCGCAGGCACGTAGAAGGAGTTCATGACCGACGAGGAGGTGATCCTGAAACTGATCGGAACGTCGACTGGCGCTGCCATTTCATTGACGGTCGCAATGCCGAGTTCGGGATAGAAGAACAGCCATTTCCAGTCGAGCGCGACGACTTCAACGGTCAGCGGCTTGGTATCGGCCGGGATGGCGCGCTCAGCGTCAATCCGATCGAGAGGACGAAAGGGGTCGAGCTTGTGCGTGCTGATCCAGGTGATGGCCCCGAGTGCGATGATGATCGCCAACGGCGCTGACCAGATGACCACCTCGAGACGTGTGGAATGGTGCCATTCCGGATCATAAGTGGCCGCCGCGTTGGAACGGCGATAGCGCCAGGCAAACAGCAGCGTCAGGAAGATCACCGGAACGATGATCAGCAGCATCAAAACCGTCGACACAATGATCAGGTCGCGTTGCTGCATAGCGATATCGCCTGAAGGCGACATGACCACCAAATTGCATCCAGCCAGCGCCAAAAGCAGTGGCAGAACGAGGAGATGGCGGGAAAACTTTGGCAGTTTTTGCACGTCTCTATGCTCTTGTTGTTTCGTCCAAACCGCGACTAAAGCACTGTACCTGATAGCAACATGAGGTGTTTGGTCGCAGCGCAGCAGAAATGCCGCACTGCGGGATAAGGCACGTGGCGCAGGAAGTCAAAATCCTGATAAAATTTCGAAGGATTTTCGCGCCCAACCTTTTTGTACGGCTAATATATCCGCGAAGGCCGATCATGCCAGCCTTTTTGCAGGCCAATTTCGCCGCACGGGCCGCGATTTTTCATCCACATCTAATTTTCGAGCAGCAAGATGAACTATTTACGTCGATCAGACTTGATAAGCGCAGTAGTTTGATCAAGATCGCTCATGAGGCGCTTTGCCACACGGGGTGCCTCAATGAGGGAGGCATTTTTAATGGCGAGTACTACACACTACGGACCGTCGTCCACATCGATGGAACAGGATGCACGGCGAATTCACGCCGATAAGCCGGTGTCACCTGGCAGCATCGCGATCGGCGTCGTCATCGGGCGCATGTCGGAATTCTTCGATTTCTTCGTCTATGGCCTTGCATCGGTGCTGGTCTTCCCTCAGCTTATCTTTCCTTTCGCGCCGGATCGGCTGACGGCGACGCTCTATTCCTTTGCGATCTTTTCGCTGGCATTTCTGGCACGTCCGGTGGGATCTGTCGTGTTCATGACCATCGACCGCATCTACGGCCGCGGCGCCAAGCTGACGATCGCATTGTTTCTGCTCGGTGGTTCGACTGCGTCGATCGCATTCCTGCCCGGTTATAACGAGATCGGCGTCTGGTCGATCGCGTTGCTGGCGCTGTTCCGGCTCGGCCAGGGCTTTGCGCTCGGCGGAGCATGGGATGGCCTCGCCTCGCTGCTGGCGCTCAACGCCCCTCCAAATCACCGTGGCTGGTATGCGATGATCCCGCAGCTCGGCGCGCCCATCGGCTTTGCGCTGGCGAGCACCCTGTTTGGATACTTCATCGCCAACCTTTCCAGCGAAGACTTCTTGAGCTGGGGCTGGCGATATCCGTTCTTCGTCGCCTTTGCCATCAACGTCGTTGCGTTGTTTGCACGGTTGCGTCTCGTGATGACGCCGGATTTCGGCTCTGCCCTGGAGCAGCATGAGCTGGAAGCCGCACCGATCCGAGACGTGCTGCGGGTGCATGGACGCGATATCCTGCTCGGCGCCTTCGTGCCGCTCGCAAGCTTTGCGATGTTCCACCTCGTGACGATCTTCCCGCTTGGCTGGGTCTATCTTTACGGAACCCACCCGATCGGCGCGTTCATGGTGGTGCAGATGGTCGGTGCCGTGGTCGGTCTCGTCGCGATCGTCGTCTCTGGAATGATCGCCGATCGCATCGGGCGGCGCGCCCAGCTGGCGATCTGCGCGGTCCTCATCGCGATCTTCAGCTTCGTCGGTCCGATGCTGATGGCCGCCGGCTCCAAGGGACAGGAGGCTTTCGTCATCATCGGCTTCGGTGTCCTCGGCCTGTCCTTTGGCCAGGCGACCGGCTCGATCTCATCGCGGTTCGGCAGAGGCTACCGATACACCGGCGCTGCCTTCACCTCCGACCTGGCCTGGCTCGTCGGTGCGGGCTTTGCACCCTTGGTCGCACTGACACTGTCCAGCCGCTTCGGTTTGGCTTTCGTTGGCTACTACCTGCTGTCGGGCGCCATCTGCACGCTCGCTGCTCTGGCCTTCAGCAGGGCGCTCGAGCAGCGCGACTAATCTCGCAAAACGACAAAAGGCCCGCCTCGCGATCGTGAGGCGGGCCTTTTGCTTTCCAGAGAAGGTGAAATCGTTACATCGCCGCCGCCTGCGGCTGTTTTGCGGCGCGGGCGGCCGTGAGCTCCGCCGTCGTATGGTTAAGGCGGTCGGCCAGCACGCGCATGATCTCGACGGCCATTTCAGGGAAATCACTGAGCAATTTCAGGAAGTGTTCCTTGCTGATGCGCAGAACTTCCAACGGCGACGTGGCGCGAACCGTCGCGGTACGGGAGACATCGCACAGAATGGCGATTTCGCCGACGATGGAGTTGGGCTCCACATCGGCGACCTTGATATCGCCGGCGGAGGAGTGGACAAGAATGTCTGCGGTACCAGATAAGACGACATAGGCGGCATCGCCCGGATCCCCCTGATGGAAGAGGTCCTGACCGATATTGTATGTCATTCGATCGGAAGTGAAGGCCAACAGCTTGAGTTTCGCCGGTGCAATCCTCGCGAAGATCGGCACCCGCCGCAGCATTTCGACTTCGTCTCTCAGCAGCATAAACCTACTACCCCCTGCCGCACTGTTCGGTGCGCGGCGCTAGACCGTGGCACCTCTCAAGGGACGCCATCTTATTGTCCTCCCATAGAGTATTACGATAACAGTTCCTTGAACATACCGTTTTGCTCGGAAAGCTCCGGAAAGTTGCCGGCTTCGGCCAGGGCGCCCCTGTCGAAGAGCAGGATTCGATCAAAGATTTCTGCCAGTTTCGCGTTAGACAGCACCCAGATGATGGCGGGCTTTTCGCCTTCCCTGTGCAACCCTTCCACAACGTTGTGCGTGATCTGATCCTGCACTCGCTGGTCGAGGGCCGATAACGGCCTGTTGAAAACGAAATAGTCCGAGCGCTTGAGGAGCGCGCGAGCAAGATTCAGCTTCTGCCGCTGCACCATGGTCAGGCGCTTGCCGCCAGAGCCGACGTCGAACTCGAGCCCGATCGACAAGACGTCATCGAAGAGTTCGAGCGAGTCGAACAGTTCGCCCATGATGGCCCGAATGCGCTCGGACGCGTCGGCCTGTTGATAGGCAATGCGCCCGAACAGGACATTGTCCATCAAGCTTGCCGAAGAGATGAAATGCTCAGGATCGTATCGCTCGATTACGGCGGCGAGATCATCCGGTATGTTCTCATGGAACTGTTTGCGGGCACTGACGATCTTGTCCATCAGCTCGCCCGTCAAGAGACCAAAACGATGCCTGGGCTCTATATAGGCAAAGCTCAACCGAATAATCGCCGAGCGTTCCTCGGGGGCCGCGTCGTCGAAGCGTCGGCTTTGCAGCTTTTGCAACAGTGCCTGATAGGTCGGAATGTCATCCGCCGTCATGAAGGTCAGTTGCTGGAAGAACGGGTGATCTGGCGGCAGATCGTGGAAGAGTTCGACTGCGTTCTCCGCGATCTCCAAGCCCATGGCGTAAAGATCGTTGCTGAGGCCGGTTTCCCTAAAGAGCGTCTGAAAATACGGATGCGCCGCCAGACGACGATTGTTCATCATCGGTCGCTTCATCGCCCCGAAGAGCAGGTTTTCACCAACGGTGGCCTGAGGATTGTAGGCATCGAAATCGAACGGCACGACGATGTTGCCAAGTTCAATCTCCTGCATGCGCTTTCGCAGCGCCGTTCGCAGATCGACGATGTGGTCGGCGAGCACGACATGCACGTTCGTGTTGACCGTTGATCGCAGTGCCAGGTCGAGGATGTCCTGTGAAATCAGGACCGCATCAAGCACCGGACGGATCGCCGTCAGGATATCCTCCGGGCCAGTCGCGCCGGCAGCCTGATAGTCCACCCAGTCGCTGTTGATATCCATCGTCGGGTTACCGGCCTTGACGGCCTCCTCAGCATACCACTTGGCCTCTTGAGCCTCCTTGCCGTCATACTTCGGCTCTCGCAGGGGAGCGTGTTTCAAGCCGTAGAGGATATTGTCCCGCAGCGTTCCGTGGAAAAAATAGCTGTCGGCAGAGGCATAGGAGATGCGCCGGCCAGTAATGGATTCAGGCAGATCAAGAAGGTCCTTGCCGTCGATGGTGACACGGCCGGAATCCGGCCACACCAGGCGCCCGAGTGCCTCCGCGAAGGCCTCGGCGCCGCTGGAATTTGGGCCCACCACGGCGACCGTTTCGTTCGGCTTGATCTCGACCGAAACGTGATCGACCAGCCGCGCGCCGCTGTCGTCGCTGACGGTCAGGTTGGTAATCACCAGCGGAGCCGTCAGCGCACCGGTCGCGTCTGGCGAAATGTCCTGGATCTTGCCGTCGATCAGTGGCTCGACATTGAACTGCTCGTAAACCTGCTGGTACTTGACCTGCACGTCCTGGCGCATCTGATCCCAGTCGATCAGTTCCTTGAGCGGCCCGGGCAGATCCTTATAGGCACTGATGACGGCGACGAGCTGGCCGATATCCAGTCGGCCCTGGAGCGCGAGATAGCCGCCGATTGCGTAAAACAGAAACGGTGTTACCTGGGCAAGGAAGTTGTTCAGGAATTTAACCAAAAACTTCCACTGATAGAGGTCATACCGGATCGAGAAAATCAGCCCGAGCCGGGTGGCGATATCGGCGCGTTCAAAATTCGATGTGTCGTTGCCGTGGATCGTGCCTATGCCATCGACGATTTCACCGACACGACCGGACAGCTCGCGGGCCGTCAGCTGGCGTTGGCGACCAAGCTCCAGCAGGCGCTTTCTCATGCGCGGGATCACGACCGCCTGTACGCCGACAATAGCCGCGGCAATCATCCCGAGCCAGAAATTCTGAACGATGATGAAAGCGAGCGCCGTCAGCGCCTGACCGCCGAGCAGGGCAGGCGAAACGAAGGCATCACCGGTGAAGCCACCCATCGGTTCGACTTCATCCTTGATCATCGTGGCGATCTCAGCTGACTTGATGCGCTTGAAATGCGACGGTGGGAACCGCAGGACACGGTCGATCAGCTCGAAGCGGATGCGTCGCAGCATCCGCTCGCCAAGCCGTCCCTTGTAGGTATTGATGTAGAATTTGAAGAGACCGTTGAGCACCACGAGCGCCAGAAAGACGAGGCTCAGCCCCATCAGCATCTGCAGCCGGTCAAGCTGGACACCCTTGAACAACTCGACTTCGCCGATCACGGGTAACGTGAAGACGAGGCGCATGAAGGTTTGCGTTGCGCCCTGGCCCTCAAAGCCCGAACCCTGAATCGGTCCGTTGACGATCTGCTTCGGCAGGTCGAAGGACAGAAAGTAGGGGATCATCGAGACTGCAACGACTGTTAGGATCCAGAGCTGCTGCAGCCGCGTGTTCGACCAAATGTAACGCGCGAGGCTTTTTTCCATTGCTAACCGTCAGTTGCCTGGGAAATCTGGGGGCAGTGAACCTGCGGCAAGACAAAGAGGAATGCCGAAAACAGGACCATGCAACCGGACCGCCGGATCTCATAATGAAAACAAGGCGAATCGGCTTGCCGTTGTCATGCCGATTCTCGCCGGGATGTTGTTTATATCACATGACTTTCGCAAAGTGCGAGGGTTTCAGCCAGTCATTGAACGAATGATTGCGGCTGTTTTCTCCGCCCCCTCCAGATCCAGCGGCACCAAGGCTGCACGCGGCGTCGCAAGTGCCATGGCGACGGCGTCGGCAACGATCTCCGGCGTCAGGCCAGCCTCCGGCAGGATGTCTGCAAGCCCAAGCGCCTTCAGCCGCTCGGCGCGAACCGTCTGCTCCGTCTCTCCCCCGGCAACGAATGGGATGAGGATCGCCCTGCAGTCCGTCTGCAACAGATCGCCAACGGTATTGTAACCCGCCTGCGAGATGGAAACACGTGCGCCGCGCAGCAGCGAGGGAAAGTCCTTCCGGAAGCGAGCGAGCGTAACATTCGCAGGCCTTGCGTTCACCAGGCCGGCGAAATCATCCTCCGGAAGGTTCGGCCCGCTGATAAGCAGCCACCGCAGGTTCGCCGGCAGCATGGCAGCGGCTGCATTGGCGGCGCCAAGCAGCTCGAGGCCGACGGCTCCTCCGCCTGCGGAGGCTATGACATCGAAGGTCTCCTCCGGCGCAGCCGAGCGCGCAGCTGCCACCATGCCGGTATAGTGAATTTTGGATGCGATCTCGGAAGTCAGAGGAAAGGTATCTTCCAAACGAGCGAAGTTGGGATCCCCGTGGACGAGGACACCATCAAAGTGGTTGCGGACCAGTGCGACTGTCTCTTCGTCGCGCCCCGGCTTGCGGTTTTCCTGCAGGATATCGCGCACCGAGCTGAACAGTTTCGGCCTTGGATGCGCTTCCTTGATAGCATTAAGGAGCGGAAGCAGCTCGAAACGCATCTGCCGGCGACCAAAGGGAAACGCTTCGATGATCACGACATCGGGCGCGCGATCGCGAAAGGCGGAAAGCAACAGATCGCGACGCCGGCTTAGGAACGCCTCGTCCGCGGCAACGCCATTGCCGTCGGCAAGCCCTGAGAAACCTGCATTGCTCGCCACGACTGGCGGCAGCGCCACCGTCCTGATGCCTTCTCCGGGGAAACCGGGGACCGGTAGACCGCCGGTAACGACGGTGACGTCGAATCCGTCGCGAACGAGCGCACTAGCGATGCGGCTTGCCCGGGCGATATGGCCGATGCCAAGCAAATGCTGAACGTAGAAAAAGACGCGGGGCATGTTCATGAGGCTTTCTGCCATTCCTCTTCAAACAGCCGGCCAAGTTGATCGATACTTGCCTCGTGATCGAAATGCTCGCGCACCCGCCGTTCCGCGGCATCGCCGAGCCTAAGCCGCAAGGCAGGATCCCGGATCATTTTCTCAAGTGCCCCCGCGAACGCCACGGGATCCTGCGGTGGAACCACCATTCCGTTCTCACCGTCGACAAGGAGTTCGGGCACGCCTGAAACCGAGGTCGAGACGCAAGGCAGGCGCTGGCTGGATGCCTCCACCAGCACATTCGGCAGGCCATCGCGATCGCCATTAGACGCAACCCGGCAGGCAAGCGCGAAAACATCGGCCCGGCGATAGTGGTCGAGCACGTCTTCCTGAGCGAGCGCGCCCTTCCAGCTGATCCGGTCCGTCAGGTTGAGTTCCGCAGCAAGAGCCTTCAGCTTCGGCAATTTGTCGCCGCCGCCGATATGCTCGAACCGCCAATTCAGGTCGCGGGGCAAAAGCGCAAGTGCTCTCAAAAGCGTTTCGTAGCCCTTCTTCTCCACTGCCCGCCCGACGCTGAGAATAGGCACAGGGTCGGCCGGATCGCTGCCGTCACGGTGAGATCGCTCACCGCCGAAATGGGCGAAGCGCGCAAGGTCGAGGCCATGGTAGCTCAAATGCACCGCTTCCTTGCGAGGCGTCAGCGTACGCATGTGTTCATAGCCGTTTCGTGTGCAGGTCACCGTCCAGCGTGCACTGCCGAGTTTTTCGTGCAGGTCCCAATCAGGCGATGTCCAGATATCCTTGGCATGGGCAGAGCAAGTCCACGGCACGCCTGTCAGGATGCTCGCATACTCGGTTACCGAGGCCGGCGTGTGGATGAAATGCGCGTGCAACCATTCACCGTTGTCAGGCCACTCGCGGCCGAGCACCAGCGCTTGCCCCAAGCGTCTAAAGCGATTGCGGGAGACGTCACGCTGCAGGTCTTTCAGGAAGCGCTTCCATAGCGCCTTGATCCCCGGCTTGCGAAAGCTCGCAAGAAGGCCTTTGAAGACGCGGATCGGCTCCTCGTGTAGATACTCCGGCAGATAGATGACGCGTGCCCTGATCTCGTCGTGCACCGGATGCCGCTTCTTATCGGTCGGGCGGCGCATCGAGATCAAGGTCAGGTCAAAGCCGGCCTTCTCCAGGCCGAGCAGTTCCTGGGCGATGAAGGTTTCCGAAAGGCGCGGGTAGCCTTTCAGCACGACGAGAATCTTACGGCGGTGCAACAAAGTCTTGGCCTTCACTCGGCTCCGACGACGGACAGATGACGGCCACGGCCGTCCAGCCAATGACCGACGGTTTGCGAGATATGGTCCAGGCCTTTCAGTTGCAAGGTACAGCCACTCTTGGACGGCGGCAGGCGCTCCGGCAGTCGCTTCAGGGCTTCAGACATGACCGTTGGATTTGCGGACTGATCCGGCAGCAACATGTCGATAAGGCCGAGCTCGCTCGCCCGCTGGGCGCGTAAAAGCTGTTCTTCCCGTGGCTTCACCCGAGGGACAATGAGGGCAGGCTTGTCGAACGACAGAATTTCGCAATAGGTGTTGTAGCCACCCATGGCCACGACCCCCGTGGCGCCCACCATCAACTCTTCCATGTGATTGTCGAACTCGATTACCTCGATGTAAGGGATGCGGGATCCCTTGGCGACCAGCTTCGAGCGCTCGGCTGCAGGCATGTACGGGCCGAGGACCACGAGTGCCTTTTGTTGCAAGGTCGGATCATGCTCATAGGCGTTCATGACGTCATGCACGAGATCAGACCCATCGCCGCCACCGCCCGTCGTGACCAAGATGTAGTTGTCAGAGCGCGCGTTGATCGAGGTCTTGCTCGTGGAGACGCTGCGTTGCAGGAAGCCGACGAAATCCATTTTCCTGCGCACGCTTGCGGGAACATCGAGGCCGACCAGCGGATCGTAGAAATCCGGCGGACCATAGACCCAGACGGAATCGTAATACTGGTCGATCTTCTGCATGATGCCGTTGCGCTTCCATTCGGCATCAAGCAGGTGCGGTGCATCCATGATCTCGCGCAAGCCAAGCACTAGAACAGTGCCGCGCGCCTTCAGATAGGCCAGTGTCTCCTCGACCTCGCCCTTCAGCCCCATTGGCTCCTTGTCGACGATGAAAATGTCGGGCTGGAAGGTTTCGGCGGTGTGGCGAATACTCGACTCTCGCATTTTCAGCGTTTCATGCAAATCGATATGACCCGCCATCGACGTGTATTCGCCGTTGCGGAGCTTGATCACGCTCGGAATCTTCACGAAGTCGACGCGTGCGCGGTAATCGAATGCGCCGGCAATCGTGGCTCCGGAGATGATGAGAATGTTAAGCCCGCGATAGTCCTCGACCAGTGCATGGGCGATCGCGCGGCAACGGCGCAAATGACCAAGCCCGAACGTGTCGTGGCTATACATGAGGATGCGGGCATCTTCCAGGCGCCGTGCCATGGGCACTCCTTCTGCGCTGTACATCATACTAGCACCGCCGGTTTCCGCTGGCCGTCAGGCAACAGAGCAGCGCTCCGCCGGGCTGGCCGCTATTTGTAGGGATCTGCCGCATCGCGCAAGCCGTCTCCCAGAAAGTTGAACGCCAAAATTACCAGAACGACCGGTATAATCGGAAAAAGCAACCATGGATAGAATGCGATGACGCTTACGCTCTTTGCCTCCGTCAGCAGAATGCCCCAGCTGGTGATCGGCGGCCGCAGACCAAGTCCGAGGAAGCTCAGTGCCGTCTCGCCGAGGATCATGCCGGGGATCGAGATTGTGGCCGAGGCGATCAAGTGGGACATGAAGCCCGGCACGAGATGTCGGCCGATGACGCGCGGCGTGCTGGCGCCCATCAACTGGGCGGCCTGGACATAATCCTCTTCACGCAACGCCAGGAGTTTCGAGCGCACGGCTCGCGCCAATCCAGTCCAATCAATGATCCCGAGAATGACCGTGATCCCGAAGTAAATGACGATCGGACTCCATGTCACCGGCATGATCGCCGCCAGCGCCATCCAGAGCGGCAGGCTCGGCAGCGACTGCAGAACTTCAATGAGGCGTTGGACGATCAAATCGAAGATACCGCCCCAATAGCCGGCCAGTCCCCCGATGACGATACCGAGGCAGAAGCTGATGGTGATACCGATCAAGCCGATCGTCAGCGAAATGCGCGCCCCATAGAGAATGCGGGAAAGCACGTCGCGACCGAGACGGTCCGTGCCAAGCAGGAACATTTGCCCGCCGACTGCCGGGCAGACCAAATGAAGATCAGAACTTACCAGTCCCCAGAACTTGTAGGTATCCCCGCGGCAGAAGAAACGGATCGGCTGCACGTCGTTTGGCTTGTCAGTGTAGATTCGATGGAGCGTGTCGAGATCAAGCGACATGCTGCGTCCATAGACAAAGGGGCCGATGAACTTGCCGTTGTCGAAGAAGTGGACCCGCTGTGGCGGTGAATGGATGAAGTCGACATTCTTGGTATGCAGCCCATAGGGCGCAATGAATTCGACGATAATGATCATGAAATAAAGGGCGAGCAGGAAGACGCCGGAGGCAAGGGCCAGCCGGTGCTGCTTGAACTTCCACCACATCAACTGCTTCTGCGAGGCAAGGTGGATGCGTGATTGCGCAGCCGTCATCCCTTCGGTCGCCATCGGATCGAAGGGTGCAGTCGAAACATAATGCGGCATCGGCGCGCCGGGCGGTGGCAAGGGCGACATTTATTTGGTGCTCCTGCCTTGGAGGCGGATACGCGGATCGAGGAAGCCAAGCGCAATATCGGAAACGAGTACTCCGAGCACGTTGAGGAAGGCAAGGAACATCAGAAACGAGCCTGCGAGATACATGTCCTGGCTCTGCAGAGCCTTGATGAGCATTGGGCCCGTTGTCTCGAGTGAAAGCACGATCGCAACAATCTCGGCGCCCGAGATGATCGAAGGCAGGATCGAACCGATATCGGCGACGAAAAAGTTGAGAGCCATGCGCAGCGGATATTTCACCAGCGCGCGGAGCGGGTGAAGCCCCTTGGCGCGCGCGGTCACCACGTACTGCTTCTGCATCTCGTCGAGCAGGTTGGCTCGAAGCCGCCGGATCATCCCGGCCGTTCCCGCCGTACCGACGATAACGACTGGAATCCACAGATGCGAGAGAATGGACCTGGCCTTTTCCCAGCTCATCGGCTCGTTGAGGAACTTCTGGTCCATCAAATGCCCGATCGACACCCCGAACCAGATATTGGCAAAGTACATCAGGATCAAAGCCAGCATGAAGTTCGGGATGGCAATGCCGAGCAACCCCAGAAAGGTCAGCCCATAGTCGCCCCAGCTGTATTGATGGGTGGCCGAATAGATGCCGATCGGAAAGGCGATCAACCACGTCAGCAGGATCGTGGAAAAGGAAACGAGGATCGTCAGCCAGAGGCGATCGCCGACGACTTCGGAGACTGGCAGCTGATATTCGAACGAATAGCCGAAGTCTCCGTGCAGCATGCCGCCGACCCAAAAGAAGTAGCGGACGATCTCAGGCTTGTCGAAACCGTATTGCTTCCGCAGCTCTTCGATTTCCTGAAGATTGGCACTCTCGCCCTGAGCCCGCAGCTCGGCGATCTGGCTCTCGAAGAAATCGCCAGGAGGGAGTTCGATGATGGTGAAGACCAGCGCCGAGATGATGAACAACGTCGGCACCATCGCTGCAATGCGCCAAAGGATGTATTTCAGCATCCCTCAAGCCTCCTTGAACCAGAAGGCATCCGGCATATAAAGGCCGAGATAGGACGTTGGATCGAAACCATACAGGGCCCGCTCTGGCACGTTCTGCAATTTGGCAGATCTGAGGATCGGCTGCAGCGTGCTGTTGATGAGGCCGATTGAGAAGACCTGTTGGGTGTAAAGCGCCAGCATCTGATGCCAGATCACTTCACGCTCCTCAAATCTCGCGGTATCGCCCCACTGTTTGAGAAGATCGACCAGCTGCTGCACTTCCTTGAGGTCGGGCGCGCTGCCTTCCTGTCCGGCAGACAGGTGATACATCCCCCAAAGCGGCCATTGCAGCTGATCGTCAACCGTTGGCGCAAGCTGCCCCGGAGACATATCGGCGGTTGCGACGCCGTTCTCGATGCCGTACCAGATCGACATCATGATCGTGCCGCTCATGGCGCGGCTGCGGAAAACGTCGCGTTGCGAGGTACGGGTGTAGAGCGCAAGACCGACCTCAAGCCAATGATCACGCACCAGTTCCAAAACGTCGGTGTCGAGGTTGCTTTCGCCAGCGGTTTCCACTGTGATTTCGGCACGGCGACCGTCCGGCAGCAAGCGAATGCCGTCGGCGCCACGGCTCGTCAGTCCGAGCTCGTCAAGGAGCTTGTTGGCCTGATCCGGATCATGGGCAATGAAGGCCTCCGCATACTCGGGCCTGAAGAGGGGACTATCAGGTAGAACGGTATCAGCGCTTGCCTTGCCGAGACCGTAGAAGGCAACCATGTTGATCTCATGCCGATCAATCGCCATCGACAGCGCGCGCCGAAACCGGGCCTCGCGGAAGAGGTTGCGCCAGACCTCATCGGCGCAATTGAGGTTCGGCAGCAGCGCAACACGCGATCCGCGCACCTGCTTCCACAAATTGACCTTCACCGGAAACCGCTTCTCTGCATCCTTCAGGAATGTGTAGTCGCTGAAGTCAACGCCAGTTGCCTGCAAGTCGGATTCACCGGCGCCCGCCTTGGCGGCAATGATCGAGGACGAGCTGACGTTGAGGATAAACTTGTCGATATAGGGGAGTTGCACCCCGTTCTCGTCGACCCGATGGAAAAACGGGTTGCGCACAAATACGAATTGTTCGGCCGGCAGCGGCGTGGTGTTGCGCCATGGATCGAGCGTCGGCAAGTCCGGATTTTCAGGGCGCGAGGCGCGCGACATCTTGATGTGCAAGTCCGCCCACTTCTTGACGCGGTTTTCCTTCATCAGCGCCGAAAGACGGAAATCATCCTGATACTTCTTGTGGAACTGTTTGAGGTAGTGTCCGGGTCCGAAAATCACCAGCGGCAGCGGACCGGCGAGCGCCGGCATGAACATCGGATTGGGCCGCTCCCAAGTGTAGCGAACCCTCAATTCGTCGAGGACTTCGAATTTCGGCAGATTGCCATGCGGCCTCAGCTCGAGCGCTCCGCCACCTGGCGTCAGCTCCTTGTTGAGGATCACGTCTTCCCACCAGTAACGGAAGTCGTCGACCGTGAAGGGTGCGCCGTCAGACCAGCGGTGCCCCTCGCGCAAATGGAACGTGAAGACAGTGTCATCCTTGGATTCAAAACCAAGCAGAATATCCGGCTGGAACATCAGGTGCTTGTCATAACCGACCAGGCGCGAATAGCCGTAGACGGTCATATAGCGGATGTCCTTCTGGCTCCCGATGATCGTGCGCACCGTGCCGCCATAGACGCCCGGCTGCCGACCCGCCTCCTTCATGTTGACGATCCGCGGATGGGCCGGCAGCCGATCCACCATCACGGGAATACGTCCTGCGCGCAGCCAATCCCTGAGGAACTCCGGCTCGATGTCACGATCCGCCGCCGCCTCGACGACCGAAGGCAGCATTGCCGAACCGATAAGGCCACCTAGAAACGTGCGCCGCGTTACCATGAGCGAAGCTCCTTTGCGTCCGCACCCTTGCGGGCCCGCACGAAATGGCCGTTGCCGAGATCTGCGTAATCCAGTTCGGAAGCGTCATCATGCTCCGCCGTAAAGGTGATACCCCAATTCTGCTTGTCTGCGGCGCCGTTCTTTCTGAGCGCTTCGAAATCGAGCGGCCGGTTCAGGTCGGGGAAGGGAACGGCTGCCAACAGCGACTTCGTATAGGGATGCACGGGATCACGCAGAATGATCTCGCGTGGCGCGATCTCGACGATGCGCCCCTTGCACATGACGGCTATGCGGTCGGCCATGTAGTCGACGACCGCCAGATTGTGCGAAATGAACAGATAGGTGAGCCCAAGATCCTTCTGCAGGTCCTTGAGCAGGTTGAGAATCTGGGCCTGAACGGACACGTCGAGCGCCGATACCGGCTCATCCAGAATGACAAGCTTCGGCCCAAGTGCCAACGCACGGGCGATGCCGATACGCTGACGTTGGCCGCCGGAAAAGCTGTGCGGGTAGCGGTTCAGGTAGCGTCGGTCGAGGCCGATGGCGCCCATCAGCGCCTCAACGCGCTGTTTGCGCTCCGGCCCATCCCCGCGGTCGTGGATCTCCAATGGCTCGCTGAGAATATTACGCACCGTCATGCGTGGCGACAGCGAGGAAACCGGATCCTGGAAGACCATTTGTATCTTGGTGCGCAATTCCTGCAGATCGTCACCTGAGACGGACAAGACGTCGATGACATCCTTGCCGTCGTTGAAGATCACAGAGCCGCCGTCGGGGGTTACGGCGCGCATCAGTATCTTGCTGACGGTCGTCTTGCCGCATCCGGATTCGCCGACGAGTCCAAGACACTCACCCCGTCGGATGTCAAAACTGACATCATCGACGGCGTGAACCAGCGCCGCCTCGCGTGTTCCAAAGAGCCCACGGTTGCGGGTCTTGAACGCTTTCGAGAGGTTGTTGACGGAAAGCAGGACCTCCGGCCCCTCAGCCTTCACCTTCTTCTTGCCGATCAGGGATTCGAGGTTCACGGGCACGTCGCGCAGCGCCTTGAGGCGCTCGCCGGGCTTCATGTCGAAGTGCGGGATGGCCGCCATCAGGCCCTTGAGATATGGATGCTGAGGGTTGCGGAAGATCGAATCGACCGGCCCCGCCTCCATGATCTCGCCGTGATAGATCACCACGACCTCGTCCGCCATGTTGGCGACAACGCCGAGATCGTGCGTGATCAGCAGCATCGCCATTCCGAGCTTGTGCTGGAGGTCGCGCAATAGCTCCAGGATCTGCGCCTGGATTGTCACGTCGAGCGCAGTTGTCGGCTCGTCGGCGATCAACAGCGCCGGATTGCAGATCAGCGCCATTGCGATCATCGCGCGCTGGCGCATGCCGCCAGAGAGTTCGAACGGGTACATATCGAACGTGCGCTTCGGATTGGCAAAGCCAACGAGACCCAGCATCTCCTCGGTCTTCTCGCGCGCTTCCTGCTTATCGGCGTCAGTGTGGATGAGGAGCGCTTCGCCGATCTGATTGCCGACCGTGTGGATCGGTGACAGCGAGGTCATCGGCTCCTGAAAAATTGTCGCCATGCGGCGCCCACGCAGGTCACGCATCTGCTCGCTGTCGCGCGAGTAGTGTAAAATGTCCGTCGTCTTGCCGTCCAGGGGGTCGGTAAAAAGGATACGTCCCTCGGCCGTCGCCGGATTCGGGAGGATGCCCATTATGCTCTGGCTAATCACGGATTTACCTGAGCCGGATTCTCCAACGAGCGCAGTGACCTTGCCCGGCAAGATACGGATATTCGCGTTCTTTACGACGCGCAGGCGATCGCCGAAAACCGAGAAAGAAACGTCGAGGTTCTCGATGCGCAACAGATCCGAGGCGGACGCCATACCAATGAAATTCCCCAGTTTTCTATGTTCCCGTTAAGGCACACTATCGTACCGCAATCGGGGTGTCCAGTTGATGACGGACACGCAAAAACCGGCGCATTTCTTGCGCGGCGCAAAGTGAAATCTGGACCTGGTTCGAGGCGGTTACGCCTCTACTGCACGAACTTCTCGACCGTTGGTTTATTGGCCTGCTTGCGAGCATCACGATGAAGCAGGATCACCTGCTCCGCCTCTGAAAGTCCGGTCGGTGCGACTTCGCGGAATTTCTCTTCGACATGCGGGACGGGCGCCGGCACATGCGGCTGCAAAATAGTGACCTTCTGGCGGATGCCGCGCAGTTTTTCCTCTCCCAAGGTGCGCCACTCGCCGCCGCAGTAGCCGGCAAATGCCTGGCTTGCGACCACCTCGCTCGAATATTTCTTTGTCAGCGCTTGCAGGCGCTGGACTTCGTTGACGGCCGAGCCGAATGCCGAAAACGTCAGTCGGTCCTTGAGGCCGACATTGCCGAACATCACATTCCCGACATGCAGGCCGATTCCGTAGGAAACCTTGCTCAGGCCCGCGTCCAATCGTTCCCGGTTCAATTCCGCGACACGCGCTTGCGCCTGATGGACGGCGGAAAGGGCGGCCTCACAGGCAATCTTGGACGGATCCTTGTGCCGGCCGCAGGGATAAACCGCCAGGAAACCGTCTCCGAGGAAACTCAAGATCTCACCGCCATTGCGGTTGAACGGCGCAGCGATCGCGTCGAAGAACTGGTTCAGCGTATCAATGTAGGCCTGCCGGCCTTCCTTTTCGGCGTACATAGTCGACTGGCGCATATCGCCCATGACGAGAGCGGCGCGGATTGTCTCACCGTCACCACGACGGATCTGGCCATTCAGCACCCGCTTGCCCGCATCGCCGCCCAGATAGGTGGTCAGCATGTTGTTGGCGAGCTTGCCGAGAACCGCCATCTTGGCCGCAACGGCAAGGTGGTTCTGCATGCGCAGCAGCGCATCGATCATGTCGTCGGAAAAGCCTGCGTGGCTGTCCGTCGACCAAGACCCCATCATGCCCTGCACGGAACCATCACCAAACGGCTGAACGAAAGCCAAATAGTCGGTGATGCGCTCCTGCCGCAGATCGACGAAAACCGGAAATTCGGCCGGCCCATCGGCCGGAATCCGGCGGCGAATGTGCTGCAGATTGTTGTCCAACAGGTAGTAGTACGGGCTCTGCAGGAAGCGGTCGGGCTTCTGTCCCGCCGCGGTATGGCGAAACCCCTCGATCGTGACGCCACTTGCCCGTCGCCACGTAAAGCTCAGCGCGTCGTAAAGCGGGTGCAGCATGGAAAACGTCAGATGCACGCGTACGATCGGCAAGCCCGCAGCCGCAACGCGCTCGCAAAATCCGCGAACGATGCTCTCGAGGTCATCGCCAGCCAACGAAGAATTCGTCAGCCATTCGGCGACCCGATCCAACAAAATAGTGGAGACGGTGGATTCGATCGTGCCCATTCTCGGTAGTATCCTCATAAAGCACGTCCATTCCCAAAAAGCGGCAGCAACCCTGCCTGCAGCAACGCCGTGCGCAGGGCGGGAAGGAGGATGGACGAGCGATAATATTGTGTCAACGATCTGCCGGGGGCCCGGCAGCGGCACCTGTCAAACCCTTATTTTAGTGGGCGTGACAGGCAATCCTTTCTCGCGGTTCGTTATTGAAAACAAATAGGCACGGCGCCAACCCCAAACAATGGCATCCGCACATTTTCTGACGTTGTGATGCAATCTCTTGGGACGCCCGAGTCTTTTTGGTCACACTGCAGGAACAGCGGCGAGATTGAGGCACACCCATGGCGCGAATTTTCACGATCGCGTCAGTGCTCAGTGAACTGCGGGCGGGTTTCAATTGCCACGGTCTTACATTAGATCAGAGTACCTTCAGCACTGAGATGAGATCTGCCTTGGCCAGTTCCTCCGCCTATGACATCCTTTCAAACAAGATCGAAACGCGCAGCGCCCGCGCCGGCGTCATAGGGCTCGGCTATGTTGGCTTGCCGCTGGCAATCGCCATTGCCCGCAGCGGTTTTGTTGTCACTGGCTTCGACATTGACCCCGAGAAGATCGTCTCCCTGGATGCGCGGCGCTCCTACATTGATGCCGTCGCAAGCGTCGATCTCGCTGCCGAAATCGACGGCAGACGCTTTTCCGCCACCACGGATTTTGCCGGGCTCGCGGCTTGCGATGTCATCGTGATCTGTGTGCCGACGCCGCTCACCAAGCACCGCGACCCTGATCTTTCCTTTGTCGAGGCGACGTCTCGGTCGATCGCCGAGCATCTGCGGGCCGGCCAGCTTGTGGTCCTGGAATCGACGACCTATCCGGGCACCACGGACGACGTCGTCAAGGCCATTTTGGAAAGAACCGGCCTCAAATCAGGCACGGATTTCTTCGTCGGCTTTTCCCCGGAGCGTGAGGATCCCGGTAACCAGCATTATCACACGGCGACAATCCCCAAGGTCGTCGCCGGCGACGGCCCGCAGGCATTGGCACTCATGAGGAGCTTCTACGGCGCGGCGGTCAAGACCGTGGTTCCCGTGTCTTCCAACGCGACGGCAGAGGCCGTCAAGTTGACCGAGAACATCTTCCGGTCAGTCAACATCGCGCTCGTCAACGAGTTGAAGACCGTCTACGCCGCCATGGGAGTTGATGTCTGGGAGGTGATCGAGGCAGCAAAGACCAAGCCGTTCGGCTACATGCCTTTCTACCCTGGGCCAGGACTCGGCGGACACTGCATCCCGATCGATCCCTTTTACCTGACCTGGAAGTCCCGCGAGTACGAGTTGCCGACGCGCTTCATCGAGCTCGCTGGCGAGATCAACTCGGCAATGCCGCGCTACGTCGTCGGGAAACTTGCCGAAGCACTCGACATGCGCTCCGGCAAGGCCCTCAGTCGCTCGCGCGTGCTGGTTCTCGGCTTAGCCTACAAGAAGAACGTCGCCGACATTCGCGAGAGCCCTTCGCTGCGCCTCATTGAGATCATCGAAGAGCGGGGAGGCAAGGCCGACTTCCACGATCCCCATGTCGGCGAGATCCCCTCGACGCGCGAGTACCAGCACTTGAAAGGCCGCAAATCGGTCGACCTTACGCTGGAGGTGTTGGAAGCCTATGACGCCGTTCTGGTGGCGACCGACCATGATCATCTCGACTACCCGCTCGTCGCAAACAGTGCGCCGCTGATCGTCGACACCCGCAATGTCTTCGCTCGTCTCGGGCTAACCGCCGGTCACATTGTCAAGGCGTGATCTGAACGCCTGAGAGCTGCTTGCCCGTGATCTGGCTCGCGGCAACGGCATAGCCGCCGCTGGCGCCATCGATGAAGTGCACGTGGTCGCGCGAAAGCGGTGTTGGAACGAAGCAGGTCATCAACGCGGACGCCTGCCGGTGCAAGCCGTAGCGGGCGATGCCTTTGGCTTTTGCGTTCTCTAGCAGAGCCTGAATACGACCGAGATGGTTCGAATCGACATCGATCGTCATCTTCAAGCCATCATCGAACTTGCGGAAATCGGAATTGCCGGAAACGTCCTGCGTGTAACGCCGGGCGTCGAAGCGGCCAAGCTTGGCACCCAGTTTGTGCAGGACGACCACGAGGACAATCTGAAGGAGGATGAACAGCTTCTGCTTCAGGCGCTTTCCCGGCTGTGCTATCGCCCGCGCCTCACGATCGACGCCTTTCATCGAAAAGGCAAATTCGGGACCGTCCGGCGGAACCGGGTGGCCGCCGCGACCCTGTTCGGCAGAGATTGCCACGACGTCCATCACGAGCTTGCGAAACTCGGCGGTGGGGCGACCGCCTTCGGCCGGTACGGCGATGATCGAGACGATTTCGCCGTTGTGAGCGGCGATCGGGCTCCAGCGGCATGACAGGCCCGTCAGATCCGGCCGCGTGCCTGGCGGCGCGGGCTCGACACCATAGCGCCCACTCTTCATCTGGCGCTCGGCCCAGCTCGCTCCACCCCCGGCAAACATTGCGTAGGTGACGAACGGACTGGCCGCATGACGCGCGACGCGAACGTCCAGGCCCTCGTTGCGAATATCGGCGAGAGGCACGACCGCAATGCGCAGCGTCAGGCCCATTTCCTCCTCAACCCAGCGCTGCGCCGCCGCCAGTGCGCCGCGCGCAGCGACCTCCAGGTTTCCGGGCAAAGCGACCACGGCGCCGTCGCCGCCGAACACGAACGGGTAGTCTCCCTTGTCGACCGCATTCAGGATCGCTGAAATGACGCTGACGCCCGCCATGTTCACGTCCTTGTAACGGCCGGCCGCAATTGCCGGTGTCGAACCGACGATGTCGGCGAGTGCCAGAAACCAGCCGTCTGGGAGCGGGTGATAGTTGCTCGTATCCGTCACCCGCTCGAAGTCGGTGAAGACAGGCACGTCGGCGAAGAATCTTTCATTCGAAACGTCGTTCATGTGAGAAACCTAACACAGACCCATGCCGTGACTGCAACGCCATTTTGCATCTACGGCAATCGACTTCACACAGTTTCATGTGATAGCACCGCTGTCGAAAAACTATTGAATGGACAAGAACATAGATGAGCCGTCTGGACAGCTTCATCCGCCGTTTGACGGCTCAGCGCGATATCCTCAATGCAATCGTCGAGCTTGTGAACGGCACCGAAGGCCCGGTGCTGGAATTTGGCCTTGGCAACGGCCGCACCTACGATCATCTGTGCGAGCATTTTCCGGATCGTCGCATTATCGCCTTCGATCGTGAGGTCCGCTCATATTCGTCCTCCACGCCGCCGGCGCAGAATATGGTGACCGGCGACATCCGTGAATCCGGGCAGGCTTTCGTCGGCATCGGCGCAGCTCTCGCGCATGCCGATATCGGTACCGGTCATGACGACATCGACGCGATCACGCTGACATGGCTGCCGCAACTGATGGTCGGCGTCCTTGCCAAAGACGGGATTGCCGTCAGCGGTCTGCCGCTGGATCGCCCGGAGTTGGAGCCGCTGGCGCTTCCTGCAGGCGTGAAGGAAGGCCGCTACTATCTCTATCGGCGGAAATAATCAGGGAAGAAACAGCACGTCGTACTGTTCGATGCTGCCAGGCAGGTTCACGACCTTCATCTCCTGCTCTTCCTCCTCGAAGAAGACCAGGCAATTCTCGTAGAAGCTGGCGAGCGTCTTGATGAATTCGCGGGTCTGTTCCGGTCCGTAGAAGAGTGGCGTGAACTCCATGTAGAGAGGCACGCGGCGCGACAGGAGTGGCAGCATCGAGCGGCATGCGACCGGCTCATAGCCTTCGATGTCCATCCAGACGAGGCCGATATCGGCAGGATCGATCGAAAGCTCATCGAGGATCTGTGTCACCGGCTTGACCGGGACGCTCGTCTTCTCATCGCTGGCACTCTTTCGGTACGCGCTGCTTTTTCCATGATTGTTGGCGTTCATAAAGAAGTCGATCTCGCCAGCTGTCGCCCCAGCGGCGCAGTTGACCAGCGTCACCATCCCATCGAGCTTGTTCTGGCGGATATTCTTCTGCAGCAGCGGGAAGTTGCGCGGGTCGGGCTCGATGCTGACGATGCGGGCATAGGCGCCGCTCAGCGCGAAGTAGACGGTCTGCGTTCCGATGTTGCCACCGATCTCCAGGAGATGGCCGTGCTTGCGCATCAGGCCCCGCTCACGCAGCACCGTGATCAGCCGGTCAACATGCTCGCGCTCGAAGTGCCCCTTTCGAAAGACCTTTCGCCCGATGTAGTCGGATGGCGAAAAGGTCATGAGGTGATCACCCGCATCGACCGTCATCGAGACGACCCGCGGCCCGATGTTCTCGATCAGCAACCGCCGCCCGGTGCGGGTATTGAAGAACCTGCTGGCAATCGCATTGCGTGCCCGGCGCAGGCGCTTCTTCCAGAATTTGGCCTTGAGCCAGTCGCGGCCTGTCATGCATCTTTTCCTTCGACCAGTTCGGCGGCTTTGTCACTCGCAATGACATAGACTTTCAAGGGCAGGGCGCGGCCACGCACACTGATTTCACGGCTTTCGACACCGGCCGTATCCGCTCCGGACAGGTTTGCGACCGCTTCGGAAATGACGATTGCCGCATCGAATTCCTTGGCAGCTGTCTCCAGCCGGCTTGCAACGTTCACCGTATCGCCGATTGCGGTAAGGTTGCGCACCCGGCCATAGCCGAGCGTTCCGACAACCGCTGGGCCAGAGTGAATGCCAATGGCTATGTGAAGCGGCATGGAAAGTTCGCCCGAAAGCTCGGCGCCGAGCTTCTCGATATCACGAACGATGGCCGCCGCCGCCGCAAGCGCTTGGCGACAGGCCTCTTCGGGAGAGCTGCCGATGCCGAAGAGCGCCATGGCGCCATCGCCGATGAACTTGTCTATTCGCCCGCCGGCTTTCTCGACGGCATTGCCGACCAGCGCAAAATAGCGGTTGAGCAGGAATACGATGTCGAAGGGGAGCCGCGTTTCCGTCAGCGAGGTGAAATGACGGATATCGCAGAAGAGAACGGTGATCTCTCGTTCACGTCCGGGGCTCGTCTCCTGAGTGTTGGGCGGCAATGCCGTCTCCGGTGCTGCAACGAGCAGCGGCGCGACTGTCACGTCATGCGTCGGTCGCAACTGGCAGGCAAGGCGCACATCGGGCGCTGCGTTGATCCGTTTGAGCGTCGCATGCTCCAGCTTGTCGGGCGGCGGCAGATCGTCATAGCGGCTGAGGATCTGGACCCGGCAGGTCGAACATTGCCCCTTGCCGCCACAGACAGAATAGTGCGGCAAACCGCCCAGCCTGCTTGCCTCAAGAACCGTAAAGCCGCGCGGCACGCTGATCGCCTCACCGCCCGGATACCGCACGGTGATCTGATTGACGCGCTCCCTCCACCGCCGCCAGGTCCGCGCACCGAAGACAATCAGCAGCGCGCCCGAAAATGATCCATACAATCCGGCCCGGATCATCGCGATCTGGCGCTGCGCTTCCGGGTCTGAATAATAGCGGATGTTGAGGTTTTCCTGATACCGATCCGTATTGACCATGCCCTCGTAAGCAGGTTCCGCAATCGTTCGACCCATTTCGATGAAGCCGAGTATGCCAAGCACCGGCAGCAGGATCGCAACGGCAAGCAGCATTGCGGCGATGCTATCGTACCAGGGGCGGTAGCGTAGCCAGAAGTGCAGGCCGATGCAGCCGTGGGTCCATACAGCGAGAAGCGCGACAACCTGTCGCCAGCCGTTGGCTGGCGAGGTGATCCAAAGGAGACGAACGATCGTCTCGTAGTCATCCCGATTCCGGAAGAGCGTGTGGGCAATCCGCGTGCCGATGACATGGTCGATCAACAGCAGCGGAATAGCGATTCCAAGCACGATCTGGGTCATCTCCGCGGCCGGCATCGCCAGGCTCCTGCGTCTATAAACGGAGCGCAGAACCAATGTGATGTGAGTAAGGACCGCCCCGTAAAACACCACCGTTCCCACAGGGTTGCGCCAGATCGCCAAGAAAAGCCTTCGCCCATCGTCAGCCGCCTGGACGGAAATCAGACCCAACGCATGGTTGGAGAGATGCAGCAGCACGAAGACAAACATGACGAGCCCGGAACCGAGCCGAGCCCGTCTGATCGAGCGCTCTGAAAAAATACTGGTGGCAGCGATCGTCGCCATTCATTCCCGTTCTTGAATACCAAATGACAAATGCAATAGAGAGGGCGGAATTGAGGTGGAATTGCCGCCACTGCGATTGCGATCGCCTTTCATGTTTATCAACAAAACTTATGCAAGCCGACAATAGCGGAATTTCTGGTGGCAGGCCCATACAACGATTGTAAACAGTGTGTGTCGATGGAGGTGCGGAAATGCGGATTGCGTACTACGCACCGTTGAAATCCCCGAACCACCCCGTTCCATCCGGCGACCGCCTGATGGCGCGCCTGCTCATACGCGCTCTGGAGTATGCCGGACATTCGGTCGAAATCGTCTCGGAGTTCCGCAGCTTTGCAGCGACACCGCAGGAGGCGACCGGGCAGCGGTCCGCCGCAGAGGCGGAATTGAAGCGCCTGCGGGACGACTGGACAAGCAAGCCGCGCCCCGACCTCTGGTTCTGCTATCATCCCTACTACAAATCGCCCGATGTCTTCGGGCCGGCACTCTGCCGGGAATTCGCCATCCCATACGTCACAGCCGAGGCGTCCTATTCGGCGAAAAGAGATGCGACGGAATGGGGCGAGCAACAAAGACTGGTCGTGGACGGCGCCCGCGCGGCAGCCGTCAACATCATGTTCACCGAGCGCGACCGGGCCGGGTTGGTACAAGCCCTACCGACGGGTTCATTCGCCGCCCTGAAGCCTTTCATCGATACAACGCTTTTGGCGACCGCCCCGCCTCAGGTGAAGCCGGAACGCCTCATCGCCGTCGCAATGATGCGCAGCGGCGACAAGATGCAGAGCTACACGATGCTCGCGGCGGCGCTGCAGCACCTCGGGGATCGCCCCTGGACGCTGGCAATCGCCGGCGATGGGCCGATGCGGGCCGACGTGCGGCAGTTGTTTGGCGCCTTCGAATCGGATCGCATCGAATGGCTCGGAGAGCTCAGCGCCGGCGAAATCGCTGATGAGCTCGGCCGCTCCGGCATCTACGTATGGCCGGGTTGCGGAGAGGCCTACGGGCTTGCCTATCTGGAGGCCCAGGCGGCGGGACTACCGGTGGTCGCCCAGCGGACTGCGGGCGTTCCCGAGGTGCTCATCGACGGCGTCACCGGCCATCTGACGCCCGCAGGCGATGTGCCGGCCTTCGCAGCGGCAATCGCGGCTTTGCTTGACGATCCCGTCAAGCGCTCGACAATGGGCGCAAGCGCGCGTCACTTCGTTCTGAAGGAACGTTCGCTCCAGGTTGCAGCGAAGGCGCTCGATGCCATTCTGCAGACTTATGTGAGACGAAAAGCATGACCGACGATCAAACCTGGACGCCCCTCCGGCAGGAACTGGACCGCTGGCGGTCGGCAGGTCGACAGGCACGACTTTGGTTGCGCGACGACGACGCAATCGAGCCGACCGATGCACTCGAGAGCCTGCTCAGGATAACCCGTCAGTCTTCCGTCCCACTCACGATTGCGGTTATTCCGGCGTCGACTGGCGAAGCGTTGGCAACGCGCCTCTCCCGGGAAGATCACGTTCTTGTTGCCGTCCACGGCTGGTCGCATGCAAACCATGCCGGGCCGGACGAAAAGAAACAGGAGCTCGGCCGCCACCGACCGGCGCATACCGTGCTTGGGGAATTGCGCGATGGCCTAGTCACGCTCCAAGATCTTTACGGTCCAAGGCTTTTGCCCATGCTGGTGCCGCCTTGGAACAGGATAAGCGAAGAGCTGGTCCCGCAGCTTGGCGCGCAGGACTTCGATGGGCTGTCCGTATTCGGCAGAGCCAAGGCCGGCAACCCGATCCGCCTGCTGAATACCCATGTCGATGTCGTCAATACCCGCGGACAGCGCGGCAACCGTCCGCATGCGGATCTGGTTGGAGAATTGGTGGTGGAATTACAGGCTCGCTTTGCTAGCGACGATGAGCCGATCGGCCTACTCACCCACCATCTGGTGCATGGGGCGTCGGAATGGGAATTCCTGGCCCGTCTCTTCCGGGAAACCGAACATCATCCCGGCGCCATCTGGATGTCGGCGCGCGATCTGCTTAGCTGAGTTCGAGGACCTGATTGTCCCTGGCGGCGAAAGCCCCTGGGAACGAAGCCTGTGCCTCCTGTTCCATCTGCTCCAGCTGCGTATCCGTGCGCGACGGGGCATGGTGGAACAGGGCAAACTGCTTGGTTCCGGCCATCTTGGCGAGTTCGACGCCATGCTGCCAAGTGGAGTGGCCGAAGCCTTTGAAGCGCTGCATCTCGTCTTCGTTATAGGTGCAGTCGTAGACGGCGAGATCGACGTCTTTCATCATTTCGAGCGCAACCGGATCGTAGAGGCCGGGGATATGCTCGATGTCGTAGATCAGGGCCACCGAGCGTCTCTTCCATTCGATACGGTAGCCGATCGCGCCGCCGGGATGGTTCAGCATGAAGGTCTTGATCTTGATACCGGGCCGCGGCTCCAGCGTCTGACCCGCATGAAAGTCGCGAAAGCTCATAGTCGCCTGGCAGATGTCGGTTTTGACAGGAAACCATGGGGGGCTGATGAACTGCTCGATCATCTCGCGGGTGCTCATCTTTCCGTCGAGATGGCCGGACCAGATCGTCAGATCGATGGTGGGATAATAGATCGCCTTGAAGAACGGCAGGCCGATGATGTGGTCGTAGTGACAATGGCTGAAAAACAGGTCGACGTCCCGGACGTCCTCATTCAGCATAGCAAGGCCAGCTTCGCGTACGCCCGATCCGGCGTCGAAGATCATCCGGTGTTCACCGCAGCGAATTTCGATGCACGAGGTGTTGCCGCCATAGCGATCGAATTCGGGGCCCGAGACCGGGATGCTGCCGCGAACGCCCCAAAACTTTACCTGAAACAGATCTTTACTCATCGCGTCTTCAAATTGGGCCAACCCCACAACGCTATCGTAATCATATCATGATTAGCAAGCGAAGCGTGGAATTCCATGGGCGACCCCGTATCGTTGGTATCGTTTCTACCGGCTATCAGTTCAACTGGTAGATTTTCCTAAGCAATCGATTTTTGCTTCGGAAAGCAACTGTCTATGGTTTGTTTTCGGTAAACGGACCATAACGCTTGGGCAGGACAGAAGCGACACGGTCCGCATTTCTTTGTATTAGATGGTTGCTCGGCCCTCCAAATACAATTGTCGGCTCCTTCGCCAAGAGTATGAGGCGCTGGGACATTGGGGGGCAACGCGACGATTGCATCGCCCGGACTTAATGAAGCCCTCCAACACCCAGCAGACGCTCTACAGTGTCGTGATCGTCAGACAGTTCCTTGGGCGCACCGGCCCAGGCAAGACGCCCGCGCTCGAGCACGATCACGTGGTCGGCAAAATCCAAGGCGCTCTGGATACGTTGCTCGACAAGAAGAATGGTCATGTCGCCGGTCTTGGCGAGCTCGGCGAAAGCCGCCATCAGTTCCTCGCAAATGACGGGCGCCAACCCCTCGAGTGGCTCGTCAAGGAGAAGCACCGACGGGCGGCCGAGGATTGTGCGCGCCGTGGACAGCATCTGCTGTTCGCCGCCGGAAAGCTGGTTGCCGAGGTTGCGGCGTCGCTCCTTCAAGCGCGGAAACATCCCGTAAGCTTCCTCAAGCGCGCTCTTTGCACGGCCTTTCAGGCCAACGAAAAGGTTCTCCTCGACCGTCAAGGTCGGAAAGATGCAGCGTGCCTGCGGCACATAACCCAATCCCTTGTGAGCACGGGCAGCACTTGGCATCGCCGTTACATCGGCTGCGCCGATGCGTATCCTACCATCATAGCGTTTGGTCTGTCCGGCCAGCGTCGCAAGTAGCGTGGTCTTGCCCATGCCGTTGCGACCGAGAACGGCGAGGCGCGCGCCGGCAGGAACGGAGAAGGAAACGCCTTCGAGAACGCGTGTCGGTCCGTAGCCGGCGGACAGGTTTTCGACCTCAAGCGGCGTGGCTGGCATTGGCATAGCTCCCGAGATAGGCCTGGCGAACGCGGGCATCCTTGGTGACATCGGCAGGCGATCCGTCGAAGATGATCGCGCCGGCAGCGAGAACGACGACGCGCTTGGCGAAGCGGAAGACGAGGTCCATATCGTGCTCGATCATCAAGACGGCGAGATCGGTGGGCAGGTCGGCAAGCGCCTGCTCGATGCGGCCGGTATCGCTCTGGGGGACACCGGCCGCCGGCTCGTCAAGCAGCAGCACCTTCGGCCGCAGCGCCATGGCGACGGCGATCTCCAGGAGACGTTGCTGGCCGTAGGCAATCTCGTTGACCTTGCGATGCATGAGATGAACGATGCCGAGCGTTGTGAGCAGGTCGCATGCCTCGTCCATCACATCGGGCATCGCAAGGAAATTTCCGAACATGCGGCCCGTGCGTCCCTGACGCTGGAGGATGGCAAGGGCCACATGCTCGGCCGGCGTCATCTCGAGGAAGAGCCGGGTAACCTGGAAGGAGCGCACCAGGCCGCGCTTGACGCGGCCATTGGCCCCGATCTTGGTGACGGTCTCGCCGGCAAGCCGGACATCGCCGGAATCGGGCTGAAGGTTGCCCGTCACAAGATTGACGAATGTCGTTTTGCCCGCTCCGTTCGGTCCAATCAGCGCCACGCGATCGCCCGGTGCCATCGACAGCGACACGTCGTTTGTCACCGCAAGGCCACCGAAGGATTTCTTCAGGTTGAGGACTTCGAAGACCGCGCTCATTGTCCCGCCTCCTTCTTCCGGTTCAGGAAGGCTGCGGCGGAACCATAGAGCCCCTTCGGGGCAAACAGGACAACGGCGATCAACAGTGCGCCGACCATCGTCAGCCAGTGGAACGGATTTGCCGCCGAGACATAATCCTCAAACAGCATGAAGATTACAGTTCCAGACAGCGCGCCAAACAGCGAGCCCGTGCCGCCGAGGACGAGCATCACAAGCGACTCCGCTGACAGCGTGAAGGAAAGGCTGTCGAGGCCGACGACCTGCGTGGTGATGGCGTTGAGTGCCCCACCGACGCCGGCGACTGCTCCCGAAATCACGTACATCTTCATCAGGGCGGCTTTTGGCGAGGCGCCCATCGCGCGCACGCGGACCGGATCCTCCTTGATGCCGCGACACAGCATGCCGAAGGGCGAGCGCACGAGCAGGCGCAGGAGCACAAAGACGATGAGCAACAGGACGATCGCAAAGACATAGGCGGTATGGCCATAGAGATCGAACTCGAAGTAGCCGAAGATCGGATCGGCAGAGATGCCCGACAGGCCATCGCTACCGCCGGTCCAACTGGACGCCTTGTTGGCGAACTCGTGGAAGAGATTGATAAGCGCGATCGACAGCACGAGCTGTGGCAGGCCGTGGCCACGCAGGATGACAGAGCCGCTGACAAATCCGGCTACTGCCCCGCCGACGATGCCTGCAAGCGTCATCAAAAGCGGATCGTTGATGCCGTAGTGAGCCGAGACGATGCCGGCCGCATAGGCACCTGATCCAAACAGGGCCGCATGGCCAAGTGTCGCAACCCCGCAGTAACCGGTGACGAGATCAAGCGACAAGACAAGCAACGCGGCCGCGACGATACGCGTGAGCAGCGCAAGATTGTCCGGAAACAACAGGTAGCCGATCGCGGCAACGACGACGATGGCGACGACGCCCGCCACATCACGCCCCATCGAGCGACGCGGGCGGGCGGGCATGGAAATTGCTGCTTCGGTATTCATGACGATAGCCATTCTATTTCGTCCTTCCCGCAAGGCCACGCGGGAAGATGCAGATGATGGCGATGACCGCGAGGTAGAAGAAGAATTCGCCGAACTCCGGCATCAGGTAGCGTCCGGTGGTGTCGATGCCGCCAAGCAGGAGACAGGCCAGCAGGGCCCCAGGGATGGATCCCGCGCCGCCGACCGAAACCACCACGAGGAAGGTCACCATGTATCTGAGCGCATAGTAGGGTTCGACGGGCAGCAGTTCGGCGCCGACAACGCCGCCGAAGGCGGCAAGCCCGACGGCGACCGCAAAGCTCAACGCATAGATGACTTCGGTGCGTACCCCGAGCGCTGCGGCCATGGCGGCATTGTCGACGGAGGCGCGCAGCTTCACCCCGAAGCTTGTTCTTTCGATCGCGTACCAAAGCCCGACGGCGACAGCGAGACCGCACAGGATCGCAAACAGGCGATGGACTGGGATGGTTCGGAAGCCAAGATCAGCCGAGCCCTGAAGTCCTGATGGTAGCGGGATCGTCTTCAGCGTTGGACCGAAGACGTAATTGGCAATACCGATGATGCAGAAGGTGATGCCGATGGTCATCAACACCTGCGTCAGTTCCGGCGCCCCATAGATCCGCCTATAGAGAAAGCGTTCGACAGGAATTGCTATGATCACCGTACCAACGACAGCAGCGATCACCGCAACGCCGTAACCGAGCCCGAGATCGTGCGCCGCATAGGAGGCGATGTAGCCGCCGATCATGGCAAAAGCGCCGTGCGCAAGATTGACGACGCGCATCAATCCCATTGTCACCGACAGACCGATCGAGATGACGAACAGCACCATGCCATAGGCAAGCGCATCGACGGCTATGCTGAAGACTGTTTGCATGAGGTTGTCCCGATGCTGTTGGAGCGGGCCGGTGTTGCGGTGCTTGCAGCGCACTCGGCGCTGCCAGCATTTTCCGGTCCACTGCAGATATCAGAAGCCGTTACTTCGCAGCCGCAAGGCCAGGATCACCCTGTTTTTCGAACGTCTGGACTTCCTTGTTGTAATAGGTCCCATCATCGGCCTTGGTGACTTCGCGCAGGTAGATGTTCTGTGTGATGTGGCGGCTTTCCGGATCGATCGAGACCGGACCACGCGGGCTGACCCACGTCAGCCCCTTGACGGCCTCGACAGCCTTGGCCGCGTCCTGCTTGCCGCCGGTCGCCTCGATCATCTTGTAGATGACATGCATGCCGTCATAGGCGCCGACGGCCGGGAAGGACAGCTCCGCCTTGTTGCCGATCGCCTTGGCTGCGGCTTCGACAAACGCCTTGTTTTCAGGAGAGTCATGCGAGACCGCATAATGGAAGGTCGTCTGAATGCCGAGAGCAGCATCACCAAGTGCTGGAAGGTCGGATTCCTGCGTTAGGTCTCCCGGCGCGAAGAACTTGATGCCGGCGGCCTTGAGACCGTTCTCGTTGTAGGCCTTGACGAAGCCGAGCGTCGTCGGACCGGACGGCAGAAAGGCAAAGACGCCCTGCGCGCCGGAATCCTTGATGCGCTGCATGATCGGGCTGAAATCGTTTGTCGACAGCGGCATGCGGATCGCCTCGACGACCTGGCCGCCTTCCTTTTCGAAGGCTGCCTTGAAGGCATTCTCGGCGTCGACACCCGGACCGTAGTCGCTGACGACTGAGATGACCTTGCTGACGCCGGCGTCATGGGCGACCTTGGCGATCGGGGTCGAGGTCTGCCATGTCGTGAACGAGGCGCGGACCACCAGTGGGCTCTTGGTGACGATCGCCGATGTGGCAGCATTCATGATCACGAGCGGCGTATTCGCCTGCTTCAGGATCGGTGTCACGGCCATCGCATCAGGCGTGAAATAAAAGCCGGCCAGGTACTGGACCTTTTCCTTGACGACCAGTTCCTGTGCCAGTGCCTTGGACTGCGCCGGATCGGCGGCCGGAAGATCGCGGTAAATCACTTCCACAGTATTGTCGCCGACCTTGTTGCCGTTGATCGCCATGTAGGCGTCAATACCGGCCTTAAAGTTCTTGCCCTGTAGGGCAAATGGACCCGAGAACGGCCCAACGACACCCACCTTGACGCTGTCGGCGTAGGCCGCTGTGCTCATGACGATTGCCGCAACCGCGGCCAGGACAAACCGTTTCATAAATCCTCCCATTGACGATGGCGCACTCCCACGCCGGATTAGCTCGGAGCTAAATCTTGGCGATAGTGTCTCATCCCAAACGGTAATGTAAAATGAAATAAAAGCCGGAATTCATACTTCCAGGGTTATGAGTTTCGCTGCCCAATTCGCTTGATATGACCGGCCAGTTCAAGCGCCAGACGAAGCGAAGCGGCTGTAGCCATAACCATTTGCGGCAGAATAAGCCATTCGAGCATCCAGGCCGCGCCCGATCGCTCCTGTTCATGCACCAGCGACTGATGGCAACCGGAAAGCTGGGTCGCATTGAAGCGCGCAAGAGCAACCAACGCTTCAGCGGCGACCGGATTTTGCTTGTGCGCCATTGCGGACGAACCGCCGCCACCCGCAAGCTCGATCTCATCGCCGGCCTGCGCCAGAAGCGCGATATCCTGGCCAAATTTGCCGAGGCTGCCACTGATGAGTGAGAGCAGATTGGCGAAATCAGCGATTATCCCGCGTTGGCTTTGCCATTGCGGCGTGTCGGAAAGGCCGAGTTCCTGAGCAAGAGCAGCGCGTATGGCCGGTGCGTGATCCTGAAGCTTGTCGAGCGTGCCGGCCGCCCCGCCAAACTGCACGGGGAACCGCTGTTGGGTCAGCCGGTCGCGATAGCCGCCGAGCGGCGCGCTCCATGCACGAAGACGATCCGACACGGTGATCGCAATCGCTGCCTGCATGCGTGTGCGCCCCATCAGGACATTCTTTCCAAACTGCGCGTCGAGATTGTCGAACGCCGTGGCAAGCTGCGAGAGCCGACTTGAAAACAGGAACGCGATTGCCTTGAGCCGAACCATCAGACTGGTGTCGATGACATCCTGGCTCGTGGCGCCGAGGTGAACGCAATCGGAATACGGACTTCCGACTGCCTTGCGAAGCTGTTTGACGAGATCAGCAACCACAACCCCATCGCGGGCAGTGGCCGCTCTCAGATGCAAAACGTCCGGCTCAAACGTCGCGCAAACTGTGCCGATATGGCGTGCGGCCTCGTGCGAAATCAGACCATGAACGGCCTCGGCCTTCGCGAGCGCTGCTTCAAAGCCGAGCATCGCGCGAATATCCGCCTGCGCGGAGAAATACGAAGCCGTCTCGTCGTCGCCAAGCAGGCCGGAAAGAAAGGGGTGATCGTAAGCTGAGATCGTCATCAGTATCTTTCTTGCGGGAACCGATAACTGCGCCCGGAAATCGTCGCGTTGCAAGGTCCCCGCAGCCCTGCGCTCAGATATCCAGGAACACGGTCTCCCTGTCTCCTTGAAGTCGAATGTCGAAGGTGTAGGTCGAGCCCTCGCGAACGGCAATCAGCGTGTCGACGCGCTCGCGGTGCTCGATGCGCAACAGCAGCGGGTCGGCCTTGTTGGCCTCGGTCTCCTCGGGAAAATACATGCGCGTGTGCAGGCCGATGTTGATTCCACGAGCGACGATCCAGAAGGTGATGTGCGGCGCCATCTTGCGTCCGTCCTTGAAAGGAACGCGACCTGGCTTGACGGTGTCGAAGGCAAATACGCCGTCTTCGGCGCGCGTCGCGCAGCGACCCCAACCGGTGAAGTTCGGATCTGCCGTGCCACGCATTTCAGACGGGCTGTTATAGAGGCCGGCGCTGTCGGCCTGCCAGATTTCGATGACGGCATCGCGGACCAGCGCACCAGCTCCGTCAAGAACGCGGCCGGTCACGGTGATACGCTCTCCGAGAGTCTTGTCGTTGACCATCATCGAGCCAAGGTCGTCTTCATAAACGCCACCGATGTCGCAGAAGTTCGGCGTTAGGCCGATATGAACGTACGGGCCAGCCGTCTGCGACGGTGTTTCCTTGAGGTAGCCTGGTTCCTGTACCATCAATTCCCCTCCAGGCGGTTCTCGAACATAGTCGAGCGGCGGCCGCGCAGCACGATATCGAACTTGTAGGCGCGCGCATCCATCGGAATTGTATTGCCCCAGTCGAGCGGTGCAATCAGCTGCTCAATGGCGCGCTTGTCCGGGATCGTGCCGACAATCGGACACTTCCAGATCATTGGATCACCCTGGAAATACATTTGCGTAATCAGACGCTGGGCAAACCCGTGGCCGAAGATCGAAAAGTGGATATGGGCCGGCCGCCAGTCGTTGACGCCGTTCGGCCAGGGATAGGCCCCTGGGCGAACCGTACGGAAAGAATACTGACCGTACTCGTCGGTGATGCAGCGTCCGCAACCGCCGAAATTCGGATCGATGGCGGCGAGATAGGTTTCCTTCTTGTGTCGATAGCGCCCGCCGGCGTTGGCCTGCCAGAACTCGACAAGAGCACCCGGCACCGCCCGGCCACGTTCATCGAGCACGCGGCCATGAACGATGATGCGTTCGCCGATGGCACTCTCGCCTGGCTTGGCGAAGTTGTGGATCAAATCATTGTCGAGCTCGCCGATGACAGAATGGCCGAAGACCGGGCCTGTGATCTCCGAGATCGTCCCGTCGAGCGAGAGCAGTGCGCGCTGCGGCGAACGCAAAACAGAGGTCTTGTAGCCCGGGGTGAGGGCGGGCGCGTGCCACGCGCGATCACGGGCGAAGAAAGCGCCGGTTTCAGGCTTGCGGTTGGTGAGGTCAGACATACTGTACCTTTCAGGTCGCCTTGCCGGCGTCCATCTGTTCGAAAACGTGCTTGGCGATCTTGATGGCGTGATTGGCCGCGGGAACACCAGCATAAATCGCCACGTGCAGCAGCGCCTCGCAGATGTCATCTCGTGAGGCGCCGGTGTTGGCGGTGGCGCGCACGTGCATGGCCACCTCGTCATCCTGGCCGAGCGCGGCAAGAAGCGCGATGGTGACGATCGATCGCTCACGGCGCGTCAGCGTCGGGCGCGACCAGACGTGGCCCCAGGCGGCTTCCGTGATTAGGTCCTGGAACGGCTTGTCGAAAGGCGTCGAACTCGCTTCGGCGCGATCGACATGGGCATCGCCCAGCACAGCACGGCGCGTCGCCATCCCTTGCTGAAAGCGCTCCGATGGCTGGTGGAGTTCACTCATGGGTTCTTGTCTCCATGCAATGCGAAATCGATGAACGCGCGGATGATTGCCGTCAGCGCTTCCGGCTGCTCCACGCAAGGGATATGGCCGGCGTCGCGAATGATCTCGAAGCGGGCGTTGGGAATGAGCTTGGCGGTCTGCTTCACAAGGTCGGGCGGTGTCGAGCCGTCCTGATCCCCAACGATGCAGATCGTCGCAACGCCGATCTTGGCGGCAGCCTCCGTGTAGTCGGCGTCACGGATCGCCTCGCAGGTGGCGAGATAGCCTTCCACCGGCTGGCGCACGAGCATGTTGCTGTAGCCGTGATAGGCCGTATTCTCGGGCCGCCGGAAGGCCGGCGTGAACCACAGTTTCATGACACCATCGACAATACTGCCGATGCCCTTGCTGGCAACGGTTGCGATCCGCGTATTCCAGCTTTCGGCAGTACCAATCTTGTGCGCGGTATCGCAAAGGATCAGCCCCTGCACCATGTCGGGACGCGCCTTGTAGAGCGCCTGAGCAATCAACCCGCCCACCGAAAGACCGCAGATGAAGGCCTGCTTGACCGCCAAAAGATCGAGCAAACCGGCAAGATCGGAGGCATGGTCTTCGATCGAATAAGGAACCTGACCGACATCGGAAAGCCCGTGGCCGCGCTTGTCGTAAACAACGATCGCATAGTCCCCGGCCAGTCGCACAATCACGTCACGCCAGATGCGGAAATCGGTGCCAAGCGAATTGGCAAAGACAATGACCGGCTTGTCGGCGGGGCCGCCGATCAGCTGATAGTGGATCGCGATGTCGTTGATACGAGCAAACTGCATGGCAAATCTCCTCTCCGCGCCAATCCCCATGCAAGCCGCAGTCGACTTGATGAAAAGATCCTGCACAGACCCTGGTTCAAATTGGATGTTTAATTTGGTTAGGTAAAATGATATTTCGTGGCATTTCGATAACTCCGGAGTTATGAAAACCATGATCGACAATCGCGTCAAGTTTCGTCATCTGCAGACGTTTGTCGAGGTCGCTCGTCAGAAAAGCGTGATGAAGGCTGCCGAGCTGCTCAATGTCAGCCAGCCCGCGGTGACGAAGACGATCCGCGAGTTGGAAGAGGTGCTTGGTGTGGCCGTCTTCGAGCGCGATGGACGCGGCATCAAGATCACCCGCTATGGCGACGTCTTTCTCCGGCACGCGGGGGCAGCGCTGACGGCACTGCGCCAGGGGCTTGATTCGGTCTCGCAAGAGCGTTTCGGCGAGGCACCGCCGATCCGCATCGGCGCGCTGCCAACGGTGTCGACGCGGATCATGCCGCGGGCGATGGAGCTCTTCTTGAAGGAGAACACCTGGAGCCGCATCAAGATCATCACAGGCGAGAATGCAGTGCTTCTGGAGCAGTTGCGTGTGGGGGACCTTGATCTCGTCGTCGGGCGTCTTGCCGGAGCCGAAAAGATGGCCGGCTTCTCCTTCGAGCATCTCTATTCGGAGCAGGTCGTCTTTGCCGTTCGTGCCGGCCATCCGCTCCTTAAGTCGCGCCAGTCCCTATTCGCGAACCTCAGCGAATACACAGTGCTGATGCCCACACGTGCCTCGATCATTCGCCCGTTCGTGGAAAGCTTTTTGATTGCCAACGGCGTGGCCAGTCTACCGAACCAGATCGAGACGGTTTCGGATTCCTTCGGCCGCGCCTTCGTGCGCTCGAGCAACGCCATCTGGATCATCTCGACAGGCGTCGTGGCGACCGACATCGCCGACGGCTTGCTGGAAGTCTTGCCGATCGACACGAGCGAAACGAAAGGCCCGGTCGGATTGACAATGCGCACCGACGCCATCCCCTCGCTGCCGCTCTCTATCCTGATGCAGACATTGCGGGAAGCGGCAACCGAGATCGCCGCGAAGACCTAGCGACCCTGTTCCCGATACGGCCTGCGTGGTATCGTCCAGCTCGTGCAACTGCGCGTGGGAGCCACACTATGGGAAGTGCAGCCGCGTTACATGGAACATGGCGAATGGTGTCTTGGAAACGAAGGACGGTTGCGTCCGGCACCGTTTCCGACGCGATGGGACCGGACCCGGTCGGTTTCTTATCGTATCAACCGGACGGCAGAATGATGGCATTGGTCGTCAGCAGTGAGCGGCCCGTCTCTAACGGTAAGATGCCGACAGATTCCGAAAAGGTTGCTCTCTTCGATAGCATGCTCGCCTATGCCGGCACCTACACGTTCGATAACGGCCGCGTTATCCACCATGTCGATGCCAGCTGGAATCCGGCCTGGGGTGTCACCGACCTGATTAGGCCATTCTCCATCGACGGCAGCAGGCTGATGATCAGCGGCGCGCCGGGTGTGGATCCCACGACTGGCGAGGAAGTCGTATACGAACTCGAGTTCCGAAAGATCTGAGAGCGGGCGAGCAGCGGTGGGACGCATTGACCACCGCCGCTCTCCATGCACCCTTCCGTGGATGGCGGAAGGGGAGCTAGTAGGGAAGACCGACGTAGTTTTCCGCAAGCGCCGTCGAGGCCGCATTTGAATGCGTGAGATAGTCGAGTTCAGCTTCCTGAATCTTTTGGTCGAAGTCACCGGTATCAGGAAACCGGTGCATCATCGTGGTCATCCACCAGGAGAAACGAACCGCCTTCCAAACTCGCGCGAGCGCCCTTTGCGAATAGGCGTCAATGCCCGCGTTCGAGCGATCCTGGTAGTGCTCTATGAGGCCCGAAAACAGATAATGCACGTCGCTCGCGGCAAGATTGAGGCCTTTGGCACCGGTCGGCGGGACGATATGGGCTGCATCGCCGACCAGGAACATGCGGCCAAAGCGCATCGGTTCGGCAACGAAGGAGCGCAGCGGCGCGATCGACTTCTCGAAGGAAGGCGCGGTAACAAGTGCCTCGGCATGGTGTGCAGGCAGACGTCGGCGCAGCTCGTCCCAGAAGCGGTCGTCGCTCCAGGCGTCGATCTTTTCGTCAAGCGGACACTGGATGTAATAGCGGCTGCGATGCTCAGAACGCATGGAACACAGCGCAAATCCCCGCGGGTGGTTGGCATAGATCAGTTCATGATTGACAGGAGCGACTTCTGCCAGAATTCCAAGCCAACCGAAGGGGTAAACCTTTTCGAATGTGCGCAGCGATTTTTCCGGCACCGCCTTGCGGCTGACGCCGTGAAAACCGTCGCAGCCGGCAATGAAATCGCAGTCTATCCGATGGGCGACGCCATCCTTTTCGTAGCTCACGTGGGGGGCCGTTCCATCGAAGCCGTGCGGCTGAACATTGGCCGCTTCGTAGATCGTCTGGGCGCCGCTGATCTCGCGCCGCTCCATCAAGTCTCGGGTGATTTCCGTTTGCCCGTAGACCATGACGCGCTTGCCGCCAGTCAGGCCAAAAAGGTCGATGCGGTGATCGCGCCCGTCGAAGGCAAGGGAGAAACCATCATGCGGGAGACCTTCGGCATGCAGGCGCGTGCCTGACTTTGCCTCGTCGATGAGACCGACGGTGCCTTCCTCGAGCACTCCAGCGCGCACGCGGCCAAGGATGTAGTCCTTCCCGACCCGATCCAGGATGATGTTGTCGATGCCGGCCTCCGTCAGCAATTGGCCGAGCAAAAGCCCTGATGGGCCGGAGCCGATGATGGCTACCTTGGTGCGCATGGCGTCCTCCCGCACTTGTCTTTTGTCAAATTGTGACGAGGCGCGACGCGATCAGCAATGGACAATTCCATCACGAAATTGCACTAATCGAACACGCGGCGGGCGGAGGCGGAAATGGCCAGGATTGTTCCGACATACGAGCTATACGGCGAGAACACCGGTCGAAAGCCAGATTTTTGGCTGCATTGCGAAACAATTCCATCGCGTAGCAGCCTGCATCATTGGGAGATCCGGCCCCATCGCCATGACAGTTTCTTTCAGATATTGCACATAGATAGCGGTTCCGGGGAGGTCATGTTCTCAGGCGTCCGGCGCGCGATCGAACCACAGTCGGTGATCACTGTTCCTCCCGGCGTCGATCACGGCTTTCGCTTTTCCAAGAACATCGACGGCTTCGTCATTACGGTGCTGAGTTCGCATCTGAAGGCGATACCCGGCGACCGCAGCAGGCTCGGCGAGTGGATGGCTTCTCCGCATCTGACGAAACTCGACATGGAAGATGAGGACGCACGCTACGTCGCGGCTTGCCTGCAGCGGCTCGGGCGCGAGTTTTCGCAACGGCGGGCCGGACGCAATGATCTGCTGGAGTCCTATCTGACGTCGGCCTTGCTACTGACAGCGCGCCTCTCTTCTGAAGGGCAAGAAGATCAGGCGGCCGCCGATGAGAATGAGCGACGCATGGAACTGCTTCACGGCCTGATACAGCGGCATTTCAAGTCGCATGAGCCGGCCGCCTTCTATGCCAGGGCGCTCGGCATCTCGCCGACCCACCTCAACCGGATCGTGCGCGCCACGACCGGCTACGGCGCGCATGAATTGATTGCCCGCAAGCTTCTCGATGAGGCAAAGCGCGAGTTGGTCTTCACCTTTGGCAGCGTCCAGGAGATCGCCTATCGCCTTGGTTTCTCGGATCCCGCCTATTTCTCGCGCTTCTTCCTCAAGCAGGCCGGCCAGACGCCCAGGTCATGGCGCATGGCGGAGCGAGCCAAGCTTGGCGTCTAGCTGCTATCTGACATCAGCATTTGCAAGCAACCTGCCTTAGGCATCGCTCGGCGCACGGACTATTCCCCGGCAAAACTGCGCTGGAGGTGAAGGTCGATAGGAGTTGTCAGGCGTTGCTTTATCTGCCGTGAAGCGGCTCATTGGGGTGCGGCAATACGAATAGGACGGGTTCCGACCGGCGCGCCGGTCGCGCGGTCGATGGTGACAGGATCGATCTCCGTTCCGGTCTCGGCGTCGAAGAAGCGCGTCACCTTGCCCCCGCCGCGATGCTTGCGTCCCCAGGCGCCGATCGCAAACAGAACCGGCAGAAAGTCGCGACCTGCTTGCGTCAGCACATATTCGTCCCGGGGCGGACGGTCTGAATAGCGGCGTTTCTCCAGCAGCCCCTCCTCGGTGAGGGCTGAAAGCCGCCCCGTCAGCATCGTCGGCGCGATACCGAGGCTCTTGCGGAAATCATCGAAGCGGGTCAGCCCCGCATGGGCGTCGCGCATGATCAGCATGCTCCATGCGTCTCCCACAAGCGCCAGACTGCGGGCGATCAGGCAGGGTTGGTCCGAAAGATTCTTCATGTCGATATCTTTTTAGTAGTGACTTGATACTGATTTGATAGTAACTGATTGGTCATCGATGTTCCATGACAAAATGAAAGCGGAAGCCGATGAGTAAAAGAGAACGCGGCATTGCCCTGGTCACGGGCGCTTCCTCGGGCATTGGACTGGTGACCGCGCAAGCCCTGCGGCGCGATGGCTATCGTGTCTTCGGCACCAGCCGAAAGCCGATGGCCGATACGCTCGATGGGATCGCGATGCTGATCTGCGATGTCATCGACGACCAATCCGTGCAGACCGTCGTCGACGAGGTTCTAAGCCGGGAAGGGCGGATCGATCTGCTCGTCAACAATGCCGGGATCGGCTTGCTCGGCGGCGCCGAGGAATCGACGACGGCGCAGGCGAAAGCGGTATTCGACGTCAACGTCTTCGGCACCATGCGAATGACGAATACGGTCCTGCCGGTGATGAGACGGCAGCGCCGAGGCCGGATCATCAACCTTAGCTCCATACTCGGGCTGATCCCGGCTCCCTATAACGCGCTCTACGCATCGACCAAGCACGCCATCGAAGGCTATTCGGAATCTCTCGACCACGAAGTGCGAACGCAGGGCATCCGCGTCGTGCTCGTCGAACCCGGTGTCACCCGCACCGCCTTCGAAGAGAACATAGCGCGACCGGACCGACCACTTGCCGTCTACGATGCGGCGCGCGCCAGCGCGCAGAGGCTGATGCGCGAAATCGTCGCGAAGGGCGATGCAGCCGAGGTGGTCGCCAAAGCCATCGTCCGGGCAGCCAACGCGGCATCGCCCAAGAGACGTTACACTGCCGGAAAAGCGGCAGGACAGGTCCGCTTCATCCGCCGCTTTCTGCCCGAGTCCTTCGTTGACAAGAGCCTTCGCAAATTCAACAGGCTTCCCGATTGAGCGTTCATCGCTGCACTACCGGCGCTGCCGGCTCACACAGAAACGAAAGTTCGTATGATGAAAGCATTCCTGATCGATCGCTATAGGAAAGGCGGCGCCCTACAGCTCGGCCAAAGTCCTGAACCGCAGTTGCGTGACAACGACGTCATAGTCGAGATTCATGCCGCTGGCGTGAACCTCCTGGACGGCAAGATCCGGGACGGAGAGTTCAAACTGATCCTGCCCTACCGCCTTCCGCTGGTACTCGGTAACGATGTCGCGGGCGTTGTGGTCCGAGTGGGGGCCAATGTCCGGCGATTCAAGCCCGGTGACGAGGTCTATGCCCGTCCGGCCCAGGATCGGATCGGCACATTTGCAGAGTATATCGCCATGGACCAGGCCGATGTAGCAATGAAGCCCGCCAATCTGACCATGGAAGAGGCAGCATCCATTCCGCTTGTCGCGCTGACGGCGTGGCAGGTGCTTGTGGAGCGAGCCAACTTGCGCAAGGGGCAGAAGGTTCTGATCCATGCCGGCTCGGGCGGCGTGGGCACGATCGCGATCCAGCTTGCCAAGCATCTCGGCGCATATGTGGCCACGACCACGAGCACGGCAAATGTCGCTCTTGTGAAAAGTCTCGGCGCAGACGTCGTGGTCGACTACAAGAAGGATAATTTCGAAAAAGTGCTGCAAGGCTATGACGTCGTGCTGAACAGCCTAGGGAAGGAGACGCTGGACAAATCCCTTGCAGTTTTGAAACCCGGCGGGAAGCTGATCTCGATTTCCGGTCCGCCCGATCCGGACTTTGCCAGGCAGAACGGCTCTGGCTGGCTCCTGCAACAGGTCATGCGTCTGCTAAGTCTCGGCATCAGGAGAAAATCGAAACGCCAGGGGATCAACTACTCGTTTCTCTTCATGACAGCGAACGGCGGACAGCTTGGAAAGATCACCTCCCTGATCGAGGCGGGTAACATACGCCCGGTGATTGATCAGGTCTTCCCGTTCGAGAGGACCAATGAGGCGCTGGATTATGTCGAAACGGGTCGTGCGAAGGGGAAGGTCGTTGTCGCGGTGAAGTGACGCCGGCTGATTGGCACAGACACCGCAAAATCGAAGACATGTTCGCAAAACTCAAGGACAGTTGTCGTATTCACACCCGATGTGACCGCTGCGAACACATCTTCTTCTCAAGCGCATGCATAGCGCCTGCCAGCATCTTCTAGCTCTGATTTGTGAGCGCCGAGCCTAGCGCAGCACGAGGCGCAGCGCCTTTTGTGTCTCCCTGAGCAGTGGCAGGTAGCGAGCCGGCATGTCCGCGGCTGGCGCGTGCGCGGCCGGCGCGCCGATGTTGATTGCCGCCACCGTTTGCCCGCGATCGTTCTCGACAGGAACTGCAATAGAGCAAAGGCCGATTTCCAGCTCCTGATCGATCACGGCGTAACCCTGCGCGCGCACGCGCCGGAATTCGGTCACCAGTTCCTCGACATCCGTCTTGGTGTTCGGCGTATTGGGCTTGAGGTCGGTGCGGGCAAGGATTGCTCTGGCGTCTGCCTCTGGGAGCGCTGCCAACAGGACACGCCCCATCGAGGCACAGAAGGCGGGAAGACGGCTGCCAGGCGTCAGGTTGATCGACATGACACGACGCTGCGAGGCGCGCGCGATGTAGACGATTTCCGTGTTGTCGAGCACGGAGGCAGATGCGCTCTGCCCGGCTTTTTCTGACAGTTGATCCAGATGCGGCTGAATTAGGACGGGTAGGGGCGTTGCCGAGAGGTAGGCATGCCCTAGACGCAGGATCTTCGGCGTCAGGGCGAAGAACTTGCCGTCGTAGTCGGCATAGCCGAGCTCGGCGAGTGTCAGCAATGAGCGCCGAACCGTGGCGCGGTCGAGGCCGGTCAGCTTCGCGGCCTGCGCAATCGAAAGACGCTGGCGCGTCTCCTCGAAGGCTTCGATCACCTTCAATCCTCGAGCAAACCCGCTGACAAAATCAGTTTCACGCATCGCCGTTCTCCTTGCTGCAGTTTGTGCGATATACGAACAAATGTCAAATAACGCACAAAATATTTGACGACGGTTTTGCGGAGGCGCTTATTGGCGCGCATTCGACAGCAGATTGCGGGAGGCCATATGGCGAAGATCGTATCGTTGAAGGAAGCCGTCGCCGAGAACATAAGGGATGGCGACACCGTCGCCATGGAGGGCTTCACCCATCTCATCCCCTATGCCGCCGGCCACGAGGTGATCCGCCAGGGCAAGAGGGACCTTTTCCTGATCCGCATGACCCCGGACATTCTCTACGACCAACTGATCGGGGTCGGAGCTGCGCGCGGCATGAAATTCTCCTGGGGCGGCAATCCGGGCGTTGGCTCGTTGCACCGTTTCCGCGATGCCGTAGAAAATCAGTGGCCGCGGCCGCTGGAGATTGAAGAACACAGCCATGCCGCCATGGCCAATGCCTACGAGGCAGGCGCTGCGAACCTGCCCTTCGCAGCGCTGCGCGGCTACATCGGCGCCGATCTTCCGAAGGTCAATCCGAACATCAAAACCGTGACATGCCCGTTCACGGGCGAGGTCCTTGCCGCCGTTCCGGCCATTCGCCCCGATGTCACGATCATTCACGCGCTGCGGGCCGACCGCAAGGGCAACGTCCTGCTCGAAGGCATTGTCGGCGTCCAGAAGGAGGCGGTTCTCGCCGCCAGACGCTCGATCGTGACGGTCGAGGAGATCGTCGACGCGCTCGACCCGCCATCGCCGAACTCCGTCGTGCTGCCGACCTGGGCTGTAACCGCCGTCGCGAAAGTTCCAGGCGGCGCATTCCCGTCCTATGCACAGGGCTACTATCCGCGCTCCAATGCCTTCTACATCGCTTGGGACGAGATCGCCCGCGATCGCGACACCTTCCTGAAATGGATCGACGAGAACGTCATGCAGGCAAGCCCCGAAGACTTCGCCAAGCATGCCAAGAAGGTTGCGTGAGGAGGCCAGGATGAACGACTTTACCCCCACCGAAATGATGACCATTGCCGCAGCGCGCGCGCTGACCAATGACGATGTCTGCTTCGTCGGCATCGGCGCGCCGTCGGCCGCCTGCAACGTTGCACGCCTGACCCATGCACCTGATATCACGCTCATCTACGAGAGCGGCACGGTCGGTACGAAGCCGGATGTGCTGCCGCTCTCGATCGGCGATGGCGAACTTTGCGACACTGCACTCTTTACCGTCTCGGTGCCGGAAATGTTCCGCTACTGGCTGCAGGGCGGCCGCATCACCACCGGCTTCCTCGGCGGTGCCCAGATCGACAAGTTCGCCAACCTGAACACCACGGTCGTCGGTCCCTATGACCATCCCAAGGTTCGCCTGCCGGGTGGCGGCGGGGCGCCGGAGATCGCCAGCAATTGCGGCCAGATCTTCATCACCATGGCGCTTTCCAAGCGTGGCTTCGTGGAGAAACTACCCTTCATCACCTCGATGGGTCACGGCGAAGGCGGCGATCACCGAGAGCGCCTCGGCATGAAGACCAAGGGCCCGACCCGCGTTATCACCGATCTGTGCATTCTCGAGCCGGCTCCGGTGACGAAAGAACTCACCGTTGTCTCGATCCATCATGGCGTCAACCGGGAGCAGATCGTCGAGAACTGCGGCTGGGTGATCAAGTTCGCCGACCATGTGATCGAGACGCCGGTTCCAACCGAAATCGAACTTGCGACGCTGCGCGACATCAATGCGCGCACCAAGAAAGCCCATCAGGGCGACAAGGAGGCCGCGTAGAATGGCTGACGCTTACATCTGTGACTATATCCGCACGCCGATCGGCCGCTTTGGCGGCTCGCTCTCGACCGTTCGCGCCGATGACCTCGGCGCCGTACCACTGAAGGCGCTGCTGGAGCGCAACGGCAAGGTCGATTGGGAAACCGTCGACGACGTCATCTTCGGCTGCGCCAACCAGGCCGGCGAGGACAACCGCAACGTTGCCCGCATGTCGTCGCTGCTCGCTGGCCTGCCCGTCTGCGTGTCCGGCACAACAATCAACCGCCTATGCGGTTCGGGTATGGATGCCGTGATTGCGGCAGCCCGTGCGATCCGTGCCGGCGAAGCGGACCTGATGATTGCCGGCGGCGTGGAAAGCATGTCGCGCGCACCCTTCGTCATGCCGAAGGCCGAGACGGCCTTTTCGCGCAATGCCGAGATCTACGACACCACGATCGGCTGGCGCTTCATCAATCCCCTGATGAAGAAGCAGTACGGCGTCGACTCGATGCCGGAGACGGGCGAAAACGTCGCCGAGGACTACAAGGTTTCGCGCGAGGACCAGGACGCCTTTGCCGTTCGCAGTCAGGCCAAGGCCGCCGCCGCGCAGGCCAATGGCCGGCTGGCAAAGGAGATCACCTCCGTCTCCATCGCCCAGCGCAAGGGCGAACCCATGATCGTTGAGAAGGACGAACATCCGCGCGCAACGACGATGGAAGCGCTTGCCAAGCTTTCCACTCCCTTCAGGAAGGAAGGCGGATCGGTGACGGCCGGCAACGCATCCGGCGTCAACGATGGCGCTGCTGCCCTTGTCATCGCGAGCGAGGCTGCTGCCAGGAAACATGGGCTGACGCCAATCGCCCGCATCCTTGGCGGAGCAACCGGCGCCGTGCCGCCGCGTATCATGGGCATCGGCCCTGTTCCAGCCTCGCGAAAGCTGATGGCCCGGCTCGGAATGACACAGGACCAGTTCGATGTGATCGAACTCAACGAGGCCTTTGCGTCGCAGGGGCTGGCAGTTCTGCGCGAACTCGGCATTGCCGATGACGACGGCCGCGTCAACCGAAATGGCGGGGCGATCGCGCTTGGCCATCCGCTTGGCATGTCCGGCGCGCGCATCACCGGCACCGCTGCGCTCGAGCTGCGCCAAACCGGTGGACGCTATTCTCTCTCGACCATGTGCATCGGCGTCGGCCAGGGAATTGCAATTGCCCTCGAGCGGGTCTGAAATGTTGCAAAAGGAAACGGCGGGGGATGCCGCGCCGTTTCCGCTTGGCGCCTGTCTTACGGCATCAACTGGCCACCATTAACCTCGATGACCTGTCCGGTCACGTAGCCTGAGAGCGTCGGAGAAGCGAGGAAGAGATAGGCGCCGACACAATCCTCGGGCGTCCCGACGAACCCCATCGGAATGGATTTGCGTTGGATCTCCATCTGCTCGTCGTTCGTATAGCGATCATGAAACGGCGTGGCGATAACACCGGGCGCCACCGCATTGACACGGATGCGATCGGGAACGAACTCCTTGGCATGGCCGCGGGTAATGGTCGAGACGAACCCCTTTGACGCAGCATAGAGCACGGCTCCGTTGCCACCGCCGTTGCGCGCCGCAATCGAGGTCGTGTTGATGATGAAGCCGCCCTGTTTCTTCAGCCAGGGATGGGCTGCGCGCGTGGCGGCAAGCACCGAGCGCGCGTTCAGATCCATGACCTTCGTGTAGTGTTCGTCGGTATATTCGGCGGTCGGCTTGCGGCCAAGCATGCCGCCGGCATTGTTGATCAGCCCGTCGAGATGCCCGAAGGTTCTGGCCGTCTCCTCGACGACGCGTTCCGTCTCGCCCTCCTTCGATACGTCGCCATGAACGAGGTGCACGGTACCACCAGCTGCCCGTATTTCGTCGGCAAGCGCTTCAGCGGGCTCCCGGCTCGCATTGTAGTGAATGCCGACCTTCATCTCCTGGGCGGCAAAGGCTGGCGCAAGCGCTGCCCCGATACCAGTCGAAGCGCCGGTGATCAGCACCGCCTTGCCGGCAAGGTCCGGAATTTTGATGGATGCAAGCAATTGAGCAAGATTTGCCATGGCAGCGATAGCCTCCAGGAAATTGATGGGACGGGTGAGGGCAAGTTGGTTGCAAGGAGCTTATCAGCCACCATCGACACGGGGCAATGCCATATCCGCTATGGCGCCAGATCGAGTTCCGGATAGTGCCGAAAGATCCCTTCCTCGTTGAAGGCGAGCCGGCGTTCCGACCGTAAATACGCGGCGATGTTCGGCCGCTTGGCGACAGCATCGTGCAGCCCTGTCAGCCCCGGATAGTTAGCCGCATAGGCATTCATGGCTTTCGGAAAGGCATACCGCAGACCCTCAATCACCTGAAATAGCGACAGATCGACGTAGCTCAGCGTATCGCCGACGATGTGGCTTAATCCCCTTTGATTTTGTTGCAGCACTTGTTCGAAGTAACCGAGAAATTTCGGAATGCGTTCAACGATAAAAGCTTGGGAGCGGGCTTTTGCCGCTTCCTTCTGATCCTCGTAGTAGAGCGATGTCGCGATGGGGTGATGCGTGTCGTGCACCTCCGCCACCAGATCCGTGATCGTCAGCTGCAAGCCGTTGGCGACGTAACGCAGCTTTTCATCGTCCGGCGCAAGAGCGAGTTTCGGACCGAGATAGAAAAGAATGTTGGCCACATGCGAGACAATAAGCTCGCCATCTTTGAGAAACGGTGGCGCGAATGGAATGTGGGGTTCATTCTTGCTCCTCATAAGCTCCAGCATGGCGCCCGTGCCCATCCCGCGTCCGGACTGTCTGGACACGTCGACATAGTCCGCCAGGGCGTCTTCCAACGCCAGGCGCACGAACTCGCCACGGCCTTGAATACCATCCCAATAATAGAGTTCATACGCCATAAGTTCCTCCCGGTGGCCAGCATCAGTCATCAGTGATGCGTATGCTGCTCGTTGCGCTTGCGGGTCGCAGCGGCCTTCTTTGCGGAAGCGGAGCGCTCGGCTGCGGAGCGCGATGCGGAGGCGGCACCGCCTTTGCGCCCACCCTTTTCGGATGCCTCGTGGGTATCCTTCTTGCCCCGGCCGGAACCGGATTTGTTGCCGCCGCCGCTTTCCTTGTTGACCGTCGCCCACGCCCGCCGTTCGGCCTCCTTGGTGGAAACGCCGCGTTCCTCGTAGCCTTCCTCGATGTGTTCGGCCTTGCGCTTTTGCTTGTCCGTATAAGCGGACTTATCGCCTCTTGGCATGACTGCTTCCTTTCCGACAAAAAAAGGCAACCAACAACTTCGTGAAAAGTTCCAGCGACGCGTCAATGCACGGGCGGCCGCCTGGCGACTTTGAAAAGAGGCACTGCGACCCCGTCGGCCTATTTGCGATAGTACTTGCGCGAAGCCGCCATCATCTTTTCGAAGGTGCGAAAATGCAGCGCAGACCGTGTGTCAGGGAAGAACAATGCGACCAGGTTGTCGATCGCATAGACAAGGATCAGCGCGAGGGCCAGATAGGTGATAGCGGCGATGACGAGAACGGTCATTCTACCCTCAACGGCGCAATGAAGGGATAGCACTCCCGATACGAACAAGGATGTGCGAAGTAGCTTCTGCTCATGCCGATGCTCCCACTGCCGCTATCAACATCCGGGTGGGAGTTTGGTTCCATTGCCAATTGCCGCCGCAGCATTTTTTCCGCTACGTCAAAGCTATGCGGGTTCATCTGTGGTTCGTCCCCCGAAGCGCCCTTCGCGCTCCCTTGGAAATCGATAGAGCAGAAGCAATGCAATCATGTGACGGAGAGCGCCACCGTGATCCTCCGTCACAGTCGAAACCAGATGGTCACGCCGATTTGCGGCTGGCTGTTTTCTTCGGAGCCGCAGCCTTCGCGGCGCCATTCGCTTTTGGAGAGGAGGTGGCGCGCTTGCGCGTCTTCACTTCCTTGCCATCCAGAGATGCGGCGGACCCTTCAAGCGCCTGGCGCTCGGCCCGGGCTTGCTCCCAATGTGCGAAATCTCGTCCCGCTGGCCGCCCTTCCTCTTCCCAAAGCGCATAGGCACGTTTCTTGATCCACTCTTCGCGAGTTTCTGTCATCGCCGATCTCCTCAGATAATGCCCGTGGTCTAACGCGATACTGGCGCCAGAGTTCCAGAGGAATCACGCTGATTCAAGCAATTTTTGACACGCTGCAAAAAGAAATTCTGCATTGCAGCATTCAGCCATTGAACGGCGCGCGCATTTTTGCTTCCGGGCGAACGATTTGACGCAAGAAAGGCGGGCCACTTCACGACCATGGGTGCACAATTGAACGCCGCAGCTTTAGCGTTATAGTTCAATGCAATGTTTTATCTCATATCGACCTATTGGCCGCATATTCTATTCGTTGTTTCGCTCGCCATGGGCGCCGCGGCAGCGATCCACGCAGCCATGACCAAGGAGGAGGTGCGCGCCGCGATCGGCTGGGTCGGCGTGATCATCCTCTCGCCGATCATCGGCGCCGTACTCTATGCGCTCGCCGGCATCAATCGTATCCGCCGCGCTTCGCTCAGCCTTCGGCGCGATGCCCTGATCCCCGAAGCGGACCTCGATGAGCTGGAAAGCTTCGACGCCGACACCGATATCGTCATCAGCGGTTTCGGCCGTCGCTTCGCCGCCCTCCAGACGCTCGGTGACCGCGTCGCCCGCAATCCGCTCGCAACCGGCAACGCGATCGACATGCTGGAGACGGGCGACGACTGCTATGGCGCAATGAAGGCGGCGATCGACAGCGCCAAGCGGAGCGTTCTCCTTGAGACTTACATCTTTGACCGTGATCCAATCGGACTGAGGATAGCCGATTCCCTCATTGCCGCGGTAAAGCGGGGTGTCGAGGTACGCGTGCTGATCGATGCCGTCGGCGCCCGCTATTCCGTGCCGAGCATACTCGGTTACCTTGCCGATGGCGGCGTTACCGTCTCGGTCTTCAATGGAAACGTCATCATCGGGTTGCGTTTGCCCTATGCGAACCTGCGCACCCACCGCAAGATCCTCATTGCCGATGGCCGCATCGCGCTGACGGGCGGCATGAACATCCGGGCAGGTTTCACACGCGAAATGGCCGGAGAGAACTTCGCCCGCGACACCCATTTCAGCGTCACCGGGCCTGTTGTCGCCGATCTCCTCAACGTCGCGGCCGAGGACTGGCGCTTCACCACCGGAGAGATCCTGCAAGGGGAGGCATGGCGAACCGCGATGCCCGAACGGCAGCCCGGCGATCCCGTCTTCATCCGCGTCGTGGCCTCCGGGCCAGACCGAAGCATCGAGACGAACCACAAGATGCTGATGGGCGCCTTCTCCATTGCGCGCAAATCGATCCGCATCATGTCCCCCTACTTCCTGCCGGACCGCGAGCTGATCAGTGCACTGGCGACAGCGGCACGACGTGGTGTCGAGGTTGATATCATCATTCCGGCTGTCAACAACCTCGTTTTGGTCGACCGGGCGATGACCGCGCAATTCGATCAGATCCTCAGCAGCTATTGCCGCATCTGGCGCTCCAGCGGCGCCTTCAGCCACTCCAAACTGCTGTCGATCGACGGGGTCTGGTCCTATGTCGGGTCGTCCAACCTCGATCCGAGATCGCTGCGGCTGAATTTCGAGATCGACCTGGAAGTGCTGAACGAAGGCTTTGCCAACGAAATCGACGAGCGTATCGACGAAGCCATCAAATCGGCTTCGCCGGTCACGCTGCAGGGGCTACGCGCGCGTCCTTTCCCAGTCCGGCTGATTGAGAAGGTCCTGTGGCTCGGATCGCCTTACTTGTAGCGGATTTCTGGGGTTATGACGTGGCAACTTCCAATGCCCGGCCTATAATCCGGTTAGAACTCTTCGATCAACGGGGCGCCAGCAAACTCCGATGCATGCCAGAAAAGAAAGCCTGCCGGCCAAAATACTTGCGTCGATCCGCAATCGAAAAAGGCGGTTGGATGCAGCACATTCGGAGGAAAAACCGCGCTCGGATGGCACTCTAATAGCTTCCTACAACGTCCACAAATGCGTCGGCAACGACCGGCGCTTCGACCCGGAACGCACCAGCCGCGTCATCCACGAAATCGATGCCGATGTGATCGCGCTGCAGGAAGCCGACACCCGATTTGGCGAGCGTACGGGCATTCTCGATCTTGGCAGATTGGAACGGGAGACCGGACTGATCCCGGTGCCGGTTAACGGCATGGCAAAGGCTCACGGCTGGCACGGCAATGTTGTGCTCTTCAAGAAGGGGTTGGTCCGCGATGTTCACCAGATCAACCTCCCTGGGCTGGAGCCGCGCGGCGCGCTTGTTGCCGAGCTTGATCTGGAGAGCGGCGGGGCCTTGCGCATCATCGCCGCCCATTTCGGCCTGCTTCGCCATTCGCGCGCGCAGCAGGCCAAGATGCTGGTCGAGCTGATGGCCAGGAAGAGCGAGGTCCCGACCATCCTGCTCGGCGACCTCAATGAATGGCGACTTGGCGACCGTTCATCGTTGCACACGTTCCAGTCCGCGTTTGGTCCGCAGCCTATGGCAGTTCCAAGCTTTCCTGCACGACTTCCCGTGCTCGCTCTCGATCGTATCATGGCAAACCGCAAGGGCGTCGTGACAGCAGTCGAAGCCCACGACACGCCGCTCGCCCGCGTCGCTTCCGATCACCTGCCGGTCAAGGCAGTGGTCAATCTCAAGCGGGTGGAGGAGCTGAGCACGAAGAGCTAGCCTTCATCGACAATCTCTGCGCTTCCTTTTGTATCCACATCGCACGGCACCGTCGTGATCGCGGTCGAAGCCTTGACACTGCCTGCGATCATGGCAGGTTTCTGCTCATCTCGACAGACACCTTGGACGAGGAGGTTGCGTGGTGCTTGTGGCCGGGGCTTTGCGACATGGGGCCGATGTGTTGCGTGGGCGTACATCGGCGGCGATTGCCGCCGCGATGACAAAAGGCAGGGTCGCGTGGTTGGCGACGGGCCTCGCCATCGCGCTTTTGCCGGCATCCGCCCGGGCCGAGGACCCTCCACCCCAGACTGAAGCCTCAAAGCAACAGATTGAGAAGCTCGTCGAAACGTGGGGGCAGTACTACCACAAAGCCGACAGCCTGCGCGACCGGCGGCAAGCCTTCGAAGACCTGATGGAATCCACTCCCGAGCCGACGCGCGTCCAAATCAGGTCCGTCGATGCCGGCGGTGTCGATGCGCAGCTCATCTGGCCGGCAAGACTGCATCATCCGCTCGGCCGGAGAGCCATTCTCTATGTTCACGGCGGCGGCTTTTACAGCGGTTCGTTGCGCACGCACCGAGCAATAGCCGGCGCGCTGGCCAAGGCAGCGTCAGCCGATGTGCTTCTCATCGACTACCGGCTCGCGCCCGACAACCCGTATCCGACCCAGATCGATGATACGTTGACCGCTTATCGGTGGCTGCTCGACTCCGGCTACGAGAACGACAACATCGTGCTCGTCGGCGAATCCGTCGGCGGGAACCTGGCGATTGAAGCCACGCTGCGGCAGATGCGAGTGAGGGGACCGCTACCCGCGGCCGTGGTTGCCATGAGCCCGCTCACCGACCTGGCCGCCACAGGCGCTTCATTGATGGCGAACGCCAGCACCGATCCGCTGATCGACGCAGCTCAACTGGATCTCATACGCAAGGCCTATCTCGGAACACGCTCGCCCGCTGATCCCATGGTGTCGCCCCTTTACGGTGATATGACCGGGTTTCCGCCATTGCTTATGCAGGTCGGTTCGGGCGAGGCGCTTCTGGACGACACCTTGCGGTTGGCCGATACGGCCCGAAAGGCCGGCGTCGATGTCGAGACCGAGATCTGGCCCGGCATGATCCATCAGTGGCAGCTCTTCCCGTTCTGGATCGATGACGCAAGAAGGTCGAACCAGCGCATTGCGGATTACGCGATTAAACATTTTGCTGACAAGCCACAACCGTAGTTTGCCCGATATCGGTACAACCGACGGCCAGCGCCTTTTCAAGCAATTGATATAGCTATATATTTTTCCGATCGTCGAGCGAAGCAGCCGACCGCTTCGAAATTTGGCTGGCTCTTTCCACTTCGCTCGTCCTCCAGCACCGATCTGGTTCCGGCAAAGTTTTCGATTAATGCAAGCGCGCCGGCAGCCCAACTTTGCCTTTCGTGGTCGCAGGCGCGTAAGCTGGTTTCGCTTACTTCTGAAACGAGTAGTCTGGCCATCTACCTTTGATGTGCCATCGCCACCCGTTCTTCTTTCGCCTGCTCGACGGTTCGATTCCGCGCGCTGGAAGCAGCCATATTCAAAGTTTGTCTGCCCCCATCAATCGAGATGCTGTGTAAGATTTCCCCATTCGAACCAGAGAGATCTTAGCTCAATCGGGCGGCGCTCGGGTTTCCTGGATGCCTTAGGGAACAGCATGGATCTGCAAAAAATCAAGACGCTACTTGACTTCGTCGGGCGTTCAGGTGTCTCGGAGCTGACGGTTAGCGAAGCCGGCACGACTATCATTGTCCGCAATCCACCGACCTCGTCTCAACCCAGTCCAGCGACGCAGTGGGAAAGTGCGCGGATCGCGCCGGCGGCACCGGAAGAACAGCCAGACCGGAGCTATGTTCACGCACCACTGTCCGGCGTCGTGCACCAGTCCAACAGCCCCGGCGCCGCGCCGCTCGTCGCAGCCGGGGATGCCATCGAGGCGGGGCAGGCGCTCTGCATCGTCGAAGCCATGAAGGTCTTCACCACAGTTCCGGCGCCCTTCAGCGGGGTCGTCAAGCGCATTTTCTTCGAAGACGGGCAGGAAGTGAACTTCGGCGATCCGCTCGTGGAGATCGGCTGATGCGCGCGCCCCTTCACGCCGCCCGGCAAGGCGGCCACTCCTTCACGTCCGTATTGATCGCCAATCGCGGCGAAATCGCCGCTCGCATCCGGCGCGCCTGCCTCGAACTGGGGCTGCGCCCGATCCTCGTCGCGTCCGAGGCCGACCGGACCACGGGTGCCCCGGGCGAAAAGGGCGGCCCGCTCTCGATCGGACCATCGGCGCCGGCGCGAAGCTATCTCAACCAGGCCGCCATCCTGCTTGCGGCGCGCGTCACGGGCGCCGAGGCAGTCCATCCGGGTTATGGGTTCTTGTCGGAAAATGCCGACTTTGCCGAGGCGGTCGAGAAGGCGGGACTGGTCTTCATAGGCCCGCCCGCTTCGGCGATCCGCATCATGGGCGACAAGATCGCTGCCAAGCGAGCGATGATGGCAGCCGGCGTGCCTTGCGTGCCTGGGCCGGGTGAGCCGCTGCCGGGGGATGCCGAGGCCGTGCGCGCCATCGCAGAAGAGATCGGCTATCCGGTCATCGTCAAGGCGGCCGGCGGCGGGGGCGGGCGCGGCATGCGCGTCGTGCGCGAGAGCGCCGAGGTCGCCGATGCGATCACCATCACCCGCGAAGAGGCGCGCCGCGCTTTCGGCAAGCCGGAGCTCTATATGGAGAAATTCCTGGAGCATCCGCGCCATGTCGAGTTCCAGATGCTCTGTGACAATCACGGCAATGCCGTCTGGGTCGGTCATCGTGACTGCTCCATCCAACGGCGGCACCAGAAGGTTGTGGAGGAGGCGCCCGCGCCCGCCATTGCGCCGGAACTGGCGCAGAGGATCGGTGAGCGCTGTGCTGAGGCCTGCCGGCACATCGGCTATCGCGGCGTCGGCACGTTCGAATTCCTTTACGAGCACGGTGAATTCTACTTCATAGAGATGAACACCCGCTTGCAAGTCGAGCACCCCGTCACGGAGATGACGGCTGGTGTCGACCTCGTGCACGAGCAGTTGCTAACAGCGCAGGGGGAGATGCTCAGTCCGTCCCGCTTCCGCGGCGAGGCGCACGGCCATGCCTTCGAATGCCGTATCAATGCGGAGGATCCCGCCACGTTCGTCGCCGCACCCGGACGCATTACAGCGGTGCGCTTCCCGAGCGGGCCGGGAATTCGCGTCGATACGCATGTGTCAGCCGGATACCGCGTCTCTCCCTACTACGATTCCCTGATCGCCAAGCTGATCGTCCATGCACCAACCCGTGCGGCGGCGATCCGGCGCATGCAGGTCGCCTTGTCGGAAACTCGCATTGAGGGCATCTCCACCAACCTCCCGCTGCACGAGAGGATCTTCGCCGATCCCGATTTCGTCCGGGGCTGTGTCGATATCCATCATCTCGAAAAACGGCTGAGGGAGGAACCCCGTGTCCAGGCGTGACCGCTCGGCAGGCAGAAACACGATCGGCGATCTCTCCGATCCCGCTCTCATCTCCACGCTCACCGGGTGGCTGGAAGCCTCCGGCGCGCGCGAGCTGGAAATTCTCACGGAGGATGGCGGGGCGCTGAAGATTGTTCTTAGTCCCGGTGCGCGCTCAGCGCACGCGCTTGAAACCGCCCCGGAGGTGCGCGCAACCCTGCCCGAAGGCTGCGCTATCAAGGCGCCGATGGCCGGTTTCTTCCGCAGCACGCATCCTGGCGGCGCCGACGCTTCGCCGCTTGCCAGCGAGGGTCGGGCGGTCGAAGCAGGCGCCATTGTCGGCTTCGTCGAGGTTGGGCCCCTGCTCTTGCCCGTCACCGCGCCCGAAGGGTTCGTCGTCGCCGAAATCCATGCCCGCACCGGAGACCTCGTCGGCTACGGCGATGCTATTCTGACGACGGAGTCCACCCGATGAACCTCCCGCAATCAACTACGTTCGCGTCACCCGCCTCAATCGTGCCGGACACAGACGCACTGGCGAAAATTTCCTTCATCGGCACGCGTGCCTTCCTCATGGAAGCGCCCGGCGCCTTCGACCTGCCGAACCAGCGGCGCATCTGGGCGCTCTCCCGCGCCCTCGAAGTTCGAGAGGAGGTCGCCGAAATCGTGCCGGGCATGACGAACCTGCTGGTGATCCTCAAGGAGACGCCGGAGACACCGGACATTATTGTTCACCAGCTTCAGGAGGAATGGAAGCGGGCACGCGGCGTCGACCTAGCCGGCCGGGACATCGAGATCGTCGTGACCTATGGCGGCGAACATGCGACGGACCTGCCGGCGCTGTGCGACCTTTCCGGCCTCAGCGACCGGGAGGTCGTGCGCATCCATCACGAAGGCACCTACCGCGTCTTCGCCCTCGGCAGTGCACCGGGCTTCGGCTATCTCTACGGGCTCGATCCGCGCATCCATATGCCGCGCAAGACCGTACCCTCGCTCAGCATGGCGCGAGGCTGCGTGACGATCGGCGGCATGCAGACGGGCGTTGCGGTGCTGACGGGACCGAATGGCTGGAATTCGATCGGCTTTGCCGAACTGCAGATGTTCGACCCTCTCGCGGCCACTCCGGCCATGATGGCCCCCGGCGACACTGTGCGTTTCCGTCCCGAAAGGATCGAATTGTGATCGATATCGTCGCAACAGGGCCGCTGAATACCATCCAGGACCTTGGCCGTCCGGGCTATCGCAATGTCGGGGTCACGGCGTGCGGCGCGATGGATCCGCTTGCGCTTTTGATCGGCAATATCCTCGTCGGCAATGCGCCAGAGGCTGCGGGCATCGAAGTACAGACCTTTCCTTTCAGCGTGCGCTTTGCCGCGCGAAGTGCTTTCGCCGTCACCGGCGCGGATTGCCGGGCGACGCTCGACGGGATCAACCTGCCGCCCTGGTGGGCTGCGCAAGCCGAGGCCGGTCAGGTATTGGGACTGTCGCCACCGCTCAAGGAGGCAAGAGCCTATCTCAGCCTTGCCGGTGGTATGGATGTTGCGCCTGTGATGGGCTCGCGGAGCACGTCGCTGCGCGGCGGTTTCGGCGGTCTTGACGGCAGGGTTCTTGCGACAGGCGACAAGGTTGCGACGGGCGCGGCGGCAGGAGCCTTTCTTCCAAAGGGCGGATTCGGCGTCGTTCCTCCGGCGGTGGTGTTGAAGGACGCCTTTCCCGTCGGTGAGGGCGGCTCGTTCATGATCCGCGCCCTGCCAGCGGGTGACCATGATCTTTTCGGCGCCGATGCAGAGCGCTTCTGGAGCCAGCCGTGGAAGATCTCGGCGCGCAGCGACCGGACCGGTTATCGGCTAAGCGGCGATCCGATCCATCCGGTGGAGACGGTGGAGATGCGCTCGCACGGCGTGGTTCCCGGCGTCGTCCAGGTGCCACCGGCAGGTGAGCCGATCGTCCAGATGAGCGACGCCAATACGGCGGGCGGCTATCCGAAGATCGCGGGTGTCATCGAGGCCGATCTCTGGCGACTGGGGCAAGCGCGCATCGGCTCGATGCTGCGTTTCGTACCGGCCACGCATGCGGAAGCGAAGGCCATCGAGGGGGCGCTTGCCGCCTATATCGAGGACGTCAGGCAGACGGCCCGGCTGGTCAGCCAGGCGCTTAGCGCGATGGCATAGGGAGAATTTCATGAAGGTGGATCTCAATTCCGACATGGGCGAGGGTTTCGGTCCCTACCGGCTCTGCGACGACGAGGCGATGATGGATATCGTCACTTCCGCGAACATCGCCTGCGGCTTCCACGCCGGCGATCCCGAAACGATGGCGCGTATGGTGCGCCTTGCACGGGAGAGGGGAGTGGATGTAGGCGCGCATCCGGGCTTGCCCGACCGGCAGGGTTTCGGCCGCCGCGAACTCCCCTTCGGCCCTGACGAGCTGCGCCAGCAGTTGCTCTACCAGCTCGGCGCGCTGATCGCGATCGCCAAGGCCGAGGGTGTGACGGTTTCCCATCTCAGCTTCCACGCTGCGATGGGCAACATGGTCAACCGTGACCCGGTGCTCGCTGCCGCAATGATGGCGGCGATCCGTACGGTCGACCCCGATCTTATCGTCTTTGGCACGGCCGACAGCATCATCGAGCGCGCCGCGATTGAGGCCGGGCTGAAAACGCTGACCCTCTTCCTTGCCGACCGCGCCTATGACGCGGAAGGAAAGCTCGTGCCGCGCGGCCAACTGGGCGCACTTGTCAAGGACGAGGCCGCAGTGCGCACCCGCGTGCGGCAATTCCTCCTCGACGGCACTGTCACCGCCATCGACGGAGCCGTCATTCCCATGCGCGCGCGTTCCATCCTCGTGCACAGCGATACGCCGGGCTCGCTCGACCTCGCTCGCACCGTCCGCCGCGAGATCGAGGCGGCCGGCGGCGCGGTGACGCCTGTTTCCAAGCTCCTGCGATGAATCCCGTCGCTAATCCCTCATCCGTTTCATCGAAAGCAACGATCATGCCCGCCATTGCCGACCGTCTGAACAACGTTTCCGTTTCCGCCTCCGCCGCCATGACCCAGCGCGCCCGCGACCTTGCGGCAAAGGGTATCAAGGTCATCAGCCTTTCCTCCGGCGAACCCGATTTCGCAACGCCAGCCAATGCCATCGAAGCGGCCCATGCGGCGGCCCTTGCCGGTGATACGAAATATCCGCCGCTCGACGGCACGCCGGCGCTTCGCCAAGCCATCGCCCGCAAGTTCAAGCGGGACAACAATCTTGATTACGATCCCTTTGAGATCGTCGTTGCCGGCGGCGGCAAGCAGATCATCTTCAATGCCGTGATGGCCACCTGCAACTCGGGCGACGAGGTCGTTATCCCATCGCCCTCCTGGATCAGCTATGCGGATATCGTGAAGTTAGCCGGCGGCGTGCCGGTGCCGGTCGATTGCCCACAACAGAACGGGTTCAAGCTGCGTGCCGACGATCTCGATGCGGCGATTACCCCGCGCACAAAATGGCTGTTCCTCAACTTCCCGAACAACCCGACGGGCGCTGCCTGCTCGCGGGCGGAGATGAAGGCCATCGCAGAGGTGATGCTCAAGCACCCGCATGTCTGGATCATGACCGACGACATGTACGAGCACCTCATCTATGACGGTTTCGAATTCTGCACCATTGCAGAGGTCGAACCACGTCTCAAGGATCGCGTACTGACGGTCAACGGCGCCTCAAAGGCCTATGCTATGACCGGCTGGCGGCTCGGCTTCTGTGGCGGGCCAAAGGATCTCATAAAGGCGATCAGCAATGTCAACGGCCAGAACAGCGGCGGTACGTCGACCATCACCCAGGCCGCTGTCGCAGCTGTGCTTGACGGTCCACAGGACCTGCTCAGGGAACGGGCGGCGATCTACCGGGAGAGGCGCGACTTCGTCGTCGCCCGGCTTGGCGAGATCGAGGGCATCCGCTGCCACAAGCCGGAAGGGGCGTTCTACGTCTTCCCGAACATCGCCGAACTCATCGGCCGGACGAGCAGCGGCGGGCGAAAGATCGAGACAGACACCGATTTCGTGCTGGCGCTGCTCGACGAGCATCACGTGACGACCGTGCAGGGCGCAGCCTATGGCATGAGCCCTTTCTTCCGTATTTCCTATGCCACGAGCATGCAACAGCTGGACGAGGCCTGCGGACGCATCGCCGAATTCTGCTCTGGCCTGCGCTAACCTTGCCCCTTGAGGCGTGCGGTAAGGTCCATGAGGATCGACCGCACGGCAAGCGCAGGCTCCGACAGCTCGCTCTGGTCGGAAACGCACAGCGACAGTGCTTCCTCAATCTTCGGCGCGATCATGCGCGAGACAAGCGGTTCGGAAGATTCCGCGATGATCCGCTCGACGATGGCGCGTGGCATGATGGTCGCGCCGACGCCGCCTGAAACCGCCCGCGCCAATGTGCGGACAACTTCCACTTCCGCCACGACGTTGAGGGAGACGCGGGCGCGAGTGAAGGCGAGATCGATGGCGCGGCGCACAAAATTGTAAGGCGGCGGCAGGAGAAGCGGCAGGTCGTTGAGCGCGCTCACCGGCAGCGCCGCCTCGCCTGGCTCGATGCGGAAATCGCGGTGGGCGACGAGACGGAACTCCTCGACGAAAACGGGCTCGAAGCGCACACCCTTGATCGGCCCCGTGCCGTGGATCAACGCCATTTCCAGCCGACCGTTCATGATCATCTGGCTGTAGGTCTGCCCGACGCTTTCGGTGAGGTGCAGCAGGATGCCGGGATGGCGTTTGCGCGTTTCAGTAAGGAGATCGACGGAGAGCGTCGCCGCGCTCGAAAAGGGCACGAGGCCCACCGAGACGCGCCCGACGAGCGTCGAGCCGGCAGCCTTCACGTCGGCTTGCGCCTGCTCCATCTGACGCAGGACGATCTGAGCATGGCGGTAGACGGCCTTGCCGGGCTCCGTCATGGAGACGCCCTGCTGACTGCGGATCAGGAGCTTCTGTCCAAAGTGCTCCTCCAGCGCGGCAAGCTGCTGGCTGAGTGCGGGCTGGGCGATGTGCAAAACGTCGGCGGCACGCGTAATGCTGCCGGTGTCGACGATGACGATGAAGGACTTGAGACGCCTGGTATCCATATGCGAGCCTGTCTTGTTTGGCCTCGCATGTTACAGGCCGAAGAGGCGGCGGCAAGCCCATAAGCCTTGCTTATCCATCCAGATTCAAACGGTCTTATCCAGAGCCGGAAAGCTTCGCTACTCTCTTTTCCAACAACAGGGGAACTCCAATGTCATTTTCCGATTACAAAACGGCACTCGTGACCGGAGCATCCTCGGGGATCGGTGCCGCGGTCGTTGAACGGCTCCGGCGCGAGAACCTCGAAGTGCATGCAGTGGCCCGCAGCGCAAAGGCGCTCCAGGACCTGGCCGAGCGCACTGGCTGCATTCCCCACGCCATCGACGTCACCGATCGCGCCGCGCTCGCCAAACTCGCCGGCGAAGTGGACTTCGACATCCTGGTAAACAATGCCGGCGTCGATCGGCCGAAGAAGTTCCTCGAAGCGGAGGATGGCGACATCGACCTCCTGGTCGACGTCAATCTGCGTGCGGTCCTCCATCTGTGCCGGCTGATCGTCCCGGGCATGGCTGCGCGCGACCGCGGCCATGTCATCAACATTTCGTCGATTGCCGGCATCTACAATTTCGGCGGCAACTCCACCTATCACGCGACCAAGGCCGGCGTCAGCATGCTGTCGAACCAGTTGCGGATCGATACGTTCGGCAAGCGGGTTCGAGTAACGGAGATCTGCCCCGGCCGTGTTGCAACCGACATCTTCAGCCACGTGCACGGCAATGATCCGTCGGTACGGGAACGCTTCATCGACGGTTTCGAGCTACCGCAGGCCTCTGACATTGCTGACGCGATTGCCTTCGCGATTGCAGCGCCCATCGCCGTCAACATCGGTCACATGGAAATCACGCCGACGCTCCAGGTGATGGGCGGCCTGCAGACGGCGCGCCCACAGGCCAAGGAGCCGCAGCCGTGAAGGGCTTCGATCTCGCCGACATCCTCGCCAATCCGGAATATGTTGCCATGCTCGTGCATGGCATTGAGATGACCTTCGTCATCGCCATCTCATCCTGGCTGCTGGCGATGAGCCTTGCGCTGCTGCTGCTCGCCATCCGTTTTGCGCCAGGCCGCATCGGCAATTCCGTCGTGGCCGCCTACGTTTCCTATCACCGCAACGTGCCGACGCTTGTGCAATTGATGCTCTGGTATTTCGGCATCTACACGATCTTGCCTTCAGGACTGTCCGACTGGCTTTCGGCCCATTCGGCGGAGATGATCTTCGCGATCATCGGACTCGGCCTCTGCCAGGCCGCCTATTTCAGCGAGGATCTGCGTTCGGGCCTGCGCTCGGTCAATCCGGGCCAGATGGAAGCGGCGCGCGCCCTCGGCCACGGTTACGTCTCGGCCATGCGCTTCGTGCTGATCCCGCAGGGCGTGCGCAACGCGCTGCCAGCCCTCGTCAACCACAGCGTTTCGCTCTTCAAGAACAGCAGCCTTGCCATCGTGATCGGGGCCCCGGAACTCAGTCATGCCATCAAGGAGATCGAAAATCTCAGCTTCCGTACCTTCGAGATCTACCTGATCGGCACGCTCCTCTACCTCTTCTTCTCCCTGATGATCATGACCGCCGGCGCCTACGTCACTTGGCGGGCCGATCCTGCGAATGGAGCCAGACGATGATCCACGACCTGATCGCCATCATCGACGAATACTGGCTGCTGCTCCTCATTGGGCAATATCCGAACGGACCACTCGGCGGCCTTGCCAATACACTGATCCTCTCGGCCTTGAGCATCGCAATCGCCTTTCCGTTCGCCATCCTGCTCGCCTTCGCGCGCCTTTCGACGTATCGGACGCTGCGTTGGCCGGTGACGATACTGGTCTATGTGACACGCGGCGTGCCTCTATTGATGCTGGTGCTGTGGAGCTATTTTCTCGTGCCGCTGCTGACGGGCGCCGACGTGCCGAGCTTCTTCACCATGTTGGCCACCCTCGTTGTCTACCAGGGCGCGTTCCTCAGCGAAATCATCCGCGCCGGCATCCTGGCTCTCGGGCAGGGGCAGATGGATGCGGCCCGCGCCCTCGGCCACAGCTACTTCGGCGCGATGCGCTACGTCATCCTGCCGCAGGCGCTCTACAACATGATCCCGAGCATGCTGTCGACCTTCGTGGCGACGATCAAGGACACGACACTCGGCTACGTCATCAATGTGCCGGACCTCACCTTCGCTGCCAGCCAGGTCAACAACCAGCTCCTCACGCAGCCCTTCCAGGTCTTCCTCATCCTCGCGTTGACCTACTACCTGATCTGTTGGTCGCTCACCTCGCTCACCAATGTCATCGAGCGGCGGATCACGCGCCGGCGCGCGGGACTTGCCCCCAAGCGCCGTGGCCAACTTGCGATTTCCCTGACACCCAATGCGACGGAGCAGCCATGACCGCTTCACTATCCACATCCGGGAAGGATCAGACGATCCGGCTTACCGATGTCCGCAAGAGCTACGGCGACTATGACGTGCTGAAAGGGATCGACGCTGCGGTTTCGCGCGGCGAAGTGGTCGTCATCTGCGGCCCGTCGGGTTCGGGCAAGTCAACGCTGATCCGCACAGTGAACCGGCTGGAAGAGATCAACAGCGGCTCGATCTTCTTCGAGGGGCAGGACATCCACGCGCCGATGAGCGGCCGGGAGCTGAACCGCCTGCGCAGCCGCATCGGTTTTGTCTTCCAGAGCTTCAACCTCTTCCCGCATCTTTCTGCGGTCGACAACATCGCCATGTCGCCGATCCGCGTGAAGGGCATAGCGCCCGCGCAGGCGCATGAAAAGGCGCTAAAGCTCCTCGAGCGCGTCGGCCTTCGCGAAAAGGCGGACTCCTATCCGGCACAACTCTCCGGCGGCCAGCAGCAGCGTGTAGCGATTGCCCGCGCGCTCGCGATGGAACCACCCGTCATGCTCTTCGACGAGCCGACCAGCGCGCTCGACCCGGAAATGGTTGGCGAGGTTCTGAACGTGATGAAGTCGCTGGCGGCCGAAGGCATGACCATGATGTGCGTCACGCACGAAATGGGTTTTGCCCGCGATGTTGCTGACCGCATCTGGTTCATCGACGGCGGCCAGATCATCGAGACGGCCACCCCAGACGAATTTTTCAAAAGCCCGAAGCATCCCCGCGCGCAGCGGTTCCTCGCAGACCTGCGTCACTAATACCAACCACAAAGGAGAACAGTTATGAAGTGCAGGCATCTCATCGTCTCGGCAACAGTCGCGGCGGCAGCGCTCGCCGGCCCAGTCAAGGCCGACCAGCTCAACGACATCATGACGAACAAGACGCTGCGTTGCGCGACCTTCGCGGACGTGCCGCCATTCGCTTCACCAGATGCGAAAACGCGCGAAATGGCAGGCTTCGACGTCGATCTGTGCGGCGCGATTGCCCGCGAACTTGGTGTGAAGGCCGAGATCAAGCCAGTTTCGGTCGAAGCCCGCGTTCCGGAAGTCAAGTTGGGTCGCGTCGATATCACCGTGGCCAATCTCGCCTATACCAAGAGCCGCGCCGAGCAGATCCAGTTCAGCGATCCCTATTACCTCGCCAAGGAAATGCTGATCGTTCCGGAAGATGACCCCGGCAAATCGAAGTCCGACTATGTCGGGCAGCGCATCGCATCCACCAAGGGCTCGACCTCGGAAATGTCCATCAAGCTCAACAAGTCCGAACCGCTGACGTTCCAGGATACCGCCTCGGCCTATCTCGCCGCCCAGCAGGGCAAGGCGCGCGGCATGGTCGCCAACACCATGACGACAACCAAGCTGGTCAATGAGTCGAAGACCAAGGGCAAGGCGATGCGCATGATCCCCGAACCCATGCTGTTCCAGCCGATCGGCATCGGCATGGCAAAGGACCAGCCGGCGCTGACGGCCAAGATCAACGAGGTGCTCCACAAGCTTGATGACAGCGGCGAGATCAACAAGATCTGGGACAAATGGCTTGGCCCAGACACCGAATACAAGATGACCCGCACGGACAAAGTCGCGCCGCTCTCCGAGCTGAAGTTCGACCCGATTCCCTGATGGGGAAGGGCCCACGTAGCTGCTCGTTTTCCGAAATGGATTGAACAACTTCAACGGCGGGCTTTGTGCCCGCCGCTACTACCAACCGTGGGAAAAATCATGACGCATATCAAGAAAATGCCCGTCCGCCCGTCCACCGCCGAAATCGAAGCGCTCGCCAAATTCTCGCCGGCAACCATTCACGAGGCGCAGGGGCGCCGCGGGGCGCTCTCCTCCCGCATCAAGCCGGTCGACTATCGTATGAAGCTATGCGGCCCAGCGTTCACCGTGCGCTGCGCGCCGCGCGACAACATTATGCTTCAACTCGCGATCAATTATGCACAGCCCGGGGATATCATCGTCGTCTCGGCGGGTGAGTATGAGGAGGCGGGCTCCTTCGGCGACGTGCTCGCCAATGCCTGCCTTGCAAAGGGCATCGGCGGGCTGGTGACCGACAGTGGCGTGCGCGACACGCTCCAACTGCGCGAGCTCGGCTTTCCGGTCTTTTCGCTCAGCGTCTGCATCAAGGGGACTGTCAAGGAGACCCTGGCGTCCACCAACGATCCTATTGTCGTCGGCGGAGAGCTCATCCATCCCGGCGACATCATCGTCGGCGATGCCGACGGACTGGTCGTCGTCCGGCAGGAGGAGGCGCTCGAAGTGGCCGGGCTTTCCCAGGCGCGCGAAGAAGCCGAGGCAGAATACATCGCCGCCTACAAGGCAGGCAAATCGGTCATCGAAGTCAGCAAGCTGGAGCCGGTGCTGAAGGCAAAGGGCCTTATCGTCGAGGCGTAGCCGGCGAACCTCGGGGACTGTCAAAGGACATATCATGAGCAAAATCGAGCTGTTGCAGGTCGGCCCTTATCCCGCATGGGACGAGGAACGGTTGAATGCGACCTTCACCATGCACCGCTATTTCGAAGCTCCGGACAAGGCGGCGTTCCTTGCCGCGCACGGCGCCGGCATCCGTGGCATTGCCACGCGCGGCGAGCTTGGAGCCAACCGCGCCATGATCGAGGCGCTGCCGAAGCTGGAGATCATCTCGGTCTACGGCGTCGGCTTCGACGCGGTGGACCTTGCAGCGGCGCGCGAACGCAACATCCGCGTCACAAACACGCCAGATGTGCTCACCAAGGACGTCGCCGATCTCGGCGTCGCCATGTTGCTTGCACAGGCACGCGGCATGGTCGGCGGCGAAAGTTGGGTCAAGAGCGGCGACTGGGCGAGGAAAGGCCTTTATCCACTGAAGACCCGCGTGCACGGCAAACGCGTTGGTATCCTCGGCCTTGGCCGCATCGGCTTCGAGGTGGCAAAACGTCTCGCTGGTTTCGAGATGGACATCGCCTACAGCGATACCAGCCCGAAGGACTACGCAAAGGACTGGACCTTCATCGCCGATCCGGCGGAACTTGCCGCCCGCTCCGATTTCCTCTTCGTCACGCTCGCCGCCTGCGCCGAGACGCGCCACATCGTCGGCCGCAAGGTGATCGAGGCGCTTGGAGACCAGGGGATGTTGATCAATATCTCGCGCGCCTCTAACATCGACGAAGAGGCGCTGCTCGATGCACTCGAAAAGAAGACGCTGGGTTCGGCCGCGCTCGACGTCTTCGACGGCGAGCCGAACCTGAACCCGCGCTTCCTCGCGCTCGACAGCGTGCTGTTACAGCCACATATGGCCTCCGGCACGGTTGAGACCCGCAGGGCGATGGGGGCACTGGTCTTCGACAACCTGTCGGCCCATTTCCAGGGTCGGCCGCTACCAACCCCGGTTCTGTGAGGGCCACGATGAAAACGATCGTCATCCATGCGGCCAAAGACCTCCGCATCGAGGACCGGGAGCCAGAAAATCCCGGTCTCGGCGAGGTGGAGGTCCGCCTTGCCGCCGGCGGAATCTGCGGCTCGGACCTGCACTACTACAACCATGGCGGCTTCGGCACGGTGCGCCTGAAGGAGCCGATGATCCTTGGCCATGAGGTTGCCGGCCATGTCGCTGCCGTGGGTGAAGGCGTTTCGGATCTTGCCATCGGCGACCTCGTTGCCGTCTCGCCGTCGCGTCCCTGCGGCACCTGCGAGTATTGTCTGAAGGGTCTTGCGAACCATTGCTTCAATATGCGCTTCTATGGCTCGGCCATGCCATTCCCGCATATCCAGGGTGCCTTCCGTGAACGGCTCGTTGCCAAGGCCAGTCAGTGTGTGAAGGCGCACGGCCTTAGCGCCGGGGAGGCGGCGATGGCCGAGCCGCTCTCCGTGACGCTGCACGCCACACGCCGCGCAGGCGAGATGCTTGGCAAGCGCGTGCTCGTCACCGGCTGCGGACCGATCGGTACGTTGTCGATCCTCGCTGCCCGCCGGGCGGGCGCCGGCGAGATCGTCGCGGCCGACTTGTCGGGACGAGCGCTCGATTTTGCCCGCAAGGTCGGCGCGGACCGCACGGTCAACCTGTCGGAAGACCGGGAGGGCCTTGCCGCCTACAGTCAAAACAAAGGCTATTTCGATGTCCTTTACGAATGCTCCGGCGCCGCGCCGGCCCTGGTCGCCGGCATCCAGGCTCTGCGCCCACGCGGCGTGATCGTCCAACTCGGCCTCGGCGGTGAAATGAGCCTTCCGATGATGGCAATCACGGCGAAGGAACTGGACCTGCGCGGCTCCTTCCGCTTCCATGAGGAATTTTCGGTCGCCGTCAGGCTGATGCAGGCCGGTCTGATTGACGTCAAACCGCTGATCACCCATACCCTGTCGCTTTCCGATGCCCTGAAGGCCTTCGAGATTGCCTCGGACAAGGGGCAGTCGATGAAGACGCAAATCGCATTCGCTTAAGGAAGGGCACATGAGCATTCAACTCTTCGACTTGACGGGCAGGCGGGCTCTCGTCACCGGCTCCTCGCAGGGCATCGGCTATGCGCTGGCAAAAGGTCTTGGGGAGGCTGGCGCCGAGATCATCCTCAACGGCCGCGACGAGGCGAAGCTGAAGGCGGCGGCCGAAAGCCTCGGCGTGAAGCACACGCTCGCCTTCGACGCCACGGATCATGAGGCCGTGCGCAGGGCCGTCGATGGTTTCGAGACGGAGGTCGGGGCCATCGACATCCTCGTCAACAATGCCGGCATGCAGCACCGCACGCCGCTGGAAGATTTTCCAGCCGACGCCTTCGAGCGGTTGCTGAAGACCAACATCTCCACGGTTTTCAATGTCGGCCAAGCCGTCGCGCGCCACATGATCAAACGCGGCGCCGGCAAGATCATCAATATCGCCAGCGTCCAGACCGCGCTTGCCCGCCCCGGCATCGCGCCCTATACGGCAACGAAGGGTGCCGTCGGAAATTTGACCAAGGGCATGGCGACCGACTGGGCAAAATACGGTCTGCAATGCAATGCGATCGCCCCCGGCTATTTCGACACGCCGCTGAACGCCGCTCTCGTCGCCGATCCGACCTTCTCGGCCTGGCTGGAAAAGCGCACGCCGGCCGGCCGCTGGGGCAAGGTAGAGGAACTGGTCGGCGCCTGCATCTTCCTCTCCTGCGACGCCTCCTCCTTCGTGAACGGACATGTGCTTTATGTCGACGGCGGCATCACAGCCTCGCTCTGAGGCGTTCCGGCGCATTGTGGTCATCGGCGCCGCGGGCTCGGGAAAATCCGCCGTGGGCGTCGCGCTTGCCGCTCGTCTGAGCGCCACCTACCTTGATGGCGACGATCTGCATCCGTCCGAAAACTTCGCCAAAATGAGCCGGGGCGAGCCGCTGGCGGACGAGGACCGTGAGCCCTGGCTCACCCTCGTCGGCCAAAGGTTCGCCGCACCGGATGATATCCTCATCGTCGGCTGTTCGGCGTTAAAGCGTCGCTACCGTGACCATATACGCGCTCAAGCGCATGGACTGTCATCTTCGTCCACCTCGCCGGCAGACAAGAGCTGATCGCCGCCCGCATGGGCGCTCGCTCCGGCCACTTCATGCCGATGAGCCGCATCGACAGTCAGTTCGCAGCTCTCGAACCGCCCGAAGCGGACGAAACGCGATCACCGTCGACACCGACAATGCGATCGAAACGGTTGTTGCCGCTATCGCGGCCAAGCTGGAAGATCTTCCGTCATAACGATTAAGCTGCGTGCGGTGCGGGCGCGATGGGAAAGGCGCTTGTTGCCGTAGCGCAACGTAGTCGTAGTACATTGGATCAGAACGCACTGACTGTCAGCAACACACAAAACCCCAAAAGGGCCGCAGACCCGCACCTTCTGACGACGAGCGGCATTTCATCGGCGTCTCCGAGGATCGCGCGACCAATCGACAGCCATATGCACGAGGATCCAGTTGCTGCGACCAGGAACGCCGTGAGTACGTCGAGCGCGATGATGCCCTGGGGTGGAAGCATCGTAAGCGCGATGATGATCGCTTTCGGATTCAGGAGTGTCGTCGTAACAAGTTGCCTGACGCCCAGCCCGGATGGATCGGCCTTACCTGGTATGCCCCACAGCTTCAACGCGAGATAAAACACCCACGTGGCTGACGCTAGCTTGACGCCTTGAGATACGGCAGGGTGATGTTGAAGGAAAGGGCCGGCGAACGAGGAAATGGGCAGGATAACGGCGAGATAGGACAGAAGAACCGCGGCCACAAGCACGCCCATGCGCGACAATGTCAGCCCGAGCGACGTCATTGCCAGGATCGCGTTCGTCGGGCCAGGCAAAACAAGAAGCGCGAAAACACTGACCGCAAACGCGAAAATATCCATTCGGAAATCCCTGAACAGTTTCGATGCTCACTTGCACGCTTTCCGCCAGCTGTATTTGACCTAAATCATTTGTCGAGGAATTTTCCTCTTTTGTTCGCTTTATCCGATCGAACCGGAGGTGCTGCAATGCCTCGCTTGATCTGGTTTATCCTGACCCGTTTCACTACAGGATTTGCACTCGGATGTGCGACGGGGCTTTTGATCTGGAACGTTTACATCTGCGGCGCCGAGCACGGAATGGCGTTGTCGGGTTCTCTGATAGCTCAAGGCATCTTCACATATCTGTTCGCCAGCACGATGGGCATAGGCTACCTGGCGACGGCGCTCTGGACAGAAGAACTCTAAGGGGCGAGACACCCAATTTCGGTTGTCCATACTGGCTGGACGAAGTTTGGAGCCGCGGCAGCCTTGCGGTGGCGGGAAGCCTGGGGCGGGAACATATTCGTTCGATACCGAACCGGGAATGCCTTCAGGGCCGCCATCGAGAAATGGTTGGTGAGTAATTCTCGGCTAACGAACGCGCGGCTTCGTGCGGCTACTGGCCAGTCCCGTAGTTCAAAGCGCTGACAGCGTGCCGACGGCGCCAACGCCGTACGTCTTCCGCAGTCAGTTCCAGGGGTCGAGCGAAGTTTCCGTCGGGGCACTTGTCGAGCGCAATGTCGCGGAAGATCTGGATGCACTCCAAGAAGCGTTCGGCCGTGGCTCGGGGAGGCGATGCGACGCTCAAAATCCCTCTCCTCGTCACCGTCACTGGCCAAGGTCTTCGGTCCTCTGCACTGAGAACAAACGACCCTTTTCGACTGAGGGGATCGAACGCGACGACGCCCACGCACCCTGCGACGAACTCACTCATCGGCGAAGCCCCCGCCTTGCCGTGATGACTGATGCTCCACGGCAGATCTTTTGAAGGCGTAGTTGGGCCAAGGGTTCGCTTGAGAGACAAAAGCCTCCAATGTCGCCTGCGGTTCTCCGGCCATGGACGCGCCGGAACCAATGAATTCCAGGATGTCGATGCGCCGATTCTGGCTCCTCTCGTCCATCATAGCGACCCCGCTGATACTCTAGGAACCCTGGTCGCAACATCGCGCAATTCCGATCGGTTATAGGAAAACGCCCTCAATAGCTGCGAGCCGAGACGCGCCTGCTCGGCCATGTCGTCGAAAATCATTGCCGCCTCTTCGATCTCGCCCTGATCTGTAGCCGGACCGAACTGGTCCAGTTCCATCAGCAGCTCCATCAGCGTGGTGACCTTCATGCGCTGACGCACCGCCGACAAGAAGAGCTCGCCGACGACGGCCGCCCGCTCCTTGGGCCGCAAGTTGAGCAAGACCTCACCGACGACCGACGAGCAGCCGCAGTCGAGGTCTGGCCTTTTCGCGAAGGCCTTGATCTGGCGCAAGGCGGAACGCGTGCGCGCATCGGCGGCGGCGGTGCCAACCTTTTGATGTCCTGTAGTCATCGAGCCAATCCTTCTGCGTTTCTAAGCCGCGCTATCCATTCTGCTCCGGCGCGACCGTGGTGGAATCCGTTGGAGAGCGGGAGGTCGGGATGAATCTTGCGCAGCCGCGAGGCCGCTTGGTCGGATCCAAGGCTGCTATCCAGTAGGTCGCGGTAAACCCTCGCAACCGCGGTCATGTCACAGTTCTGGGGAGACAGTCTCAGCGACCGGATGCCCAAGGACAGCGTTTCGTCGGGCGCGTCGAGGAGCGCCTGGCAGGAGTACGAGACGGTCTGCACTCCGTTGAGAGCAAGGAAGGGTTGGCCGGAAATGGTATTCACCGGTAGCCCGTCAGCGTCCTCTTGGCAGACGAACTGACAGTTGTCCTTGGTGCGCCCCTTCGATCTGGCATGAGCGCAGCGTGCCGAGATCGCGAGTGGGATCCGGCCGAATGCGAAAAGCTCGAAGCCGACATCGGGGCAGGATCGCGCGATCTCGGCGATCGACGCCGCTGGCAATTCCGGTGGCAGGCAGATTTCCTTGGCTCCGTTTCGCGCCAGGACCTTCGCGGCCGCACCATTATAGACGTTGACGAAAGGTCCGATGGCATGGGACCGGCCCTTCAGCACCTGCAGCGCAGACAGGTCATTTGCTTCGACCAGCCGAGTATCGTCGCCCGCAAGCGATCGCTGGTAGTTCGCTTCCCGATCGAGTGTCACCAAAGCGAGTGTCGAGAGCCTTACCTCTTTTCCGGCAGCTTCGAGCCGCTCGACTACGGCTCCGAACTCGGGCTCCATGAAATGAAGCCGCTTCGAGCACACTGTCTCGCCGAGCACGACGACATCGACCGGCGCCTCGTCAGCGATCTGAAAATAAAAGTCACGCCAGCGGGCGGTCGGCCAGAGGTAGAGCAGGGGACCGAGCGTCAGTTTAACGGAGGACGTCATCCGATCATCTCCAGCGTTTTTCGTAAGCGCCATGGGTTGTTTGCTGACCTTCACTGAGTGCTTTCAGACGGCTCATCAGAGCGGCGCGCTCATGTGGAGTAGCATTCAGCGTCGCCCGGAGAGTAGAAACGACCTCCGATATGTACGCCTTGCCGCGCTGCCGCCCTTCGACCTTCAGCGCTTTCACCCCGGCTGCACGGAGCTCGTCCAGCTGATCCATCACGTCCAGCGACACCGGATCCTCGAAGGCGTAGGTCTTGCTTTCTGCGATTTCGAAGCGTCCCTTGCACAATGTCGGGTAGCCTGTCGGCTCGTTCGCCGAGAACCTGTTGATCGTGAAATTTCCCAGCTCCGACATCATGTCGCTGCCCGCCTGACGATACCTGACGTGGCTCGCCGGCGAGCAGACCCCGTTCATGTTTGGGGATTTCCCGGTGGCGTAGGAGGACAGAGAGCACCTGCCTTCCGCCATGACGCAAAGGCCGCCGAAGACGAACACTTCGAGCTCGCAACCCACGCGCCGGGAAATGCGCGCAATATCCGATATTGTAAGGGTTCTCGGTAGAACGACGCGCGCCGCGCCGAAATTCTCGACGAGGTAGAAGAGTGCGTCCGGGCTGGAGGCTGACGCCTGAACGGAAATATGCAAACGCTGCTGCGGGAGCCGTTCCGCCACATAGGCCATAAGGCCAAAATCGGCGACGATCAAAGCATCCGCGCCCGCATCCGTCGCTTCATGTGCCCGTCGATACCAGAGATCCTCTTTCCCGGCGGTCATGAAAGTGTTCAGCGCAACGAACGTCTTCACGCTGCGCGCTCGCGCATACCCGACCGCCTCACGAAGCTCGGAAAGATCGAAGTTCAATCCTGGGAAGTTGCGCGCATTCGTCTCGTCACGAAAGCCGCAGTAAACGGCATCGGCGCCTGCCTCGACGGCCTCGCGGAACGAGGAGGGAGTTCCTGCAGGGCAAATCAGCTCCATGCGACACCGTGCGCCTTCAGCGCTTGACGTCTGATCGACGAGAGAACTCCCGACACCGAAGGCGTCAATGGTCCCGAAAAGCTTCCGACGATTTTCGCCAGGTCGATCTCGCTATCATCGAGTGCGTTTCGAAGCGCCAGGATTGCCTCCATGTCCCCGGTCACCGCGAGCTTGCGCGCAAAGAAGATGGCGTCTCCATCGACACGCCCTTCCGCAAGGGCCAGCATAAGGAACAAAGGGCCGGTGATCGTTGCGTCAGCAGCAACCGCGGCACCTCGCCGAACTGTCTGAATGTCGCGCGAACTCGGCCGAATGGAGAATGCGAACGGAAGATCGGTAGGGACGAATCCGAAACGTGACTGGCTATGTTCCCCCAGCCGATCGAACAAATTGGGATAGGTTTTAACAACCTGCTGGAAGAGCATGGACGCGGCGCGCGCTGCGATCGGCAACGGCACAATGTGCGCTGAGGCCATCAGGCAATGTAAGGCAAGCATTGAAGCCTCTTCAATTGGACGAGGCATCCTAGGATCTATTGCACCGCCGCTATTTGATCTGTGACAAAGACAGCGCTTGTTTCCTCATTGATTGCATCGTCAATGCGCAACGACCTCAAAATTCAACGGCACAGCGACTTGCAGTCTTTTCTGCGGGAGCTCGAACAGCGCCGACTGCTCATTGCGGTGAACGAGCCAGTTTCCCTCGTTCATGAAATGACTGCGCTACATCAGAAGGTTCTTAGTGAGAACGGCCCTGCGCTTCTCTTCAAGAAACCGATCGATGCAGATGGCCGGCGTTCTCCAGTGCCGGTGGTTGCAAACCTCTTCGGCACCAGGGAACGCATCGAGCTGGGGTTTGGTCTTGGGGAAGGCGGACTGCAACGTTTGGGGGACGAGCTCGCGCAGATGCAGCGTCCCGAGCCACCGAAGTCGTTCTCCGACGCCTGGAGCAAGCTTCCCTTGCTGAGGGCAGCCATCAGCATGCGGCCGCGACATCGACGGGCAGCGCTGTCCCAGGAGGTCGTCTACCAAGGGGAGGATATCGATCTTGGAACGCTTCCAGTGCAGTGGTGTTGGCCGGGCGAGCCTGCTCCGCTCGTCACATGGCCCTTGGTAATCACGCGAAGCCCTGACGACCCGAGCGACGTGAACGTCGGAATTTACCGCATGCAGGTTCGAGATTCGACCTCGCTGATTGTCCGGTGGCTTGCCCATCGCGGCGGGGCGAAGCACCATCGACAGTGGCAGCGAAAGGGTTTGGACATGCCGATCGCGATCGCTATTGGAGCAGACCCTGCCACTTTGCTTGCGGGGGTCATTCCGCTTCCAGAGGGTATGAACGAGCTCAGCTTTGCTGGTCTTCTCCGGGGGACAAGGACGGAAGTCAGCAAGGCAGTGACGGTGCCGCTTCAGGTACCAGCGAACGCCGAAATCATCCTTGAGGGCGTCGTGTCCGCAGAAGAGACCGCGCTGGAAGGGCCGTACGGCGATCACACTGGCTACTACAATTCGGTCGAGTCCTTTCCCGTCGTGCGATTGTCCGCAATCACGACCAGGCGCTCACCAGTCTACCTCTCGACGTATACAGGTCGGCCGCCCGATGAACCCTCGCGCCTGGGCGAGGCAATGACCGAGCTTTTCGTTCCGATAGCCAAGCGCCAGTTTCCCGAGATACAGGATCTGTGGCTGCCACCGGAAGCCTGCTCGTACCGCGCAGCCGTCGTTTCCATCGACAAGAGGTATCCCGGGCAGGCCCGTCGGATCATGATGAGCCTCTGGGGGATGCTCCCTCAGTTCAATTATACAAAGCTCATAATCGTCGTCGATCCCGACATCTGCGTGCGTAACTGGGAGGACGTCATGTGGGCGATGTCCACTCGTTTCGACGCCGCCAGAGACCTCGTCGTCATCGAAAACACCCCCATCGACTATCTGGACTTTGCTTCACCCAAAGCCGGATTGGGTACGAAGATGGGGATCGACGCGACCAACAAGATCGCGGCTGAGACTGAAAGGGAATGGGGCCGCGAGCTTCGGATGCCCGATGACCTGACCCAGAAGGCGTCGGCAATGTGGGAAAGGATCAAGCATGACATCATCGGATAAGCGCCTCAACGTGGTTCTCGCAGTCACTGGAGCCTCAGGCGCGGCCCTCGGAGTGACCGTATTGGACCAACTTGCAGATAGCGGCGTTCAGGTTCATCTCGTCGTGTCGGACGGCGGGAAGCGAACTCTCGCGCACGAGGTCGGGACCGAGGCTCACGGCAAAATGCTGATCAAGGCCCACCGGCACTACGACAACAGGAACATTGGGGCAGCAATTGCCAGTGGTTCCTTTCCAGTCGCCGGCATGATCGTCGCGCCGTGTTCGATGAAAAGTCTCGCAGCCATCTCGACCGGTCTTTCAGACAGCCTGGTGGCACGCGCAGCCGATGTCCAGCTCAAGGAGCGGCGTCGCCTTGTTCTCATCACCCGTGAGACGCCGCTGCACCTGGGACACCTGCGAAATATGACTTCAGTGACGGAAATGGGCGCAATCGTGATGCCCCCGGTTCCCGCGTTTTATAATCGGCCCCAGTCTGTCGAAGACATCATCGATCACCTGGCTCGCCGGGCGGTCGATTTACTGGCACTACCGATCCCCCGCCTCGCACCTGCGTGGCAGGGAGAATCGAAGGTTCAGTCAGCCGATGACAGCCAGAGGGTCCGCTCCGAAAAGCATACTGTGGCCGCCACCAAACAGTAGCCAGACTACTGTAATGGCAGCGAGAACCGCGGCGAGCAGAAGGGCTCGGTCGGCCGCTGGCCGGCCCCCTCGAAGGAAGGCTGCAAGTGGCCAGATTGACGTTTGTACGGACAAGGGCGTCCAGTTTTCACCGAGACGTCGCTTTGCGCGCCTTTCGGCCATCGGAATAGAGCCTAGAGCGAATCCACCGAATCCGCCGAACAACAGCACTGACCGCAAATCGCCGTTAGCGACTATGTGTCCGATCGCCCAGAGCGCAAAGCCCCACAGAACCGGATGCCTCGTGATCCTGGTGACCGCTCCAAGATTGGCGCCGGAGCGGACGGATACCGACAGCGGGTTCCCACTCAAGAGCCCGGCCAGCACCAGAAAAATGCCCAACGGCGCGAGGACGAACGCGACGCTCGCATGCCATGGCCGAAGCTCCCAGAGTGGAATGTAGTCAAGGGATAATGCGGCTGCGAAGACCCAGACCAGCACAATCGTAGAAACAAGGGAATAGCCAATAAAATAGGTCGGTCTGCCGATGCGTGCTATGATGCCCGCGCGGATCGCTGGAACCGCTGGAACCGAGTGGAGGATTAGGAAAACCGCGAATGCGGACACGAATGCGATCATGACGACCTCCTTTTCGGAGGCATTAGTAACAGATGCGCGCGATACTTTTTTGATCAGGGTCAAGCAGTCACATGACTTGAGCTCACCAGTAGAATTCAAGAGCCGGTCGACTTGCGCTTCGTAGGGCATTTGTCGCCAATCGTTTGTCAACACTTACAAGGGTTTCAGAGGCCTCCGCTAAACCGGTGCACGGTGTGGATGAGGCGAGCTCTCACTGCCGCGTTGCCCGTCTTTGCGCCAGCGCAAAGATTAAGCTCTTTGCCCTGATAAAGGTGACGCTATTAGTCATCTTTAAGGGATCGTCGTCATGTTTCGTGCCTCCAGCCTTTGCTTCGCTCCAATCCTTTATGCCGCGATGCCTCTCGTCCTACATGCCGCCGAATATCCAATCGGGGAGCCAAAGGTCTTTTCAGGCATGGAGGTCGCCGCAGTCTATCTGCAACCGGTCGAGATGGATCCACCCGGCATGATGCTGCCGGCCGATCGGTCCGATATTCATCTGGAAGCCGACATACACGCGACCGAGACCAACACGAACGGGTTCGCAGAAGGCGACTGGGTGCCTAATCTTCACATCGAATACAACATCAAGAACAGCGATACTGGAGAAGAGGCAACCGGCGCGCTTGAAGCCATGGTAGCGAGCGACGGACCGCACTATGGCGACAATGTGAAGCTTTCGGGTCCCGGCCGCTATACGTTGGCACTGACCGTCCATCCCGGCGGGCATGGAGAAATGCCATTTGGTCGCCATGTCGACAAGGAGACCGGCGTCGCACCCTGGCCCGATACTTTTATACTGAACTACGAGTTTGTCTTCGCCGGCGTCGGGAAGAAGGGAGGCTACTAATGAGCCAACCGGCTTTCCTTTCCTGCTTGGCCGGTTCGGTGCTTCTTGCGTCGATGCTTCCAGCATCGGCAGACCAGGAGTACCCAACATTCAAGGTGCACTTTAGCGATGGTATCGTATCGCCGTCCGTGATCGAGGTGCCGGCGAACAGTCGCTTCAAGTTGGAGCTCCGCAACGACGGCTCCACTCCCATCGAGTTTGAAAGCACCACGCTGCGCAAGGAAAAGGTCCTCGCGCCAGGGGCTTCGAGTTTCATCGTCTTTCATCCACTGGATCCCGGAAACTACGCTTTCTTCGATGATTTCCATTTGGACATGCCCCCTGCGAGGATTGTCGCAAGATGACCCTCAGCGTGTCCGCGCAATGCTTTAAGATCGCGTTCGTGGTCTGGCGCGAATCTTTTGAAGCGCTTCTCGTTGTTGGCATCTTGGTGACATGGTCCTTGAGGAGCACGCCCGACAAAGGCCGCCTCGCCATGCGCGCAATTGCTGCGGGCGTCGTATGTGGGCTGGCACTCGCAATTGCGCTTGCGGCTTTAACCACCCATGCCGCGAGCGCGTTCAACGGCCAGGTCGAGGACATCGTTCAGATGCTCATAGCTTTCTCGGCCTGCCTTCTTATCGTAAAAATGGTATTTTGGATGCGTGGGATGGAGAAAGGCGCCACCGGCGGCTTATCTGCCCAGACGATGGCTCGCACTAGCGGCCAAAATTGGTTCGGCCTTGCTGTGCTAGCGGCACTCGCGGTGGCGCGGGAGGGCGCCGAGACCGTCCTGTTTCTTTATGGCATACTCTTTTCGACACAGGCCAACCTTGGACGCGGCATCTTGTCCGGAGGAATAGGACTGCTACTGGCTGCGGCCACCTATTGGTCCATCAAGCTCAGTTCGTTCGGCATATCGAAGAACGTATTTCTTGGCGTCAGCCAAGGCCTGCTGCTCGCGCTGGGAAGCGGTCTGATGATGACCGCTATCGATAGGGCGATCTCCATTGAACTCGTCTCCCCGTTGTCCGCGCCCCTGTGGAATTCGACTTGGCTTCTCGACGACTCCAGCGGATTCGGCGCGTTTCTGGCGGGCGTTATCGGCTATCGTTCGCGACCGGAGCTGTTGCCGGTCCTCGCAATGGCAATCTATTGGGCAACCGCCTCCGTTGCGTTTGTCCGACCAATGCAGTCAAGGCTGACGGCATGACCCCAACCAAGGCGAGGGCGAAAACCCTGGTCGCAGGCGTCGGAGATTTGCTTGTGCGCCAACAGGCACTCATCCGACGCCTGCAGTGGACGACGATTGCCCTGTACATTGCTCTCCTCGTGCTACCCCTGTTTTTACCGCTTCCTACGAGCCAGGATTTCATATGGAATAACGTCACGCGCTTCGCGCAATTCGTCTTCTGGGGAATCTGGTGGCCGTTTGTGATCCTCGGAACCGCTCTCATCGGGCGATTCTGGTGTGGGCTTCTATGCCCCGAAGGTGCCCTTTCGGAATTCGCTAGCGAAAGAGGATCAGGAAGAGCGATTCCGAGTTGGATGAAGTGGTCGGGCTGGCCGGTCGTGTCATTTATCTCCACGACGGTCTATGGCCAGCTTACGAGCATCTACCAGTATCCCAAGCCTGCTGCACTGCTGCTGGGCGGATCCACTTTGGTCGCGATGGTCGTCGGTGCGCGCTACGGCAAGGCGAAGCGGGTTTGGTGCCGGTTCTTATGCCCAGTGAGCGGCGTCTTTGGCCTCATAAGCAAGATCGCGCCCTTGCATTTCAAAGTAGAACCCGAAGTCTGGAGGCGGCCTCTAACACAGGTTGGCGCAATCGCCGCCGTCAACTGCGCTCCCTTGATACCGATCAAAACAATGCAGGGCGGCTCGGCCTGCCACATGTGCGGACGGTGCAGCGGTCACAGGGGCGCGATCCGGCTTGCGTGGCGAAGGCCCGCCAGTGATATCGTGTACGGCTCGGGGAGGGCCGCTACACGCTGGGAGACGTTTCTGATCGTGCCCGTGCTGCTCGGCCTCGTGCCGGCCGCGCTCCACTGGTCCAGCAGCGGTCTGTTTCAGTCTATCAGACAATGGCTGGTCGAACTGTGTGTGAGCTCGCACTGGATCTGGCCGCTGTCGGTTCGCCTGCCTTGGTGGGTCTTGACCAACTATCCGTCGGCAAGCGACGTCATGACAGTCGTAGATGGACTGTCACTGCTCGCGTTGATTGCAGTGTCCTCCGTGCTGGCGTCTTGCATGTTCATGGTTGCGCTCGTTGCTTGCTCTTTCGTCCTGCGTAAACACCTCGGTGCCGTTCACCATATCGCGCAAGCGCTGATCCCAGTCGCGGCCGCCTCGCTTTTCTGCGGCCTGCTGTCATTGACGATCACGCAGCTCCGCTGCGATGGCATCGACCTGCCGTTCATCGACCGATGCCGGGGGATGATCGTACTCCTTGCCGGCGCCTGGTCGGTAATGATAGCCAATCGGATATCGGCACTCTACACGGCAAGTATCCAGCGCCGAGCACTCGCGACGACGCTTGTATCCATTCCGACGATTGCGTTCTCATGGGGATGGCTCGTCGTCTTCCTATTCTAGCGCGGCGGCTAATCACCGGCTGAAGACGTGACGCACGAAGGCACTCCAGACCACCAAGGACATTGAAGCAAGCGCGACAAGCGCGCCCAAAACGATGGTTACACGATGCCTCGTTCGAAGGTAATCGCTTTCAGAACGTCGAAATCGATCCGCACCAAAGGCCCACGTTGCAGGCAACTGGCTGCGTAGTGTTATGCCGATGGCCGCGTGACTACGAAGAGAGCGCACGACATCACCACCGATCCCAGGACAGATGTCACCAAGAGACTGGGTGCCGCTACCCAAAGTACAATTCCAAAGCTCAATCCCATGGATGTGATTGCTGCGAGCTTACCCTTGAGAGGAATGGCGCGATTGCGACGCCAGGCCTCTATTGGCTTGCCCCATGTCGGATGGGACAGGAGCCACGTTTCGAATCGAGGTGATGTGCGAGCGAAAATGCTCGCTGACAGCAGGAGGAATGGGGTTGTCGGCAGGAATGGCAGAAAGACACCGACACAACCCAATACAACGGAAGCCCACGCAACTACGATAAGGGCGCCTCGCATGTCTCAATCCTCCAAGAAGTCGATCGAACAGCTCCTTAGCACAGCCTAGGTACGCGGTCTTTGATGTCTATCAAAGTCTTTCCAGCACCATCCCTTATCTTTGCAGCGTCGGACGATCTGTTCGAGATAACGCCTGCGGGCAATCTTTTGAGGATACTGTCATGCTCCCCAGATTCATCACAGCCTTCCTAAAGTCATCAGGACAGAGCGGCATCGTTGTCATGGAACATCAAGGCGCTCATCGCGTGGTCGTCGTGGACCCGCGAAGCGCTTCACAAGCTTTCGAGCCTCCTCGCGCCGACGAAACAAGACTTCAACAAGGTCTTGGCGCGATTTGCGAGATCGCTTCATCGAAAAATCCCGCTAGCTTCGACAGATCCGTTTCCGGCAATTCGAGTTTCTGCTGACGACATCGAGTCGTGGAAGGCGCGAAGGCAGAGCCGACTGCATTGAAGGCCGACTGATACGATCTTACAGCGCCTGAAGCTCTGTGACCTTGCTCTCAAGGCTAAACACCGGATCTCCCAACAGATCCGCCAGACTGCGCTCCTGGAGATGACGCATATAGGCTGCCCTTGCACCGGCCCTGACGCATCTCCAGCCCCGCAGAACGTCGTTCTCGAAGAGGTTGTCGCAAGTCGAGTGGGTCATGGCGGCGACGACCTCACCAAGGCAGATCTGTTCCGGCGAGCGGGCGAGCCTCAATCCGCCGTTTCTACCTCGCAAGCTCTCAAGAAACGCACTGCGAACCAGCCTGTTGGCCGCCTTCGCAAAATGCGCATGCGACGCCTCGAACGTCGTCGACGCCTCCTCGATAGTGATCAGCCGACCTGGATTGGAGGCGGCAAGCAAAGGCAGGCGGAGTCCGTTGTCGAGCAAAATCGTCATGACAACACTTCAGTCACGCGCGCCGTCCGCGAGATTAAGAAGGCGTTGAGGATCACATATCGTGAGTTTCTGACGACCGCCTTCCACGATCCCCTTGCTCTCCCACGCACTGAGAATTCGTGACACCGTGTGGAGGGTGGTGCCGGTCATCTCGGCGATGTCCTGTCTCGATATCGGAAAGTCGATGCGAATACCTGCGGCGACCGGGCGTCCTGCCTGCTTGGAGAGCCTGAGGACTGCGTGGGCTACGCGTTTTTCCACTTCCTCGGTCGACATCTCGCGGATTCGGGTATGCGCCTCCTCGAGCCGTTGTCCGATCGTTTGCATCGCCGTGACAGCAAGGCGTGGGTTCTGCTCGACGAAGCGCGACCACATGTCTGTCGGCCAACCAAGGATCAGGCTCTCGGCCGCGGCCAACGCCGTCCCAGGATAGTCCGATCGGCGAAGTGCCATGGCGAAACCAAACAGATCGCCCGGATGAACCATCCGGACGATGATCTGTTGTCCGTCCTGGGTGACCTGGGTGACCTTCAATCGGCCGTGCAACAGCAGAAAGAACGATCGCGCTGGAGCGCCTTGTTCGAAGACCGCATCGCCTTGGGCGACACGACGTGGAACGGCATGCTCAAGCATCGAGTCGAGGTCGGGATCCGTCATCCGCTCGAAGAGCGGCAACGATTTTAAAATGGTGCGATCAACCTTCATCATGGCTCCGATTCATTGGGGCGCTTACAAACAAGCCAAAGGTGTCCGCTGCGGTTTTACGCGCGAAGTCTCTGACGCTCTCAAAGAAGGATTGTCTGCGGATCAAGCGGAAGCCGAGGTTATCGGGAGGACTTCCGACCGTGCATCCGCCACCCTTTGGATTTCGGACGAAGCTGCTCATGGGCGAGCGATGCCTGCCGGAAGCAATCATGATGCCGCAGGTCCGCGGGTCCGGTTCCTCGGACTTGGCTCGGCTACCGAGATCGACGCGTCTGTTGCAAGTCGACGTCCATTCCCACACGTTCCCACCGAAGTCCACCAGCCCTGTCTCGCTTACACCAAACGAGCCCTTGGCTTGCGGCCGGGGATCGGTCGACGCAGCCCGGCGCGCCTCGCGCTCGTAATCGGCAAGCCATCGTGTCGCGGGGTTCTTGTCGTCGATGTCGATGCCGAGCGCATCGTCGGGAAAGCGGTCGGCCGCGGCATAGGCAAGCTCGAAATCCGTTGGCAGCCGCCAATTTTCACCTGTGCGCTCCGAAAGCCACGCTGCATAGCGGACAGCATCGTCGTAGCTGACACCCGTCACCGGGATGACTTCTCGCGACAGGCTATCCCCTCCTTCGGCTGGCGAGCAAACACCGTCGTCCACGCAGCGGTTATATTCACCGAGCGTGGTCTGAAACTTCATGATGTCCAGCGACGACCTGACGGCGATCTCGCGCTTGGGAGCGTCAATCGCCAGGCCGTTTCGGAAATACTCTGTGGCGTCGCGATAGGCGAAGGTTCGAGGCGCGACGGTCAGCAACTCGGGCGAGGCGACGGTCGCTCCTGGCTCCCTCATGAAAACGAATCCAGACTCCACTGCGACCGCTCCTGAAAGGATCGCAAGGAGTACAAGGGGAACCGCGATGGATATGCCTGAAACCGCTTCAGTCGCAGCGTTCCGAGCCATGGCTTTTACGCACGTAGCGCCTCTCTATAAAAGATGGTGCGCAGGCTACCCCCAGCCCGCGCACCTCCCCGCCGCCAGGTCAACTTGCCGATGGCGCCCTGACCGAAGTCATGAGGTCATCGTTCCAGTCGCCCGTGACCTTGAAGTGGGCAGCCGCTCCCAATTCGAAAGCCTCGATGAGGTTGTGGTTCACGTAGGCGTAGATACCCGGCTGAGCGAAGGTGTATACCGCAGCGCCTGCCGTGCCGCCCGGTATGAACCAGGTTTCCTGGTCGATGTCCGGAACGTTCTGGAACTTGCCTGTCGCCCATACGTACTCGCCGTGGCCACCGATAAGATGCGGACGGGTGTCACGATTGGCCTGCGAATGGATGATCAGGACCGTTTCGCCGACCTTGGCGGTCATTGCCTTGTCGCCGGTCAACGCACCAACGGCGCCATTGAAGACGATGTGGGTCGGGGTCAGGGTTTTCATGACCGCGACCGTATCTTCATACGCCTCGCCGGGGCTGTCGTACTTCTTGAACATGCCGTTCGCGTCCCGCGGAACGTAGAAGTCCTGCTCCCCGACGTAGTAGACCTTGTCGTAGACGACCGGCTTCCCATGGCCATCGGTGAGGCCTTCGCGCGGCAGCACCATGATCGCGCCGTTCATGCCCGAGGTGACATGCCACGGCACCATTCCGGGAGGTGCGCAGTGGTAGACAAAGACGCCCGCCTTTGTCGCCTTGAAGCGGAGAACCGTGCTCTCGCCAGGGTTGACGACCGTCAGTGCGCCGCCGCCAAGCGCGCCCGTGGCCGCGTGGAAGTCGATGTTGTGCTGCATGGTGTTGGTCTCAGGATTTACGAGCGTTAGCTCGACGTAGTCGTCCTGGTGAACAACCATCAACGGGCCCGGCACCGAACCGTCGAACGTCATTGCATTGACTTCGGTCCCTTCCTTGTCCAGCACCATTTTCTTTTCCTGGATGGTGAGGGTGAATTCCTTGATTTTGGGGCCGCCCTTCGCCTTCTGGTCATGGGCATGGACGAACGGCGGCTTCACAAGCTCAACCTTCTCGCGAGGGAGCTTCGACAGATCGACAGCCGGCTTCTTGCTCGACTTGAGCGCTTGCGTCGAATGCGCATCGTCTGCGTTCGCGACATTGCTGGCTACGATGATTGGCGTCAGTGCTCCGGCGACAGCAGCGCCGGTCAGCATCGTGCGCCGGGTCATTTGCATATTGTTGGTCATTTCCACTCTCCTGAAGTCGAAGACGGAGCGAACGCCGCCCGGTCGAGTTGGAAAGTAGTAGAAACCTCGCTGAACTCTTTGATTTGGCGCAAACTGGCAATTTGTGGCAGCGCAAAGTTCCAAAAGTCTTCTTTGCGTAATCTCAACGACTGCTGTCTTGAAACCGAGCATTGCTGTGTGATCAATCCGGAGACACTGATCATGCAGAAAACAATGGCCAAGGACGAGCGCGTTCCGCGTGGAATGTCGCGCTCAGGGCTCGTGCTCTTCTCTTACGGCTTCCGCCCCTTCTTTCTGGCGTCGGCATTATGGGCCATCGTCAGCATCGATCTCTGGGCCGCCTTCCTTAGCTTTGGAATTCCCGTCGCAACCGAGTATGGCACTCTGTACTGGCACGCCCATGAGATGATTTTTGGTTTTGCGCCGGCAATTCTTGCCGGCTTCCTCCTGACGGCGATCCCCAACTGGACGGGCAGACTGCCAATCGCGGGACGTCCTCTCGCGATGCTCTTCGCTGTCTGGTGCGCGGGCAGAATTGCCATGCTCCTGAGCTCGTCGAGCGGAGTGATGCCTGCTGTCGCTGTCGACAGCCTCTTTCTTCCGGCGATGTTGGTTCTATGCACCCGCGAGGTCGTGGCGGGCAAGAAGTGGAAGGACTTGAAAGTCATTGCGGGTCTCGTGGTTCTGTCGATCGCGAACGTGCTCTTTCATGTTCAGGTGGTCGCAGGACAGAGCCCCGAACTCCCGATCCGTCTCGGCCTTGGAGCCTATGTGCTGCTCGTGACGATCGTTGGCGGAAGAATCCTTCCGAGTTTTACGCGCAATTGGCTGAATCAGTTCGGTCGCACCGAGTTTCCTGTTCCCTATAACCACTACGACGCCGCCTCTATCATCATGGGCGCCGTCGCGCTAGCAGCCTGGGCCATAGCCCCTGAAGCGCTGATTACCGGTCTGTGCGCAGCGATCGCTGCCGCCATGAACGGGATCCGGCTCTATCGCTGGCGTGGCTGGAACGTTTGGCCGGAGCCGATACTGTTCGTGCTCCATGGCGCCTACTTGTTCGTACCAATCGGCTTTGCGGCTGTCGCTCTCGGAACATTGGGAATGCCTCAGGTCGCGGTCCTGCATGTCTTCGCCATTGGGGCAATTTCCTTGATGATGCTGGCAGTCATGACGAGGGCCACCCGCGGCCATACCGGCCGAAAGGTAAAGTCCAGCCGGCTGACCAACTACTCGTACGTCATATTGGCCGCCGTCGCGCTTCTCCGGCCGAGCGCAGAGCTGATACCTTCGTTCAGCTCCGAAATATTGATGGCGTCCGCGATTGGCTGGACGGTCGCCTTCTGCATGTTTGCGCATGAGCATGCTCCGTTCCTGTGCCGTGAGAGGAAGCCCTTGGTGAGCAGGTGACGCGTTCTGCCCACACCCTCGCAAACTGCGTTCACGAGTTGATGCTAAAAGTGTCCTAGCAAGGGAGAGTGAGATGAGGGACGCGTTGCGCGACTAAGCCAACGGCGACGCTCCTGCCCCCTTTTTTGCTTGCCTACAAAGGCGAGCGACAGGTTGACCGAAATTCAGTCGACTCCGAAGGAGACGCCGTTCTGGCTATTATGGAGCCGTCCACTGCCAGGCAGGCGGCCGAAAATAATGAGCATGAGCCGTCCTCAGTTTACGTCATTCCAGATCGGAAGTCGAAGACTTGACCCTCTGCATGGGAGGTTTCCACGTTATAGTTGTGAGGCATCATCAGATTTCCTACACGCCAGAAATGACTCGTTAACCATACCTGGCCTAGCCTCGCAGCTAGAAGCTGCATGACGCGGCAAATCTCGTCTTGCTATCCAATCACCAGTTTTATTTTCTTGGTTACGATGACCTCAATTTTAACGAATGGTTCAGCGTCGATTGCGCTCCAAGCGCTGCGTAAAATCAACTCAGACATGCAAGGAACCCAGAGGCGGGTGTCCTCGGGACTTCGCATCGATGGTGCTTCGGACAATGCGGCTTACTGGGCGATCGCAACCACAATGGGGTCAGACCTTAAGGCGGTTTCTGCGGTTTCTGATGCTTTGGGAACGGGCGCGGCGAAGGTAGACACCGCTTACGCGGGAATGACGGCGGTGACGGATGTCCTCGCAGAATTTAAGGCGAAGCTGGTGACAGCGACGGAAGCTGGCGTCGATAAAACCAAGGTTCAGGCCGACCTGGATCAATTGAAGCAAACGGTTTGGGGCATCGCGCATTCTGCGAGTTTCAATGGTGAGAACTGGCTCAGCTCCAACGTAGAAGATATCAACGATAGCGATCTCGACGTCGAAACAGTAGTGTCCGCATTTGTCCGCGATGCCTCCGGTAATGTTTCCGTAAAGACCACCACGGCCCATCTCGCCGAAATAGCACTCTTCAACAGCACGGGCGGGGGACTCTTGGAGGCCGATACCCGTAAACTAAAGACCCTTGGAGGAATAAGAGACTTCGACACGTTCATGGACAACGATGGCGAAATCTGGATGAGCGAAGTCAACAGCTCCCTTGGTACTTCCGCAGCCATTGAATATACATTTTCCGGACCGCTCACGTTCGGGGCTTCAGATAAAATTTCCTTCAACGTAACGGTCGACAAAGACAATCCAGCTGAGGTGCCGCCGCCGCATAACACCGGCGCGACCTATCCGCCCGTCGAGATTACGAGAGCGACCGTCGACGCCTACAACCCAGCCCTGAATGGCAAGATATCGACGTTTCAGCAGTACATCGCAGTCCTGAATATTGCACTCGATGCGTCAGGCGCACAGGCAACGGCTCGCACGGTACCCAAGTGGGATGCGGCGATGAAAACATGGATCGCCGACCCCGATAAAATCGCCATATGGACTGACGAGACGTCTGGTCTTGATGGCTCCTACGTTGAGATCAGCAACTTCAGCAGCACGGTCGGATCGGGTGGGATAGGCAATGCCTCGGCGTTCGGCACGCGCGGGTCGGAACTGCCGATCACTTTTGTACCCTTCGAGGTTTACAAGGATGGCGACAACCTCGATGGAGTCGAGGTCTCCTTCAGCTTCAACGTGAACGGGCAGGCCCCGACGAGCTACTCCTTCAATCGGGCCTACGTGAACAATCTTCTGGGAAAGGACACGGGCAAGGTGGAGACGCCAACGGAGATGGTAACGCTGCTCAAAAGCCTCGTGTCAGCCGATTGGCCTGATGTGATCATCGAAGAGACGGGCGGCAACGGCATTTCCATCCGGTCAGACAACAATGTTGATCGCCTCTCAGGAACGAAATCATACATCGGCTTCACTAATATATCGGTCAGTATCGAGCCAATTTCTGATCTCGACTTCATGGAGATCGATATCGTCGCCAATCCGCAGATGCTGGACGTCTACTTGAGCTATACGGACCTAGTGTTCTCCGACGTTGTGTCTGCGGCCAGCGTTCTAGGTTCCCTTCAAAAGCGCATCGATATCCAAGCCACCTTCGCACATGGGCTCGCGGCCAACCTCAATACAGGAGTCGGTCGCTTGGTTGACGCCGATATGGAAGAAGAGTCATCGCGGCTGGCTGCGTTGCAGACTCAGCAGCAACTCGCGTTGCAATCCCTTTCGATTGGGAATGGCTCTCCGAAGAGCGTGCTGCAGCTGTTTCAATAGCAAGATAGCAGGATGGAGCACGTTGCAGGATACAAGCGGCCATGGTTAGCACGGGCAGTACGCCAACGCTTCTCTTTCCTCGTGGCCGCTTCCTAGCTCAAGGTAAGTGCCGGATAGCGTTTTTAAGTGTCCGGTTAGTCGCCGACGAAATCTGCGACGCGTGGCTCAGGCCAGCTTTGTTGCTGCGAGAAATGTCGCGAGATCGCACTTTCTTTTGCGCCCAACGCTTGCGCCCTTGCCAAGTTATGCTCAGCGTCCGATCGCATTGCGGCGATCGAGCCCGTATCCACCGCAGGCGGCGCAGTTCCTAGCGACAGTGTCTGCTCCAGCGTACCGGTTTAGATGGGCCTCCATAGGCAATGCCGCAGGTGTAGTGGTGGCCAAGCGGTCAGCGTGGCAAGGAGTGCAGCAACGCCAGCGGGCATTGGCGATGGCGTCCAGTGTCATGCCTTTTGAAAAACACTGGTAACGAACTCGGGACTAAGCGGTCGCCTGATATCGAAGCACGCCGAGGGAAGAACAAGGGCGTAGTCAACGGCGGGGCTGAAGAATTCACAAATGGACCGACACCTACTCATCCTCAGCGAAATCTACTGATGAGATGTCCACGTTCCATTCGAAATCCTTGGGCGAAGGTTTGTCTGGCAAGGTCTCCAAGCCTCTATACTGATTGAGCGCCCAGCATGTCCCGTAAACGCCATGCGGCTCAATGATCTTGTAGCTGCTGAGATAGTCGGAGTAAGCTTCAATGCTGAAGCCTGGGCGCTTCGCGACCAATCGGAAGCGTACTACGTTGACATACTGGTCGGAGCCGTTGAACAACTGAACGAAAACTGGCTTGGCAGGGTCGAGGCAGCCTTGGGTGCCGGTGCTCGTGCCAACAACCAAGCTCGCGGAGTTGTTGCGGTCGGATTGCTGGAAGTAAACATAAACCCCGACGCCAGCGCCGACAAAAATGACCGCAATCAGCGCAATCAACGTGGGGCGGGGAAACAGGAAGAAAGAAACTAACAAGATCGCGACCGCGACTATCATGAAGATCATCGGCGGGTTCCATTTGTTTCATGAGCTAAAGCAGGCACCGATGACGGGCAAGGCTGGTTCGAGACCGATCTCATTTAATCTTCTTACTCAATCATTCGTGGCGATCAAACCACTTCCAAGTTGCCGCCTCTTTGATTTCTAGGACGTACCAGCCTTTAAGCGGAACACCAGGTTCTGACCGCCTGCCGCCGCCCGGTGATATTGTTGGATCTTCGTAGGAGCCCGTCGGCTTGCCTTGGATGGAGAGAACGCTCTTCAAGAGCCGAGAATAAGGGACTTTCATTGATTTGCATGTGTACGGCCCTTGAACGCTGCTGCCGCATTTTGATGCAATTCAGGTGGTTGGCAATGGAAATTACGGGATCCACTAGCTGTTGTGCGGGTGATCACAAATGCCGCCCCCTTGCAGCCGCATCGTTGCGCTTCCGTCGAATCTGCTGATGCAGAGCCCACAAAGCAGCTTGCTCTACCAGTCTGCTCAACCAGGGTGGGCCTGGCTGAGTGTTTCTTAGGAATCCGCAAAATCGTCTACGTGGCTGGGCGAGGAGGAGCCGACGCCGCAATTCTGGTTTCTTCGCTCACAACGCTGCCATCTGCCGCCAAGACCGCGATCCATACTCGATTTCCGAGGCGAACTGTCAGGCGTGTCTTTCCGATGTCCGCTTCCTGACCGATTTCGACCCTGCTACGAACGAGACCCTGCGCCATGTAACGTCGAAAGGCTGCCAGCGACAGTCCAAACCGGCCCGCCAGATAGGATGCATCGACAGTCAGTTCGTCGAGATCAACTTGGCCCTTGATGGTCATGCCTGCCGCTCCATGGGACTAGAATGAAAACAACTGCGCCATGTCAGGCGACCAAGGCGGGTCGTAGACAAGCCGGACTTGTGCCTTGCTTACCTGCTCCAACGCCTCCAGCCGGATCTTTACCGCCTCGGTGAGAAAACCGGAAGCAGGACAGAAGCGGGTGGTTGTTGTCATTTCCACGATAACGAAGCCGTCCTCTGAAATCGAGATGTCGTAGATCAGCCCGAGGTCGACGATCGAGGTTGCGACCTCGGGATCTTCGATTTCTCGAAGCGCATCAAGGACGGCGTCACGAGTGAGGCTAGGCCCGCACATCGGCCGCATCCAGGGGTGTGGCCCGGATCATGATCCGGTACACCTTTCCCGTCTCATCGAAATTTCCAATCCATTCGTGCCCGCGTTCCTTCAGTTGGTTGAACAGGAAAACGGGCTCCCTGTTCAGAAGCGCGAAAAGAACCTCGCCGGTGCTCATGGTCTCAAGCCTCGACAGAATTCGCTCCATCGGTTCAGGTGGCGGAAGTTCGGTCAGGTCGAGGTTCCAGGTCGGGTCCGGCCAGATCGCCTCCGACGCCGCGGCTGCGGGTTGCACGTCCTGTAGAACTTCACGCGGAACGAACTCGATCTCCCAGTCGTCGTCGGCAAGACGCCTGGTCACATGCGCAAAGCCCCGCTGTTCAAGTTGCCGGATGAGCGGGACCGGTTCGAAAATCGCGTGTAGTCGCACTCCTTCGCCCGGATCGAGGGAGGCAAACGTATCCATTATGAGCTGGAAGGGCATCCCGCCATCACGCAGTATCTGTCGAACATCGAGTTCACGAAGCTGAACCATTGGCGTTTCCTCTGTGGTTAGCGGCGAAGAATAGCGCCGGCTGTTGAAATGGCGCTCTTTTGGTGGCTGCCTCCACGTTTGCAAGCGCGCGTGCAAGCAGGAGCTCGACGGCAAGGGCTGCCGTGGCCAAAGTTTGGAGTATGACGGCGACGTGAAAGCCCCAGTCGGATCCGCCGGCGATCGCCGCGGCCGCGGTAACGACGGCGAAGTAGAACATTCCAAGCCACACGGCAGCGCGGCTTCCAACTATCAGATCCCCCAGACGTGGCGTCGGCCTGCGACCTAAAAGGGGTCCGAATGCCTCGATCCAAGTCAGGAAGGGAACAATCTTCAAAAGTTGCGCCAGGCCCAGACCGGAAAGCCAGCCAAAGACGAACAGGTAAGCTGCAGCGGTCACGATCTCTGATCCCGCATGGAATACAAGAGCGAGCACCAGCATCGGACCTGAGACCGCCAGCAGGGCGAACGCGGGTAAGGATCCCGACGTGTTGAGCTCCAGCGTCTTGCGACGCCGCGAGCGATAAGTCCTGAACAACTCCACCAAATATGCGGCGATCGTGAACTGGAAGACCAGCCCGCCCATCAAAAAGATGGTGCGTCCCAAGGCAGGATCGAACATGGCGCAGAACGTGGCGATCGCCAGCATCGACATACCGGCCGATCCGGTTAGACGGATGAAGGGCGACCGTTTCATATCGTCCGACAGCAGGAACATTGGCAGCAACTTGTAGCTCACCCCGATCGCGGCGAAGGTCATCCACCCGAGTAGCCCAAAGCCTGCGTGAAATGGCACCGCGTTCGTCACGAACTCGATGACAGCCCCCGCATCCACGACGCCGGAGATAGTTACAGCGAAAAGCGATCCAAGCGCCGCTGTCGCAATCAGGCATGCGATAGCAATAAGGACGAGTGGCGAGGCGGCATGAGCCGCTCTGCCGCGCCAGAGAACGGCGAAAAGAACGAGCCCGATTGACAGGATGGAAGCCCCGAGCGTGAGCGACGCCGCGACCATCGTTGGTCCCGCGGCGCTCGATCCCGCGTCGATTGAATGAAACCCGAACAGCAAAAGACCCAATCCCGCGACCAGACCCGCAAGGGTTGGCGCGTCGAGTCGATCGGTCGGAAGGCTCAGACCCGTCATGACAGGCGCAAACTGCAGCAGCGCTCCTATCATCAGAAGACCGAGCCAACCTATAGTGACAGAGTGCACGACGATGAGAGCGTGGGGCTCCGCGACGTCTGACGATGGCGTCCAAGCTCCCGCCGCAAGCAGGACTTCGGCGAAGAGCAGAAAAAATAAACCCGCGCCGAAATACGCCATTGTCCAACGCGACAGTGAAGTGCCCACGGGCATCATCGCGCTTCTCCACTCCTAGTGGCTGCCGCAGCAGCAGTCGCAGCCCGCATCAAGGCGTGTGATCTCAACGCGCCAGACTTCGGGACCCTGCTCCAGGTACTCCCAGGAGAATTTGCCAGGGAACGCGGTCTCAAGCTGATAGTGAAGGGGACGGGGCTCGTGGTCGCTGGTGATGAACAGGGTGCCGCCGGGGGTCAGGGAACCGAGCGTGCCAAATATCTGCATATGGCGCTGGGCGTGTGGAAGCGTCCGTACGTCTATATGCGGAGCTTCAGCAGAGGGAGTTTGCACATCAGTCATTCTGGCTTGGTTCCTTATCGCCGCAGGCTTGACCACTGACAGGGCCGCGGCTCGCCACATGTCAGAAGCCAACGATATGCGCCATTGAAGGGACAGACTTTGACGACGGACAAATATCGGAGATTTCGCGGAGCCAGTGCTTATTGATCTAGGACAAGGAACGCAGAGCCGATCGCCATCATAAGACATCATGACTTTTATGAAGGATGCCACGATGTCAGATTTGGTCGCAAAGTACGGCGAAGCCCGGCTCCCGCGCTATACCAGCTATCCAACGGCGCCCGCCTTTTCAGCAGCGGTTGGGCCCGCCGAGTATGCGAAAGGCCTCGCTACCGCTGCGGAATCGGGACCGGCTTCCCTCTATCTTCATGTTCCATTCTGCCGCTCCATGTGTTGGTACTGCGGCTGTCACACGACGATAACGCGGCAGGATGCCCCTGTTCTCGAATACCTGGATGTGATGAACCAGGAGATCGAGATCGTCTCCTTTGCCGCAGGAAATTCTCTCCGGGTGAAGAACGTTCATTTTGGTGGCGGCACGCCCACGATCATGAAGCCAGAAGAATTTACCGCGCTCATGCGAAAGCTTCGAAGCGCGTTTCGGTTCGAGGACGATGCCAGCCTTGCCGTCGAAATCGATCCGCGGACCCTCTCCCCGTTGATGATCGAGGCATTGGGAGAGAACGGCGTGGATCGCGCCAGCTTGGGCGTCCAGAGTTTCGATCCGGTGGTCCAGCGGGCGATCAACCGAATCCAGACGTTTGGGCAAACGCAGGCGGCGGTTGCCGGCCTGCGCGCTTACGGCGCGTCGAGCATCAACTTCGACCTGATCTACGGCCTCCCGCACCAGACGGTCGAATCCTGCGTAGCGACCGTCAGGCTGGCGACGGAGCTAAGACCCGAACGCTTCGCGGTCTTCGGATACGCGCACGTGCCTGCCTTTAAAAAGCACCAGCGCTTGATCGAGGACTCTGCGCTTCCGGACGCCCGCCAACGCAACGAGCAGGCCGAGGCGATTGCGCAAGAGCTTGTCGCGGCGGGTTACGTCCGGATCGGCCTCGACCATTTTGCATTGCCCGACGATCAGCTTTCAATCGCTTGCCGCTCTGGCTCGCTTCGGAGGAACTTCCAAGGTTATACGACCGACGAGTGCGATACCCTGATCGGTCTCGGCGCGTCTGCGATCGGACGTCTGCCGTCCGGGTACTACCAGAACCATGTGGCTATCGGCAGGTATGCCGAGATGGTTTCGTCAGGAACCCTTCCCACGGCGAAAGGATATCTCCTCACCGATGAAGACAAACTTCGTGCGAGGGTCATCGAAAGGCTCATGTGTGACTTCGAAGTCGATCTGCCCAAGCTCAGCGAACAGGCTGGCTATGACGTCCGCTTCCTGCTGGAAGGAAACGAGAGACTTCAGGAACTCGTGACCGACGGAGTAGCGACCATCGTCGACGGCCGGGTCACGGTATCGCAGGACGCACGTTTCATGGTCCGCGCGGTCGCTGCGGCCTTCGACGCCTACTTCGGATCGTTGGGGAGGACCCACAGCAAGGCTGCGTAGTGATCGGCAATGTTTGCGGTGGGCGCTGAACTGTGCCCTTCTTGCGTGGTTGCACGAAAAGTCGTGGCAGACAACAAGTCCTTTCGGGCATGCGGCCGCCAGAACCTCCCATCCAGCCCTACATGCCGCGTCAAACGCTTGCCGGTGTCAGCTCAGGCAAAATCCCTGCACGCTATCGCTGGGCCAACGCCGGACGAAGTCCTGCGTCGCTGGTCGGGCCTGGCGCATCGCTAGGTTGTCAGGTTGCGGTAGATCGCCGGAAGGGCGCTCGGAAGCTTTTCGATGTCCGAAACCAGAGCGAACCCGGCTCGACCGAAGATGGCCGGAAGGTAGTCGCCCGCATTACGGTCGACGGTGACCGCAAATAGTGCTTGGCCGCGGCCGCGGGCATCCATCACGGCGCGGCGGCAGTCTTCAAGGGCGAACCGGCCTTCGTAGTGGTCAACGTCATTCGGCTTTCCATCGGTCAGGATCAGCAGCAATCTCTTTCTCGCACCTTGATCCTCGAGCTGCTTCGAGGCGTGACGGATGGCCGCTCCCATGCGGGTATAGTAGCCGGGCTTCAAATTGGCGATGCGCCTTGCGACGTTCGGCGAAAACCTCTCACCGAAGCCCTTGACTGTGTCTATCCGTATCCAATCGCGACGACGCGACGTGAACGTGTCGATGGCGAACCTATCGCCGCAGGCGTCGAGACCACGCGCCAATACGTCCAGCGCCTGAATTTCAACGTCGAGAACTCTTCGGTTGTCTACCCACGAGTCGGTCGACAACGAAACGTCGACCAAGATCGCCGTTGCCAACTCATGTGCCGCGGGGCGGGCGCATTCGTAGATGCGGTCGTCGGGTTGTCCGGTTGCGACCAGGTCCACGCGCGAGCGGACGACCGCTTCGACGTCGAGCTCGCTGCCATCCAACTGTGCTCTTCGAATTTCACGCTTCGGCCGCAGTGTTTCAAACTGACGCTTCACCTTCCGAATAATCGCCTGATCGCTGGTGATCGGCCTTTCATCCGATTCCGATGCGATCCCAAGTACGACCCGGCAATGATCCGGCAAGTATTCTCGCTTTCGAAAATTCCATTCCGGATAGGTCAGTTCGGCCTTTATCCGCGATGGATCGAAGGCTTCGGGAGAAAGGTCCAAATCGAAGTGGAACTTCGACTTCGGCCGCTCCTTCGTCTCGCTTAGAGCGATTTCGTCAAGCTCCTCGGCGGCAGCGGCATCTTCATCCTCCCGGTCGTCCGTGGGTCGGTCGACGTTGACCATCTCTGCCATCGCAAGGATCTTTTCAAAGCGATTCAAGATGAACGGATCCCGATTCCGATCGCCGGCATCTTTCTTTCGCCTGGCTTCGTGCGACGGTCTGTTTGCGTTGCCGTCGTTTCCATCCGACGGAAGATCGTCACGATGCGATGGGTCACACTCCGACCTGCCGACGTAGTCCGGCCAGATCGGAAGAGGCAGCATCGGAAGATATCCCGCAGGCGCCACCCGTATCAACGGTCGCGAGGCGTCGGGCAAGGGGTGCTGCAGAGGAAAGATGAGCGCGGTTCTGACGAATTCCTCGATCTGCCTCTCCACGCTTGGCAGCTTGCCGCGCGTCCGGCACGCAAGCAATGCGTGGCTCAGCCGGGCGTATCGCTCTCCCATGCCGGGAAAGATCTCGACGAGGCGAGCGGAATTTGTCCGACCGGCTTCAATTCGAGCGATGTCAGCAAGCGCAGGGTCGATCGTCCGCGGTTCCGAAATCGGGGCGACCGCGATGTAGCCAGCAAGCCAGAAGTAAAGCTCCCGGTTCAAGGACGCGTCCTCGAACATGTCTATGACCGCCGGGAGGTGAATGGCGGAGCCGTCCCATGTCGGATGGTCGCTCCGCTCCTCGCCAAGTCCGACAACTTGGCGCAAGCGCAGCCGATGTAGGGACGTCTTCTGCCGCGCTTTCTGGATCTGCATGGTCGACTCGCCGCCGAATGCTCGAAAGCAGACGGCGAGTTGAGACTTGATCTCGGCCAAATGCACGGCATGCGCCGGGTGACGCGGCCAGGAGCTGGTGTCACCGACGAACCGGTGCCACGCTCGTCCGACCGTCTCCTCGAGTTCCAGAAATTCCAGCATGTCTCACCTATCCAAACGTCGCTTTGGCAATCTCCACCAGGGCGGCCTTCACATCCGGCTCGTCGGTGAGCGGCTCGATGATTGCGGCTCGCACCGCGTCGGCAGGCGGCAGTCCGGCATCGATGAGCGTCGCGCAGTAGATAAGGAGGCGCGTGGAAACACCTTCCTCCAGATCCTGCCCCTTCAGGACCCGCAGACGGCGTGCAAGGTCCACGAGCGGAGCCACCTTGCCTTCCGCTAGCCCGCTCTCGAGTGAAACGGTAACGATCTCCTGATCCCGTGGAAGGAAATCGAACTCGATGGAAACGAACCGCTGCCTGGTGCTAGGCTTCAGCGCCTTCATGAGGTTCTGGTAGCCGGGGTTGTAGGAAACGACGACCATGAAGCCCGGCTGGGCTTCAAGAAGTTCGCCAGTCCTTTCGAGCGGAAGGATTCGCCGATCGTCCGTCAACGGGTGGAGAACCACCGCGACATCTTTGCGAGCCTCGACGATTTCGTCGAGATAGCAAAGTCCACCGTTCCTAACCGCCCTTGTCAACGGCCCGTCCACCCACACGGTTTCGCCGCCCTTCAGCAAATAGCGTCCAGTCAGATCGGCTGCGGTCAGATCGTCGTGGCAGGATACCGTCGAAACCGGAAGACCCAGACGTGCCGCCATGTGGTGGACAAATCTGGTCTTTCCGCAGCCTGTTGGTCCTTTCAGGAGCACAGGCAGTTGCCGTGTCCATGCGCTTTCGAAAAGCACGCATTCATTGCCCTGGCTGGTGTAGTGCGGGATCTCAGCGTTCGGATTGAGCGGGGATTTGAGAGCTATGGTCATTTCTGATCTCCAGAAGGAGCCCGCCTATTCGGCGGGCTGGGCTACTGCGTTGGTTGCACGGGCCCGTCCGGGGACGAGTACCGACCAGATGAACATGAGGGCGCTGACAAAGACGAAGATCCCGGAACCCAGCCTGACCCAGTAGAACATGCTGAGCTGGTCCTGGACGTCCATGTAGGATTCACCGAGCACTCTTTGCAGGTGGACCTGGATGATGCCGGCGAAGGTGAGCGCAAACGTCATGACCGACATTGCCCCGCACATGATCCAGAAGCTGCTGATCGAAAGCCACTGGTTGTAGGGAGCGCGGCCCTTGATCTGCGGTATCGCGTAAGACATCGCAGCAAGGTTGAGCATCACGTAGGCGCCGAAGAAGGCGAGGTGGCCATGCGCCGCGGTTACCTGCGTGCCGTGGGTGTAGTAGTTCACCGACGACAGCGTATGGAGAAAGCCCCAGACACCCGCTCCGAAGAAGGCCATGACCGAGCAGCCGATCGACCACAGGAGCGCAGCCTTGTTTTCATGCTTGCGTCCGGCCCGCCAGGTCATGACGAAGGTGAAGACGACCATCGTGAAGAACGGGGCGACTTCGAGTGTCGAGAAGAGCGAACCGATCCACTGCCAGTATCCCGGTGCGCCAATCCAGTAGTAGTGGTGGCCGGTACCGAGGATGCCGGAGAAGAGCGCCAGGCCAATGATGACATAGAGCCATTTTTCGACGACCTCGCGATCGATGCCGTTGAGTTTGATCATCAGGAACGCCAGAACAGAGGCCATGATCAGTTCCCAGACGCCCTCGACCCACAGATGGACCACGTACCACCAGTACATCTTGTCCAGTGCCAGATTGATCGGATTGTAGAAGGCGAACAGGAAGAAGATTGCGACGCCCCAGAGGCCGAACAGCAGAATGTTCGTGATCGTCGTCTTGCGTCCCTTGAGGGCCGTCATCGTGACGTTGAACAGGAACATCAATGCGACGATGACAATTCCGACCTTGATCGCAAACGGCTGTTCAAGGAACTCGCGACCTTCGTGAATGTGGAACAGGTAGCCGACGACGGCGACCGCTGCGGCCACAAGGAAGATCCAGAACTGGGCGATGGCGAGCTTCGGGCTGTAGAGCTCCGTCTCGCACTCTTCCGGAAGTAGGAAGTAGGTGGTGCCCATGAAGCCCATGAGCAGCCAAACGATCAGCGCGTTCGTGTGGATCATGCGAACGATATTGAATGGTAGCTCGACGGAAAGGGTGTTCGGCAGCACGTAGATCGTGCCCGCCAGCACGCCGAATAGGAGCTGCGCCATGAAAAGGCCGAGTGCTCCATAAAAATAGAGCATGGCCACACTTTGAGTCTTGTACTTCATTGCTTGATCCTCTCGCCTGTCAACCCGCCTGGTTCGGCGGCCAATTCTGTGTCTTCATCTTGCTGACCCATTCGAGGAAGTCGGCAAGATCGTTCACTTCTTGGTCGGTCAGGTTGAACTGTGGCATCTGCCTCCGGCCCTCGATGCCGGAAGGCTGGGCCGCCATCCAGGCGTGCAGCGCTTCGCGCGCGTTGGCGGGATCCTTGTCTCCGCCCCAGCGAATCCACACGTTCGAAAGCTCGGGCGCGAAGTAGGCACCTTCACCGTCCAGCGTGTGGCAGTTGATACAGGAGTTCTTCTCCCAGATGTGCTTGCCTCTTGCGACGCTCTCCGTAAGGGTCGCCTCGTCGGTTGAGACGGTTCGGATGTAATAGTGGCTATGAGCGGTGAGACCCACGAAAATAGCGAAAAAGAATGCCGACCCGCCGTAAAACACGTTTCGGGCCGCGGTTTTTGTTAGGCGTTCAGCCATCGATTATCCTCTCATGTCAGTGGCGGATACGCCGCGACGTCGGAAACCGAGCCAAGGGCTCGCGATGACCTTGATGGCTGAAATGAGCGGACGGGTCTTTGTCAATTCGCAAAGACAGCCGAGAATGCGATGACCTTCACCAAGGCGATTGCCAGCACGACCGCCGCCCAAGCGACTAGCGCCCTCCTGGTACGCGCGCCCCTCGATCGGAGGCCGAGGAAGTCGAGCACGACGAGACGCACTTTTAGGAGTGCAAGCGCTGCTGCCACGATCGGTGCAGCCGGCTTCGCGGACGTGTTCGGAAGGAGTACCATCACGGCCAGAATGCTGATCGTTAGGATGATCAGGTAGAACAGCGCACGCTGTGGGTTGGCCGAAAGTCCTCTTGTAACGTTCATAGCAAATAAACCGCCGGAAACATCACCAGCCAGACGATGTCGATCACGTGCCAGAGGGTCGTGATCAGGTGGACATTCTGACGGGAAGGAAACTTGGCAACGACGAGGAGCACCAGCGACCCGAAGACGACGTGGGCCAGGTGAAAGCCGGTAAGCAGGATGTAAAGCTGCGCAAACACGTCGCTCGAAACGAGCGTTGCACCTTCCAGCCAGTATTCGTAGATCTTGAGGGCGAAGAATAAGAGGCCACCTACAGCCGCTGCCGAGAGTCCGCGGCGTTGTCGCACACCCGTCTGCACAGCCGCAGCAGCGGCCGACCAGCCACTCACGAGCAGAACGATCGTATTGAGAACCGGCAGAACTGGATGGAGCCGGGCTTTGCCGGCTGCAAATTCTCCGGGCTGCAGCCATGACGCTACGACGAATGCCGCAAGCAGCGCGCCGAACGCGACAAGTTCACTCCACGCCAAGATCCAGGTCAGCAGATCGTCGTCCGATCCTTCACCCGCGTAGTCGTCTTTTTCAGTCGAAGTGATCGCCGCCATGGCGTGAGAAGCTATTTGCCTCGCGGCGACCAGTCTTTGATCGATCGCAAAGATGCTGCCAATCATCGCGTCTATGGTCGCCGCAAAGGAGAAGCTAATGACAGACGCACAGATAGGACTCTCGATAGCGACCCCGGTGATCGTTCTGTTTGCGATTGCCCTCTACCGCATGGGCGTGCTGCAGCGAACGGGCGTCGTGTCGGCCGTCATCGCCGCGATCGCGATCGCCGCAAGCCTGTTCCTGCAGAGGTGAAATGAAGGATATGACATCGAACATCTTCTCTGATCTCGAGGCCTGCTATGGGCAGCTCATCTCGTGGTGCGATCTTCTCGAAGCGATCGCGGACTTTCTTCCTTGCCATGTCGACGAGCGACTTTGCGAGACCATAACGGTCGGGCTTGTCCCGCTCCTGGCCACAAGCCATCAGCTTGAGGAACGACTTCTCTGCACCGGCCTTGGGCTGATCATGAACGACGAAGAGTTCTCGGAAGCGGACCAGCGTCGGCGCGCCAGCAGGCTCCTCGACTATGACGCAGCCCAGGAAGTCGTCGAAACGCTTCATTCGCTGCAAGGGGGAAGATGCACGCTCTCCTGGGATGCAGTTGGATATCAGCTCCGCTCGTTCTTCGGCTCGATGCGCCGACATATTCGCTCAGAGCGGGAGATTATGGGTTTGATCAAAAAGGCGATGGCGACTGGTGGCAGTGGCCCAGTAACCAGCATCGTAGCGACCAAGGCGGCATGATTGCCTCTCGAGAGAGCTTGCCGGAAGCTTAGCGTCCGACGCGGAGTTGGCTCTCAGGCTGGCTCAGTCGGAACTCCCCTGTATCTGGCTTGCTGCCCAGTGTCGGAAACACCGCCGCCCGAACCGATGGATGTCCTTAAAAATTCTCTGCGTAGCGCCTGCTACTGAGTGAGCAAGCTCCCCTCAAGGTGCGCGGACGTGAAGTCGTCTATCAAGACTTCAACATCCACCTTCCATCCCCTTGGGTCACTTACCGACAATACGTCTGCCTTCCAGCCGCCTTCTGGCGACTTCGCGAGAGGGTACTTGATCGGTTCCACCCCAGCGTCCGGATTCATAAGGCGAAGGGATACCGAGCGCGGCTCGAGTGATCCAAAGTCGGGACCCATCACGACGACCCGTGCATTCGCCTTGCCAGGAGGCTGCGGAGAAAGCTCAAGCTGAGCCATGACTTTCGCAGAATGTAGATGAACTGAGAGCCTTGGCTGCTCGACTGTCGACGCAGCCGGTCCAGCAAAGCGCCAAAGCGACGCCGCGCCCACGATCGCAATCGCCAACACCATTTCGCAAGCTATGCTCCGGCGCAGCCGGACTCTGGCCCCCTGATTTCCCGCCAACGCCGGCTTGGTAAGGTAAAACCGGTTGTAGCTGGCCAGAACGCACAAGGCAGTGACAAGACCCACTTTGAAAACCAGTATCCGACCATAGAGGGAGGAAAAAAGCTGCGAGATTTCCGGAAGTTCAATGAACGCGAGCGTTGCGCCGGCCACCAGCATGAGGCCGAATGGCAAGGGAACGGCACGCGAGAAATCGAGAAGCGGTCGCTGGTTGAAGCGGGTCTTGCTGGACCTCCAAAGCGGAAGCAGGCTTCCAATCCAGAACATCAAGGCCGCGCCGTGAAGCATTATGCATAGCCTGGCAAGCCAGCGGGGCTCGACGACGTTGCAGTGCCCCGTGAAGGCAAAGGCGGCTGAAGCGATGCACATCGCAAGCACGGCCACCCCGCGAGCGGCTCGACGGTTGGACGGGATCGGGAGTGAAGCCGACACGATCGACAGCAAAGCAAGCACGGCAGCAATCATGCCGTTGCCCTTAGCGGCTGTCGCCAGGGGCTCAAGTCCGGCATACACTAGGCCGACGCCCAACTCGTCGAGGCCCTGCAGATATAGTCCTGTCAGAAGCAGAACGGCGCCAGGAACGACCGCGGCGACCGTCCGAACCGGTGCGACGCGGCCGGGATCGAGCCAACGGTTGAACAACGCTCCGCCGACGACGATCGCCAGATAAAGGATAGACACGGTGTGCACCGTCCATATCGCGACCGCCAGGGTGGAAGTAGCGCTCTGAGGCATGGCCGTCGTAGAGGAGGAGGGCGCGCCGACGTGAAATACAAGCGACCCACCGATGGGGTGTCCGTCTTCGGACTCGACGCGATAGCTGACGATCACGGAGCCATGCTCGATCGGATCTTGAAGATAAAGCGTTACGGTCGCTCCGGACGTGTCCGCAGTCAGGTTCTGACTGACCCCACCCGCGTCTCTGGAGGCGGCCCGAATGACCCTCACAGGCTCGTTAAACTGAAGCCGCACAGCCCCGCCGGCGTTCGCAAGGGTCTCATTGCTGGCCGGTGACGAACTGACGAGGACTGCGTGGGCATGTGCGATAGCCGGCAGGAGCATGCCCGGTGCAAACATTAGCAGAAACGCTGCTGGTTGAAGGAGCGACGTCGCCCAGTTGAGAGCCTTTGAGCGCATGGGCGACTACTCGCATGCTATGAGCGGGGTTGCTCGATCACGTCGAAATAAGGCGCGGGGTTCTCGTAGTCCTCGGATGTCTTACCGGCAGCGGGAATCTCGATCCATCGTTGCGAAGCCCCGTCGGTGCATTCCTGGACAATCGGGACATAGATCCGCGTCCCAAGCGGGAGTTCCTTCGCAACCGTGCCGCGGAAGACGAATTCGTCGTACTCGTCGTCAGCCAGGCTACCGCCGCTCCACACGATCTCGCTCACGCCTTCCTTGACCGGCTTGCCGTATAGATCGTAGCTCTTTTCGTAGGGCGCCTTGACCTTCTCGATTGCCCAACCCTGCTTGGGCATCGGCTTGGCGGACAAAAGACCTTCGGGAACCTTGACCCGCACCTTGATCGTTGGCTTGCCTGCGCAACCGTGTCCGATGCGGACGACCGCCTTGTAGCCCTTGCCGGAAATGCCCTGGCTTTGCTCCAGCGTTGCGTGGGCATGGGCTGCGCCTGCGGCGAAAAACCCTGCCACGACAGCCAGTGAGACTTGCTTGATCATAAGATTTCTCCATCGTGCGGGATGGCGCACACTTAAGCGCCACCCGCACCAGCTTGGTTACTGGGTCACCTGCGCGAGGTCGGTGTCCAGGCGCTTGCGAACCATGTTCGGCACCTTGGCGGCCTTGATCGCTTCGAGATTGGCAGGCGCGTCGCCGACTTGGATCAGGGCGACCATACCCATGCCAGCATGGGGCGTGCATTTGATGACGTAGGCGCCGGGAACGTCAAACTTGGCCTGGTACTGTTCGCTGGGCTTGGACTTGAATTCGGGCGCGCCATCCGGGATGAGACCCTTGAAGGTCTCGACGTTGTGGCTCTTGTCGGTTGGAAGGAAAGTGATCGTATCGCCGGGAGCGATCTTTACGAAGCTGGGTTCGAATACCATTGCACCGGCGGTGCCCTTGTTGAGCATCTGAACCTGGTGGTCAGCAGCCATGAGCGGCGCTGCCGAAGCAATCAAGGCTGCCGTCGCAGCAATCAGACCGTACTTCAAACGCATTTGCATTTCTCCTGTTCGTCGAGGTCGTCTTGGCCTCGAGAACGCTTGTAAGATATGCCGTGCAGACGATCTTTGACGCTCGTCAAACTAAGAGAGAACCTGTCGATGACGGAAGGATTTCCTTCGCGCTCCGCCGCCACATCACGGCCTGCGCCAGCCGCCGGTGATTACTGCAGCCCGTCGGAAGAGCGTTGTGAAAGGATGACCTCCATAAGGACGTTGACCTCGTTGGAGACGACAAGGCCCTCCCAGTTGTCCACCGTCACCTGGCGCGACGTGCCGGCGTGGTGATCTCGGCAAACCTGTGGCATGTCCAGCAGGGTATCGGGGAGGCTTCTACCGTTGCTCCGCAAGGACGACGTCGCGGTCAGGACGGATTGCGCGCAATGTCAGGTTGTCAGCATCAACTGACATCGAGGAGTTCTCGTATTTTCGACGCCAGGTCTCGCGCCGTGTAGGGCTTGCGCAGCCACTGAGCACCAGGAACGCCGTCCTTTCCGGCCAAGCCGGGCTCTGAATATCCGGACGTGAAGAGGACAGCCATTTCAGGACGAAGTTCTCGCGCTTCGCGGGCGAGTTCGTCGCCGGTCATTCCGCCGGGCATCACGATGTCGGTGAACAGCAAAGCAATGTTGTCGTTGGCCTGCAGGACTTCCAAAGCGCGGCGCCCGTTTTCCGCTTCCAGAACCAAGTATCCCATGGAGGACAATCTTGCGACGGCGACACGGCGAACGCGCGGATCGTCTTCGACAACCAGGACAAGTTCGCTCCCTCGGGGAAGGGGACTTTCAACGAGTTCCGACGCCTGACTACCCTCCTGCGATCCGGATCTGCTCATGGCGGGCAGATAGATGCGGATCGTGGTTCCTCGTCCAGACTCGCTGTAAAGTTGGAGGTGACCACCGGACTGTTTCACGAAGCCATAGACCATGCTGAGGCCGAGGCCGGTTCCCGCGCCCACTCCTTTCGTCGTGAAGAATGGTTCTATCGCGCGCTTTTTAACCTCCTCGGACATGCCGGTACCGGTATCGGTCATCGAGATGAGGACGAAATTGCCGCTGCGTACCTCCGGATACATCTTGGCGTAGTCGGCATCGAGGTGCACGCACGAAATTTCGGTCGTAAGACTTCCGCCCTTCGGCATGGCGTCTCGAGCATTCAACGCGATGTTCAAAATTGCGTTCTGAAGCTGCGAACTGTCCACGAGGACGTTCAGACCCGACCCGGAGATCACGGTCGACAACTTGATGTTTTCCCCGAGGGTTCTCCTTAGAAGATCCGAGAAGCCGGTCAGAAGCTGTCCAAGATCCGCAGGCTTCGGATTCAAAGGCTGACGCCGCCCAAAGGCGAGCAACTGTCCGGTCAATTTCGCGCCGTCAGCCGCGGCGTCCTGGGCTTCCCTCAAGATATCTCTAAGCTGGCCTGGCGGGAGCTTGTCCTCAATCATTTCCAGGTTGCCGCTGATGACGGTAAGGAGATTGTTGAAGTCGTGGGCGATTCCGCCGGTCAGCTGACCGACCGCCTCCATCTTTTGGGATTGACGGAGATCCTCTTCAATCTTGAAGCGGCTGGTGAGATCGCGCAGGAAGCCGGTGAATATCCGCTCCCCGTTTGCCGTCGTTTCGCCGACGTGAAGCTCCATCGGAAATTGGGATCCATCGGCTCGCTGGCCCGTTACAACGCGGCCGTAGCCGATAATCCGCTTTTCGCCCGTCGTCAGATAATGGTCGATGTAGCCATCGTGAGCGTCACGGTAAGGATTAGGCATCAAGTTGCTGACGTTCCGGCCACAAATCTCTTCGGCTGACATGCCAAAGAGCGTCTCGGCCGCCTTGCTAAAGGAAAGCACGTTGCCCCTATGGTCGATCACCACCATGGCATCCGGAACCGTGTCCAGGATCGAGCTCAAGTGAGCCTCGCGTGCCTTTACCACATCCTGGGCCCGTCTGAGGGCACTGACGTCGCTATTGGTTTGAATGACGGCCAGATCGCCATCGGTCAGGTTCACCAGCACACAGCGGGTTGCGACATGAATGTCGTGTCCACTCTTGTGGCGATGAATAATTTCGCCTTGCCAGAAGCCGCGAGATTTTAACTGCGCATGGATATTTTCAACAGGCTCTGGAAACTGCGTTGCCAGAAGCTCGTACACGTTTTCGCCGACGGCCTCTTCTCGCGCCCACCCATACATGTTCTCGCAGCCGATCGACCAGTGTGTGATGGCCCCCTCGAGGCGATGAACGATGATGTCCGCACCATCGAGCACGTGCACTAGAGCGTCCAGTTCCTGAGACGACGCAGTACGCGGCGATATGAGGCGATGCGGCATTGCTTACCTGCTGGTTCCCTGCATTAGTGCAGACTGACGCTATGGCAGGTTTTATCCGAGAAATCATCTCCATTCCCCGACAACTGTACCAGGCGGCTAAGATTCACGATTCTAAGGTCATGGCGTCCTTCCGGCACGACGATGTTACGCGATGCAAGCTTGGTGATCGTCCTGGAAACGGTCTCGATCGTAAGGCCGAGGTAGTCGGCTATGTCCTGGCGGTTCATCGGGACGCGAAGCAGGCCGTGTTGCATCTTGGCGTCGCTGCGTGATGTGAGCTTGACGATAAAGCTGCACAGACGCTCTTCCGCGTTAAGCTTCGATAGCAGGACCATCTGGTTGTTGGCCGCGGCGGTCTCCTCGCAGAGCAGGTTGATATAGATGGGGCGGAGAGCCTCAGATCGAGCGATTTCATCATGGAAGCTCTTGCGCGATACACGCCGGATCTTGCAGTCGCTGACGGCCTCGGCCGTGAAGAGAAAGTCGCTTTGGAGCGACGCCCCGATGAGATCGCCCGGGAAGTGGAACGCGGTAATCACGCGACGACCTTCGCCGATGATGCGGTGAAGACGCACGACCCCTTCGACAACCTGGAAAAGATGCCTGGCGGTGTCGCCCTCCCAGCAGATCGCCTTTCCGGCCGCAATGGTTTCTGTCGCGGACGTCATGAAGAGGGCAGAGAGGGCCTGCGCCCCATTCATTCGGTCATGTGTCGCTTGCGCATGTTCAAAGGCAATATTGTTCGGCATCAGCATCGTCGCGTCCCCTCTCGGTTGATGAGGGCACTAGACCGTCGTCGAGTCACACAGGAATGATCGAATGGTTCCAAAGGGTGAGAATTTGTAACAGTTTGTAACAGCACCATGTTTCGACCGAAAGTGCGGGCGTCGTTGATTTAGATCAAGGAGCCAATCTCGAGCCCGTGACAGTCCTTCCCCAACGTACGAGAGAGCCGGCCGCAAAGCGGTCGTCTGCGCACTGGGGACGACGTTATGAAGTACACAACAGAAACGATGGTGGTCGCAGTGGGGGCGTTCCTGGCATTGCTGGGTGCCGCCTTCGCCCACGACCATCTTTTCGCAGTTCATATGGGCATACTTTGCTTCTGCCTTCTCGTTGGCACCGTGCTGCTGATGAGGAACCTGGATTTCTCACCGGCGGGCAGGGTGCCAAAGGTCGAAGCCTCCGCCTATTTCGACGAGGTCATTCGATATGGCTTGATCGCGACGGTCTTTTGGGGCGTCGTCGGCTTTCTCGTCGGAGTGATCATCGCGCTGCAGCTGGCTTTCCCAGACTTGAACATAGCACCGTATCTGAATTTCGGACGGCTGCGCCCTGTTCACACGTCCGCGGTCATCTTCGCATTCGGCGGAAACGCTCTTATCATGACCTCGTTCTATGTCGTGCAACGCACCTGTCACGCGCGCCTGTTCGGCGGTAGTCTGGCCTGGTTCGTCTTCTGGGGCTACCAGCTCTTCATCGTCATGGCGGCGACCGGATATGTGCTGGGCATCACCCAAGCGCGCGAATACGCCGAGCCGGAATGGTATGTCGATATCTGGCTAACGGTCGTCTGGGTCGCGTACCTTGTCGTGTACCTAGGAACGATCCTGAAGCGCAAGGAACCGCATATCTACGTCGCGAACTGGTTCTACCTCGGCTTCATCGTGACCATCGCGATGCTCCACGTCGTAAACAATCTTGCAGTTCCCGCATCGTTCCTCGGGGTGAAGAGCTACTCCGCATTCTCGGGCGTGCAGGACGCGCTTACGCAGTGGTGGTACGGCCACAACGCCGTCGGCTTCTTCCTGACAGCAGGCTTCCTCGGGATGATGTATTACTTCGTTCCAAAGCAAGCCAACCGTCCCGTGTACTCCTACCGCCTGTCGATCATCCACTTCTGGGCGCTGATCTTCATGTACATCTGGGCCGGTCCGCACCATCTTCACTATACTGCGCTGCCGGACTGGGCACAAACACTCGGCATGGTGTTTTCCGTCATGCTGTGGATGCCTTCTTGGGGCGGCATGATCAACGGCCTGATGACGCTCTCGGGAGCCTGGGACAAGATCCGAACCGACCCGATCATCCGCATGATGATCGTCGCCATCGCCTTCTATGGGATGTCGACCTTCGAAGGCCCGATGATGTCGGTGAAGACCGTCAACTCGCTCAGCCACTATACTGAATGGACGATCGGTCACGTGCATTCGGGGGCCCTCGGATGGGTGGGTATGATCACCTTCGGAGCGATCTACTACCTGACGCCCAAGCTCTGGGGATGCGACCGGCTCTATAGCCTGCGCATGGTAAACTGGCACTTCTGGCTCGCCACCCTCGGCATCGTCATCTACGCAGCCGTCCTTTGGGTCGCCGGCATTCAGCAGGGCCTGATGTGGCGCGAGTACAATTCGCAGGGCTTCCTCGTCTACTCCTTCGCCGAAACCGTCTCCGCGATGATCCCCTACTACGTGCTGCGAGCCGTTGGCGGGACGCTGTACCTGGCAGGCGGCATCGTGATGGCGTGGAACGTCTTCATGACGATCCGCGGACGCATTCGGAACGAAGCCGCTATCCCGACCGCTTACGTGCCCCAGGCACAGCCTGCCGAGTGAGGTGAAACATGGCATCGATATTAGACAAACACCAGATCCTCGAAAAGAACGCCACGCTGCTCCTCGTCGGCTCGCTTCTCGTGGTCAGCATCGGCGGCATCGTCGAGATCGCGCCCCTGTTCTATCTGCAGAACACGATCGAGAAGGTTGAAGGAATGCGTCCTTACACGCCGTTGGAGTTGGCGGGGCGCAACATTTACATCCGCGAAGGCTGCTACCTCTGCCACAGCCAGATGATCAGGCCGTTCCGCGACGAAGTGGAGCGCTACGGCCATTATTCGCTTGCGGCCGAGTCGATGTACGACCACCCCTTCCAATGGGGTTCGAAGCGCACTGGTCCGGACCTCGCTCGCGTCGGCGGGCGCTACTCGAACGAATGGCATGTCCAGCATCTTTCCGATCCCAGGGCGGTTGTTCCCGAGTCGATCATGCCGAAATACGCCTTCCTCAAAGAGCAGGAGATCACCGTCAAGGACGTTGGAATGGATCTGAAGGCCAACGAAGACGTTGGCGTTCCCTACACCGCCGACATGCTTGCGAACGCCGAGGCCGATATGAAGGCACAGGCGGATCCGAACGCGGACACGACCGAACTCCTGGCTCGCTACCCGAAGGCGAAGGTCGGCGACTTCGATGGCGACCCCGCCAAGCTCACGGAAATGGACGCCCTCGTTTCCTATCTGCAGATGCTCGGAACGCTGGTCGACTTCTCGACCTACGACGACGCGACCGGCTACCGTTGAGGTGATCCGATGGAAACTTACACAGCAATGCGGCACTTCGCCGACAGTTGGGGCCTGCTGGCAATGGCCGCGTTTTTCGTAGGCGCGGTCCTCTTCACGCTTCGTCCCGGCAGCAAGCAGACGGCTAAAGAGGCCGCCGATATTCCCTTGAAGGATGATTGAGATGTCGGAAAAGCACATCGATGAAGTCAGCGGCGTCGAAACCACCGGACACGAATGGGATGGCATCCGCGAGTTGAACAACCCGATGCCAAGATGGTGGGTGTGGACGTTCTACGCAACGATTCTGTGGGCCGTCGGGTATGCCGTCGCCTATCCTGCCATCCCGATGATCACTTCCACGACGAAGGGGCTTCTCGGCTTCTCGAGCCGCGCCGAGCTTCAGCAGGACCTCGACCTGGCCAGGGCAGGCCAGATGAAATTCCATGACATGATCGCCACCAAGACCGTGCAGGAAATCGATGCGGACCCAGCGCTACGCGAGTTCGCTATCGCGGGCGGGGCATCGGCCTTTAAGGTCAACTGCGCACCCTGCCATGGTTCTGGAGCAAGTGGGGGGCCCGGCTTCCCCAATTTGAACGACGACGACTGGCTGTGGGGCGGCGACCTCGACTCGATTCAAAAGACGATTGCTCACGGAATTCGCTTCGATGCAGACGCCGAAACTCACGTTTCCGAGATGCCGGCATTCAAGGAGACCCTAGACGCAGCGCAGACAGAACAAGTCGCAGCTTACGTGTGGGGGCTGACCAACACTCCATCCAAGCCGGAGCTCGCGGAAGCTGGAAAACAGGTGTTTGTGGACAACTGCGCCGCATGTCACGGGGAGGACGCCAAAGGCAAGGTGGATATGGGCGCTCCCGATCTCGCCGACGCGATCTGGCTCAAGGGACGTGGTGAAGATGCAATTGTTCGTCAGGTCAATTCGCCAAAGCACGGCATGATGCCCGCCTGGTCTGCAAGGTTGGGCGACACCACGGTGAAAGAACTCACGGTGTTCGTCCACTCGCTGGGCGGCGGGACGTAAGGAGATCAGAATGACAAACCACGACCACAACCCACTCCTCGGCCTCTACGGCACGCCGCGCGCCGTCATCCGTTCGCGCGTATCGGCACGCGCGAAGACGGCGCCGCCGGTCAGCGAACAGGACGACCCCGAAAAGATCGGCAGTTCGATTGTGAATTTGACCTGCCTCAAAGATCACAAGGCCACAAGCCGCTAAAGTGGCGCTTGTCTAGTCGAGGATGTGAGCGCGCATCCTCGCCCAGTATAGACTTGGGGCCGCATCTCTTCGGATGCGGCCATTTTTTTGGAGATCGTTCCGGTCGTCGGTCCTCGCCTTCGCGAAAGGCGGGCAAGCTACGGAAGAATACCGCGCACGGCGCGACCCCGGTCCGGCGTACTGGCTGCGAACGCTTCCTGCGTTGAGGCCACCTCCTGGCAGTTTGCCCTATCTCAAAGACGCCGGCCACACCAACCTCTAAGACTCCTGCCGTCTAGACGGAAGTTATCGCGGATATTCTTCCCCGCGGATCTTCCGGGCCACGCCACCTCTCTCCAAGGCGTGGCCCTCTTTTTTTGTGGTCGCGCTGCGTCGTTGATGTGGCTCAAAGGACAGAAGGCCAAACGCCGTTACGCGCTGCTTGTCCAACTCCTCCGAGGCCGCGCCTCCTGTCCAGAGCGCGGCTTTTTATCGCGGATCGCCCGTTCTTGATCTGCGTCAAGGAAGGGTGGTCGCGAAGCTGCAAGAACGGGCAGGTAAAATTCGGACAAGCCCCATGAACCTATATACAGCGCCAGATCCCGAGAACGTCGAACGGTTGAACGCCGAGCCCGTCAACGCCCGCCGAAACCGCGAGCCTCTCTACGCCGCCAGAAAAAAGGTGTTTCCCAAAAGGGCTGAAGGTCGATTTCGTCGGTTCAAATGGATCGTGATGCTGGTCACGCTTGGCATCTACTATCTTGCGCCGTGGATTCGCTGGGATCGTGGCCCCTATGCCCCCGATCAGGCCATTCTCGTCGACCTGTCATCACGCCGTTTCTTCTTCTTTTTCATCGAGATCTGGCCACAGGAATTCTACTACGTAGCCGGCCTGCTTGTGATGGCCGGTTTTGGCCTCTTCTTGGTGACTTCCGCAGTCGGACGCGCCTGGTGCGGGTACGCTTGTCCCCAGACGGTTTGGGTTGATTTGTTTTTGGTCGTTGAGCGCGCGATCGAAGGCGACCGCAACGCTAGAATGAAGCTCGACGCCGGGCCTTGGAGCTTCGACAAGATACGAAAGCGTGTCGTGAAGCACACGATCTGGATCGTCATTGGCGTTGCCACGGGCGGAGCCTGGATCTTCTATTTCGCAGATGCGCCCAGTCTCGCTTCTTCACTGTTCACCGGACAGGCCCCCGCCGTGGCTTACGCGACCGTCGCTATCCTCACGGCGACGACCTACGTGCTTGGCGGCCTGATGCGCGAGCAGGTCTGCACCTACATGTGCCCCTGGCCCCGCATCCAGGGCGCCATGCTCGACGAGAACTCGTTGGTCGTAACCTACAACGACTGGCGCGGTGAAACCCGCACGCGTCACGCCAAGAAGGCCCAGGCGAAAGGAATAGCCGTCGGAGACTGCGTGGATTGCAACGCCTGCGTGGCCGTCTGTCCCATGGGGATCGACATTCGAGATGGCCAGCAGATGGAGTGCATCACCTGCGCCCTTTGCATCGACGCGTGCGACGGAGTCATGGACAAACTTGGCAAGCCTCGCGGACTGATCGCATATGCCACCCTTAGCGAGTATGCGAGCAACATGGCACTTGCGACCGACAACGGACGCACACAGGTCCAGCCCGCCAAGGTGCGGAATGCCGACGGCACGTTCGTGGAGGCGATCCGGCACTTCAACTGGCGCATCATCTTTCGTCCAAGAGTGGTGTTCTACGCGGCCGTCTGGTCGTTGATCGGCATTGCCATGCTCGTGCATCTGGCATTGCGGGACCGGCTCGAACTCAACGTCGTCCACGACCGCAACCCACAATATGTTCTGGAGAGCGACGGCTCGATCCGAAATGGCTACACGCTCCGTATCCTGAACATGGTGCCGCAGCCCAGGCGAATACAGGTCAGCCTTTCCGGTCTCGAAGGGGCGACGATGCGCATCCCCGAATTCGGAAGAGAGGATGCCCGCAGCTTCACTGTGGACGCTCAACCCGACGTTGCCACTTCGCTGAAAGTATTCGTTACCCGGAAGCAGACCGGCGCCGCAGTCAACGAGTTCCTTTTCATCATCGAGGACGCCGACCATTCCGATCGGGCGACCTACCGCGCCGCGTTCAACGCCCCAGGAGACGTCAAATGACCACTCGCGCTCAAGGATTCACTGGCCGACACATGCTTTTCGTCACGTCCGCCTTCTTCGCGGTCGTCATTGGGGTCAACGTTACGATGGCCTGGTTCGCATCGTCGAGCTGGAGCGGTCTGGTGGTGGAGAACACTTACGTCGCCAGTCAGGAATTCAATCGCAAGGCCGAGGCCATGAAGGCGATGGCGGCATCGGGCATCGTCGGTAAACTCTCCCTGAAGGACGACGTGATCCACTACGACATCCGTAACAAGGATCGCTCTCCTGCAGCGGTCGACGAGGTCACCGCGAATTTCAAGCGCCCCGTCGGCGACCACGAGAACTTCCAGGTGCCGTTCAGCAAGGTGGGCGAAGGACGGTTCGAAGCCCGCCATCGTCTCGCGTCGGGCGACTGGATAGTTGAAGTGATCTCCCGCAAAGGCGACGCCATCGTCATGCATGAAGCCGCTCGCATCGACACCGCGGGGTTCGGCCAATGACATGCTGCGACATGAATACCGAGAGCGTACTTGCAATGAGCGCGACAGCGTTCAGCGCCGAGGAGATCGCGCTTGCAAGCCACCCGCTGGGGGACGGCCTTCGCCAGCTCGACCTAAGCGTCCCCGACGTCCATTGCGGTGGGTGTATTTCGACCATCGAGAGGGCGCTGTGCGCACTTCCCTATGTTGCAAAGGCAAGGGTAAATCTCACGTCGCGGCGAGTGACGTGCATATACCGCCAAGAGTTTGAAAAGCGCACCACAGATCCGACTGGAATTATCTCTGCAATCAACGCAGCCGGATATCGGGCGCACCTTTTCACTCCGATCGCCTCGGAAAACGACACAACAAGGAATCAACTCCTGCTTGCCGTCGGAGTATCCGGCTTTGCAGCCACGAACATCATGCTGTTATCGGTTTCGGTGTGGTCGGGAGCCGACGCCGCGACGCGTGACATGTTCCATTGGATCTCCGCGTTGATCGCGGCCCCCGCCTTGGTCTATGCCGGGCGCTTTTTCTTCCGGTCGGCATGGAACGCGCTCAAGCACGGCCGGACCAACATGGACGTGCCTATTTCCTTGGCGGTCACGCTCTCGTACGCGGTTTCCCTATGGGAGACCATGCACCACGGCGAGCACGCGTGGTTCGACGCATCGGTTTCGCTGCTGTTCTTTCTTCTTATAGGAAGAACCCTCGATCACGTGATGCGCGAGAAGGCTCGCGCGGCAATCAACGGCCTGGCAAGACTGGCTCCGCGCGGAGCGCTGCTGCTGATTAGCGACGGATCACGGCGTTACGTTGCAATTGAGGATATAGCCGTTGGTGATGAAATCGCGATCGCGGCCGGGGAGCGCATTCCGGTTGACGGAATGATCGTCAGCGGAGAAAGCGACATTGATCTTTCGATCGTTACCGGCGAAAGCAGTCCCGTGGCCGTCGCCGGCGGGAGCCAGGTTAGCTCAGGAGCTATGAACCTGACCGGCTCGCTTGTCGTGCGGGCGACAAAACTTGCGAAGAACTCCCTTCTCGCAGAAATCATCAATCTGATGGAAGCGGCCGAAGGCGGCCGCGCTCGCTACCGTCGGATCGCCGACCGGGCCGCATCCCTTTACTCGCCGGCAGTCCACCTTCTAGCGCTTGTCTCGTTTCTCGCGTGGGGCTTTTTTGGAGGCGACTGGACGCATGCGATGTTGGTGGCGGTGGCCGTTCTCATCATCACCTGCCCATGCGCGCTCGGCCTCGCAGTCCCCGTTGTACAGGTCGTTGCTGCGGGCGAACTCTTCCGAAGAGGGGTCATGGTGAAGGATGGCTCTGCGCTGGAACGACTGGCAGAGGTCGACACGGTTGCCTTCGACAAGACGGGCACGCTGACCATTGGCGTGCCACGGCTTGTAACGACCACAGCCTCGGACGAAACGTTGATAGCGAAAGCCAAGGGCTTGGCAGTGCATTCGCGCCATCCACTGTCGCAGGCCTTAGCGCGAAGCGGGGGGCCGGCTCCCATACCGTTCGATCGCGTGAGCGAGATTCCTGGAGGCGGGCTTCAGGCTTCTCGCGGAGACGAGACCTATAGACTGGGCAACGCGGCGTTCGCAGACGCCATCTCCGCATCCTCAAGCGATGACAGCCCCTTCTCCGAGGTCGTGCTGTCGAGAAATGGCGAAGTTCGGGCCCGCTTCTTCTTCGAGGACACGCTTCGACCGGGCGCCAGAGAAGCCGTGGATGAGCTCAAGGCGCGCGGATATGAAACGGTGATCATCTCGGGCGACCGCCAGAGCGTGGTCGACAATACGGCTCTCGTGCTGGGTCTTGACAAGGCCCTGGGCGCTCTTGCGCCACAGCACAAGGTTGAGGAATGCCAACGGTTCAGCGCCGATGGCCACCAAGTTTTGATGGTTGGCGACGGCATCAACGACGCCCCGGCGCTTGCTGCAGCCCACGTTTCGATGGCTCCCGCCACGGCGTCCGACATCGGTCGCCAGGCCGCCGATCTGGTATTCTTCAACGAGCGGCTGGAGGTCGTGCCGCAGGCTATCGCGGTCGCGAAACAAGCTGCGAGGCTCATCCGTCAGAACTTCGCGCTCGCGATTGGCTACAACGTGTTGGCGGTTCCGATCGCGATCGCAGGATATGCAACTCCGCTGATCGCAGCAGTGGCAATGTCCACCTCCTCGATCATCGTCGTCACGAACGCTCTACGGCTGAACACACGCGGCATGCGCCAGCGTCGAGAACGAACAATGACCGCGACTAGAGAGGTCAACGCAGCATGAACATGTTGATCTACCTGATCCCGATCGCGCTGTTTATGGGCGGTATGGGGCTCCTTGCCTTCCTTTGGTCGCTTAAAAGCGGCCAGTACGAGGACCTTCAGGGCGCCGCCTGGCGTGTGCTCGCGGACGATGAAAACGAACCGACACCGTAACGGTTGCCTCAGGCACGAAAGGAAGGACGATGCTTGCAAGAAATCCCGTGCTTCTGCGATCCGAGCTGCTCGCAGGGTTGGATCGAGAAACTGTGGAGACGCTATCGGCCCTGGCCGAAGCGCGAACATTCTCTCCTCACGAACGAATCGTCGAAGAGGGGCAGAAAGCTCGGTTCATTTTCTGTATCGCCAGCGGGCTCGTGCGCCTTACAAAGAAGGAATCGGCTGGCCGCGAAGCTGACGTCTGCATCTGCGAACCCGGTGACATCTTCGCGGAATACCTCGTTGCCGGCGGGGCCACCTATGCACATGGTGCCTGGGCGGCGGAGTTTACGGAAATTGTGATGTTCGATCTCAAGCAGTTGCGGTCACTCGCGGAGCAGCATCACGGTATTCAACGAAACATTATGCACATAATGGCGAGACATTTTCTGGGCGCACTCGACTGCATTGCGGGAGATCGGCTTCATACGGCAGCCCGGAGGGTAGCCAACTACCTCATCGCCCGATGCCCACCTTCCGTTTCTCGTGTCACATTGCGTCTACCCTATCAAAAACGAATACTTGCGGGAAAGCTGGGTCTGGCCCCCGAAGCCCTCTCGCGTGCGTTTGCCGCCCTGGCACCGTTGGGCGTCGCCGTCAAAGGCAAAAACATCTCCATCGAGAGCGTGAGCCTTTTGAAAGAGGCCTGCTAGAGACCGAATGCCAGCCGCCACTGAGTTTTATCCGCGACATCGGATTTACAATCCTGCCTGTGGCGTTGGCTAAAATCCTGCGTTATTTCTCCGTTGCAAGTTCGCAGCGGGACAATTGAGCGAAATGGAATCCGATCGCATTCTAGTAGTCGATGATGACGCCCGGATCAGGCAGATGCTGATCCGTTACTTCGAGGACAACGGCTACCGAGTGCATGCCGTGAGCAACGGCTCTGCCATGCGCGCGGAACTGGCGAAGGCAACATACGCCGCCGTCTTCCTCGATCTCGTGCTTCCGAATGGAGAGAACGGCCTGGAGCTCTTGAGGGAGCTTCGCAATACGTCCGACGTGCCAGTGCTTATGCTGACGGGCCAAGACGACGTCACGGACAAGGTTGTCGGACTGGAGGTGGGCGCCGACGACTACATAGCCAAGCCGTTTCATCTGCGCGAACTTCTTGCACGCTTACGGACCGTCTTGCGTAGACGCGCATCGACGACGCTGCCGTCGCGCGCTTTCGCCCATGAAGAGGAAAGCCTCGTCTTCGACGGGTGGCGATTGGACCTCGCTCGCAGACGGCTCACTGCCCCAAGCGGCGGCGACGTGCCTCTCACCACGGGGGAGTTCGACATGCTTCTGGTGTTCGTCCGCAATGCCGGCCGCGTATTGTCACGAGAGACGCTCATGGACCAGACAAGAAACCGAAACCTGGAAGCCTTCGACAGGGCGATCGATGCCCAGATCGTACGATTGCGGAAGAAGATCGAGGTCGACCCGAAGGCGCCTGCACTCATCCAGTCGGTCCGTGGGGTTGGATATGTGTTCACGGGTCAACTAAGTCGTCCCTAATTGATCCGCATCAATGTGCGGGTGATGAACTCCGCTAGTCTTCGGGCGCACACAGGCGTCTAAAGACAATGGCTATTTGGATTCTCTTCGCGGTCATCACGACCGCCACAACAGCAGCACTTCTTCATCCGCTGGCGTCCAACGGTCGCTCCCGGCGTCCAAGCCAATCGCAAATGGCATCCACTGTTTATCGCAACCAGCTTCTCGAACTCGAAGAGGAAATGGAAGCCGGGCAGATTGCGCCAGGCGAATATGAACTCGCCCGCGCCGAAACCGCTCGCCGTCTTCTCAGAGCCAAGGACAAGGCACCAGAGCAGTCATTGCATCCGCGAAGCCATCTATGGCTCAGGTTCTGCGTCGTATCGTTGCTTCCGCTTTTGAGCATCGGCATGTACGTCGCCGTTGGTTCGCCGGAGCTACCCTCCCAGCCGCTGCAGGCTCGCCTGAGGAACCCCGGCCAGGATATTGCGATCCTCGTTCAAAAGACTGAGCAACACCTCGCTCAGGACCCCGCCGACGGTCGCGGCTGGGATGTCATCGCCCCGGTTCTACTGAAGATGGGCCGAGCGGGCGATGCAGAGAACGCCTACCGCAACGCCGTTCGGATTCTGGGTCCAGGCATTCCACGTCTGGACGGTCTCGCAGAGACTTTAATGGCGCAGTCGGGAGGCGCGGTGACCGGACAAGCGCAAGCTGTACTGGACCAGATACTCGAACTTGAGCCTGGAAATCCGCGGGCGCGGTTCTACCTTGCGCTGTCGCTGGAGCAGGCGGGAGACAAAGTCGGCGCGCGACAGGCGTTCGAAGCGCTTGCTGCCACCTCGCCAGTGACAGCTCCTTGGATGCCGCTTGTAAGGGAACACATCGCCGCAAACGGCGGCCCGCATATCGAAGGACCTGGGAAGACCGACACGGCAGCGGCCGGGTCGATGCAGCCTGACCAAGAACCCGAGATGATCCGGAGAATGGTCGACAGTTTGGACGCGAAGCTGACCGCCGACCCAAACAATCTCGACGGTTGGTTGAAGCTGATCAGATCCTACGCGGTGCTCAAAGACGACGGACAGGCGCTGGCGGCGCTCAGGCGAGGACTGACGACGTTTCCTGCCGACAGCGACAAGGGCGGCCAGCTCGTATCGCTTGGGCGAGAACTTGGCATTTCTATGGAAGGAACGACGAGATGACACGCAAGCAAAAACGCCTTGCGGTCATTGGTGGCGGCATGAGTTTCATAGTTGCCGCGGTGCTGCTTGTCATGTTCGCCTTCAGCCAGTCGGTCGCCTACTTCTACATGCCGTCCGACCTCGCGAAAAATGATCTTCAGCCCGCAACGCGCATCCGCCTTGGCGGCCTCGTTAGCGAAGGCAGCATCGTGCGTGGCGCCGGTTCGACGGTGCAGTTTGCCGTCACCGACCCGGCCGGCGGCGTCATCAAGGTTCGATATGCGGGAATCCTGCCCGACCTCTTTCGGGAAGGTCAGGGCGTCGTGACGGAGGGCCGTTTTGCAACCGGAAGCGATGTCTTCAGCGCGGATACGGTCCTTGCCAAGCACGACGAGAAGTACATGCCGAAGGATGTGGCCGATGGGCTGAAAGAGCAGGGACTTTGGCAGCATGCGGGAGCCGCGCAATGATCATCGAGATCGGTCACTACGCACTCGTGCTTGCACTGGCGACGGCCATCGTTGTCTCCGTCGTCCCTGCGATCGGTGCGCGCCGCCTTGACCATCAGATGATGGAGGTGGCTCCGCTCGGGTCCGTGATATTCTTCTTGTTGGTGGCTTTCTCTTTTGGCGTCCTGACCTATGCCCACGTTGTTTCGGACTTCTCGGTCGAGAACGTGTGGGAGAACTCGCACTCCCTCGTGCCGTTGATCTACAAATACTCCGGTGTCTGGGGCAATCACGAGGGATCGATGATGCTCTGGCTCATGATCCTGTCGCTGTTCACCGCGTTCGTTGCCGTCTTTGGCCGCAATCTTCCGCAGACGTTGAAGGCGAATGTACTGTCCGTACAGGCATGGATCTCGGTCACATTCATTCTTTTCATTCTGCTGACGTCGAATCCATTCGCGCGTCTTGATCCTGCGCCAGCCGAGGGCAAGGATCTCAATCCCGTCCTGCAGGACGTCGGACTCGCGATCCACCCGCCGTTGCTCTATCTCGGCTACGTCGGTTTCTCCGTCTGCTTCTCCTTTGCCATCGCCGCGCTTATCGAGGGTCGCATCGACGCCGCCTGGGCGCGCTGGGTCCGGCCGTGGACGCTTGCCGCCTGGACCTTCCTGACGCTCGGCATCGCCATGGGTTCTTACTGGGCGTACTACGAGCTCGGGTGGGGCGGCTGGTGGTTCTGGGATCCGGTCGAGAATTCGTCCCTCATGCCGTGGCTTGCCGGCACCGCGCTCCTTCATTCCGCACTGGTGATGGAGAAACGCGAGGCGCTGAAGATATGGACGGTGCTTCTTGCCATCCTCACCTTCTCCCTGTCGCTAATGGGAACCTTCCTTGTGCGGTCCGGAGTGCTGACCTCGGTTCACGCGTTTGCAAGCGATCCTTCCCGTGGCATCTTCATCCTTTGTATCCTGATGGTTTTTATCGGTGGCTCGCTGTCGCTGTTCGCCTACCGTGCACCCACGCTTAGCGCCGGGGGATTGTTTGCGCCGATATCACGTGAGGGTTCTCTGGTACTGAACAATCTTATCCTCACCGTCGCCTGCGGAACGGTGCTGACGGGAACCCTTTATCCCCTGCTGCTGGAGACGATCACAGGCGACAAGATTTCCGTCGGCGCACCGTTCTTCAACCTGACGTTCGGATCGCTGATGATCCCGCTGTTAATTATCGTCCCGTTTGGACCCCTTCTGGCGTGGAAGCGCGGGGATCTCCTGGGGGCAATGCAACGCTTGTACCTTGTCGCCGCCATTTCGTTCGCCGCCGCCTTGGCCGTCTTCTATGCGTACCACGGCGGGCCGGTACTTTCGATCTTCGGACTCGCGGCGGGCCTCTATCTGGTGCTGGGGGCGCTCACCGAGCTTTGGTACCGCGCGGGCGTAGGCAACGTCCCCAACCGGGTGGCATGGCGCCGGCTCTCCGGGCTGCCTCGTTCAGCATTCGGCACTGCTCTCGCCCACGCCGGGCTTGGGCTGACCGTCCTCGGCATCGTTGCCGTCACGACGTTCGAAACCGAGCGCGTGGCACAGATGAAACCCGGCGAAACGATCGATGCTGGGGGATACTCGATTAGGTTCGATGGGATGAGGCCCGAAAGGGGGCAGAACTACAAAGAAGATCGCGGGCACTTCATCATAAGCCGTGGTGGCGTCAGCGTTGGCGAGACGTGGTCGGCGAAACGCGTCTACGATGCGCGACAGATGCCCACGACCGAAGCGGGCATCCTGACATTCGGGTCCAGCCAGCTCTACCTCTCTCTTGGCGATCCGACCAACGACGGTGGCATTGTCGTGCGGGTCTGGTGGAAACCGCTCATCACGCTCATCTGGGGTGGCGCCCTGGTCATGGCCGCCGGAGGCTTCGTTTCTCTTAGTGACCGCCGGCTCCGCATCGGAGCGCCAAGTCGGAAAGCAAAGCCCTCGAGGAGCCTCACGTCAATTGCGGAGCTTGCGGAATGATGCGACGTGTCGTCCTCGCGCTGCTGTTCCTTCTCTCAAGCCTGCCCGCCTTCGCGGTGAACCCGGACGAGATGCTCGCGGATCCCGTCTTGGAGGCGCGGGCTCGGGCGATCTCTTGCGAGTTGCGCTGCATGGTCTGCCAGAACCAGTCGATCGATGAATCCAACGCGGAGCTCGCCAAAGACCTGCGGCTTCTCGTTCGCGAACGCATCGCTGCTGGGGATTCCGATCGGGACGTGGTCGACTACTTGGTGTCGCGATACGGTGAATTCGTCCTGCTAAAGCCGCGCGTCAACGCGCGAACGATCCTCCTATGGGCAGCGCCCCTGTTGCTTGCCGGGGTCGCTTCCGGAGTCCTTGTAGCCGTTGCAAGGGGGACGAGGCGTCGGACCGTAGCCGCGCTCAGCGATCAGGAGAACGCCGAGCTTCAGCACTTGCTCGCATCGAAGTTTGACGGAAATCAAAGCAAGGCCGATGCCTAGCCATTACCTTGGTCGATGCATAACCACGACAGTGAGGGCAGGACCATGCAGGCGAAGGAAATAATGACCACGAACGTGGTCTCAATCAGCCCAGCAGTAGGTGTGCGCCACGCCGTCGCGGTCATGATCCAAAACAATATCAGCGGGCTTCCGGTCGTCGATGACGAGAGCCTGGTTTGCGGCATGCTTACCGAAGGCGACCTGCTTCTGCGCAGAGAAATACGACTTGCTCCGCGCTCCGTTCGGTCGGCAGAATTCATCTCGGAAATCGACTTGGAACGCTATATCTGCAGCCATGGATGGTGCGTCGCAGACGTCATGTCTCAGGACGTCATCGTTGCGCGGCCCGATAGCGAAGTGTCGGATATCGCCGAAAGCCTGCAGGCACATCGGATCAAGCGGCTGCCAATCGTCGAGGACGGCAGACTGGTAGGAATAGTAAGCCGCCGGGACATCCTGCGCATAATCGTCGAAGCGCCGTCCATAACGCTGCCAAGAGAGGACGAATCCATTCGTCTCGCCATTCGAACCCGGCTGCGCGCCGACCTTGGCCTGACGCCTCAAAAGATTCAGGTGTCGGTCGCCAACGGACAGGTGACCGTGGATGGCCAGGTTGAATCGGATCTTAAGCGCAAGGCCATAAAGGTTCTGGTCGAGAGCCTCGGAATCGGTGGATACCGCGACCGGCTCCGCGTCACGCCCTCCGCCAGCGAATGACATGGACTGAATGGGGGACAAACCAGCCTGGGTTACACCGCTTCTTTGTGCGACGCCAAAGATTGGTCGTCTGGCCGCTAGCCAGCGGAGAGGGCGTCGTCGATGGCAGGGTTGATCTCGTGTGAGAGGCTGTCGTTTTCCAGCGGTCCGACATGCTTATGCGTTATCCGCCCCGAGCGATCGATCACAAAAGTCTCTGGTACCCCGTACACACCCCAGTCCATCGCGCTTCGTCCTGCGTCATCAACGCCAATGGCAGCGAAAGGATTTCCATTTTCCTCAAGGAAGGCCAACGCCTTCTCCGGTGCGTCCTTGTAGTTGACGGCCACCAGCTGGACACGCGGGTCCTTGGCGAGCTGCATAAGTGCCGGATGTTCCTGCCGACAAGGGACGCACCACGATGCGAAGATGTTCAAGACGACGACCTTGTTTTCGAAGACGCTTTCGTCGAGCGCCGGCATTGGCAGGCCCGCGAGCGGCGGAAGGTTCACTGCCGGATGCTTCTGTCCGATAAGTGCCGAGGGAATCGTCGTCGGCAAATACCCCCCAACGGATTCGCGATAGAGAGTATTCGCGACAGCGCCAGCAATTCCCAAAAACACCATCAGCGGGAGACCGGCCAGAACATAGTTACGCATGCTGGCGCTCGTCGCGCGGCTGATGGCGGCGCATAGTTGCAAGTACTCTGACTTGTCGACGGTAGCTTCGGCCGGCAAGCCAGACCTTCACAGCTGTTGCCAACATCACGGCAAACGTCAAGGCATATGCCGCGACCACATAGTGCTGGTGATCCATTTCAATTCTCCTTGTGAACTACGAATCTTGCTGCGAGCCTGTGCTGCGCGATGATCTTTCTTCTCCAGATCTCGTTTCTGATCGACGCCAGGTAGAGCGTAAAGAAGAGGGTGGCGAACGCGAGGCCCATGACCATCAATGGTCGCAGGAATTCGATATCGAGCGCCGGTCCATCGAACCGAAGGACGCTTGCAGGCTGGTGGAGCGTGTTCCACCAATCGACGGAAAACTTGATGATCGGGATGTTCACGAACCCGACGATGATGAGAACCGCGGTGACGCGCGCGGCCCGTGTCGGCTCATCGATCGCCCGGTTGATGGCGACGATACCGAGATACATGATGAACAGGACAAACATAGAGGTCAGGCGTGCGTCCCAGACCCACCATGTGCCCCACATCGGCTTGCCCCAGATCGCCCCCGTCACCAGCGATACAAACGTGAATGTGGCGCCCAGCGGCGCTGCGGCCCTGGCAGCAACATCCGCCAGCGGATGTCGCCATACTATGGACCCGATCGCATTGGCGGTCATCACCGTGTAGCAGAGCATGGCGATCCACGCCGTTGGGACATGGACGTACATGATCCGTACCGTCGAGCCCTGCTGGTAGTCGACGTCGGAGCTAAAGCTCAGATACAGGCCTCCCACAAGACAGAGCGCGGTAAGAGCCAGCAGGAGGGGAAGCACGCGCTCGGCGAGCTCTAAGAACCTGGTGGGCTGGGCCAAACCAGCAACGGCGCTTTTCAATCGGGCGTATGGGCTCATGCGTGCAGAGCTTAATGCCAAACTCGCGCCCGTTAATTGATCCCGATCAATGAAGAGACGAAAGCGATCAACTGCTGGCACTTTGCTCTTCGCAGAAAGGGTAGGCCTGTCCGCCGACCCGACACCCGGACTTCCGATCGTTTTTCAGATGCGAAACGCCAGTTGCTTGACAGAGATCAAATACGACTGCGTCGGCCTCCTGTACCGATCGCTCCGCAGAAGGAGCAGATGATGGATTTCGAAGCGTTCTTTAAAGACGAGTTGGACGGGCTTCACAGCGAAGGCCGTTATCGCGTTTTTGCCGATCTCGAGCGTCACCGCGGCAGCTTTCCGCGCGCCACGCGGCACACGGCGGACGGCCCGAAAGAAGTCACGGTCTGGTGCTCCAACGACTATCTCGGCATGGGTCAGAACCCGAAGGTGATCGAGGCGATGAAGAACGCCATCGATCACTGTGGCGCGGGTGCGGGAGGCACCCGGAATATCTCTGGCACCACCCACTACCACGTTCTGCTCGAGCGCGAGCTGGCCGACCTGCACGGCAAGCAAGCGGCGCTGATCTTCACCTCGGGCTATGTGTCCAACTGGGCCGCGCTCGGCACCCTCGGCGCCAAGATCCCCGGCCTCATCATCTTTTCCGATGCGCTGAACCACGCCTCGATGATCGAAGGCATCCGCTATGCCAAGTGCGAGAAGGTGATCTGGAAGCACAACGACATCCACGATCTCGAAGCCAAGCTGGCGGCCGCCGATCCGAAGGCGCCGAAGCTGATCGCGTTCGAATCCGTCTATTCGATGGACGGCGATATCGCGCCGATCAAGGAGATCTGCGATCTCGCCGACAAGTACGGTGCGATGACCTATCTCGACGAAGTGCATGCCGTCGGCATGTACGGACCGCGCGGCGGCGGCATTGCCGAGCGCGAAGGGCTGATGGATCGCCTGACGGTCATCGAAGGCACGCTCGGCAAGGCGTTCGGCGTCATGGGCGGCTACATCGCCGCATCGACCGCACTTTGCGACTTCATCCGCTCCTTCGCCTCCGGCTTCATCTTCACGACGGCGCTGCCGCCGGCGCTCGCCGCCGGTGCGGTGGCCTCGATCCAGCATCTGAAGGTCAGCCCTTTCGAGCGGGCGCGGCATCAGGATCGGGTCCGCAAGCTGAGGGCGCTGCTCGATCAGCGTGGCATCCCGCATATGCCCAATCCGAGCCATATCGTCCCGGTCATGGTCGGCGATGCCGCCAAGTGCAAGTGGATCTCCGACCTGCTGCTCGACAATTGCGGCGTCTATGTGCAGCCGATCAACTACCCGACGGTGCCGAAGAAGACCGAGCGCCTGCGCATCACCCCGACGCCGCTGCACAGCGACGCCGACATCGAGCATCTCGTCGATGCCCTGCATTCGCTCTGGTCGCGCTGCGCCCTGGCGCGGCACGTGGCGTAGCCGCCTTAGCCTAGTCCACGACAAAATCGCGGGCGATGTCGCGACCGATCGCCCGCAGGTGGTTTGAGATTTCGGTCCTCAAGTGGTCCCTCGGACCAAACTCACGCAGAATTTCCTGAGCACGCGTTGCCGCGGGTTCCTCCCGCGGCTCTCCCACAAAATAGCCCGTTCCAACAGACCACATATCGCATCCAGCCCCGAGCAGCGCCTCAACCAAGGAAGCCACGCGCGCTGAAGAAGACGCCGACGATTCTGCCAATGCCCGGTCCTTGATGCGAGGTTCTTGCGTACGCCTCCAGAGGATACGAAACGCACCCCATAAATAGGGTTGATTTACTTATGAAAAGTTAAGGGCAGGGCCGCCGACGAGACGCCGTCGCGGGATCGATCTAGTAAGCCTAAGGGCGTCCGGTTTCGAAAACGCTTCTCCGATAATTGATCATGATCAAAGACGCTGCAGTCCGTCAGGTGGACAAGGGCACCGTCACATTTATTCGGAGATCAAGGCGTTGATGATAGCCCAGCACGACCGACAGACTGCCAGTCTCAAAGACCAGTCGCTCGAACGCGACGACGGAAGCCGGCATCTAGCGTCCTCGCAAAAACGAGCCGCGGCCAGCCTCGTACGCCTCGCTCCTTTCCTGCGACATCATCGCGGGCTGACAATATGCGCGGTTCTGGCGCTCACCTGCGCCGCGTTGATTTCGCTCTCTCTGCCGATGGCCGTTCGTCGCATGATCGACAATGGTTTCGGGCAGGCCGACGGGACGTTCATCGACAGATACTTTCTCATGGTGATGGCTCTGGCTGTCGCGTTGGCCGTAGCCAGCGCGCTACGCTACTACTTTGTCACCACTCTCGGTGAGCGGATCGTGACGGACCTTCGCGCCAAGGTCTTCAATCATATCGTTCGTCTTCCAGCTCGGTTCTTTGACTGCAGCCACTCGGGAGAGATAGCGTCGCGCCTTACAGCAGACGCCACCCAGATCAAAGCGGCGGTCAGCCTGTCGGCGTCCGTGGCTCTGAGAAACTCGATCCTCTGTGCGGGCGCGCTCGGCATGATGTTCGTCACCAGCCCGCGCCTATCGACGATCGCCGTCGGCGTAATTCCGCTCATAATTGCGCCGCTGATCTACTTCGGACGGTCTGTGCGCAAGAAATCGCGCGCCGCACAGGATGCGCTTGCCAGTGCGTCCGCCTATGCCAGCGAAATCATCGCGGCAAATCGAACCGTCCAGGCTTTCAATACGGAGGACGCCGCTCGGCAAAGATACGCCAGCGACGTCGAGCTGTCCTTTGACAGGGCCGTCACTGCGGCACGTGCCCGTGCGTGCCTGACGGGCGTTGCAATCGCGCTGATCTTCAGCAGCGTTGTCGGCGTGCTCTGGTTAGGCGCCCAAAGCGTCCTCGTTGGCACGCTGTCTGCGGGAAACCTGAGCCAATTTCTGATCTACTCGGTTATCGCAGCGGGATCATTGGGCTCGCTCTCGGAGGTGTGCGGAGAACTGGCGCAGGCCGCGGGCGCTGCCGGAAGGTTGTTCGACCTATTGAATGAAGAGACACAAGTGCCCGAGCCGGGCTCATGCGTCCCATTGAGGCGTCCGGTAACAGGCGGCATCGAAATCTCCGACCTGCATTTCTCTTATCCAACCGCCCCGGAAAAAGAGGTTCTCGCGGGACTGACGATGAATGTCGCTCCCGGAGAAACCATCGCGTTGGTGGGACCTTCAGGCTCCGGCAAGAGCACGGTCTTTTCGCTGTTGCTCGGATTCTACCACGCCGATGGGGGCAACCTTTCGATCGATGGAAGGGATCTGCGGTCCATCTCTCGCCAGGATCTTCGAAAGGAAATATCCATCGTTCCACAGGATGTGACCATCTTCGCGAGTTCGATCTTCGAGAACATCGCATTCGGGCGTCCGGACGCCACACGAGAGGAAGTCGTTGCCGCCGCCACCAGGGCTCAGGCTCACGGTTTCATCAGCGGATTGCCGAACGGATACGATACGGTGGTCGGCGAGCGGGGCCTTACTCTTTCCGGCGGACAAAGGCAGAGGATCGCGATTGCTCGGGCCATTCTGAAAGACGCTCCGATCCTGCTTCTCGACGAAGCCACGGCGTCGCTCGACGCGGAGAACGAGCAGCTGGTTCAGCAGGGGCTGGAGCAACTCATGGACAATCGTTCCACGATCGTCATCGCACATAGGCTCGCAACGGTTCTCAAAGCGGACCGAATTCTGGTGATGGACGGAGGCCGGATCGTGGAGCAAGGCACGCATTCTGCCCTTTTGCGCGGCGGGGGACTCTACAAGCGTCTGGCTGAACTGCAGTTCAAGACACCGGACGGTCCAGAGCATGATAAGAACGCCGCATAGGACCGTGGCGAAAGCGGTCGGGAGGAAGCGTGACGCCTTGCGCGGTGGGCGACGGCGTTCGACCAGATGCCAGGCCAATAGCAATCTATTACCCGGCACACGACCTTCATCAAGTCGTTAAGCTTCGGCTAACTGCCGAGCGCCATAACTGGGGTAGATTCTGCAATAACCGAAGCTGCCCCGATGCCCGTCAACGCCCTTTCGATCCTATCTCCAGACGCGTTGGACGACTACATAGACCTTCGCTCGGTTCCGAAGCACCGCTACTTCGGAAAAAACGAACTCATCGATAGGCTCCGGTTGGCCGTGCCCTTCGATTACATTTTCATTTCAGGACTCGATGTCGACCACTACCGTTTCGGAGGGGGCTTCTCCATCGACACCGATCTGCCACCCGCGTTCATCGAAGCGTATATGGCCGATCAACTCCTGTTCGTGGACCCGCTCGTTCAGGCCAGCAAGTCATCAACGGCGGTGGTAATCGAGAGCGACGTGTATCAGAAACAGGAAGTTCCCCAAAGGCTCCTGTATCTTCAACGGACGTTCGCAGTCCACAACAGGACCATCGTTCCAATCCTTCGAGACAGTACCGTCTATGGAGCAGTCGGCTTCACGCGGTCCACTCCGTTCAACGACGACGAGATCACGTTCCTTGCCCTGATCGCCGAGGCGATCCACACCGCGGTCACAAAACCGCTTGTCGACCGCTTCGCTGCAAACCATTTGCGGTTGTCGAAAGGCGAAATAGCGTGCTTGTCGAAGGCGAGCCTCGGACTAACCAGCCAGGGTGTTGCAAAGGCGACCGGATACCAAGTCGAGACTGTGAACAGTTACATCAAGTCGGCGGCCAAGAAGCTCGGCGCATCCAATCGGACCCAGGCCATAGCCGAGGCGATCCGACGTCGATTGATCGTCTGATCAGCGGTTCCCGGCAGTCTGGCTCCGATGGCGCCCAAAGAACGCCCGTCCCTCCATAGGGAATACTCCGCTTCTCATCAGCCGCCGAACGCACCTTGACGAAGGCTGTCGCGCACGATGCCTGATCGATGACGACGGGCTTCCTTCGCGGTGGGCGCTGCAAACCGCAAATCGGACTGGTGCGGAAATCTTTGTCGCGGTCAGCGCGATCATCGGGCGGCCGTGTCCTTTCGGGCCATTCTCTTGCAACGCTCGCGCGGCCATTGCCTGCATTTGATGAGATAGGTCGCGCCGGGCAGGAAAGGCTGTCCGACGCTTGCCCGGCTCCATCAGCGGCGCGAATTTCGCTGGCTTCCGATTATCGCAAACGATGCGAATCCATGCATTTCGCCGAAAAGCAGGCGCTTGCGAACCAATACGGCCATGACCCTTGCGGCAGTCGAAAAGCTCATCTGGTCCAGTGGTCCATCGCCCTCCCATGGCTTTGTCAGGCGGTCGGCGATTGCGCCGGCCATGTGCATTGGAACGATGTCGTTGCAGTGCCGCATAGCCTCAAACACATGGCTGATTGGGATCACCCGTCCTTCGAAGGTGACGATCGGCTCGACCAATTCGTCGTCCCATTCCTCGAAGACGTACACTGCCTCGCGGAAAAGCTCTTGAAGCGTAATTGGAGCATGTCCTGCATGAAGCGGGGGCAAAGCATTTGTCATGTCTGTCTCCTCTCAGGCCTTTTGTCCAAGGCTGTCAGCGCCATCATTACACGACTATTTTTATAGAGTAACTTACGAATGAGGAAGCCCTTTGTTCCATTATGCATCGCGCAACCTGTCAACGGACTGAGATTATGACCATATTTTTTTGAACCTGTCCGATACTTGCCGGACCGATGTGGGTAAAACATCTGGCCGCTATCGAGACCGATTGTCTCCAATCACACAACGTCAGCGGCTTCCAGTGGAGGATGCGTCGGGGGGATCTGAAGCGGTGAGGGCTTGAACGCGGCTTGCCCGCATCGTCGGATTTTCTTCAAGTTCAAGTCGCGGAACGACGAACTGCAAGGGTCATGCTATCCGGCGCGCTGGCGATCGCGTCGCGCATGTTGCATGCCACGAAGGACATCACATTCAATCGGCGCCGTCGAAGAGCGCCTCACCAATCCGTGCGGTTCGATCGCTCACGCGATCTTAGGTCAGATGAAGCTTGCGCCGAACAATTCGCGGCCATAGGCGTGGTGGGTTACCCCCGCCTGCAGATCCGCCTTGGTGAGCTCGTCGACGAAGCGGCCGTCCTTCATAATCAAAACGCGATCGCACATGTGCGCGATGACGGCGAGATCGTGACTGACAAGCACATAGGTCAGGCCTCGCTCATCACGCTGATCTGCCAGGAGGTTCAGAATTTCCGCTTGTATGGAAACATCCAGCGCCGAGGTTGGTTCATCGAGCAGGAGAATGGGTGGCGAAAGTATCAGGGCCCTGGCGATCGCAACGCGCTGGCGCTGCCCACCGGAGAGCTCATGGGGGAAGCGGTTGGCAAAGCCTGCCGGCAGACCGACCTGGCGCAGGGCCTTATCCACCTTCTGCCAGATATCGACGTGGTTCATAGCCCTCAAAGGCTCGGCGAGCGCCGTTCCGATCCGATGACGGGGGTGAAGCGAACCGTAGGGATCCTGGAAAACCATCTGCGCACATTTGAGGTCCTCGCGGCTGCGCGTCTTGCCGACGACCCTGCCGGCCAGCGCAATCTCTCCTGACCAGCCCCGTTCCATACCAGCAAGGCAGCGCAGCAAGGTGGACTTGCCGCAGCCAGACTCGCCGACGATGCCCAGGGTCTCACCACGCGCCACCTTGAAGTTCACTTCCTTGACCACGTGATTTTCCTGCTTGCCCGAAGCAAACACGACATCGAGATCGCCTACTTCAATCATCATGCATTCTCCAGATCGAGCTTTGTCCGGTCGAGAACAGCAAGGCGCCGTACCGGATTTTTCGGATCCGGCATCGCTGCCATAAGTCCTCGTGTATAGGGATGGCGCGCGTCTTCGAGCCGGGTCAGCGTTTCGATCACGCGCCCGGAACACATGACGATAATCCGCTCGCAAAAAGCTGCGACCATGCGAATGTCGTGGCTGATCAACAGCAGTCCGGAATTATTCTCCCGGACGAGCTCATCGAGCAGCGTCAGCACATCCTTCCTGACGCTGACATCGAGGGCCGATGTCGGCTCGTCGGCAATGACCAGTTTCGGCTTCGCAAGGAGCATCATGGCAATCATCACGCGTTGCCCCATGCCGCCGGAAATCTGGTGCGGATAAAGCGTCATCACGCGTTCCGGGTCCTTGATCCGCACGCGCTCGAGCGCTCTGGTTGCGGCGGCAAGCGCAGCGCGGCCGCGCAGATCAAGATGCAGGCGAGCCGCCTCGGCGATCTGCTTGCCGACCGTCAGCACCGGATTGAGCGAGTAGCGAGGATCCTGCATGATCAACGCGATGTCCTTGCCCCGTATCTTGCCCATCTGCCGCTCCGGCAGCGACAGAAGGGGCCGCCCGTCAAGCTCGAGACGCGACGCCGTGACATTAGCACTCGGCGGTAGAAGGCGCATGATCGCGCGTCCCGTCGTCGATTTGCCCGAGCCGGACTCGCCGACGATCCCGACGCGCTCACGCCCGACGTCGAAGCTTACGTCGGACACGGCGGGAACCGCGCTCCTGCCGAAACTCACGTTCAATTTCCTGATGGAAAGCAGGGGTCTCATCTCATGATCTTGCATGGCGAGGATCCAGAATGTCGCGAAGCGCATCGCCCGCGATATTGAAGGCAAGGCTGGAAATCAGGATAGCCAAGCCCGGCATGACGGCAACCCACCAGTAGTCCAGCATGAACTTGCGTCCGTTCGATATCATTGCGCCCCACTCCGGCGCCGGAGGTTGCGCACCCAGTCCGAGAAAGCCGAGGGAGGCGGCCGTCAAGATGATCCCGGCCATGTTCAACGTCAGGCGAACGATCACCGAGGGGATGCACATGGGCGCGATGTAGACGAGCAGGATGCGCAGCGGCGAGGCTCCATAAAGCCGCGCAGCAGCGACGTAGTCGGCGTTCCTGACAACCAGAGCCTCGGCACGTGCCAGCCGGGCTATCGGCGGCCAGGCAGTCAGGGAAATGGCGATGATCGCAGTGGTCAGTCCGGCGCCAAGGGCCGCGGCAAATGCAAGCGCCAGGATCAGCGAAGGAAAGGAAAGAACGATGTCTGTCGCTCTCATCAGCAGCGCATCGGTGCGGCCACCGAAGAAGCCAGCAACCACGCCGATCAGGAGACCGATGGGACCTACAATCAGAGAAATCGAGAGTACCGTCTGAACGGTGATCCGCGTTCCGTAAATCAGCCGGCTCAGAATGTCGCGCCCGAACTCGTCGGTGCCGGCCCAATGCGCGGCACTCGGCGGCTGCAAGGCGTCGGAAAGAACCTGGATATTCGGATCGTAGGGCGCAAGCCAAGGGGCAATAATCGCGACGATGCAGAGCAGCCCAAGAATGACAAAGCCTGCAAGACCGAGCGGCTCCTGCACAAGCTTCGAGACGATACGGGCTGAAGACGCTATGATGCGTGCTGGAAGGCTCGGTGGACGAATAGGAAGATTGGTGTCAATTGCCTCGCTCATCGCGCCGCCTCTCTCGTGCGCGGATCGAAGATCGCATAGGCGATATCCGCGAGGAAATTCAGAAACATGAAGATGAAACCGATGATGATCGTACCTGCAACGACGGCATTCATGTCGCCGATCATCAGCGCGTTCGTCATGTATTGACCGATGCCTGGCCATGAAAAGACGATCTCGGTCACGACCGCGCCTTCAAGAAGCCCACCGTAGGAGATCGCAAGAATGGTGATGAGCTGTACAGCAATGTTGGGAAGAACGTGGCTGATGACGGTCCTTGCCGGGCCGACGCCTTTTGCGCGCGCGGCAATCACATAGTCCTGGCTTAGCTGTTCCAGCGTGAAGCTGCGTGTCATCCGGGTAATGTAGGCCATGGCCGCATAGGCAAGGATGACAGCTGGGAGAATGATGTGGCCGAGTGCGTTCCAGAAAATCTCGGTTTCGCCCTGCAAAAGGCTGTCGACCAGCAAGAGGCCCGTCTGCGGCGTGACGAGGCCCTCGTAAAAGACATCCATGCGTCCAGGGCCACCAACCCAGTTCAAGCCGGCATAGAAGATAACCAGGCCGACAATTCCGAACCAGAAGACCGGGATCGAATGACCGACAAGTGCAATCACGCGAGCAACCTTGTCGATGAAACTGTCGCGAAAAAGCGCGGCAGTCAGGCCAAGGGGTACACCAACAAACGTCGAGATGAGAATTGCCAGGGTGGCAAGTTCGAATGTCGCCGGGAATGCTTGGGCGAGATCCGCCGATACCGGATTGCCGGTCAGAACCGCCGTCCCGAAATCGCCCTGAGCGAGCCCCTTCAGATAGATCAGAAATTGCTGGTAGATCGACAGGTCAAGGCCGAGCTTCTGGCGCATGGCGGCGTAGGCAGCCGGATCTGCAAGCTCGCCGACGATGGCCCCGACAGGATCGGCGGGCAAGACGCGGCCGATCACGAAAGTGACGCACAGAAGGATGAACAGGCTGAGAACGAGATGCCAAAGCCGCCATCCCAGTTCGGTTACGGACAGTTCTTTCATGATCGGCGACCTTGTTTATTCGGTCTCGGCCTTGGTCACGCCTTCAAGGCGCGTTATCAAATTGGGATGGCCGACATAGCCCTGAACCTTGCTGTTCAAGACGATGGGTTCGAAACGCTCGAACATCGGCAGCACGGCGGGCTTTTGGTCGATGAACATCTTCTGCATCTCAACATAAAGCTCGCCGCGTTTTTTGGGGTCAGGCTCCATCGACGCCTTTGCCGTCACTGCGGTCAATTCCGGAATGTCCCAGGCCGAGCGCCACACGAAGTTGCCGGCATTGTTGGCTTCGAGCGAATTGTCCGGATTGGATGCAAACTGCTCCATCGCACCGAGGACGTTCGGCATGTAGGCGCCAGTCTGTGGGATCAGGAGATCAAAGTTTCTCGCCCGGTGGGCCGAAATGATGTCGGAGCCATTTCCCTGCTGGACATCGACCTTGATGCCGATCTGGCCGAGTGAGGCCTGAATGGCCGTTGCCAGATCGACACGAGGTGTCTGAGCTATGGTCTTCAGCGTCAGGGAAATGCCATCCTTGAAACCCGCGTCGGCCAACAGCTGCTTTGCTTTGGCCACATCGAGGTGCCAGTCCGGACTTGGTACCGCATACTCGTAATTCTCTGGTACCGGGACCGTCCTGACGCGACCGTACGGCCCCATGATCGTCTTTTCGATACCCTGATAGTCGATGCTGTAGGCGATCGCTTCGCGCACCTTTGGATTGGCGAGATACTTGTTGCCCGCGTTCATCGCTAGAACATAAAAACCGCCGGTGGGCACGCGCTGAACCTCAAAGCCCTTCTTGCCGTTGAAAATCGCCAGATCAGACGCCGTCAGGGCGCTGGCAAGATCGATGTCGCCGCGCTCCAGCATCAGGCGTTCGACCTGGCTTTCAGGCACATGCCGGACGATGACACGGCGCATCTTCGGCGCACCCGCGACATAGTCCTTGTTAGCGTCAAGAATGACGAGCTCGTTCGGCGACCAGCGATTGAGTGTGAACGGACCGGAGCCGGCAGAATGGGTTCTAAGCCAGGCGTTTCCATAGTCGTCGTTGACGACGTGCTTTTCGACCTCGACGCTGTCGACCACGCTCGCAATCGCCATGGCGAGCCGGTAAAGCAAAAGTTCCGACGTCACCGTGTCGGAAAGATCGATACGCACGGTCTTGACGTCAATCGCTTTGACCAACTGGTCGACATTGTCTTTCGTGTAGCCGACTCGCTTCAGGTTTGCTGCCGCAGCCTGGTCGAGCTTTAGAAGTCGCCCTAGAGAATAGACAACGTCCTTCGACGTGACCGGATTGCCTGAGGCAAACGCTGCTTCACGCAGCTTGAAAGTGATCCCCTTGTCATCGACCTGCCAGCTTTCTGCAAGCTGCGGTACGATCTTTCCGTCCGGCGTCGTTGCCACCAGCCGATCGTAGAGGTTTGACATGATCTCGACGGCCTTACCTTCCGTCGCTTGCTGCGGGTCGAGCGACAGAACCTGGGCCAGCGATGTCCCGATAACAAGCTGGTCAGCGGGCGTGGCCGCCTTGAGCTCCTGGGCCGCCATGGTGAGCGCACTTAAGGCGACGCTTACAAACAGACTTCTGGGAAAATACTTCATTGCAACTCCTCCCTGAGTTACTATACGAGACATAATATGTCGTCCGTATGTCGTATTATGATTTATCGAAGATCAGAGCGCTTTGCAAGCGTCGTGCGGACGAGACCGGATGGATAGATTGGGACGGGCATGATGGTAACGATCAATCGCGGCAGGCAGCGGCTGGCACAGCAGGTCATCGATCAACTGCGCCTGCAGATCGAGACGGGAAAGCTGCGACAGGGGGATCAACTGCCAACCGAGCCGCAGCTTGAGGCTACCTTTGGCGTCAGCCGGACGGTCGTCAGGGAGGCAATTGCCGACCTGCGCGCGGCAGGCTTTGTCCAACCGGTTCAAGGCAAGGGTGTCTTTGTCGCCGACCCCAAAACAAAGACGGGTCTCTCGCTCACGCCAATCGAAGTAAAAAGCATCCCAGAGACCCTTGAATTGCTGGAATTTCGAATGGCTGCCGAAGGCGAGGCCGCGGCCATCGCAGCCTATCGCAGGACAGCCGAGCAAGAAGCCGCCATCCGCGCGGCCAACAGGAAGATGGCGAATTTGATTGAAGCTGGGCAGCCGACCGTCGAGGCCGACTACGAGTTTCACATGGCCATCGCTGCCGCTACGAACAACCGGTTTTACGTCGATGTTCTGCGCCACTTCGGTCCTCGTGCCATACCGCGCGGACAGTTTCCGACCTTGCCAGAAGCCAATGACCGCACCTATCTCGAAAAGGTCCACGCCGAGCATGGGGAGATCCTCTCGGCCATCGCAGATCAGGATCCGGATCGGGCCCGCCAGGCCATGCGCGCCCACATGATGGCAAGCCAGCGACGCTATCGAATGCTCGCAGAGCAGCAATAATACTCGACAGCCTCCGAAATTCATATTATGTCATATGACATGATCTGATCATTCGGGAGGATGAAGGTGTATTTGGGAACGCAGGTCGCAGTGCGCGACGATGACGATTTTCGTGTTTTTGCCCAGCTTGGGGTGAAGCATATATCGGCCGATCCGCCAGGCGCCCCGTCAAGCTGGACGCTGGAAGATCTAGAGCGTCATTGCGATCATGTGGAAAGCTTTGGGCTTGTGCTCGACATGATCCAGCTTCCCCTGCCGTCGAAACCGATCGAGAACGCATCCTATCCCGATATCCTCTTGGCCGGGCCCGAGCGCGACCGGCAGATCGACGCTGTCTGCCAGATGATCGAGAACTGCGCCAAGGCAGGCATACCTGCGACCAAATACAATCTCAATTTGATCGGCATTCCGCGCACCGAACTCGAAAAAGGCCGCGGCGGATCGCTCAACGAGGCATTTCGTTGGGACAAGGCGGACCACCAGGCGGCGCCTGGCCTTGCGGGAGTGCTCCGGGAGGATGAAAACTGGGAGCGTATCGATTACTTTCTCGAACGGGTCGTTCCCGTTGCCGAAAGCAACCGCATTCGCCTTGCCTGCCATCCCCACGATCCCTACACGCCTCCCGGCTATCGCGGCGTCACACGTGTGCTTGGGACGGTCGACGGGCTCAAGAAGTTCGTCCAGATGCGGGAAAGCCCCTATCACGGTTTGAACTTCTGCCAAGGGTCGATCGGCGAGATGCTCGAAAATCCGCGTGAGGAGATCGACGACATCATTCGCTGGTTCGGCACACGCGACAAGATCTTCAACCTGCACTTCCGCAACATTCGCGGCGGCGCGCTTTCCTTCATGGAAACCTTCCCCGACGAGGGTGACATGGACATGGTCCGGTCGCTGAAAGTGTATAAGGAGGTCGGCTACAAATACATGGTCATGCCGGATCATGTACCGAGCATCAGCGGCCGCGATGCCAGCGGTGTAGCCTTCAGCTTTTGCTATGGTTACATCGCCGCCCTGCTTGAGGCCATGGAAGCCGGGCATCTGTGATCGCGCCTCCAAATCCTTCGATAGAGCAATAACTCAAGGACATTGACATGGAACCCGATGCCATCAAGAAAGCGGTCGGCGACGGCTTGCTTTCCTTTCCCGTGACGCATTTCGACAGCGACAACACGTTTGACGAGGCGGCATACCGCACACACGTCGACTGGCTGGCTGGCTTTGAGGCAAGCGCACTTTTTGCAGCCGGCGGTACCGGCGAGTTCTTCTCACTCAATCCTGCGGAAGTGCCGCTGGTCATACGTGCCGCCAAGAAGGCAGCCGGCAAGACGCCAATCATTTCGGGAACAGGCTATGGGACCTCGCTTGCAGTCGAGATTGCACGATCAGCCGAAAGGGCCGGCGCCGATGGGCTGCTGCTCCTGCCGCCATATCTGATGTTTTCGGAACAGGCCGGCCTGGTTGCGCATGTAAAGGCAGTCTGTAACGCAGTCGGGATCGGGGTGATCGTCTATAACCGTGATAACGCCATCCTGTCGGCAGACAGTCTTGCGCAACTCTGCGACGAATGCCCCAACCTGATCGGTTTCAAGGATGGGGTCGGGGACGTCGACCGCGTCATTGAGATCACCACCAAGATTGGCGACCGCCTCGTCTATGTTGGCGGCATGCCGACGCACGAAGTCTATGCTCAGGCCTATTTCGCCGCTGGTGTAACGACCTATTCGTCAGCCGTCTTCAATTTTGTCCCGGAACTGGCACAACGTTTTTATCAGGCGCTGCGAAACGGCGACCAAAGGACCGTCGACCGGATTCTCAAGGATTTCTTCTTCCCATTCGTTGCCCTGCGCAACCGAAGAAAAGGCTATGCAGTCTCGATCATCAAGGCCGGGCTAAAGGTGATAGGCCGCGATCCCGGCTCTGTCCGGGCTCCACTCACAGATCTGACAGAAGAGGAAATTTCCGTGCTGGAGAACATCGTAGCAGCTGCCGATACCGCAAGTCTTACGCTTGAGACCGCGTAGAGACGCCTTGCTTCACCCTGCAATGTCGTAATGAGTAGACTGCGCCTTGGACGTATCGGTGCAACGCCCGAGCAGGCGCAGTCGAAGGCGCGCCTCAGCTGTTTCTAGTTCGAGCAGGGCGATTGACGATCATGTCGTCAAATCGAGCAGTCAGCCTTTTCGCGGCGTAGCCACGTAACGTTCTGACCGCATGACGCATGAGAAGGCCCTGTCAGTGGAAAAGATTATCACAATCGGAATCGAGATTGCCAAGTTGGTGCTCCAGGTGCACACAACTATCGCGACGGGCATGGTCGTTGTCGACGGCAATTGAAGCGCCGCCAGGTTGTGCAGTTCTTTGCGACACTAATGCCTCTCCTCGTGCTAGCGCCCCCTTCCGGCTCGAGGAACTCACCAACCATACCAGTATCTGACGAAGCGATCGCTCCCGGAAGATACACGTACTGTCGCGGCATCGCTGGAAGCACTGGTATCAGCTGCAAACAGAGTGATTCAAAGCCGGATCAAGAAAACCAAGCAGCTTTTGAATTGCAACCTGCAATACTTGTGCGACACATTGTTTGGACATAGTATAATTATTTTGCTCATATTATAATTATTAACCATCTTTCATTATCTGTTTATTCACGAGTGCTTTCTTCAGACAAAGCGAGAAATGAGTTCAACGGCGCTCGGCCGGGTGCCCCCGGATAACGCTCATCGTTGCGGCATCGCGCAATTCATTGCTTGCGCGGCTATTTGCGCTTGGAGGATTGCAAATGACTTTCCGATTTGGCATCGGCCCCCGCCTTTATGCAGCTTTCGGTTTCCTGCTGCTGCTCATGATTGGCTTGACGCTCTTTTCCATTTCAAAGATGAACTATGTCGACCACGATCTCGTGCAGATCAACGAGGTCAACAGCGTCAAGCAGCGCTTTGCCATCAATTTCCGGGGCAGCGTTCATGACCGGGCAATTGCCATTCGCGATGTCGTTTTGCGCGATGAGCCTGCCGGCCGTCAGACCGCGATCGATCTCATTGCAAAGCTTGCCGCGACTTATGCGGAAAACGAGCAGAAGATGAATGCGATGATCTCGATGCCGGGCGCTGCCACTGAGCCCGAGAAGGCGATCGTTGCGGAGATTGCCGACGTTCAGTCGAAAACCAATCCGGTTGTCGCAGATATCATCGCGCGCCAGATGGCGAATGACCCGGTGCAAGCCAAGAAGATGCTAATCGAGCAGGCAACGCCTCTCTTCGTCAACTGGCTCAAGGCCATCAACAAGTTCATCGACTATCAGGAAAACTTGAACAAGTCAGTCGGCAGTGGCGTCAGCGTCGTCGTTGCGGGCTTCCAGACGCTGGCACTGGGGTCGTTGGGAGGCGCTGTGCTTATGGCTATTGCCGCTGCGTTCCTCGCGACCCGCTCGATCACTTTGCCGATGGCCAAGCTGCAGATCGCCCTGCAGCGGATGGCACAGGGCAACAACGAAAGCACCAGCGATATCGAGGCCCGCAGTGACGAGGTCGGCGATTTGGCGAAGGCCGTTGGCGCCGTGCGCGAGGCCGTGACCTCGCAGGCTGAGGCGCGCGCCGCAGCCGACGCCCGGCGCACCGCTGATGAGAACGCGCGGCTCGAAGCAACCGCGGCGGAACGCGAGGCGCTATCGGCGCAGACGAACGATGCTGTTCAACAGCTCGGCCAAGCACTTGAAGAAATGGCCGCCGGCAATCTCGATATCCGTCTCGACAAGCCGTTCGCTGCATCTCTCGATACGCTGCGCCTTAACTTCAACAACTCGGTCGAGAAGCTTCAATCGGCGTTGAAGACGATCGGCGATAACGCTTTGTCGATCGATGCCGGTGCCCGCGAGATCAGCGAAGCTTCGAATGATCTGGCAAAGCGCACCGAACAGCAGGCCGCATCAATTGAACAGACTGCCGCAGCGCTCGATGAAATTTCGACGACGGTCAATGACTCGACCCGTCGCGCCGAAGAGGCCGGCAACCTTGTTGCACGAACACGCACAAATGCCGAGCGCTCGGGCGAAGTCGTGAAGCGTGCGGTTGCCGCGATGAGCCAGATCGAAGGTTCCTCGAACGAGATCAACAATATCATCAGCGTCATTGATGACATTGCATTCCAGACCAACCTGCTGGCACTAAACGCCGGCGTCGAGGCTGCACGGGCCGGCGAGGCGGGCAAAGGCTTTGCAGTCGTCGCTCAGGAAGTTCGCGAACTTGCTCAACGCTCCGCCCATGCAGCGAAGGAAATCAAGCAACTGATCAGCAATTCCGGTGATCAAGTGCGTTCCGGCGTGACCCTGGTCGGCGAGACTGGTACGGCGCTGACGGAGATCGTCAGCGAAGTGCAGGAAATCAACCGCCACGTGAGCTCAATCGTCGAGGCTGCGAAGGAACAGTCTACGGCGCTCAAAGAAATCAACGCCGCGGTCAATTCACTCGATCAATCCACGCAGAAGAATGCGGCGATGGTCGAAGAGACATCCGCAGCCAGCCACAAGCTGGCTGACGAAGCGGGTTCGCTGACAAGCCAGCTGTCAAAATTCCGCTTTCAGGGCTCTGCCGGGACGACGCAATCTGCCCATGCACTGCGACTGCCACAGAGAAACGCTCCAGCGGCAATGGTACGCAAGGTCTCGACAGCTTTTGCTGGCGGTGCGGCGGCTGAAGATTGGCGCGAATTCTGAAATAAACGACACGATACAAAGCGCCGCGACCGTCGATGTCGCGGCGCTTTTTCGTTCAGATTTTGGTCATTGGCATTATCTTAGGCTCGGCTGCGAACGCGGCCGTCTTTTCCACGCAGGGAGACCTACTTGGCTGATAATGGCACACCATTGCTTCGATCCTTGGTCTTCACCGCCGCCTTATTCGCTTCCGCACCGGGCGTGGCATCGTGGATGCGTCGAAAATGATCGCTCTACGTCAATCAAGCACAGCTGGCCGATACCTTGGATGGTTTCCGAATGCGGGTCGCAACGGCATCCTCGGGACGGTAGCCCGGCTCGTAGACCCTGGTTCAGTCGGTGTCGTGCAAAAGCGTTCCTGCTGTCGGAAGAGACATTGCAACGACGTCACCCTTGAGCGGATAGGTTTCCCGACCCGGATAGACAACAATCCGCCTTTCGGGCTGAAGGTCTTCGCACGCAAGGTAAAATCCTTTTTCGACTTTGGGTGTCAGGCTCCGCTTGACTTCAATGGCCCAGGGACGGCCACCTGGTCGCGTCAGCAGCAGATCGATTTCTGCGCCTGCCGCGGTTCTATAGAAATGCGCCTGCGTATCGCTTGGAGCGGCTGCAATCAGCGTTTCAATGACAAATCCTTCCCAACTTGCGCCTACCACCGGATGACCAAGCAACTGTTCCTCGGTAGCGAGTCCGAGCAGGGTGTGGGTGATGCCGCTGTCGCGAACATAGATGCGGGGCGACTTCACCAAACGTTTGCCGAGGTTAGCATGCCAAGGTTCAAGCCGACGCACGAGCAAGAGATCGACCAGTAAGTCGAGGTAGGATGCGACGGTTTTGCCGTCAACGCCGAGTGCGCGGGCAAAATCGGCTGCATTCAGAACACTGGATTGGCGGTGCGCGAGCATAGTCCAAAAACGCCTGAGCGTTTCGGCTGGAATTCTTGGACCGAGCTGCGGGATATCTCGTTCCAAATACGTGCGAATGAAATCCTGCCGCCAGCGTTGGCTTGCCATATCGCTAGGGGCCAGGAAGCTATCGGGGAACCCGCCGCGAAGCCATAGTGCATTGAGATCTGCTTCTGCGATCTCGAGGCCATCGATTGGCTGCATTTCAAGATAGGCTATTCGGCCCGCCAGTGTTTCGCCCGACTGTTTCAACAGTTCGATGGACGCTGATCCAAGGAGCAGGAACTGACCGGCTCTGCGGCCGGATCGCCGGCCGCGGTCGATAAGACCTCGCAGGTTCTGGAACAGGTTCGGCAAACGCTGTACTTCGTCAAGGATGACCAACTTATCGCTGTGCTGGCTTAAATAGAGTTCTGGCTCGCTGAGCTTGGCGCGGTCAGCATCGGACTCCAGGTCCAAGTAGATCGACGGTCGTGTTTGACTGATGTCGAGCGCCAGCGTTGTCTTGCCCACTTGCCGCGGGCCAATGAGTGCGACGGCAGGCTGAGAGCCGATCAGGTCGTTCAGTTCACGTTCAATTCTACGCTCAATCATCCTTGTATTTATGGAGCTTTACTCCATATTTGCAAGAAAGGAATGCAAAAATGTTGGTGCAATGCGGCCTGATTGATTGACTTGCACTGCATCGCTGCATCGCCTCCTGCGGCGGCACCTGCCGTGTGGCTGCCTCGGTCAGATAGCCGGACCGCAACCCATGCGCCGGGAACTTGTCCGGCTCCAGGTTGGCCTTTCGGCGGCGTGATCGACTGGGGCGTCAGTGGCCGCCGATCGATACTGCCCCATTGATCGATGCGTCGAAAGACTGGTCCAGCTTCGATTTTCGCTTGAGAGAGCCAGGCCTTCAAAGCGGTGACGGGCCGGCCGATCATCAGCCATTGGATATCGTCATCTGCCTGCGTTGTCTTGGCGGCCGCGGCGGGCGGCACCCCGCCCGCAGCGAAGGTCGGCGCGGCTGCGCATATTCGGGAGCATATTGACCATCAGGCGCAGGCTCGCTCCGCCAGCCTCTCGCGAGCGGGGCTCGCCACAATCGGATCGGCCCGGTCTTGCTCCACCAATGACAATAATCTTGTGAAAAATCCGAGACTAGGGCACAATTTATAAATGCACCTGAAGTGCGCAACTATCTCAAATCCGGCCGTCTCGCGCTGGGTCACAGTTGTCGTGGGAGGGTCGCGTCGATGGGTCAGGGGTTCTTTCTTCTGTTCGCGACGGTGTCCGTGATTGCGGCCCTGACTGTGGTTATGGCGCGCAGTCCGGTTCACAGCGCATTGGCGTTGATGGCTTGTTTCCTGCAAATCTCTGCTATCTTCATCTTGCTCGACGCGCCGTTGCTCGCGGTCATCCAGATCTTCGTCTATGTCGGCGCGATCATGGTCCTGTTCCTGTTCGTGATCATGATGATCGATGTGCGCGAAGCGATGTTGCAGCGGTTCTTGCCGGGCGGCAACCTGCCGGCGCTGGTGCTGCTCGTCCTGCTTGGTGTCGAGATGCTCGTGCTGGTGCTGTGGAGCAAGCGCTTTTCGGTCACCGAGCCCGCCGCTGTGCGCGGTGGCGATGAGATCAGGCAGCTCAGCACGACGCTTTTTGCCGACTACCTGCTGCCGTTTGAAGCCGCCTCCGTCATCCTGCTCGCCGCCCTGGTCGGTGCCATCGTGCTGGCGCGGAAGGAGCAGGAGTGATGGTTCCGCTCTCCTGGTATATCTTGCTCGGAGTGGTCCTGTTCGTGATCGGGGCGGCAGGCGTGCTCATCAGGCGCAATATCCTGGTCGTGCTGATGTCGCTGGAGCTTCTGCTCAACTCGGTCAACATCAATTTCATCGCGTTCGGGCGTTACGACGACGATTTCCGCGGGCAGATCTTCGCGATCTTCGTCATCGCAATCACAGCGGCGGAGGTTGCCGTCGCCCTCGGTATCCTGGTCGCCCTCGTGAGGAACAAGTCCACCCTCAAGGTCGACGACGTGACCATCATGAAAGGATAGCGGTTTGGACCCGGTGATATCGATCCGGCCGCTGCTTGCCGTTGCCGTCGCAGGTCTGGCGGCCCTCGCGATTCTCCTCCTGAACAACCGCGAACGACTCCGCGATCTCGTCTCGCCATTGGCTGCTATCGCCATGTTCGCAATTGTCGCCTCGATGGCGCCGACGGTGCTTTCGGGCGGGACGATCGACTTGCGCCTGTTCGAGATCCTGCCGGGGATTGACTTGGCTTTCCGGGTCGATGCGCTTGGCATGGTGTTTGCCACCGTTTCTTCGCTGCTGTGGATCGCGGCGGCGATCTATTCCATCGGCTATATGCGGCACTTGAACGAACACGCGCAGACCCGCTTCTTCGCCTGCTTTGCCACCAGTCTCGCGGCGGCCGTGGGCGGCGCCTTCGCCGCCAACCTGTTCACGCTGGTGATCTTTTACGAGATGCTCAGCCTCGTGACCTATCCGCTCGTTTACCACCACGAGGACGAACAGGCATGGACGGGCAGCCGCAAGTACCTTGTCTATTTGATGGGCGCCTCGAAAAGCGCGCTTCTCGCCGCGCTGGCGCTGACCTACTCCATTGTGGGGTCGCTCGATTTCAGGGCAGGCGGATTGTTGGCGGGCGTCAATGCCTCGGCGCCGCTGCTGACGGTCGTCTATTTCTGCTATCTCTTCGGCTTCGCCAAGGCCGCGATAATGCCCATGCACGCCTGGCTGCCGGCGGCGATGGTGGCGCCGACACCGGTCAGCGCGCTCCTGCATGCGGTGGCCGTGGTCAAGATGGGCGTGTTCTGCGTGCTGCGCGTGGTGTTCCATGTCTTCGGCACAGGGCTGATGGACAGTCAGCACCTGGGCATCGCCACGGCCTATCTGGTCTCGTTCACGATCCTGATGGCGTCCGTCTACGCCCTGACGCGCGACGACCTGAAGGCGAGGCTCGCCTATTCGACGGTCAGCCAGCTCTCTTATATCGTGCTGGGCGCGGTTTTGCTCTCGCCGGTCGCTATGGTCGGCGGAATCATCCACATTGCGGCTCACGCCTTCTCCAAAATCACCCTCTTCTTTTGCGCCGGGTCGATCTATTGTGCGTCCGGCAAGCGCAACATCAGCGACATGGCCGGTATCGGCCGCAGGCTACCCTGGACGATGGGCGCGTTCTTCGTCGGCTCGCTAAGCATGATCGGGGTGCCGCCGACCGCGGGCTTCGTCAGCAAGTGGTATCTGACGCTGGGCTCGATGCAGGCGGGGGACGTCGCGTTCCTGATTGTGCTCCTGGTGAGTTCGGTTCTCAACGCCGCCTATTTCCTGCCTGTGACCTATCTCGCCTTTTTCAAGACGGAGGCCGAGAAAAGCCCCGCAACGGTCCGTGAAATCCCAATGATGACGATCCCGCTGGTGGCAACTGCCATCCTGTCGGTGTCGATGGGCATCTTCCCCAACTATTTCCTCGCCCTGGCGGAAGGAGTTGTCAGATGATCAAGCGCGTGGTCGATTTCTTTGGTGACGAAGAATACGCCAACCAGCGGCGCCGGCTGTTCTATCTGGTGCTCGTTCTGATCGTCATCGCCGACTTTCTGGTCCCCCGCGAACACGCGGTTTATCTGTGGGACCGCCTGCCGGGCTGGTCGGCCGTCTATGGCTTCTTATCCTGCGTTCTGCTGATCTTCGTTTCCAAGTTCCTTGGCCATCAGGGCGGACTCATGCGGCGCGAGGACTATTATGATTGACTTCGCTCATCCGGCCCTGCTGTTCATTCTTGGCACCCTGCCGATCCCTTTCCTCACCGGATCGATCCGGAAGGTCTATCTGCTGCTGATCCCGGCGCTGGCGATCCTTGCAGTGGTAACGGTCCAGCCAGGCAGTTATGGAGCGGCGCACTTCCTCGGGCAGGAAATCCTGATCGCCAAGGTCGACAAGCTGAGCATCGTCTTCGCCACCGTTTTCACCATCATGGCTCTAATCGGAACGGTCTATGCGCTGCACTTGCCTCGTCCCGGCCAGCATGTCGCTGCCTTCGCCTACGTCGGCGGCGCGCTCGGCGTGGTGTTCGCCGGCGACTACCTGACGCTCTACCTGTTCTGGGAAACCATGGCCTTTGCTTCTGCCTATCTGGTCTTCGCCAAGGGCGGTCGACAGGCGATCAATGCCGGGTTCCGGTATATCATGGTCCATGTCACTGGCGGCGTCGTGTTGCTTGGGGGCATCATTCTCCATGGAACCTCGACAGGATCGCTGCTCTTCGGACCGATCGAGGCGGGGATGGGCGCCGGCGCCTACCTGATCCTTGCCGGGTTCCTTCTTAACGCCGCGGTACCACCCCTCAACGCCTGGCTGACCGACGCTTACCCAGAGGCGACCGTCACCGGGGCGGTATTCATGAGCGCCTTTACGACCAAGACCGCCGTCTATGTGTTGGCGCGCGCGTTTCCCGGGACCGAGCTTCTGGTCTGGCTCGGTACCGCGATGGCGCTCTACGGTGTCATCTACGCGGTGCTGGAGAACGACTGCCGGCGGCTCCTGGCCTATCACATCGTCAGCCAAGTCGGCTACATGGTGGCCGGCATCGGAATCGGGACCGAGATGGCGGTGAACGGTGCCACGAGCCATGCCTTCGCGCATATCCTCTACAAGGCTCTCCTCTTCATGGGGGCCGGGGCGGTCATCTACGTCACCGGGCAGCGCAAGCTCACCGAGCTTGGCGGGCTCTACAAGAACATGCCGCTGACGGTGGCGCTCTACATGGTCGGCGCCTTCGCGATCTCGGCCTTTCCATTTTTCTCGGGCTTCGTCACCAAGTCGATGGTGATAGCCGCTGCCGGACAGGATCATCGCGCGCTGGTGGTACTGGCGTTGACGATGGCCTCGTCGGGGACGTTTCTGCACACCGGGCTCAAGCTCCCGTATTACATGTTTTTTGGCACAGACCGGAAGCTTCAGGCGCGGGAGCCGCCGCGCAACATGCTGGTTGCGATGGGCATGGCGGCGGTCCTCTGCGTTGCGATCGGCGTATTCCCGCAGCCGCTTTATGCGCTTCTTCCCTATCAGGTGGACTTCGAACCCTATACGGGCAGTCATGTCACGGAGAGCCTCGGCCTGCTGATGTTCACCGCCTTCGGGTTCGTGCTGTTCCTCAAGGCCCTCGACCCCGAGAAGACGATCAGCCTCGACACCGACTGGTTCTATCGCAAGGGGGCGCGGCTCTTCATGTGGTTCGCCGAAAAGCCGCTGGCACGCTACGAGAAGGCGGTGAGCGACGTGTCCGAGACCGCGGCATTGCCCTTCCTATATGGCGCAGCGCGGGCGGGACTGCGGATCGATCTCATCGGCGTAGACGCCATCGTGAATGGCGTCGCCCAAACGATCCTGCGCGGCGGCGGGACGCTGCGGCGGCTACAGACGGGTGTCGTTACCCATTACGCGCTGGCGATGATTGTCGGTGTAATCGTAGCCACCATCGTCTTCGCCGTAGCGTGGCGGTAGGGGGGATCCATGGGGTTACCGCTACTGAGCCTCATCGTATTCACGCCCGCTGTCGGGGCAGCGGTCCTGATGTTTCTACGCAGCGACGGTGCGGTGCGGTGGACGGCGCTGGCTGTCACCGTCCTCGACCTCGCTTTCTGCATCGCCATGCTGGCCGGTTTCGACACCTCGACCCACGAAATGCAGTTCACCGAGGTGCGGCCGTGGGTGCCGGCACTCGGCATAACCTTTGCGCTCGGTGTCGATGGGATCAGCGCGCTTTTCGTGTTCTTGACGGCGCTGCTGGGGGCGGTTTGCGTGCTCGCCTCGTGGGTCGCGATCGACCGCAAGGTGAAGGAGTTCATGGTCAGTCTGCTGGTCATGCAGGCGCTGATGCTTGGGGTGTTCTCAGCGCTCGACCTGTTCTTGTTCTATGTCTTCTGGGAGGCGATGCTGATCCCGATGTACCTGATCATCGGCGTCTGGGGCGGAGACGGCCGGATCTACGCGGCTTTCAAGTTCTTCCTCTATACGCTGGCGGGCAGCGTCCTGTTCCTGATCGGCGTCATCGTGCTCTACATCAACGGCGGCAAGACCTTCGATATCCTCGCCCTGACAGCCAAGGACTTGCCGTTCGGGGTCCAGTCGTGGCTGTTCTTCGCCTTCCTTGTCGCCTTCGCGGTCAAGGTGCCGATGGTCCCGGTCCATACCTGGCTGCCGGACGCCCATGTGCAGGCGCCAACGGCAGGCAGCATTATTCTCGCCGGAGTGCTCCTGAAAATGGGCGCCTACGGATTCTTGCGGTTCTCGCTGCCGATGCTACCGGAGGCATCGCTATATTATTCGACACTGATGCTGGCGCTTTCAGCGCTTGCAATCGTCTATGGCGGGTTGCTTGCACTGGCGCAGGACGACCTCAAGAAGCTGGTGGCCTATTCCAGCATCAGCCACATGGGCTTCGTGACGATGGGGATTTTCGCGCTGAACCTGCGAGGGCTCGAGGGCGCCATCCTGCAAATGTTCAATCACGGCGTAACGACGGGCGCCCTTTTTTTGTTCGTCGGCCTGATCTACGAGCGGACCCACACCCGCAGCATCGCCGATTATGGCGGGTTGATGAAGGTGGCGCCGGTCTATAGCGCGTTTCTTGCCTTGTTCATTCTGTCATCGATGGCGCTGCCGGGAACGAATTCGTTCGTCGGCGAGTTGCTCGTCCTGGCGGGCGGGTTTGCCGCCAACCTGGCTGTCGGCGCGGCAGCCATCTTGGGTGCCTTACTGGGCGCGGCCTATCTGCTTGGCATGTATGGCAAAGTCGCGCTTGGTCCGCCCAGCGTCGGCGTGCGGTTCAAGATACGTGACGTAAATGCCCGCGAGGTAGCTGCGATGCTGCCGCTGGCCGTCTTCGTGCTCTGGGTCGGGCTCTATCCAAAACCTTTTCTCAACATCATTGACGCATCGGTTCACCATCTGCTGGCGCACGTGCACGGCGAGGGGAGCGGCCAATGACCGCCACCGCGCTTTTCCAGTCGATCGTGGCGAGCCTGCCCGAAATCGTCGTGATCATCGGAGCTTGCATCCTGCTGATCCTGGGGCAATTCGTGCAAAAGAGGCAGGAACACTTCCTTGTCTGGGCCTCCGTCGCCATCGTGCTGATGGCCGCCTCGGCGACACTCATGCTGGCGAGCGAGGTACGGCCGGCCTACACCGGCATGTTCATCGCCGACCGCTTCGCGGTCTTCTTCAAGTTCGTGTTCTACATCGCTACCGTCCTGACATTCCTCCTTTCCCGAAAATATACCGATATCGAAGGGATCGGCAGCAGCGAATACTATGTCCTGCTGCTTTTGGCGCTTTCGGGAATGATGATCATGGCCTCGGCGACCGATCTCATGTCGATCTATGTGGGCCTCGAGTTGATGGTGCTCTGCACCTATGTGCTGACCGGCTTCCTGCGGCAGGAGCGGCGATCGAACGAAGCGGCGCTGAAATATGTGATCCTCGGCGCGGTCTCGACCGGGATCTTCCTTTACGGCGTTTCGCTGGTTTACGGGCTCACCGGCACGACACAACTCGACGGGATGGCTGCGGCGGTGACCGGCGATCCGCTCGATCCCGGATTGCTGCTGGCGGTGGTCTTCATTGTCGCGGGGCTGGTCTTCAAAGTCGGCGCGGTGCCGTTCCATATGTGGGTGCCGGACGTCTATGAAGGCGCGCCAACCACGATCACCGCCTTCATGTCGGTGGGCCCCAAGGCGGCGGGGTTCGCGGTGATCCTGCGGGTGTTCCTCAACCCTCTGGTCGCAGCCTCGGATGTCTGGATCATCGTCGCGGTCATTGCGGTGGTGACAATGGCGCTCGGCAGTTTCGTGGCGCTGGTGCAGGATAATTTCAAGCGCCTCCTGGCTTATTCCAGCATTGCCCATGCTGGGTTCGCCCTTTTCGGCGTGGCGGCCGGCGGTGCGGACGGGATCGCCAGCGTGATGCTTTACCTGCTGATCTACGCTTTCATGAATCTCGGCATTTTCGGTACCATCATCATGATGCGGAACGGCGATTTCTCGGGCGAGGTTGTCGAAGACTATGCGGGTCTCGCCAAATCGCATCCCGGGCTGGCGCTTGTGATGCTGCTCTATCTGTTCTCGCTGGCCGGCATTCCGCCGACGGCCGGGTTCTTCGCCAAGTTCTACGTGCTGGTCGCGCTGGTCGAGCGAGGTTTCGTCATGCTGGCGGTGATCGCGGTGCTGCTGAGCGTCGTCGCCGCCTACTTTTATATCCGGATCGTCATGGTGATCTACATGCGCGAGCCGGAGAAGATGTTCGACCCGGCGCTGACGCCTATGGTGCGCGCCACGCTGGCCTTCACCGCCGTCGGCACCATCGGCATTGGCCTGTTTCCAGCGTGGTTTCTGAGGCTTGCTCAGCATTCCGTGTTCGGCGGCTGATCTATTGAATTTGCAATGATCCACCCGACGGAATACACTGATAATCCAAGAAAGGATTGCCAAAGTCGCTTCCCGGGGCGACCGCACTACCGGTTCCGGATGGGGCCGGCGGCGGCCTGAAGAAAGCTCTCGGTGGGTGACCGGGGCAATGCGATATGACTATGGCTGCAATGGAGTTCCTGCCGGTTCTTTTCATGGTTGCCGGAATTGTTCTGGTGACGGCGGCGACGCTATTTTTCTCCTCGTTGCTGCGGCCGTCCAATCCCTATCCCGAGAAGAACATGCCCTATGAGTGCGGCGTGGACCCAGCGGGCGAAGCCGCCGGGGGCCGTTTCAGGGTGCAGTTCTTTGTGCTGGCGATCCTGCTGGTGGTCTTCGACGTCGAGACGATGTTCCTCTTTCCCTGGGCTGTCGTCCTGAAAGACATAGGTCTGGTCGGTTATGTCGAGATGTTCGTCTTCATGTTGCTGCTTATCGTGGGTTTCGCCTACGCCTGGCTGAAGGGAGCGCTGGAATGGGAGGCGTAAACAATGCGATCCGCGACAGCGTGCTGTTCACCACGGCCGAGAGCATCATCAACTGGAGCCGAAAATCCGCGCTGTGGCCCGAGACCTTCGGTATTGCCTGCTGCGCCATCGAGATGATCTCGGCAGGATGCGCGCGCTATGATCTCGACCGGTTCGGCGTGGTGTTCCGGCCTTCGCCGCGCCAGTCCGATGTGATGATCATCGCCGGCACCGTGACCCGGAAGTTCGCCCCCGTCGTGCGCCGGCTCTATGACCAGATGCCGGAGCCGCGCTGGGTGATCGCAATGGGCACCTGCGCCATCTCAGGCGGGGTCTACAACACCTATGCCGTGGTGCAGGGGTCGGAAACCTTCGTGCCCGTCGACGTGCATGTGCCAGGCTGTCCGCCGCGGCCCGAGGCGCTGATGCACGGCTTCCTGCTGCTTCAGGAGAAGATCAAGAGATCCCGCGCGCTAGCCGGGACGCCTCTGGATCGGATTGCAGCCTCATGAGCGTGGAGCCGTCTCTCAATCGCGCTCTGATCATGGAGCATTTCGAAGCAGCAATCGAGGACCTCGGCGCCGTGCACGGCATCTACGCCTTTGCCGTCCCACCCGAAAAGATCGTTGAGTTCTGCCGATTTCTGAAAGACCATCCGGCGCTCCGGTTCAATTTCCTGTCTGACATCTGTGGGGTCGATCATTACCCGGAGTTGCCACGCTATGAGGCGGTGTACCACCTCTATTCGCTGCCGAACAAATGGCGGGTTCGCATCAAGTGCCGGCTTGGTGATCCGCCTCGCGTCCCGTCGGTGACGGGGGTCTGGCGCACTGCCAATTGGCACGAGCGCGAGGCCTGGGACATGTATGGCATCAAGTTCGAAGGCCATCCCGATCTGCGCCGGATCTATATGTGGGAAGGCTTCGAGGGCTTTCCCCAGCGCAAGGATTTTCCCTTAAGGGGCTACAAGGACAAACTGAATCCCTTCGGTGCCGAGGGCCCGCCGCCAACGCAGCCAGACATTGCCACCAGGGACATTCCAGAAGGAGGCCGTTCCACGCCGGAGAGTTGAGATGACCGAAGTCACCGAGCTCAGTAGACCGGAAGGCGAAGCGCTTAATACCAAGGAAGTGCTCCTCAATCTCGGCCCGCAGCACCCCAGCACCCATGGGGTACTCCGGCTCGTCCTCAAACTGGACGGCGAGTACGTCGAGCGTGTGGATCCGCATATCGGCTACCTCCACCGCGGCACGGAAAAACTCGCCGAGAGCTTCACCTATACGCAGATTTTCCCGCTGACGGACCGGCTCGACTATCTCTGCCCACCGTCCAATAATCTGGCCTTCGCGCTGGCGGTGGAGAAGCTCCTTGGCATAGAAGCACCGATCCGGGCGCAGTACATCCGCGTGATGATGGCCGAGCTGGCGCGGATTTCCGGTCATCTTCTGATCACTGGTGCGCTGCCAATGGATCTGGGTGCAATGACCGCGCTGCTCTACGTCATGCGCGAGCGCGAGATGATCATGGACCTGCTGGAGATGATTACCGGTGCGCGCATGCACACATCCTTCTGCAGGGTTGGCGGAGTGCGCGAGGATCTGCCTGACGGATTCCTTCCCAAGATCAGGGAGTTCTGCGACATCTTCCCGAACCGGATCCGCGACTATGAGCGATTGCTCGAAGACAACAGGGTGTTCCTCAAGCGCACGAAGGGGATCGGCGTGATCTCCGGCGAAGACGCAATCGATCTGGGTCTCAGTGGCCCGAACCTGCGTGCCTCCGGCGTCGACTGGGATATCCGCCGTGACGAGCCCTACGAGATTTATGACCGGCTCGCGTTCAACGTCATCACCCGCAACGAGGGCGATTGCTACGCGCGCTGGCGGTGCCGCGTCGATGAGATGCGCGAAAGCATCGCGATCATCGAACAATGTATCGACCAGATGCCCGAAGGACCGTTCCAGATCGACATGCCGACCATCGCGTTCCCGGTAGACAAGGAACGCGTGCATTGCTCGATGGAGGCTTTGATCCAGCATTTCGACCTGTCGGCCTATGGCTTCAAGGTACCTAAAGGCGAGGTCTATTCGGCGATCGAGGCGCCAAAGGGTGAGTTGGGGTTCTACATCATCAGCGACGGATCGCCGAAACCGTTCCGCATGAAGGTGCGAGCACCGTCTTTCGTGAACCTTCAGGGCCTCTTCGGGGTCACCAACGCACGCTACCTGGCCGACATGATTGCCGTGCTGGGCAGCCTCGATCCGGTGATGGCGGAGGTGGATAAGTAACAGGAGATTTGGATGCGATGAGCATGCGCGAGAAGATAAAAGCGGCGGCGGCGCGGTATCCGAACCAGCGCTCGGCGATCATGCCCGCGCTTCTGATCGCGCAGAAGGAACATGGTTATCTGCCCGGTCCGGTGTTGGAGGAGGTCGCCGACATCCTCGGCGTCGAGCGGATGTGGGTTTACGAACTGGCGACCTTCTACACGCTCTTCCATACCGAACCGGTGGGTCTGTTCCACCTGCAGCTCTGTGATAACGTTTCCTGCATGCTGTGCGGATCGGAGGACCTGCTAAAGCACCTGGAAGCGGTCCTGGCGATCAAGAAGGGTGAGACCACCCCGGATGGGATGTTCACGCTTTCGACTGTGGAATGCCTCGGCGCCTGCGAGATGGCTCCGGTAATGCAAGTCGGCGACGATTACCACGGCAATCTGGATGTCGCGCGGGTAAACGCGTTGTTGGACAATCTTCGGGCTACAGCAGCGCGGGCGGCGAGCATTGAGCATGTTTGCGCGCAGCCGCCGGGAGAGTAGCGCCATGTTCGAGCCGGTTCTCCTCAAGAACATGAACGTGCCGGATGGTCATTTGCTGCCGACCTATGAGGCGGGCGGCGGCTATCAGGCGCTGCAGAAGGTGCTGCGCGAGCACACGCCCGATGAGATCGTCGACCTCGTCAAGGAATCAAACCTGCGCGGTCGCGGCGGCGCCGGTTTTCCGACGGGCATGAAATGGAGCTTCGTGCCGAAGCGGGGCGACAAGCCGAAATATCTGTGCTGCAATGCCGACGAAGGCGAGCCCGGCACCTTCAAGGACCGGATCATCATGGAGCGCGACCCGCACCAGCTCATCGAGGGGCTGGCGGTAAGCGCCTACGCGATCGGCGCCAAGACCGCCTATGTCTACATCCGCGGAGAGTATGTGACGGCGATCCGTCGCCTGGAGCAGGCGATCGCCGAGGCTCACGAAAGAGGTTACCTCGGGCGGAATATCCTGGGCTCCGTTTTCGATTTCGCCGTGCATATCCATTGCGGCGCTGGCGCCTATATCTGCGGCGAGGAGACCGCGATGCTCGACTCGCTCGAGGGCAAGCGGGCGCAGCCCCGCCTGAAACCGCCGTTTCCGGCGGTCGAGGGGCTCTACGCCAGCCCGACGGTCATCAACAATGTCGAGACGCTCGCTTGCGTGCCGCATATCGTGATGCGGGGCTCGAGGTGGTTTCGGGAGATCGGCCCGGACAAGAGCCCCGGCCCGAAGCTCTATTGCCTCAGCGGACAAGTGCGCAAACCCGGTCTCTATGAATTGCCGATGGGCATACCGCTGCGGGAGCTGATCGAGAACCACGCCGGCGGTCCCTTGCCCGGACGCAGGATCAAGGCGGTGATCCCGGGCGGTGTCTCGGCGCCGGTCATCCCGGAAAGCGGGCTTGAGGTGGGGATGGATTTCGACTCGCTCGCTGCCGCCGGTTCGATGCTCGGCTCGGCCGGCGTGATCGTGATCGACGACTCGACCTGTATGGTCAAGGTCGCCACCCGGATCATCGAATTCTTCCACCACGAGTCCTGCGGCAAGTGCACGCCTTGCCGCGAGGGGCTGAACTGGGTCGTGAAAGTGTTGCGCCGGGTCGAGGCGGGGCAGGGGGAGGCGGGCGATCTGGAACAGCTGGACGCGCTCTGTAAGGGCATTTTCGGGAATACGTTCTGCGCTTTGGGCGACGGCGCGGCTATGGGGCTGCGGGCCGCGCTCAAGCATTTCCGCGATGAGTTCGTCGCCCATATCGAGGAGCGGAGGTGCCCGTTTCACTGAGGTGCGCTGGAAGAAGACCGCGAGGAAGCCATGGTTCGCATTACGATCAATGAACAGATGCTGGAAGTGGAAGCTGGCTCCACGGTGCTGCAGGCCGCCGAGCGTTTGCGCATCGACATCCCGACCTTCTGTTACATGAAGCGGCTGCCGCCGCTCGCCTCGTGCCGCATGTGCCTGGTCGAAATCGAGGGGCAGCGCAGGCTGCAGCCGTCCTGCGCCACCGCAGTCACCGACGGCATGGTGGTGCGAACCAACACGCCGCTGATCGAGGAAACCCGCTCGTCCATGCTCGACATGCTGCTTGCCAACCATCCGCTCGACTGCCCGATATGTGATAAAGGCGGCGAGTGCGAGCTTCAGAACCAGGTGATGGCATACGGGCCGCGCGAAAGCCGGTTTCGTGATGCCAAACGGGTGTTCCACTCCGAGGACATCCGCCTCAGCCCGGTCATCATCATGAACGTCAACCGCTGTATCCAGTGCCAACGCTGCGTGCGGATGTGCGAGGAGGTGGTCGGCGCGGTCGCCCTGGGCACGGTCGAAAAAGGTATGGACACCGCCGTGACCGGCTTCGAGGGTAGTCTTGCAAGTTGCGACCAATGCGGCAACTGCGTCGAGGTCTGTCCAGTCGGCGCGCTGATGAGCTTCCCCTATCGCTACAAGGCCCGCCCCTGGGATCTGGCCGAGACCGACACGGTATGCCCACATTGCGGCACCGGCTGCCAGTTGACGGTCGGCACACGCAAGGGCGAGTTCATGCGGGTCCGCTCGAAGTGGGACGAGGGTCTCAATCGCGAAACCCTCTGCGTGCGGGGACGTTTTGGCCTCGATTTCGTCGCGAGCCTGGACAGGATCAAGCGGCCGATGGTCCGCCGTGATGGCGCCCTCGTTCCGGTTTCCTGGGAAGAAGCGGAGAACTACCTACGACAGCGCCTTTCGGCGGTTGAGGAAAGGGCTGCAGGCGGGCTTGCCTCACCACGCCTTCCCAACGAGACGCTTTATCAATTCCAGAAAATGATGCGGACGATGTTCCGAACAAACAATATTGACTGCTCGTCGCGCTGGTCCACGCCTTTCGATGTGCTCGGTCCGTTGGTTACTAGCTTTTTCAGCCGCGCGCCGCTCCAGGACGTCATTGGAAACGTCTGCGTGCTCGTCGTCGGTGGCAACGTGACCGAGGAGAATCCGGTCACCGAGTATCTCCTGCGCGACGCTGCACGCCGCCGCCAGACGAGATTGCTCATGCTCTCGGTGCGGCCGTCCCGCTTGGACGCCGACGCACGGGCGGTCGTTCGCGTTTCGCCGGGCTGCGAGGCAGCGAGCCTTGCCGCAGTCGTGGCCTCTGTCGTAGCGGCCGGAAAGGACCTGCCGGAGGACGTTCTTGCTGACATCGAAGCGACAATTGGCGGGCCGGCGGCCACCGGCAGCGACGCAACGAACCGTCTGGCCACGGCGCTGCTGGAAGGCGGGAGCGTCACAGCGCTTGTCAGCGCCGACCTCCTGAGGTCGCCAACGGCGCGCGCGACGCTGCAGCAGCTCAACAACCTGCTGCAGGTTCTCCGCCTGCTCGGCAAGAACCCGACGATGCAGTTTCTCTTCGATCGCGCCAACCAGCTAGGCGCCTGGGATATGGGCGTTCTCCCGGCCGCTCTGCCGGGACTGCGTGCGGTCGCCGATAATGCCGCGCGCGCAACTCTCGAACGGGCCTGGGGCGCCGAGATTCCGTCGGAACCAGGCGTGGATTTCGACGGGATGCTGCAACTCTGCGACAGGGGGCGAATGGGCGCGCTCTATATCGTTGGAAGCGACCCCCTGATGTCCTATCCCGACCGGGAGTTTGTGCAGCGGGCGCTTCGTGCCGCGGGTCTGCTGATCGTGCAGGACGCATTTCTCACGGATACGGCGGGCCTCGCTGATGTCGTGCTGCCCGCCGCGAGCTACGGCGAGGAATCCGGCACTTTCACCAACAACGAAGGCCGGCTCCAGAAGGTCCGCAAGTTCCGTGAGCCGGTCGGCGAGGCCCGAGGCAATCTGGCGATCTTCGACTTTGTCGCAGCACTTCAAAGCCATGCACTGCGGCCATCGGTTCAAACCGAGATTTTCGACGAGATCGCCGGGCTGGTTCCCGCCTATGAAGGCCTGACGCAGGATGGGCTAGACGCCGACGGAGCATTCACCAAGGCGGCTCTCGTGCTCCCGGCTGGCAGGTTCTTCGCCCCACCGGCGGTGCCCATTGCAACCGACAGGCTCATGCTGGTCACTGGCAACTGCCTGTTCCACAATGGGTATCTTTCCGAGCGCTCGGAAATCCTGAACACGGTCGCCGACGACCCCTATGTCGCAATGGGTGCGTGGGACGCGGCGCAACTTGGCCTTTCGGATGGCGATCAGGTGGCTGTACGATCCGCCCAGCACGAACTGACGGCAAAGCTCAAGATCGACAGGCATTTCCCGCGGGGACTTGTGTTCATTCCCGAAAATTACAGAACCCTTCGCCTCAACAGCCTGATGCGGCGGGGCGAATATCCCTGTCCGGTGGACGTAAAAAAGGTGCACGTACCATTCGAGATCACCACCGTCGCCGGGTTCGGGGCAGAGCCCGAGAGGCCGAGCTGAGCCATAGCCTTGCGCTTGCCGGCAGCGTCAGTGGTAATGAGCAGTCCCGCAAATGTAATTGTACAGATCCTCCTCCGTGCGCATCGCTTCCTCGAGCCTGTACTTGACCACGTCGCCGATGCTGACAACGCCGGCTATCTTGTCGTCATCCATGACCAGCACATGGCGCGTGCGCCGCTCGGTCATGATCGCCATGACAAGAGGCAGTAAATCGTCTGTCGAGCAGGTCGCCACACGGCGGTTCATGATATCGCCGACGCGCATGACGGGCGCTTCGATTCCGTATTCAGCGACTGCGTTGCAGCAGTCCCGCTCCGACACCGTTCCCAGGCATTCCCCGGGGGAACGGCCGACAATAACGAAGCCGATGTTGTTTTCGCGAAACAACCTCAGGACCTCCACCATTGTGTGGTCCGGTGTGACCGAGACGATCCCGGGGGATTTGGTCTTCAAGATTTGGCAGACAAGCATTTTAACCTCCTGTCTGCGCGCTTCGGCTCGATGGCTGGCGCGCGCTCACGTTCGTCGGATATTCTGCCACCAGTTGTACCCTTGTGGCTCGCTCGTCTCGACCAGAACGTCCTGTTCGGTGTTCAGGCGCGCCGAGACCACGCCGCCGCCGGTCACAGCCTTGCCCGGCTTGGCGAGCAGATCGTCCCGTCCAATCACCAAGTCACGCGAGGAAAAACTCGAAAATTCGTACTGCTGGCCAAGCGCGATCGCGTCGGCCGGGCAGGCATCCTCGCACAGGCCACAGAAGAGACACCGTGCCGTATCGATCTCGAATTTTGCCGGGTGACGGTTGCCCTTCTCGTCCTCGTAGGGGACGACTTCGATGCAATCGCAGGGACAAATTCGCGCGCAGAGTTCGCAAGCCACGCATTTGATCTCGCCCTCTTCATCGCGCTTCAGGAAGTGATGCCCTCGGTAACGCGAGTAGGGCAACCATTTTTCCTTGTCAGGATATTGCATGGTTACGGATCTGGAGAACATGTAGCTAAAGGTCAGAGCCAAGCCGCTCGCCAGATCGGCGAAGAACGCCCAGCCGATCCATGTTCCAATGCTGTCCCGCGCGCGCGACATCGGCGCCCCACTACGGAGCCGCTGCGGCCCCTAAAAGAAAACAAGACCAGTTATGATTATGTTCGCCATCGACAAAGGAAGCAAGACTTTCCATCCGATCGCCATCAGCTGGTCGTAGCGGTAGCGAGGGAACGTGAAGCGGAACCACATGAACAAATAGACGAAGAACGCGACCTTGAGCGCAAACCAGAGGAGCGGTGGCAAGGGGATCAGTACGCCGTTCCAACCGCCGAAGAACAGGATCACTGCCAGGACCGACACCAGCAGTACGATGGCATATTCGCTGACCATGAAGAACGCAAAACGGATGCCGCTGTATTCGGTATGGAACCCGGCGCCGAGATCGCCTTCGGCTTCTGCCAGGTCGAAGGGAATGCGCTGTGCTTCGGCCAGTCCGGCGACGAAGAACACGAAGAATCCGATCGGTTGGTAGACGATGTTCCAGACATCGGCTTGCGCTCGCACGATCTCGAGCAGGCTCATGGATTGCGCCAACATGACGACGCCGATCACGGCGAACCCCATTGGGATCTCGTAGCTTATCATCTGCGCGCAGGTCCTGAGGCTGCCCAGGACCGCGTATTTGCTGTTGGCGGCCCAGCCGCCGAAGATAACGCCATACACCTCGATCCCGATCACCGCGAAGACGAAAAGGAGCGCGACATTCATATTGGAAACGTAGAGCGTGACCTCGGCGCCGAGAACCGAGACGGTTTCGCCGAAGGGGATCGCGACAAAGACGACAAAGGGCGGAGCGAGCGCCAGGATAGGAGCCACCTTGAACAGGAAGCGGTCGGCCTCGGCCGGGATGTGGTCCTCTTTGGTTAGAAGCTTGATTCCGTCCGCCATCGGTTGCAGCAGCCCATGCCACCCAACGCGCATCGGTCCCATCCGTTGCTGCATGTGTCCGGCGATCTTGCGTTCCAGCCAGGTTAGGGGCAAGGGCAGCAGCAGCAGCATCGCGATCAGCAACGCGACCTTGAAGATGATCAATCCGATGGCGAATATGAGTTCCATGATCCGCGGCTGCTTGTTTACGGGTTGAAACACGCGACCGGACTTTTGCTCCGGCTATGCACTGCGTCGTTTGCACCTGTCAGGCCACAGGATACAACTGCGGCGCGCCCCATACAATGCGACCATACTTATGTCGTCGCAGGGCGATGTCGCATTGTACGCGACTAACCGCTTGCAGCTGAAGATGAAGAGCCCGGTCATCAGCTGCAAGAACCACCGGGGCGGAGTGTTTCGGCAAATCCCGTGCAGTCGTAAATATGAGCGATCGACTAGACTCGGACACGTCAAGTTTATCTTCGTGAAGGTGAAAACTGGCAGGCTTGAGCGTGACGCTGCTTCCGCCACATCGCGTTGCAAAGAAAAGGGCGGCTGATGATGAGCCGCCCTTCTGCATGACAATCGCAATGATCGGTTAGGCCGGCCGTTCTTCTCCAGCCCGCGGCTTCCATGTGATTAGACGCTTTTCGGCGACATCGAGGAACAGGTCGATGATCAGAACGAACACTGCAAGGATGATAATGCCACCGAAGACGCCTACCGCGTCGAAGTTGCCTTCCGAACGGGCGATCAGGTAGCCGAGGCCGGCGGATGCGCCAAGGTACTCTCCAATGATCGCGCCGACGACCGCGAAGCCGACAGAAGTGCGAAGCGAGGAAAGTATCCAGGTGGCGGCTGCAGGAAAGTAGACGTGGCGCAAAAGGTCGGACCGCCGCGCGCCGAGGATGCGCGAGTTCGATAGGACGACCGGGTTGACTTCGCGAACGCCCTGCAGGGCGTTGAAGAACGTCACGAAGAACACGAGCGTGACCGCGAGCGCAACCTTTGACCACAGGCCAAGGCCAAGCCAGAGAACGAAGATTGGGGCGAGCACAACGCGGGGAATAGCGTTCACCGCTTTGATGAACGGGTCAAGGATGCGAGCGACATACGGGCTTAGTCCCAACCAGACGCCCGCCGCAACGCCGAGACCCGTGCCGATCAGATAGCCCAGAACAGTCTCACTGAGAGTGATGCCGACGTGCTTGTAAAAGCCCGGATCGACAACCCAGCTGACTACTTGGTTGACGATGTCATATGGTGCCGGGAAAAAGAACCGATCGATGACGCCGGATGTCACACCAACTTGCCAAGCGCCGAGGATCACGGCCAAAAGTGTAACTTGGATTAGACGGACGTTAATGGCCTGCATAGCTCTTCTCCACTTCGCCCCTCAGGGACGCCCAGATATCGCGATAAAGGGTCATGAACTTGGGGTCGAGTTTGATTTCGGCCACGTCTCTCGGGCGCTCTAGATCGACACCGAAGCTCTCGATGACGCGGCTGCGCGGGCCGGCAGCCAGAACCACCACGCGATCACCGAGCGCGATTGCCTCTTCGAGATCGTGCGTGATCATGACCACGGCACGTCTATCTTCCTGCCAAAGTTTCAGCAGTTCGTTCTGCATCAAATGCCGCGTGTGTATGTCCAACGCGGAGAAAGGCTCATCCATCAGGATTACCTTGGGCTCGGTGATCAGCGCCTGCGCCATCTGTACGCGCTTGCGCTGGCCTCCTGACAGTTGGTGAGGGAAGCGGCTCTCGAAACCCTTCAGCCCAACCTTTTCCAGCCAGGCCATTACCTTAGGGTGACGTTCTTCTGCCGCCACACCGCGAAACATCAGTCCCAACTCTACATTCTGGTAAGCCGTCTTCCACGGCAGCAACGCGTCCTGCTGGAATAGATATCCGATGTTGTTTTGGACGTCCTTTACGGGCGTCCCATCGATACAAACTTCGCCTTTTGCGGGTTTCAACAGGCCCGCGATTGCGTTGAGAATGGTCGACTTGCCGCACCCCGTAGGACCGACAATGGAAAGGAACTCACCGTTACCAACCGTGAGATTCACGTTTTCGACTGCGACAAAGGCTCCGAACGCCATGGTGACTTTGTCAATGGTGACCATCGGGGGAAGGCTGGGTTGAGACGCCGCCTCGATCTTCCTTGCTGCGTTTGACATATTTAACCCCTTAGTTTTCAGCACTGTGGCCAGCGGCTTCGACGAACTTGTTGGTGTACGTCGTATTGAGGTCGATCGTGGCCTTGCCGACGCTTTCGTTAAAGCTCTTGAGAACTGCGAGGGGAACCTCGAGGTCGGCGGGAGTGAACCGGCCGTCTTGGGAGAAGATCGCCTTCGCGTTCTCCACTGCCTTGATGTAGGTCTGCTTATCGCCCGAGACGAAGTCGTCGGGGAGTTGGGCGACGATCTCCTCGGCAGAGTGTTCCCTCATCCAATGAAGCGCCTTCACCGTCGCATTGGTAACCTTCTGAATGACCTCAGGGTGCTCGTTGATGTAATCTTGGTTGGCATAGAGCACTGACGTCGGATAGATGCCTCCGTAAACAGCTTTGGCACCATCGTCGCTCCTCGCATCGATAAGTATTTTGCCAAGCCCACGCTCTAAGACGATCGTGGCGGCGGGGTCGTAGTTGACCAGGAGGTCGATTTTGCCCTGCTGCAAGGCGGCGACAGCCGCGGCTCCCGAGCCGACACCGATGATCGAGATGTCATTGTCACTCAGGCCATGCTGCTTGAGGTAATAACGGATGAAGAAGTCGGACGAGGAACCGGGCGAGGTGATGCCGACGTTCTTTCCCTTGATTGTTTCCGGTTTCGCCGGATCGAAATCGGTATCGTTCTTGCCCGCGAGAACAAGGCCTGAATTCCTTGCGAGCTGGACGAAGCCGACAACATGCTTGCCTTGGGACTGCATCTGGATCGTGTGGTCGTAGAAACCGACAGCGACATCCGTCGATCCCGCCACCAGGGCCTGGAGTACTTTCGAGCCGCCTTGCGCGAAGTTCTCAGTCGTGACGTCCAGGCCCTCTTCCTTATAGAATCCCAGGCGTTCGGCGACAGGGAAAGGTAGGTTGTTTAGATTATAGGAGCCCACGCTCATGCGAACGGAGTCGGCATTAGCTGCGGTAGCGAGAGACAGCGCCGTAGCTGCTGCCAAGAAGTATTTACGCATGAGATTTCCTCCCTATTTGCCCCGGTCCTCGCCGGAGCAGGTTATGCAGCGTGTTCGACACGCTCGTTCGGCTTGGCGAAGGCATAGCCTTCGAACAGTCTCCTCGCGGTCCTGACCAGGCCCGCGACTGTCGATCCGTTTCGCGTCTCCAGCTGCACGTCGATACGTCCGCTGGGGTGTTCGATACGAACCAGCGTCGGCAGTACGTTCTCGCCGACGATCTGTGACGCTACCGTTCCTGAGGTAGTGGCGGCGGTAGCGATTCCGACTGCACCGGTGGTAGCGAGGGCCGGATGGCAGTCGTTGGGCATGAAGTATCTCACTGACAAAGTCCCGCCGTTTCGCGCCGGCGAGATCAGGACAGGCTTAGGAATGATCATGTCGGACACGTCTCCCATGCCCATCAAACGACCTGCCTCGGTGCGGATGGAGGCGAGGCGGTCGATAAGCTGAAGGTTCGCCGATAGCGAGGCGGCGTCTTCGTAACCGGTCACGCCCATGTCTGCAGCGCGAACAAGGACCATCGGGATGGCGCAATCGATTGCGGTAACTTCGATACCTGCGATGACGTCCGAAGGGTTGCCAGTGGGGAAGAGCTTTCCCGTTTTAGCGCCGGCCGCGTCCAGGAAGGTGAGGGCGATTGGAGCGGCGAGGCCCGGTACTCCATCGATCGAAGCATCGCCCAGATAGATGACCTCGCCTTTCCGGGTCGGAACCTTCGCCTCGATGATTTTTCCCGTGTTGACGTTGTGAATGCGTACGACAGTGTCAAAATTCGCGGCTGCTACTAGACCGGCCTCGATTGCGAACGGACCGACAGCGGCGAGCATGTTGCCGCAATTCGGCGAGTAATCCACGATCTGTCGGTCGGTGCGCACCTGTGCAAACAGGTAGTCGACGTCCGCTCCAGGAACGCTAGCTGGACCGATGATGGCAACTTTCGACGTCACCGGGTTTCCTCCTCCGATCCCATCAATCTGCAGCGGGTGCCCCGATCCCATGATGGAAAGCAGCGCTGCGTCGCGACCAGCTTGATCGCCAGGCAAATCGGAGGCCAGAAAAAACGGGCCCCGCGAAGTGCCGCCGCGCATAAGGACGCATGGTATGCGTATTAGGTCGTTCATTACAGGTCCTCGAATATTGCGCAAGTCGGATTAATGGTGTTGCTTATTGCAATATGTGGAACGTCAACGTAATTGTGAAATGCAATCTTTGAAGGGATTATTGCGATATGAGCATCAATTGCGAAGTATTGGATCTCCGTGCCTTTCAGGCGGTGGTAGACCTTGAGAGCTTTCACCGAGCTGCCGAGGCTCTCAATATTTCACAGCCGGCTCTCACCAGGCGCATCCAGAAGCTCGAACAGTCGATCGGCGCGCCATTGCTGGATCGGACGACCAGACATGTAGCTGCCACGGCTACCGGGCAGGAGCTACTTCCGCTAGTGAGGCGGATGCTCGAGGAGTTCGATGGTTCTCTTTTTGCCCTCAAGGATGGCGGTTCGCAGCGTCGCGGACTGATCACGATGGCGTGCGTTCCGACCGCAGCCTTCTATTTTCTGCCAACGGTCATCAAGAAGTTCGGCACCGACTATCCCCATATCAGGCTGCGTATCCGCGATCTAACAGCCAACGAGGGGCTGCAGGCGGTGGCTCGGGGGGAGGTCGAGTTTGGCATCAATCTGATGGGAAATTCGGACCCAGACCTTTCGTTCGAACCTTTGATCGATGACCCCTTCGTGCTTGCCATGCGCAAGGATCACCCTCTCGCAGCTCATGACCAGGTGAATTGGGGGCAACTCGACGGCTACCCTCTCGTAGTCGTTGATCGCTCGAGCGGTAACCGGGTCCTTTTAGACGGCGCTCTTGCGAAGCATAATCTTCGCTTGAACTGGTTCTATGAGGTCACTCATCTCAACACGTCGCTAGGACTTGTCGAAGCCGGGCTCGGTATCTCAGTTCTTCCTCGGCTAGCGACGCCTCAAGAAGAGCACCCGTACTTGGTCTCGCGCCCAATCATCGACCCGGTGGTGACCCGAACCATCGGTATCGTCCGCCGACGCGGTGCGCAACTGTCGCCCGCTGCCGGAAAGTTCATTGAGGTGCTTTTGAAGACGTGGAAGGGCGGCACTCTCACGCCTGATGTTGCCTAACCTCATTGGTGCACCTGCAGGATGTCATGCAGAGGCCTTCATTGCGGCGCGCATTCGGCGCGCCTAACGTCAGCCGATACTGGAGATAAGGAGCCTATCGGATGGCAAAGATCGTACGACTAGAGCGAACACGAGGATCTCGCTAACCTGCAAAGCTCGCACTTGACGCTAGCCAATCTTTGCGAAATGCTAAGATGTCAGACCAATTTGAAGGTCGGCTGCCTATAAAAATTTGGGGAACCATGAAGGCATCAAGCAGCAACAGGCCGGTTATCCGGCCGCTCCCGGCAATCGATCGGGCACGTCAGGTGACAGACGCCTTGGCCGATTATGTTCAGAGCGCGCAGCTGAAGGCCGGCGATCGGCTACCGGCGGAGCGTGAACTGATGTCAGCGCTGATGGTGGGCCGTTCGACGATCCGCGAAGCGATCCGTCACTTTCAGGCGCTGGGCGTCATCGAAACCCGCAAGGGCAGCGGCACTTACCTGCTGAAACCGGTTTCGAAGGCGACGATCCACATGCCGCTGTCGCTTGATACGGGTCATCTGCGCGATGCGTTGCTGCAAACGCTCGAGGTACGCCGCGGGATCGAATGCGAGGCCTGCATGGTCGCCGCGCGAAAGCGGACCGACAAGGATCTGATCCTGATCGAGCAGAACCTCAACGAGATGGAACGCGTCCACATCGAGAAGGGCACATCGGGGCCGGAAGACCTCGCCTTCCATCTGGCAATCTACGATGCCACCCACAATCCGCTTTTCCGCCAGCTTCTCGAGCAGATGCGCGAGACTTTCTGGCAGTTCTGGGAGCATCCCTTCGAGCGCGAGGATTTTGCCCGTCGCTCCTTCCCCTTTCACCGTACGCTCTTCAACGCGATCGCCGCCCGGGACGCCGAGGCCGCGCGGGAAGAGACACTGAAAATCCTCGAAGTTGTCGAGGAAGATGTCAAGGAAATGTCCAAATGAATAACGGCGCAGACGCGTTCGATCTTGCCTCGCTCATCACCGCACACGACGAAGGAAACTTCGCCGAAGCCGTCGTGCCGCCGATTTTCCAGACATCGCTTTTCACCTTTTCCGACTATGACGACATGATCTCCTCCTATCGGGGCGAGAAGGTCCGGCCGATCTATACGCGCGGCCTCAATCCGACTGTTCGCATGTTCGAGGAAATGCTGGCAAAGCTCGAAGGTGCCGAAGATGCGCTCGGCTTTGCAAGCGGCATGGCAGCGATCTCGTCGGCGGTGCTGTCCTTCGTCGAGCCGGGCGACCGGATTGTTGCCGTCAAGCATGTCTATCCCGATGCCTTCCGCCTGTTCGGTACGATCCTGAAGCGCATGAAGGTCGAGGTGACGTATGTCGATGGTCGCGACGAGGAAGCCGTGGCGAAAGCGCTACCCGGCGCCAAGGTCTTCTACATGGAAAGCCCGACGAGCTGGGTGATGGAAGCCCACGATGTCGGCGCGCTCGCGGCGCTCGCCAAGAAGCATGGCATCGTCACCATGATCGACAACAGTTGGGCAAGCCCCTACTTCCAGCAGCCGATCTCACTCGGCGTCGATATCGTCATCCATTCGGCCTCGAAATATCTCGGCGGCCACAGCGACGTCGTCGCCGGTGTCGTCGCCGGCTCGAAGGAGATGATCGCCCGCATCAAGGCGGAGGCCTATCCCTATCTCGGTGGCAAGCTCTCGCCGTTTGATGCCTGGCTTCTGATCCGCGGCCTGCGCACCCTGCCGATCCGTATGCGGGCGCATGAGGCGGCCGCAATGACGATCGCCAAACGCCTGCAGGAGCTCGACGTGGTGGAGACTGTCTGCCATCCGGGCCTTGCCAACCGCCTGCCTGCGGGCCTCAACGGCACGTCGGGCCTGTTCTCCTTCATATTCCGTGAGGGCGTCGATATCCGCGCCTTCGCCGATCACCTCAAGCTCTTCAAACTCGGAGTGAGCTGGGGTGGGCATGAAAGCCTGATCGTACCAGGCGAGGTCGTCCTTCAGCAGAAGGCGCAACCGAATTCCGCGCATACCTTCGGGATCCATGCGCGGTCCGTACGTCTTCACATTGGCCTCGAAGGAACCGAGGCCTTGTGGAAGGACATTGAGGCGGCATTGGCGGTCGCCTCTTAAGTTCACAACCTCAAAAACCTGAAAAGGGGGAGCAAGCATGAAAAGACTGATCACCGCCACTCTACTCGCCACGATGATGGCCGGTACGGCGCTCGCCGATACCACGCTCAAGCTGGTCGAGGTCATCACCAGCCCCGAACGCACCGAGACGCTGAAGTCGATCGTCGGCAAATTCGAGGCTGCAAACCCCGGCACCAAGGTCGACATCATCTCGCTGCCCTGGAACGAAGCCTTCCAGAAGTTCGCGACAATGGTTTCGGCCGGCGACACGCCTGACGTCATCGAAATGCCCGACACCTGGCTTTCGCTCTATGCCAACAACGGCATGCTCGAAAGCCTCGAGCCTTATCTTGCCAAGTGGGAGCACACCAAGGGCCTGACGCCGCGCGCGCTCGAACTCGGCCGCGACGTCAAGAACACAGCCTACATGTTGCCCTATGGCTTCTACCTGCGTGCGCTGTTCTACAACAAGAAGCTCTTCCAGGAAGCTGGTGTTGCCGAACCACCGAAGACGCTCGACGATTTCGTCGCCGCCTCCGAGAAGGTCTCCAAGCTCCCCGGCAAGTCCGGCTACTGCCTGCGCGGTGGTCCGGGCGGCCTCAATGGCTGGGTGATGTTCGGCGCGACGATGGCGGGCTCCAACAAGTTCTTTAACGAGGACGGCACCTCGACCATGAACAGCGAAGGCTGGGCAAAGGGTCTCGAATGGGTCGTCGATCTCTACAAGAAGGGCCTGACGCCGAAGGACAGTGTCAACTGGGGCTTCAATGAAACCGTCGCCGGCTTCTACTCCGGCACCTGCGCCATGCTCGACCAGGACCCAGACGCTCTGATCGCCATCGCCCAGCGCATGAAGCCGGATGAATTCGGCGTCACCAAGATGCCGGCTGGTCCAGGCGGCAAGGCGTTCACGACGATCGGTTTCGCTGGCTGGTCGATGTTCACGACGAGCCAGAACAAGGATCTTTCCTGGAAGCTCATCGAAGCGCTTGAGGGCCCGGAAGGCAACATCGAGTGGAACAAGCGCACCGGCGCCCTGCCGGTCCACACCTCGGCAGAGAAGGATCCCTTCTATGCCGGCGAGCAGTTCAAGGGCTGGTTCGAGGAACTGGCTGATCCGAACGTCGTTCCGACGGTGATGCCGACCTATCTCGAGGAATTCGCCTTCTTCAAGGACTCGCTCGCCATCAAGACGACGCAGCAGGCGCTTCTCGGCGACATCACGCCGAAGGAACTGGCTGACCAGTGGGCAGACTATCTGACCAAGGCACAGCAGAAGTTCCTCGCCAAGAAGTAACAGACCACCGGCGGCGGACCTGTCCGCCGCCCCTTCAGTTTCTTGCGACGGCGCAAAGCGCCGCGAAACGGACTTTGCCTGATGACCATCACTGCCGATACGCTAGACAGGCACCAGGATAGACGCCCCTGGCTGAAGCGCGTCGCCGATGCCTCCGAACCCTATCTTTATAGTGCGCCGTCGCTCATCCTGATCATTGCGGTGATGCTGGTGCCACTGGCGATCGGGGTTTCCTACGCATTTCGCGACATCCAGCTGCTGAATCCGTTTTCGGGCGGCTTCATCGGGCTTGATCACTTCCGTGCACTCTCGAAAGACGCGGCCTTCTACGGTGCGCTGAAGAATACGCTCTTGTGGACAGGCGCCTCCGTCTTCCTGCAATTCGTCTTCGGCCTCATTCTCGCGCTGCTGCTCGACAAGCCGTTCTGGGGCAGGGGCGTCGTGCAGGCGCTCGTCTTCCTGCCCTGGGCGGTTCCTTCCTTCCTCGCCGGTCTGAACTGGGCGTGGCTGTTCAATCCCGTGATCGGGCCAATCCCGCACTGGCTGTTTGCGCTCGGTCTGATGAGCGAGCCAGGAAACATCCTCTCCGATCCGCAACATGCCATGTGGGGACCGATCATCGCCAACGTCTGGTGGGGCATACCCTTCTTCGCGATCACGCTGCTCGCGGCTCTGCAGGCAATCCCGCGTGACCTCTATGAAGCGGCCTCCATCGATGGCGCCAGCTGGTTCCAGCGTTTTCGCTCGATTACCTTGCCCTTCCTCGCGCCGACCATTGCCATCACCGTGCTGCTGCGCACCGTCTGGGTCTCCAATTTTGCCGACCTGATCGTCGTCATGACGGGCGGCGGACCGGCCGACCGGACGCAAATCGTCGCCAGCTACATCTTCACGCAGGCCTTCAGGCGCCTCGACTTCGGCTACGCCTCGGCGATCGCGCTGGTGCTCTTGGTGCTGCTGCTTGCCTATTCGATGCTGATCATCCTGCTGCGGCAGACCCTGCTGAACAAGGATTGATGTTATGAAGCGGTCCATCCTCCCCACCCTCGCGCATCGCCTGGCCATTCTCTGCTACATCGTGTTTGCGCTGTTTCCGCTGTTCTGGCTGCTCAAGGTGTCGGTGACGCCGAATGACCTGCTCTACACAGAGGGGGTCAGGATGTGGCCATCGAGGACGACATGGGAACACTATTCCTTCGTCATTCAGCACAGCGCTTTTCCGACCTTCTTCAAGAACAGCCTGATCGTGTCGGCCTCGACCGCCGTCGTCGTCACGATCTGCGCCTCGCTTTCCGGCTACGCCCTGTCGCGCTTCAATTTTCGGGCCAAGTACTGGATCGTCGCGCTGATGCTGCTGACCCAGATGTTCCCGCTTGTCATGCTGGTTGCGCCGATCTTCAAGATCCTGACGCCGTTGCATCTGACGAACAGCCTCACCGGTCTCGTCGTTGTCTACACCGCCTTCAACGTGCCCTTCGCCACCTTCCTGATGCAGTCGTTCTTCGACGGTATCCCGAAGGATCTCGAGGAGGCGGCGATGATCGACGGCGCAACGCAGTTCACTGCCTTCCGGCAGATCATCCTGCCGCTGACGCTGCCTGGCATCGCGGCAACGCTCGGCTTCGTCTTCACCGCTGCGTGGAGCGAACTGCTCTTTGCCCTCATGCTGATCAACGGCAACGACGCGGCAACTTTCCCGGTCGGGCTTCTGACCTTCGTTTCCAAATTCTCCGTGGATTTCGGGCAGATGATGGCGGCGGGCGTGCTCGCGCTCATCCCGGCCGGTCTCTTCTTCCTGCTCATCCAGCGTTATCTCGTCCAGGGCCTGACGGCCGGCGCGGTCAAGGGTTAATCAAAATGGCATCGATCGATATCCAGAACGTCAAGAAGGCCTACGGTCCCGTCAAGGTGCTGCACGACGTCGACCTCAGGATCAGGGACGGAGAGTTCGTCGTGCTCGTCGGCCCGTCGGGCTGCGGCAAGTCCACCCTGCTGCGCATGATCGCAGGTCTGGAGGACGTTACCGGCGGCGAGATCCGCATCGCTGGCAATCGCGTCAACGAACTGCATCCGAAGGACCGCGATATCGCCATGGTGTTCCAGTCCTACGCGCTCTATCCGCACATGAATGTCGCCGGCAACATGAGCTACAGCCTGAAGCTTCGGAAAACGGCCAAGGAAAAGATCGCCAGCGCAGTCGGTGCAGCCGCCTCCAAGCTTGGCCTCGACCCACTGCTGGAACGCCGGCCGAAGGCGCTTTCGGGTGGCCAGCGCCAGCGCGTCGCCATGGGTCGCGCCATCGTGCGCCAGCCGAAGGCCTTCCTCTTCGACGAGCCACTGTCGAACCTCGATGCCCGACTGCGCGAACAGATGCGCGCGGAGATCAAAAAACTGCACGGCGACCTGAAGGCGACCTCGATCTATGTCACCCATGACCAGATCGAGGCGATGACGCTGGCGGACAGGATCGTTGCCATGCATGCCGGCGTCGTGCAGCAGGTCGGCAGCCCGCTGGAACTCTACGATCGCCCTGCCAACCTCTTCGTCGCCGGCTTCATCGGCTCGCCGGGCATGAATTTCCTCGACGCGACCTATGCTGACGGTGGTGTCCGTCTGAAGGATGGAACGATCGTTCCTTTGGCTGCGCCGCTGTCACTTGCAAACGGCGCCAAGGTCACGTTGGGGATCCGGCCGGAGCATGTCGTCATTGCCGATCAGGGCGGTCTGAATGCAAACGTCGAATTGGTCGAACCGACCGGATTCGGCATCATCCTGCATCTGTCGCTGCACGGTCTGCCGTTCAAGATCTTCACGCTCGACCGCGCTGCGCTGACAGCCGGTCCAACGATCAACGTGTCGTTCCCCGCGCAGCATCTGCACGTCTTCGACACGGATGGAAACAGAGCAAAATAGGAAAAGAACCTCAGCCGTGGGCAAGGCTGCCGCGCAGCACGGCATCATTGAAGGCTGGTCTTGGCGTCGGAATGGCGACCGGCATCACCGCCTCAGTGGTGATGGGCACGGCCGTTTCCGTCGGGGTCGGCACGGCCGGTTCTGTTCCCAATGTGGCCCCTGACCCCGGCATTGGGATCGGCACCGGGACGGTGGTTGGAACGAGCGCCGCAAACTGTGCTGGCATCAGGCTCTGGCCGGGCAGATAGTTCATGGCAACTTCATATGAGGGCAGGGGCGCTGGCGTTTGCAGCTCGCCGTCCCGGCCGCGCTTCTCGTAAAACGCATTGCCGCCGGCAATCGCCACGTAATGCATGTTCAGGTACGGGAACTTCAGACCGTCTGTGTGAAAGAACATCGCGTCCTTGACACCCGGATGCCGTTCGCCACGCAAGATTGCGTCGGCAGCGTCTGTCAGTTCGATCTCGGCCATGGGCTCGACTTCGCGCGTCATTACACCAGGGGCGAACTGCCTCTCCTGGGCAACGACGCCGCAGATCGAATCGGGATAGGCACCCGACGTCAGCCGGTTCATGACCACGGTTCCGACCGCCATATAGCCGTCGCGATCCGAATGCTCGGATTCAAAGTACATCGCCCGCTTTAGGCAATCGCGATCCTTGGCAGTATAATTGAAGGTGACTTTTGTCAGCTGCGCCGTCTGCGCCGCGTTCCTTGGCTTGGCGGCCTGGCTAGCCACCTTTGGAGCCGGTTGCTGAGCGGTCGTGCAGCTCGCAGCCGCCATGCCCGCAAACAAAATCCCGGCGAGAGATTTTCCCAACGCTAGATGCGCCCTCAATGGCAGGTGCCCCCTATTTGGAGTAGTAAGCCCTTCTCGATTAAGTGGTCGCTTTTCTACCTGCGTTTCGGGTAAATTTCAAACCCAATTAGTATCACAATTTGATTTGGCCGCCTTTTGCCTGCTGAGTCGGCTGATTCGCGATCGCATAACGCACTGAAAGCGATGACAGTCGCCACCGCAGGTGACGTCCGCGATGGTCGAAATCAGCCTGTCGTCACACGCTGATTCGGCGCGCACCAAACCGCATGAGCCCGTTCCTATCCCTGTCGCCCTGCGCGGAACAATTTCCACCGCTTCGGTCGGAAGGCGATCCGGCTGCGATCGAGGCTTCCGGCCTGCGATGGCGACAATTCCAGTTCGATCGGTGGATGCCCCTTGCCGATGTCAACCTCGATGTGGCGCGTGCCGGCGACGCGCCGGCTGGTCGTCAGCAAGCCGGCGATGCAGCCACCGCAACCATCTCGCAGTTCGATGTCATGTGGCCGAAAGTAGAGCTGGGCATCCCCATCCGCTTCGTTTTCGACCTTGAGCCCTAGCGGCCGGTCCTCGAACCAGATTTCTCCACCATTGACCCGCACGTCGAGACAGTTGGACTGTCCGACAAAGCCGAAGACAAAGGGAGAGTTCGGGTTGTCATATACCTCGTCGGGTGTTCCGATCTGCTCGATCGCGCCCTGGCTCATGACGACAACGCGGTCGGCGAGCTCCATCGCCTCGTCCTGGTCATGCGTGACGAAAACGGTCGTGTGACCCGTGCGATCATGGATCTCGCGCAGCCATTTGCGCAGGTCCTTGCGCACCTGGGCGTCGAGCGCGCCGAAGGGCTCGTCGAGCAGGAGCACGTTTGGTTCGACCGCCATGGCGCGCGCGAGCGCGACGCGCTGGCGCTGGCCGCCGGAAAGCTGGGCCGGATAGCGCTTCTCAAGACCGGACAGTTGGACAAGGTCGAGGAGCTCCAGCGCCCGCCTGCGGATTTCCGCCTTGGGTGGCCGTCGCGCGCCATCACGCACGTTCAGGCCGAAGGAGACATTGTCGAGCACGGTCATATGCCGGAACAGGGCATAGTGCTGGAACACAAAGCCAATATTGCGCTGCTGCACGGTCTTCTTCGACGCGTCCTCGTCGCCAAAGTAGATCAGCCCTTCCGTCGGGCTCTCGAGACCGGCGATGAGGCGCAGCAAGGTCGTCTTGCCGGAGCCGGACGGCCCCAGCAGTGCGATCAGTTCGCCGGAGCGGATGTCGAGCGAGACGTCGTGCAGCGCCGGAAACCGGTCGAATTCCTTGCGCAGGTTTTGTACGCGAACTTCCATTACTTATTCCTTCAGTGCCGCCGGCTGGCGGCTATTTCTTCGCTGTATCGCATCTCGAGCAGCGTCTTCAAAATAAGGGTCACGAGCGCAAGCAACGCAAGCAGGGTGGCAACAGCGAACGCGCCGGTGAAATTGTACTCGTTATAGAGAATTTCCACCTGCAGCGGCATAGTGTTCGTCTGTCCCCGAATATGGCCGGAGACCACCGATACGGCGCCAAACTCACCCATCGCGCGAGCATTGCAGAGCAGCACGCCGTAGAGCAGACCCCATTTGATGTTGGGCAAAGTCACATGCCAGAAAGTCTGCCAGCCGCTGGCACCGAGCGAAAGCGCCGCCTCTTCGTCGCCCGTTCCCTGTTCCTGCATCAGCGGGATCAGTTCGCGTGCCACGAAGGGGAAGGTGACGAACATGGTGGCGAGGATCAGCCCGGGAACGGCAAACAGGATCTTGATGTCGTGGGCGCTCAACCAGTGGCCAAGATGAGTGTTGGCACCAAGCAAAAGGACGAACACCAGACCCGAAATGACAGGCGAGACTGAAAAGGGCAAGTCGATCAACGTCGTCAGGAAGGCCTTACCCTTGAACTCGAACTTGGCAATCGCCCAGGCAGCCGCCAGGCCAAAGACCAGGTTGAGAGGCACGCTGACGCCGGCGACGATGAGGGTCAGACGGATGGCCGAAAAGGTCTCCTCGTCCTGCAATGCCTCGAGGAACGCCCCGGCACCCTTACGGAACGCTTCGACGAAGACTGCCGCCAAGGGTAGAAGCAGGATGAGCGTCAGGAAGATGAGCGAGGCAAGGATCAGCGTCCAACGTGCAAACCGGTGCTCGGTAACGGCGGAACGCACCTTTGTTGGCTGAAGGCTTGTATCAAGCGCCATAGCCATACCTCCGTCTGCGCCAACTCTGGATAAGGTTGATAATCAACAACATGACAAACGAGATCACCAGCATCACGGCGGCGATGGCTGTCGCGGCCGCATAATTGTATTCCTCAAGCTTGATGACAATCAGCAACGGCGCGATTTCCGACCGGAACGGAAGGTTGCCGGCAATGAAGATCACCGAGCCATATTCGCCGACCCCACGGGCAAAAGCGAGCGCGAAGCCTGTCAAAACAGGTGGCGCCAATCCAGGTAGAAGCACACGAAAGATGGTCTGAAGACGAGTGGCGCCGAGCGTAGCGGCGGCCTCCTCGACCTCCTTGTCGATCTCCTCCATGACAGGCTGCACCGTGCGCACCACGAAAGGCAAGCCAACGAAGACGAGAGCAATGACGATACCGAGTGGCGTGAAGGCGATCTTGATGCCGAGCGGCGTCAGGAACTGTCCGATCCAGCCGTTCGGTGCGTAAAGGGTCGCAAGCGCGATGCCGGCCACGGCGGTCGGCAGCGCAAAAGGCAGGTCCACCATGGCATCGATGACGCGCTTGCCGGGAAAGCGGTAGCGCACCAGCACCCAGGCCAGCACGACGCCGAAGGCAGCATTGATGCAGGCCGCCGCAAAAGCGGCGCCGAAGCTGATGCGCAAGGCGCTCAGGGTGCGAGGATCGAAGGCAATGGCCAGGAACTTTGCCAAGCCAAGCTCGCTTGACCGCCAGGCAAGGCCTGAAAGCGGTATCAGGATCAGAAGGGTGAGCCAGGTCAAGGTAAGGCCGAGCGCCATTCCAAAGCCTGGAATGACGCTCGGCCGTCTGAACCGCCACCGCGTGGGGCTATGTACTTTCATGCGACGTATTATTGTGCCGGCTTGTAGATTTGGTCAAATACGCCGCCATCGCCGAAGAATTTCGGCTGCGCTTCCTTCCAGCCGCCGAAATCATCGATCGTCGCCAGCTTCAGGTTCGCGAAGCGCGCAATGTCTGCCTTATCGGCCGCTTCGGGCTTGGTCGGTCGGTAGAAGTGCTTGGCTGCAATCTTCTGGCCCTCGTCCGAATAGAGATAGTTCAGGTAGGCCTCCGCGACCTTGCGGGTACCCTTCTTGTCGACGTTGCCGTCAACAACGGCGACCGGCGGGTCAGCGCGGATCGAGAAAGTCGGCGTCACGATCTCGAACTGATCGGGACCGAGTTCTTCCAGGGAAAGATAGGCTTCGTTTTCCCAGGCAAGAAGAACGTCGCCAAGGCCGCGCTGGACGAAGGTGGTCGTTGCGCCACGCGCGCCGGTATCGAGAACCGGAACATGCTGCAGGAGCTTCGTCACGTATTCCTGCGCCTTGGCGTCATCGCCGCCATTTGCCTGCTTGGCCCAAGCCCAGGCCGCGAGGAAGTTCCAGCGGGCGCCGCCTGAGGTCTTCGGGTTAGGCGTGATGACCTGGACGTCGTCCTTCACCAGATCGGCCCAATCCTTGATGCCCTTAGGATTGCCCTTGCGAACAAGGAAGACGATCGTGGACGTGTAGGGCGTCGAATTGTTCGGGAATTTCGTTTTCCAATCAGCTGGAATCTTGCCGGTCTTGGTGGCAATCGCGTCGATATCACCCTCGAGGGCAAGGGTTACCACGTCGGCATCAAGCCCGTCGATGACCGAGCGCGCCTGCGCGCCGGACCCGCCGTGCGACGCCTTGATCGTCACCGCCTCACCGGTGTCCTTCTGCCACTTCGCAGCGAAGGCGGCGTTGAAATCCTTGTACAGCTCTCTCGTCGGATCGTAAGATACGTTGAGAAGCGTCTGGTCCGCGAATGCGGGAGCGACAGCCCCGATTGCGACGCTGCCTGCCAGCGCCACAGCCGCGAGAAACCGTGTAATCCTTATCGACTGCATGGAAAACCTCCTTCGTTTGTGGCCGAAACTCTACCAAGTTGGTCGTATAATGAAACGAAGAATGTTTCTGTTCCAAGCCTGAGTCTGGAATGGCATCCCATTTGAGGCGCGCTTTGGAAATGGACGTGCTCTCCTTGGCCACGGCAAAATCCGAAAGACAGGCACGCGAAGGTCTCCGTCTGCCAGTACTTACCCTTCATATTGGCGAGGCCTTCAATTCCAAGAGCGAGTCCGATGTGGTCGCCAGCAACGAGACGAACCATGTTTCGATCCGCTATCGGTACGAAGGCGACGTCATCACCGCTGGTATCGCTCTGGACGAACTGGAGGACCCCTACGACCCAAAGCCCGGCGAGGGGCCGAATACGCTGGGCGTTGCCGGACCGCCTGTGGAAGGCTTCCTCCGGTTCCAGCGCGACGTCTGACCGATCCACCGCATCCATCTGATCGTCAAACGCGCGAGTCGGCCAGGAAATCAGAATAGAGCTCTTCCGCGGTTCTTGCCTGGCGCATGGCGGCCAGAACCCCCGGTGTCTGCAACTGACGCGCGATCGCCGCCAGCACGTTCAGATACTCGCCGCGGTTCGCCTCGCCAAACAAGAGCGCGAAGGCAATATCGGTTGGCACGTCGTCAACAGCCTCGAAATCGAGCGGCCGCGCGAAGCGCACGAGCAAGCCACGCGGATGCGTCATCCCTTCGACGACGGCATGCGGAACGGCTACGCCATTGCCGATGCCGGTCGAGCCAAGGCCCTCCCGGCTTTCCAGGGCCTGCAATATCTTCTTTTCTTCGATGCCGAAGGCGGCGGCGGCCTTCTCCGCGATAGACTGCAGCCCTCTCCACTTCGTCGCCACCGACACGCCGATGAAGCTGTGCTCGGGACGGATGATCATCGAAAGGTCCATGAAGTCTCTCTTGTCATTTGTGCGAGGACGGCCGGCGAGCGCCGAGCTCGCACCCGAGTATCGTTGCCATTGCCGCAAACTGATTTCCCGGGCCGCATTGCTCCCACGTTCATATGCCCGGACGAGATAAAGGTTCGAGCGTGATAGGCGACCACAAATATAAACACCACATAAAGATCATCCAAATTTTCAATGAATGCTTGAAGATCATTCAAGTGATTACCCGCTTATTGAGAATGAATCGGCGACCGATATTCACTCCGTCGAACAACGAAACCCGGGAGTGACCGAAATGACCAGAATCGAAAACCTTAGCGGCAAAACCGCTCTCGTCACCGGCGGCTCGCGCTCCATCGGCGCTGCTATCGCAAGGCATCTGGCGGCAGCAGGTGCTGCCGTCGCTATCACCTACAGCGCATCGCCCGATAAGGCTGCGGCTGTCGTGCGGGAGATCGAGGACGCCGGCGGACGCGCTATCGCGATCCGGGCGGATGCCGGCGATCCAGCGGCCGTACGTGCCGCCGTCTTGAAGACGGAAGAAACCTTCGGCTCGCTTGATATCCTCGTCAACAACGCCGGCATCGCGCTTGGCGGGCCGATCGAGGACATCAAATTCGAAGACTACGAGCGGATGATCGCCGTCAACGTCACCGGCGTCTTCGTCGCCACGCAGGAGGCCGCGCGCCGAATGAAGCCGGGCGGCCGTATCATCCACATCGGCTCGTCGATGTTCCGCTATGCGGCCTTCCCGACCGCCTCGCTCTATACACTGACCAAGGGCGCCGTCGCCGGCTTCAACCGCAGTCTCGTGCGCGACCTCGGTCCGAAGGGCATCACCGTCAACACCGTCCATCCCGGCCCGACCGACACCGACATGAATCCGGACGGCGGTCCGGTCTCGAAGATCGTCGGCCCCGGCCTGGCGATCGGGCGCTACGGCAAGGACTATGAGATCGCCAGCGTCGTCGCCTATCTCGCAAGCCCCGATGCCGCCTTCGTCACGGGCGCCGACATCGTCGCCGATGGCGGCTTCACCGCCTGATCATAAGTTTCATCGAAGGAGAAAACCAATGTCCATCGGTATCATCGGCGCCGGCAATATCGGCGCCGCCTTTGCCCGCGCGCTCGCCCGGGCTGGCATTCATGCCGCCATATCGAACAGCCGCGGGCCCGAAACGCTCGCAGCGCTAGCCGCAGAGCTTCAGCCTTTTGTGACCGCAACTACGGTGGAAGCGGCAGCAAAGGCCGACATCGTGCTCGTTGCCGTTCCCTGGTCGAAACTGCCGCAGGCGCTTTCCGGCTTGCCGGACTGGCACAGCCGTATTGTAATCGACGCCAACAATCCGATCGAGGCGCCGCTCTTCAAGCCCGCTGCCTTGGGCGGCCGCCTGTCCAGCGCGATATTTTCCGAATTCGTACCCGGCGCTCGTGTGGTCAAGGCATTCAATCATCTGCAGCCGCATCTTCTCTCTGGCAACCCTGCAGCCGAAGGCGGCAAGCGCGTCCTGTTCTATTCCGGCGACGACGCAAGCGCCAAGGCCCGGATCGGCGCCCTGATCGAAAGGCTAGGCTTCTTCGGCATCGATCTTGGCCCGCTCGCCCTCGGCGGCAGCCTGGTGCAGTTTCCGGGCGGGCCGTTGCCCGCATTGAACCTCGTCAAGTTCGGCTGATTCCTCGCGGGAATATCCTCTTGCGAGATGAGCAATTCATCATTTCATGAGCAAAAGCCTTTTCAATGCGATTGAATTGCTGCGGCTTCGGGTCTTATAGTCATTCCAAAGCCGCGCCGACTGAGAGACGGCGCGGGGAGGCAACCGGGAAGGAAAAGACAATGGCCAAAGTCCGCGCGCTGGTGCTCGAGCGCCAGCATGAACTCGCGCTTCGCGACATCGATCTGCCGATGGACACCGGTCCGGGACAAGTGAAGATCAAGATCCATACGGTCGGCGTGTGCGGTTCCGATGTCCATTATTACACTCACGGCAAGATCGGCCCCTTCGTGGTCAACGAGCCGATGGTGCTCGGCCATGAAGCCGCCGGCACGGTCGTCGAGGTCGGTGCCGGCGTCACGCATCTGAAGGTCGGCGACCGCGTCTGCATGGAGCCAGGCATTCCCGATCCCAATTCCAGGGCGAGCCGGCTCGGCATGTACAATGTCGATCCGGCCGTGATCTTCTGGGCGACGCCGCCGATCCATGGTGTCCTGACGCCCGAGGTCGTCCATCCTGCCAACTACACCTACAAGCTTCCCGACAATGTCAGCTTTGCCGAAGGCGCCATGGTCGAACCGTTCGCGGTCGGCATGCAAGCCGCGACGAAGGCGAAGATCGTCCCCGGCGACACGGCCATCGTGCTTGGTGCCGGCCCGATCGGCACGATGGTGGCCGTCGCTGCTCTTGCCGGCGGCTGTGCCCGCGCGATCGTCGCCGACCTTGCCCAGCCAAAACTTGACATTGCCGCCCAATACCAGGGCGTCATCCCGATCAACATCCGCGAGAAGAACCTCGCCGAAGAGGTGGCGCGGCTGACCGATGGCTGGGGTGCCGATGTGATCTTCGAATGCTCTGGTTCGCCCAAGGCCTGGGAAACCATCATGGAACTGCCGAGACCGGGCGGCGTCATCGTTGCCGTCGGCCTGCCGGTCAATCCGATCGGCTTCGACGTTTCGACGGCCTCGACAAAGGAAATCCGAATCGAGACCGTGTTCCGCTACGCCCATCAGTACGAGCGCTCGATTGCGCTGCTCGGCTCCGGCCGTGTCGATCTGAAGCCGCTGATTTCAGAGACGTTCACCTTCGAGGACTCCATCACGGCCTTTGATCGCGCCGTCGAGGCACGTCCGAGCGACGTGAAGCTGCAGATCGTGATGGAATAGCGCGATGCCGACACGCGCAGGGCCGGCACCGTTTTGAGGACGGCGGCCAGCCTTGCTATCATCTGGAATGGTGGGATCGGGACTTACGTCGGTCGAGCCGCTTCCGCATCGGCCCAATCGCACTCGAACGCCAGTACCGGCTTCGAAAACCCCTTGAGGCGCTTGCGCGTCGCATTGGCGAAGAGATCGGCCGCACCGTGCTCTCTAAAGATGCTCTCCGATACGAGGATCTGATCCCCGCCGGCTGCCGCACAGAGCCGCGCAGCCAGTTGCACGGTTGAGCCGAAGAGATCGTGGCTGTCCTCGATCGGCTCGCCACAATCAAGCCCGATCCTGACATGGATGGGTTCCGGCGTGCCGCCGTTGTAGGTCCTGAATTCGCGCTGGATGCTCATCGCACAGCCGACCGCGGCGTGCGTGGAGACGAAGGAGGCCATGATGCCGTCACCAGTGTGCTTGACCTCTCTGCCTTCGCACTGCGCCAGACAGCGTCGTACGATTGCGTCATGCGCCCGTACCAGCTCGGCAGCCATGCGGTCACCGAGCCGCGAAGTCATCTCCGTCGAACCGACAATGTCGGTAAACAGGATCGCCCTATGCCCTGCATCCCTTTCGACGCCGGTCTGGCCCGCTTTGTGTTCAGGTTCGTGAATGCGCCCGAGGAACGCCTCGACCGCCGACAGCGCCACCTCGACCACTTCGGCCGCGATAAAACCATGTGCCTCGCGATGAACGCATTGCGCGGTTTCGGCATTCGGTGCATCGATCAGACAGAACGCCGTCCCGCGCCGCTGATCGTACCAGTAGGTGAGGAACTTCACCCCATACCGATCCTCAACCGCCAGATCCCTGCGGTGCGCCTCGGCAATGTCTTCAGCGGATGTCCCCGCAAGATCATGCCGGTCCATGAAGATAGCCACGTGCGTGCGTCCTTCGGAGAGCCCCTCAACGTCGACGGCATCTTACGCCGTTGCCACCGCTAGGTCCACAGGACGGCATAGCAGGCCTCAGACCGCAGACGCCCCCGATGCCTCGCAGAGCCAAAGGCGGAAGGCCGCCATCGCCGGCGTCTCCGGGCGAGACTGCAGACGGGTCAGCCAATAGCTGCCCATGGTAACCGTGATGTCGAAGGGCTGGCGGATGGCCTCGGCAAGCAGAAGCCGGGAAAACATCAGTGGTGGCGCCAGGGCAACGCCGGCGCCCTGCAGCGCGGCCTCCATCATCGCAAGCGATGAATCGAAGACGATGTTTTTCAGCGGCGGCAGGTTCGCCTCCATCCCGGCAGCAGCAAACCATCGCGACCACTCATCGGCGCGATACGACCGCAGCAAGGTCTGCTTCAAAAGGTCGGCCGGCGAGTTAAGCTGCGTCGCGATCTCGGGAACGCAGAGCGCCGACAGCGGCGCCTCCAGCAGGCGCAACGCCTCGATCCCATGCCAAGCGCCCGAACCGAAGCGGACGGCATAATCCAGACCCTCGGCGGCGATATCGACACGGTTGTTGTTGGTCGAGAGGCGCAGATCAATAAAGGGATGCTGAGCCTGAAACGCTCGCAGCCTCGCAAGCAGCCAGCCAACGGCAAAGGTGCCGACAGCACCGACCCGAAGCACTTCGCGATAGTGTCCGCCCTCGAACTGCTCGAGCGTTCCGGCAATCCGGTCGAAGGCGTCGCGGAGCGCCGGCAACAGCGTCTCGCCCTCAGTGGTCAGCATCAGCCCGCGCGGCAGCCGCTCGAACAGCGTGACGTTCAGCCTCGTTTCCAGACCCTTGACCTGATGGCTGACGGCGGCCTGCGTCACGCACAGCTCGATCGCAGCCTTGGTGAAGCTGAGGTGCCGAGCGGACGCTTCAAAGGCACGCAGCGCATTCAGCGGCAAATGCGGACGAACCATCGGATATCCAAATTATTCTAATGCCTCACGCTAGATATCGTCGTTTGAGATGGCCGTACAGGCCTCGTATACAAATCCCGCCTGACCCAACCCGCTTCGGCGAGAACTGCCGAAAACGCCGGATTACCTCATATCTCAAGGCTTTTTGCATTGAATGTCCTAGCCGCGGCGAAGAGACCACGGCGATTCCACGAACCCGAGGCACGGTATCTGCTATGAGAAATATTCCGCAATCCACACTTGGTATACTCACCGCCGCTTCAGTCTTTCTCGGCGCCGGTGCGCATGCGGCCGAACGCCAGAATGAGCTTGCCCGCGTTGTCGATGCGGTAGCCGTCCCTCTGATGGCGAGGAACAATATTCCTGGCATGTCGATCGCCATCACGGTCGGGGGAAAGCGATACGTCTACAATTACGGCGTCGCGTCCAAGGCGAGTGGTCGGAAGGTTACCGACGCGACGTTGTTTGAAATCGGCTCGGTCAGCAAGACGTTCACCGCAACCCTGGCAGGCTACGCTCAGGCCAGCAGCGACCTTTCGCTCACCGACAGCCCGAGCAAGTATTTTCCGGAATTCGCCGGCAGCCACCTTGCCGGAGCCACCTTGCTCGACCTTGGAACCTACACGGCAGGTGGCCTGCCGCTGCAGTTTCCAAACGACGTGACCGACCACAAGGCGATGGTCGGCTATTACAAGAACTGGAAGCCGGCCTATGCTCCGGGAACCCATCGCGTCTATTCCAATCCGAGCATCGGCTTGTTCGGCTATGCCGCGGCAAAGGCCATGGGTTGGCCCTTCGATGATCTGATGCAGCAGAAGCTGTTTCCGGCACTTGGCCTCAGCCACACCTTCATTGCGGTTCCGAAAGCCGACGACGCGAACTATGCCTATGGATATTCAAAAACCGGCAAGGCCATTCGCGTTTCGCCTGGAGTCCTGGATTCGGAGGCCTACGGCGTGAAGATGTCGGCAAGCGACATGCTCCGCTTCATCGAAGCCAACATGGATGGCTCCGATCTCGACAAGACCCTGCAATCGGCGATCGCCACGACCCATACGGGCTACTACAAGGTTGGCGGCATGACCCAGGGCCTCGGCTGGGAATGTACGCCTATCCAACAACCCTCGACCAGCTTTTGGCCGGTAACTCGGCCGACATGGCCCTGAAAGCCAACGAGATCGAGAAGCTGTCGCCGCCACGGCCGCCGGTAAAGGATGTGCTTTTCAACAAGACCGGGTCGACCAGCGGCTTCGGCGCCTATGTCGCCTTCGTCCCATCCAAGGGCATCGGGATCGCCCTCTTCGCAAACAAGAACTATCCAAACAGCGAGCGAGTAAAGGCAGCCTATAGCATATTGGCGGCGTTCGACGACGATCTTGCAGTCGCAAACGCTGACTGAACGCCCGCAGGTGGAGGATAAGCCCGCATGGCGCCTCCAACGTCATCAACCGGTTAGAACTGTTTTTGTCCACGCCGCGCAGATCGCTGCCATACTGAGATCGTCCCGTCGCGGATACACCGCAAGGCGTTGCGACGAGACGGGATCGGCGCCGAATGCGGAAGAAGGACGTAAGCTTCCGCATTCGGGGCTCGCAGAAAATGATCTCTCTCGGGGACGGCGGCGTGGCGCGAATGTTGCGTCGAGTGTCGCCCCGGACGTGCCTGTGCGGCACACAAGGCTGCCGGAGACGCGAAAGCGTCGGCCGGCGGATAAAGAGAGGTCGGAGTTGCGGGCACAAACCGCCGAACGGGGCGTTGGGAAGCGCCATATTGTTTTACTCCAGCGAGGCAATTTCCAGCGCCCCGTCCGAGCGAAATGCAGGATCAAGTCACGAGCCAAAAGGATCGCGTGAAGGCGAAGACGTGTCCGCGCGACAGCGGCGATTGCAGGCTAAACCGCCTTCAAATCTCCGAGCAGTGTCGGGATCAGCTCAGACACCGTGGGATGGATCGGCACCGCCCATTTCAGCACCGGGTAGGGGGCCTTGGCATTCATCGCATCAATGAAACCGTGGATCGCCTCGTCGCCCTCGATCCCAAGGATCGCAGCGCCCAGGATCTGCTGTGTCTCAGCGTCGGCGATCACCTTCATGAAGCCCATGGTCTCGGCACGCTCATTGGCGCGGCCGACCCGGCTCATCGGCCGGGTCGAGATCATGATCTTGCGGCCGGAGGCGAGCGCTTCCTTCTCGGTCTTGCCGACACGGCCGAGCGGCGGATCGATGTAAAGCGCATAGGCGAGGATGCGGTCACTGAGCTTGCGGTCCTCGCCGTCGAGCAGGTTGGCGGCGACGATTTCGAAATCGTTGTAGGATGTATGGGTAAAGGCCCCGCGGCCGTTGCAATCGCCGAGCGCCCAGATACCCTCGACATTGGTGGCAAGCTTGTCGTCAACGGTGATGTAGCCACGGCTGTCGGTAACGACACCAGCCTTGTCGAGACCAAGGTCATCGGTATTCGGCGTGCGTCCGGTGGCAACAAGCACGTGGCTCGCCTCGATTGCCGGTTGACCATTGCCGATGCTGACCTCGATCCCATCGGCCGTCTTTGAGAATCCGATCCCGTCGGCATCCGTGTGCACGCCAATGCCTTCCGAGCGCAGGATATCGGCGATCGCGTCGGAGACATCGGCATCCTCGCGCGAGGCAAGTTTCGGGCCGCGCTCGATCACCGTCACCTCGGCCCCGAAACGGCGATACATCTGCGCGAACTCAAGCCCGATATAGCTGCCGCCGATAATCGTCAGATGCGCGGGAAGCGTATCGAGATGGATGATCGAGGTGCTCGTGAGATAATCGATATCGCCGATACCGGGCATATCGGGAATGGTCGGCCGCGCGCCGACATTCAGGAAGATCTTCGGGGCCGTCAGCGTCTCGCCGTTGACGGTCACGGTATGGGCGTCCTCGAAACGGGCATGCCCATAGATGACGGTCATGCCGTCCATGCCGGCAAACCAGTTGATCAGGCCGTTGCGGGCGTCCATCGTCACGGTTTCAGCACGCTTGCGCACCACCGACATGTCGATGCCCACGCCACCCGGGATCACCACGCCAAAGTCCGCACCGCGTCGCGCCACATGGGCGGCGCGGGCACTTGCCACCAGCGTCTTGGTCGGCATGCAGCCGGCATTGACACAGGTGCCGCCGAGGAACTTGCGCTCGATCAACGCCACCTTCATGCCCGTCGCGACCATGCGGGCGGCGAGGAAGGGACCGGACTGGCCGGCCCCGATGACGATGGCGTCAAAACCAGGCATCACACAGCTCCCACGATGATGAGCGCGCCGATGATCGCAACCGCATCCTCGATCAGCGCTGCCGGTGTATCTTTGCCGAAGGCGGCGGCAAGCTTACCACGAGCCGCCGCTCCGCCGAACGTGCCAACCGCGGCGCCGACGACACCCGCAATGAGCCCGCCGACCAACGAGCCGCCGGAAGCGCCGATCGTGGCACCCGTCAGCGCGCCCATTATCAAGCGGGCCGCAAACTGCATGGGAACCTTGCGGGACGGGGTCGATGGCAGCTGGTCGGTAATCAACTCGACGACAGCAAGCAGCGTGAACACCCACGGCGTCCAGCGATATCCCATAAAGGCAAGGGGTGTCTGCGAAACGTCAAACCCGCCGAGAGCAGCCGCCCAGGCAACAGCAGCCGGCGCCGTCATCGCTCTGAGCCCCGCAATCATTCCAATCAGAAATGCAAGAAACAAAAACATGTGCAATCCCCCATGCCGCGCACAATTTAATCGCGGTCATGGGAGGCTGGCACATTGTCGCGCAGGTTTCAATTTGCGCGATGGTCGATACGGCTCAATTCGCAAAGGCGGCAATGCCGGTGACGGCGCGGCCGAGGATAAGGGCGTGGACGTCGTGGGTGCCCTCATAAGTGTTGACGACCTCGAGATTGACGAGATGGCGGGCAATGCCGAACTCGTCGGATATGCCGTTGCCGCCCAGCATGTCGCGGGCAAGCCTCGCGATGTCGAGCGCCTTGCCGCACGAATTGCGCTTGACGATCGAGGTCAGCTCCACCGGCGGGTGCCCGTCTTCCTTCATACGGCCGAGCCTGATGCAGCCCTGCAGACCGAGCGAGATTTCCGTTATCATGTCGGCAAGCTTCTTCTGGATCAGCTGGTTGGCGGCGAGCGGCCGGCCGAACTGCTTGCGGTCCAGAACATATTGGCGCGCCTTGGCATAGCAGTCCTCGGCAGCGCCAAGCGCCCCCCATGCAATACCGAAGCGGGCCGAGTTCAGGCAGGTGAACGGACCCTTGAGGCCGGACACGTTCGGCAACAGGTTCTCTTCCGGCACGAAGACATCATCCATCACCACCTCGCCGGTAATGGAGGCGCGCAGACCGACCTTGCCGTGGATCGCCGGCGCCGACAGGCCCCTCCAGCCCTTCTCCAGGATGAAGCCGCGGATGACACCGTCCTCGGTCTTGGCCCAGACGACGAAGACGTCAGCGATCGGGGCATTGGAGATCCAGGTCTTGGCGCCCGACAGGCTATAGCCGCCATCGACCTTCCTTGCCCGCGTCACCATCGAGCCCGGATCCGAGCCGTGGTTGGGTTCGGTCAAGCCAAAGCAGCCGATCCATTCGCCGGTCGCAAGCTTTGGCAGATATTTCTGTTTCTGCGCCTCCGAACCGAAGGCATCGATCGGCACCATGACGAGAGACGACTGCACACTCATCATCGAGCGGTAGCCGCTGTCGACGCGCTCGACCTCGCGGGCGATCAGGCCATAGGCAACGTAGCCAAGGCCCGCCCCGCCATACTCCGGGGCGATCGTCGGTCCAAGCAGCCCAAGCTCACCCATCTCGCGGAAGATGTTCGGATCCGTCTTCTCGTGACGGAAGGCTTCGAGCACGCGCGGCACCAGCTTGTCCTGCGCATAAGCGTGCGCCGTCTCCTGCACCATGCGCTCCTCGTCCGTAAGCTGCTCCACCAGCCGGAACGGATCGGCCCAGTCGAAGATCTCGCGGGTATGCTGCATGGTCATTCCTCCTCATTCCCCTGCTGGGTGCATCATCCTTCGGGCATAGACCCGCAGGTTGGAAGGGTCAACTCGCCACGAGATTTCGACGTCACCTACCGTTTCGCCCATGGCGGAATGAACCTGACATCCTCGCCGACGACCGCTTCGCGCAGGAAATCGATGACCGCCCGCACCCGTGGCGACTGGCGAAGGTCACGATGACAGGTGATCCAGTAGTGCCGCCTGAGATCGATGTCGTCGGGAAGGACCCGTTCGAGTTCGGGGTAGCGACTGGCGAAGAAATAGGGAAGCACACAAAGCCCGAGGCCGTTTCGGGTTGCCGTCAGCTGCGCAAAGATGCTCGAGCTTTGAAACTGCGGCTTGATGCGCGGATGCACGTCGCCGAGATAGTCGAGGCCGGGCGCGAAAATCATTTCTTCGATGTAGCTGATGAACGGATGATCCAACAGGTCGTCGCGGCAGGCAATGGGCGCGCTCCGGCGCAGGTACTCCTTTGAGCCATAGACCTGGAGATGATAGTCGGTGAGCTTGTCTGAGAAGTATGGTCCGCCCTTCGGCTCATCGAGAACGACAGTGATATCGGCCTCCTTGCGCGACAGCGACATGATCTGCTGGATCGTCACCAACTCAAGCGACAAATTGGGATGGCTTGCCACGAACTGCGGCAGCACGCGCGCAAAAAAGAAATTGGAGAAGCCCTCCGGCGCGCTGAGCCGCACCACCCCACGCTGCATCGTTGCGCCGTCGGTCAGATCGGCACGCAGCCGCTCTGTTTCCTGCTCCATCTTCTCGGCAGTCTCGACGAAGCGCGCGCCCATCGCCGTCATCACGTATCCGCGCGGGTTGCGCTCGAAGAGCTTGACCTTGAGAGCAAACTCCAGCCGGTCGATGCGACGCGAGACCGTCGCATGGCTGGTGCGCAATTGCCGCGCGGCGGTCGACAGCTGCCCGGTGCGAGCAACCGCCAGAAAGAACTGCAGGTCGTCCCACGTGAATTGCGGCGGATTGTTCATGCGAGCCCCCTGCCGGCCCTGGCATCGCTTGGCCGCGCCATATTGGTCTTTCGTCTAATACGGCACAGGCTGCACCTCGCCGCGGTCTGCCCTAGGTTCCAACGAAAGCACCCTAACGATTTGCATTCATTGGGCCGGAGCCGCGACAGAACAGCGCTTCTGTTCAAAAACGAACAGATACTGTTTGGAATTAGTTGTAAAGCGGCCTTGCCTGATTAGTGCAATTCCATGATCGTAAGGGATGGGCTGGCGGCTTTGAGGAGGGTGGCTGGCCAAATTTGAACAGATCCGCATTCTGGCCAATCTCTGGGAGGAGAGGAATATGCGAAAGAATCTCATTGCGTCGCTGGCATTTCTGCTTGCAAGCAGTACCGCCGTACTCGCCGATGGTGCATCGGACGGCAAGGTGAAGATCGGCATCCTGAACGATCAGTCCGGTGTCTATGCCGATTTCGGCGGCAAATCCTCCGTCGAAGCAGCCAAGATGGCTGTCGAGGATTTCGGCGGAAAGGTGCTCGGCGTACCGGTGGAGATCGTCGATGCCGACCACCAGAACAAGGCCGACATCGCCTCCAACATCGCTCGTCAATGGTACGACACCGAGCAGGTCGACGCGATCATGGAATTGACCACCTCATCCGTAGCGCTCGCGGTTCAGGCCATTGCGAAGGAAAAGAAGAAGATCGACATCGTCACCGGTGCGGCGACCACGGATCTGACCGGCAAGGCTTGCTCGCCCTATGGCTTCCACTGGGCCTATGACACGCATGCGCTCGCCGTCGGCACGGGCGGCGCACTCGTCAAGCAGGGTGGTGACAGCTGGTTCTTCCTTACGGCCGACTACGCATTCGGTTATTCGCTGGAACAGCAGACGAGCGATTTCGTCAAGTCCGCCGGCGGCAAGGTCGTTGGTTCCGTCCGCCATCCCCTGTCGAACCAGGATTTCTCATCCTTCCTGCTGCAGGCCCAGTCCTCCGGTGCCAAGGTGATCGGCCTTGCCAATGCCGGCCTCGATACCTCCAACGCCATCAAGCAGGCAGCCGAATTCGGCATCACCCAGGGCGGCCAGCATCTGGCGGCACTGCTCTTCACGCTGGCCGAAGTCCATGGCCTCGGCCTCGATGCAGCACAGGGGCTGACGCTGACCGAAGGCTACTACTGGAACCTCGATGACAAGAGCCGCGAGTTCGGCAAGAAGTTCTTCGCCCGAACAGGCAGGATGCCGAACATGGTCCATACGGGCACCTACTCGGCCGTGCTTCAATACCTGAAGGCGATCCAGAAGGCCGGTACCGACGACACCGATGCCGTTGCCAGGCAACTGCATGAAATGCCGGTCGATGACGTCTTCGGGCGCGGCGGTACGGTCGGCCCGAACGGCCGCATGATCCATGACATGTACCTACTTCAAGTCAAGAAACCGGCCGACAGCAAGGAGCCGTGGGACTACTTCAACGTGCTGGCGACCATCCCCGGCAAGGAAGCCTATATCGATCCCGCCAAGAGCGGCTGCGCCCTGGTGAACTGAACCGATGGCGGTTTCCGCGACACAATCAAATGCGATGCCGCGGGTGGTGCTCTCCGCCCGTGGCCTGCGCCGCGATTTCGGCGGCTTCACCGCCGTCAAGAATGTCGATCTGGATGTTCACGATGCGAGTGTGCACGCCTTGATCGGCCCCAACGGCGCGGGCAAGACCACGGTCTTCAACCTGCTGACGAAGTTCCTGCAGCCCACTGCCGGTACGATCACGCTGATGGACACGGACATCACCAAAACGGCGCCTGACAAGGTCGCGCGCATGGGGCTGGTGCGGTCGTTCCAGATTTCGGCAGTATTTCCGCACCTGAGCGTTCTCGACAATGTCCGCGTGGCACTGCAGCGGCCAAACAACCTGTCGACGCAGTTCTGGCGCCCGCTTTCGGCCCTTGACGAGTTGAACGCTCGCGCCGAACAGCTGCTGGCGAAAGTCGGTCTTTCCAAGGAGCGTGACGCGATCGCGGCTGATCTTTCCTATGGCCGCAAGCGTGTGCTCGAGATCGCAACGACGCTTGCCCTTGATCCACGGGTGCTTCTGCTCGACGAACCGATGGCTGGCATGGGGCACGAGGATGTGGGCGTTGTCTCGGCGCTGATCCGTGAAGTGGCGCGCGACCGCGCCGTTCTGATGGTCGAGCACAATCTGTCTGTCGTCGCAAACATCTGCCAGCATGTGACCGTGCTGCAGCGTGGAGAAATCCTTGCCGAGGGCGATTACGCGACGGTCAGCGCCGATGCGCGGGTGCGCCAGGCCTACATGGGCTCAGAGGAGGGTTGATGACGACACTTCTGGAAGTCCAGGGGCTCAACGCCTGGTATGGCGAAAGCCACATACTGCACGGCGTCAACATGCGTATCGCCGAAGGCGAGACGATTACCATCCTTGGCCGCAACGGCGTCGGAAAGACGACGACACTGCGCACCATCACTGGCATCGTGCGCGCCCGCAAGGGCAAGCTGACTTTTGCCGGCGAGGACATGATGCATGTGCCGTTGCACAAGACGGCACACCGGGGCATCGGCTTCGTACCGGAGGAGCGGGGCATATTCGCGACGCTGACGGTGTCCGAGAATCTGATGCTGCCGCCGGTCGTTGCCTCCGGCGGCATGACCGTCGACGAAATCTACGAGCTGTTTCCAAATCTCTACGAACGCCGCAACAGTCCGGGCACGAAGCTGTCGGGCGGTGAACAGCAGATGCTGGCGATTGCCCGCATTTTGCGCACCGGCGTTCGCATGCTCCTGCTTGACGAACCCACCGAGGGGCTTGCGCCCGTCATCGTCCAGCGCATCGGCGAAGTCCTGAAGCAACTGAAGGAACGCGGCATGACAATCCTGCTCGTCGAGCAGAATTTCCGCTTCGCTAGCCGGATCGCCGATCGCTTCTATCTTATGGACCACGGACAGATGGTGTCAGAGTTCCCGGCGGGCGAATTACCCGATCGGATGGATACGTTGCACAAGGTTCTGGGAGTGTGATCTGATGACGATGATCTTCGGCATTCCCCTGCAGGCGTTCATGGGCCAATTGTTGATCGGCCTGATCAACGGTTCGTTCTACGCTCTCCTCAGTCTCGGGCTCGCCATTATCTTCGGTCTGTTGCGGGTCATCAATTTCGCGCACGGCGCGCAGTATATGCTCGGTGCCTTCGCCGCCTACCTTCTGCTTGCTTACGCCGGCATCGGCTATTGGCCGTCGCTGATCCTGGCGCCCGTCATTGTCGGCTTTGCCGGCGCGGTGATCGAGCGACTGTTCCTTCGCCGGCTCTACGACCTCGATCCGCTGTACGGCCTGCTCTTCACCTTCGGGCTCGCACTCGCCGTGGAGGGCACCTTCCGCTACCTTTATGGCTCTTCCGGGCAGCCCTATGCGCAACCCGCCGCTCTTGCCGGTGCGGTCAATCTCGGCTTCATGTTCCTGCCGATCTATCGCGGCTGGGTCGTGGTCGTGTCGCTTGTCGTCTGCCTTGGCACCTGGCTCCTGATCGAGAAGACGAAGCTCGGTGCCTATCTGAGGGCCGCCACCGAGAATGCGACCCTTGTCCAGGCATTCGGCGTCAACGTGCCGGTCCTCTTGACATTGACCTATGCGCTTGGAGCCGGTCTCGCGGCCTTTGCGGGCGTGCTGGCCGCACCGATCTATCAGGTGTCGCCGCTGATGGGCTCCAGCATGATCATCGTCGTCTTCGCCGTCGTCGTGGTCGGCGGCATGGGCTCGATCATGGGGGCGATCATCACCGGCTACGTACTCGGTATTGCCGAAGGTCTCACCAAGGTCTTCTATCCCGAAGCTTCCAACATCGTGATCTTCGTCATCATGGCGATTGTTCTTCTCATCAGGCCTGCGGGCCTCTTCGGCCGGGATGCATGACGATGACAGAGATCACTGAAACGATGAGACCGGAAAAGAGCCGCACCGCCCTTTCGGTGCAGGCCGCCTTCCTCATCATCGGCCTGCTGCTCCTGCTGCTGGCGCCATTCTTCTTCTATCCGATCTTCCTGATGAAGCTTCTGTGCTTTGCGCTGTTTGCCTGCGCCTTCAATCTGTTGCTCGGCTATACTGGCCTTCTGTCGTTCGGCCATGCGACCTTCTTCGGCGGAGCGGCTTATTTCACGGCCCATGCCGTCAAGGAATGGGGATTTTCGCCGGAGCTCGGCATCGTGGTCGGTGTAGCCGGTGCCGCCGTGCTCGGTCTCATTATGGGTTTTTTCGCGATCCGCCGCCAAGGCATCTACTTTGCCATGATCACGCTGGCCTTGTCGCAGATGTTCTTCTTCTTCTGCCTGCAATCGGAGTTCACGCATGGCGAGGACGGAATCCAATCCGTGCCGCGCGGCCATTTGTTCGGCCTCCTCGATCTCAATAATTCGACCAACATGTATTATTTCGTGCTGGCCGTCTTCGTCGCCGGCATTCTAATCATCTGGCGCTTCATCAATTCGCCATTCGGAATGATCCTCAAATCGATCCGCGAGAACGAGCAGCGGGCGATATCGCTCGGCTATTCCGTCGCCCGCTATAAGCTTGGCGCCTTCGTGATGTCGGCCGCTCTTGCAGGCCTGGCCGGCGCGGTGAAATCGCTGGTCTTCCAGTTCGCGACCTTGACCGATGTTGCCTGGCAGATGTCCGGCGAGGTGATCCTGATGACCCTGCTTGGTGGCATCGGCACGCTGATCGGCCCGCTGTTTGGCGCTGGCCTCGTCGTAACGCTCGAAAACTATCTGGCGACATCAGAATTTCCCGTGACGATCATCACCGGCATCGTATTCATGATTTGCGTGCTGATATTCCGCCGCGGCATCATCGGTGAGTTCTACGCATCGCGCCTCGGTCGGAAACTCGGCTTCGTCTACCGCCGCTAACCCGCGGGGTGGCATTCGCATGGAACGCTTCGACTACATCATCATCGGCGCCGGCAGCGCCGGCTGCGTCCTCGCCAACCGGCTGTCCGAAGACCGGAACACGCGTGTGCTTTTGCTGGAGGCTGGCGGCAGCGACAATTACCACTGGATCCATATCCCCGTCGGCTATCTCTATTGCATCAACAACCCGCGCACCGACTGGTGCTTCACGACCGCGCCACAGGATGGATTGAACGGACGCGCGCTCAACTATCCGCGCGGCAAGGTGCTCGGCGGCTGCTCCTCGATCAACGGCATGATCTACATGCGCGGCCAGGCGCGCGACTATGATCTCTGGCGACAGATGGGATGCACCGGCTGGAGCTGGGACGAGGTGCTTCCGTTTTTCCGCAAATCGGAGGACTTCTATCGTGGCGAAAACGAGCTGCATGGCACAGGCGGCGAGTGGCGCGTGGAAAAAGCCCGCGTGCGCTGGGCGGTACTCGATGCATTCCAGGCCGCCGCCAAGGAGGCGGGCATTCCCGAAAGCCCGGATTTCAACACCGGCAACAACGAGGGATCAGGCTACTTCGACGTCAATCAACGGTCCGGCATTCGCTGGAACACCGCCAAGGCATTCCTGCGTCCTGCCATGCGACGAGGCAATCTGACAGTTTTGACAAAGGCTCAGGTCTCCCGGCTGGTGATCGAGGAGGGCGCCGTCACCGGTGTCGACTACAAGCATGGCGGCACCACGAAGCGCGCTTACGCGGCACGGGAAACGATCCTGGCAGCCGGCGCGATCGGTTCACCGCATATTCTGGAATTGTCGGGCCTTGGCCGCGGTGAGGTGCTCAAGAATGCGGGCCTCGAGGTCGCCATCGAGGTGAAGGCCATCGGCGAGAACCTGCAGGATCACCTGCAGCTTCGGATGGCCTACAAAGTCACCGGCGTTCCGACGTTGAACGAGAAGGCAACAAGGCTCATCGGTAAGGCGGCGATCGGCCTGGAATATCTCGTCAGGCGTTCAGGACCGATGGCAATGGCACCCAGCCAGCTCGGCGTCTTTACCCGCTCCGGTCCCGACAAGGAGACGCCCGATCTTCAATATCACGTGCAGCCAGTGTCGCTCGACAAGTTCGGCGATCCAGTCCACCCGTTCCCGGCCATCACAGCGAGCGTCTGCAATCTGAGGCCGGAGAGCCGTGGTTCGGTGCATCTGGCGAGCCCGGATTTTGCCGCCCAACCGACGATCAGCCCGAACTATCTCTCGACCGAACGCGATCGCGACATAGCTATCCGTTCGATACGCCTGACGCGGAAAATCGTAGCACAGCCGTCATTCGCGCGGTTTAATCCGGAGGAGTTCAAGCCCGGCCCGAGCTACCGCACGGATGCTGAACTGACGCAGGCGGCCGGCGACATTGGCACCACGATCTTCCATCCCGTCGGAACATGTCGGATGGGCTCGGATCGCGAAAGTGTCGTCGATCCTCGTCTGAAGTTCAGAGCTCTGGCGAAGCTTCGGATCGCTGACGCCTCCGTGATGCCGACGATCACGTCGGGCAACACCAATTCGCCGACGATCATGATCGCCGAAAAAGCGGCGGCCATGATCCTGGAAGACAACAGATAGGAGAATGTCATGGCAAGGATCGCTTTCATCGGGCTTGGCAACATGGGCGGGCCGATGGCCGCCAACCTCGTCAAGGCGGGTCATCAGGTCACGGGTTTCGATCTGGCAGCCCCTGTCCTGCAGGCCGCGCAAGCACATGGCGTGACGGCCGCGAGCCATATCAGCCAGGCTGTCTCGGATGCGGAGATCGTCGTGACGATGTTGCCGCAGGGCAAGCACGTGCTCAGCGCCTGGACTGATATCCTTCGCTCCATTCCCGCCGGTACGCTTGTGATCGACAGCTCCACGATCGACGTCGATAGCGCCCGCAAGGCGCACGAAATGGCAAGCAATGCCGGCTGCCTTTCCCTCGATGCCCCGGTTTCCGGCGGCACCGGCGGGGCGGCGGCTGGTACGCTGACCTTCATGGCTGGTGGTTCCGACGACGCCTTTGCGAAGGCCAAGCCGATCCTGGAAGCCATGGGCAAGAAAATCGTTCACTGTGGCGAGGCGGGTGCCGGACAGGCGGCCAAGATCTGCAACAACATGATCCTCGGCATATCGATGATCGGTGTCTGCGAGGCCTTCGCACTCGGCGAGAAGCTCGGCCTTTCGCATCAAGCACTGTTCGACGTCGCCTCGACCTCGTCGGGACAATGCTGGTCTATCAGCACCTATTGCCCAGTACCGGGGCCGGTGCCGACGTCGCCCGCGAACAACGACTACAAGCCGGGCTTTGCGGCCGCACTGATGCTGAAGGATCTGAGGCTGTCGCAGGAGGCGGCACTTTCCACCGGTGCATCGACGCCGCTTGGGGCGGAAGCTTCGCAGCTTTACGCCCTTTTCGAGAAACAGGGGAACGGCGGCCGCGATTTCTCGGCGATCATCGAAATGCTCCGCGGCAAGTCGCAATAGCCTCCGCAACGACTTGACACCCCCGACCATATGCGCGACGCCCCGCCTGCCGCAACGAGGCGGCGGCCGACGACAGGAATTCCGACATGCAACCGCAGCCTACCGCGACTGCCTTCAAGAACTTCGTACTGATGGGCGTTGTTCTGATGCTGCTCGGGGACTTTCTCTTCGCCCTCAACGACGCGATGGGTAAGTGGCTGGTGACAAACTTCTCTGTCGGGCAGGTGCTGCTCATCCGCTCACTCGGAAGTTTCATCATTCTGGGGCCGCTTATCGCTCGGCAAGGTCCTGCCCAACTTGTCAGGGTGGAGCTGAAGGGGCTGCAGGTCCTGCGCGTGCTCTTGGCGACACTCGATGTCGGCCTGTTTTACGCCGCCGTCGCCTACCTGCCGCTCGCTGACGTGATGACCTTCTATATGGCCGGACCGATCTATGTCGCCGCGCTCTCGCATTTCTTCCTCAACGAGCGGATCGGCTGGCGCCGTTGGCTCGCAGTCTTCGTCGGCTTCTGCGGCGTGGTGATCGCGCTGCGTCCATCCTCGGCGATGTTGTCGCTGCCCTCGCTTTTCGGCATTGTCGGCAGCCTGTCCTTTGCGGTGGCCCTGGTTCTGAACCGATATCTGCGCAACACCAGCGACACGACGCTCGTGACATGGCAAATGATCGCCGCCCTCCTCGTCGGTGCGGTGCTAGCAATCGGCACCTGGCAGCCAACCACGCCGGTCGAACTCGGTGGGATGCTTGCGCTTGGCGTCGTTGCCTCCTGCGCCCACCTTTTGATCACACGTTCACTCAAGCTCGCACCAGCGTCACTGCTGGCACCGCTGCAATACAGCCTGCTGATCTGGGCAATTGCGCTGGGATACCTGTTCTTCGGCGACGTTCCGGATCTCTACGTGATCACAGGCGCAACGATCATCGTCGTCGCCGGCCTGTTTATCTTTCATCGGAAGAACCTGCTCGAAACGGTACCGCCGGAGGCTGTTGCCCCCGACGGCCATTGATTTCGCAGTTACGTCAACCGCTAGGCGGCAGCCGGTTTGATCACGCCGCGGCGTATCTGGTCGGCTTCGATGGATTCAAAGAGCGCCCGGAAGTTGCCTTCGCCAAAGCCTTCGTCGCCCTTGCGTTGGATGAACTCGAAGAAAATCGGGCCGATCACGGTCTTCGAGAAGATCTGCAGCAATATCTTTGTCGTGCCGCCATCGAGCACGCCTTCGCCGTCGATGAGAATGCCATGTCTGCGCATCCGGTCGATCGGTTCGTCATGTCCGTGCACGCGTTCGCGGGACATATCGTAGTAGGTTCCGGGCGGGCCGGGCATGAAGCGAAGGCCATTCTCGGCGAGGCTGTCCGTCGCCTCGTAGATGGCGTCGGTGCCGACAGCAATGTGCTGGATGCCTTCACCCTTGTACTTCTTCAGATATTCCTCGATCTGGCTGGTCTCGTCCTTCGATTCATTGAGCGGAATACGGATCTTGCCGCAGGGCGAGGTGATTGCTCGGCTCATCAGGCCAGTGATGCGGCCGTCGATGTTGAAGAAGTGTATCTGCTTGAAATTGAAGAGTTCCCGATAAAAATCCCACCACTTGTCCATGTTGCCGCGATAGACGTTGTGGGTCAGGTGGTCGAGGTAGAAGAAGCCAACGCCCTTTGGCCGCGGATCACGCTCGCCCAGCCAGTCGAACTCCAGGTCGTAAGCCGAGCCTTTCGCACCGTAGCGCTCCACGAAGTAGAGAAGCGATCCCCCAATACCGACGATCGCCGGCACATCAAGGGTCCTGTCATCCCCTTCATAAGGGGTCGCGCCCTTGGCAACGGCGTGCTCGAATGCATGCTTGGCATCGACAACACGCCATGCCATCGACGGAGCGCAAGGACCATGATCGTCGACGAAGCGCATGGCATGGCTGCCCGGTTCGGCATTGACGATGTAGTTGATGTCGCCTTGACGCCATACGGTAATGTTCTTGGCCTTGTGCTTTGCGACGGCCTGATATCCCATGCGCGTGAACAGTTCCGCGAGCTTCTCCGGCTCAGGATGCGCAAACTCGACGAATTCGAACCCATCCGTTCCTGCGGGGTTGTCCGGGGTAATCTGAGACGGCGGTGCGTCGTGTGGATACGGGCCCATTTGCTGCTCCTGCGGCTTAGCAATTTGATGCAATTATGGCCCTGCTTCGATGCAATGTGCTTGCATTGTGAGCGCGTCAGTCAAATTATACGCACGGAACACGCACATAATGGACATTTCATACAATGCCTGAGCAACTGGATGGATTTGATCTCAAGATCCTCGCCGAGCTTCAAAGCGATGGACGTTTGACCAATATCGAACTGTCCGAACGCATCGCCCTTTCAGCCTCGCAATGTTCGCGACGACGAACGCGGCTGGAAGCCGAGGGCTTCATTCGCGGCTATCAGGCAAATCTCGATCCGGAGAGGTTGGGGCTCAACCTGCTGGTCGTCATCTCGGTTACATTGGCGACGCACAATCGCGACAACGCCCGCCGCTTTGCGCAATTGGTCAATGGTCTTCCGGAGGTCCTGGAGGCCTATGCGCTAACGGGCGAAATGGACTATCATCTCAAGGTCGCAACCCGTGGTCTCGCCGGCCTTTCACGCTTCGTCAACGACGTGCTTCTACCGCACGAATCCGTCCAGCACGTGAAGACCTCGATTGTCCTCAATACCTTGAAGAACTTCGAGGGCTATCCGTTGACTGGCTCATAGTTCATTTCGATTTACGTCGCAGCCCTGCAGAGGCCTCGATCGCCGCGAGCGCAAGATCGAGATGCCGGATCGCCTCTTCGCCGAGCATGAGGCGCACCGTCTCTTGGTATTTGTCCGCTAGGAGTGTGATCTTCTGATAGTATTGGCGGCCAAGCGCCGTGAGTTCGATCTGCTCGAAGCGTCGGTCGATGTCGCTTGGAACTCTCTTCAACCAGTGGCGCTGTTCCAATGCGCGAACGGCCCGGCTCACCTTCGTCTTGTGCATGTGCGAATGAGCACCAACGTCCTTTGCCGTCATCACGCCGACGCTGCCAAGCGCTGCCAATGTCCGCCATTCCGGCCGGGTCAGATCGAACTCTTCCTTGTACCGCCGGGCGAATGACAGGCTGATCAGTTCCGATGCCCGGTTGAGCCGGTAGGGAATGAAGCCGTCCAGCTCGAATCCGCCCGCCATGTTCCGCTCCTTGATAGTTACAAAATCGACGGTTACGTTTGTAACTATATGAGTGGAGGAGATGCAAGCATGGACACGACCGAAGCACCACGTGCATGGGCCGGAGCCGCCGCGCTCGCTTACATGCCGGGGTTCGGTAACGACTTCGAGACGGAGGCGCTTCCCGGGGCACTGCCGCAGGGCCAGAATAGTCCGCAGAAATGCAATTATGGTCTCTACGCCGAACAGCTTTCGGGCTCACCGTTTACCGCTCCGCGCGGGACGAACGAGCGTTCTTGGCTCTACCGCATCAGGCCAAGCGTGCGTCACGCCCGCAGATTTGCCAATGCGCGCTATCCATTCTGGAAATCAGCGCCATGTCTCGACGATCACTCCTTGCCACTTGGTCAGCTGCGGTGGGATCCCGTCCCGACACCGACAGTGCGCACGGACTTTCTTGCCGGAATCCGAACGATGACGGCGGCCGGCGATGTCATGACCCAGGTCGGCATGGCTGCGCATGCCTATGCCTTCAACGATGACATGGTCGATGACTATTTCTTCAATGCCGATGGCGAACTGCTCATTGTTCCGCAACTCGGCGCCATCAGCGTCTTCACCGAGATGGGCGTGATGGAAGTCGAGCCTGCGGAGATCTGCCTCGTACCCCGCGGCATGATGTTCAAGGTCGCGCGTCTCGGCGAGGGACCCGAATGGCGCGGTTACATCTGCGAAAACTACGGGGCGAAGTTCACCATGCCGGATCGTGGGCCGATCGGCGCCAACTGTTTGGCAAACGCGCGCGACTTCAAGACCCCGGTTGCAGCCTTCGAGGACAAGGAGACACCGTGCCGGGTGCACGTGAAGTGGTGCGGCAAGTTCTATGTGACGGAGATCGGGCATTCGCCGCTCGACGTGGTAGCGTGGCATGGAAACTATACGCCATTCAAATACGACTTGCGCACCTTCTCCCCGGTCGGCGCCATTCTCTTCGATCACCCGGATCCATCGATCTTCACGGTGCTGACGGCACCGAGCGGCGAAGAGGGCACGGCGAACGTCGACTTCGTGATCTTTCCGCCGCGCTGGCTGGTTGCCGAACACACCTTCCGACCGCCCTGGTACCATCGCAACATCATGAGCGAGTTCATGGGCCTGATCCATGGACAATATGACGCCAAGGAAAAAGGCTTTGTTCCGGGCGGCATGAGCCTGCACAACATGATGCTGCCGCATGGGCCGGATGCATCAGGCTTCGAAAAGGCGTCCAACACGGAACTGAAACCGGTCAAGCTGGATCACACGATGGCGTTCATGTTCGAGACCCGTTTCCCGCAGCAGCTGACGAAATATGCGGCTGAACTGGAGACGCTGCAGGACGATTACATCGATTGCTGGGATGGCCTGGAAAGGCGCTTCGATGGAACACCGGGCATTAAGTGAGCCGAATTCGGACAGATCCCATGAAACTCGCCACACTCAAAGACACTTCACGGGACGGCCGGCTGATCGTCGTCTCCAGAGACCTGACACGCTTTGCCGATGCCGGCGAGGTCGCCCGCACGCTGCAGGCAGCGCTGGACGACTGGCCGGCCACCGCGCCCAGGCTTGCCCGCATTGCCGAGCGACTGGAAGCCGGCTCGCAGCCATCCCGGCCCTTTGACCCACGGCTTGTGCATTCGCCGCTGCCGCGCGCCTACCAATGGGCCGATGGATCGGCCTACGTGAACCATGTCGAACTGGTGCGTCGAGCCAGGAACGCCGAAATGCCGCGCACATTCTGGACCGATCCGCTGATGTACCAGGGGGGTTCCGATAGCTTCCTTTCACCTCGCGATCCGATCCTTGCCGCCGACGAGAGCTTTGGCATCGACATGGAAGGCGAGGTGGCCGTTATTGTCGACGACGTGCCGATGGGCGCGACGCCCGAACATGCGCGCAACGCAATCCGGCTAGTGATGCTGGTGAATGATGTCTCGTTGCGGGGCCTCATTCCCGATGAACTCGCCAAGGGATTCGGCTTCTTCCAATCGAAACCCTCATCGGCCTTTTCACCCGTGGCCGTGACGACAAACGAGCTCGGCGACGCCTGGCAGGACGGCAAGCTCCATCTTCCGCTGCTGGTCAGTCTGAACGGCGTTCCGTTTGGCCGCGCCAATGCCGGCGTCGACATGACATTCGACTTCGGGCAGCTCGTTTCGCACGCGGCGAAGACACGCTCTTTGACCGCAGGCTCGATCATCGGTTCCGGGACTGTCTCCAACAAGCGTGATGGCGGCCCCGGTAAGCCCATCGCCGAAGGCGGCAATGGATATTCCTGCATCGCCGAGATCCGGATGATCGAAACGATCGAGCTCGGCGGGCCGAGGACGCCCTACCTGCACTTCGGCGATACCGTACGCATCGAGATGAACGACAAGCATGGTGCATCGATTTTCGGCGCGATCGAGCAGATGGTGCAGCGCTACAGTGGGGATGAGCGCCAATGACAGAGATCGTGCTCTACGACTACTGGCGTTCCTCGGCGAGTTATCGGGTCCGCATCGCCCTTCGAACGCTGGGGCTTGCCTATGATACCGTACCGATCGACCTGCTCGCCTCGGCTCACAGGGATCCTGATTATCTGAACATCAATCCCCAAGGCTTGGTTCCGAGCCTGCGCATCGATGGGCATACGCTGACCCAATCGCTGGCCATCATCGAATACCTTGCCGAGACAAGACCAGAAGGCCGGTTCCTGCCCGATACCGTCATGGGGCGGCAACGGGTGAGGGCGCTGTCCTATGCCGTTGCGATGGACGTCCATCCGATCTGCAACCTCAACGTCGTCTCCCACGTCGCCCGCCTTACCGGCGATGAGGGCGCGCGAACGGAATGGATGATCAAGTTCATGGGCCGCGGACTACGCGCACTCGAGCAGATGCTTGACAATCCGACGACGGGCCGCTTCTGCTTTGGCAACACGCCGACAATGGCCGATTTCTGCATCGTGCCGCAGGTCTACAACGCCCGTCGCTGGGGGATCGAAATGTCGGCGTTTCCCCGCGTCGCGCGCATTGCCGATGCGTGCAATGCACTGCCGGCCTTCAAGGCAGCCCATCCGGACGCCGTCAGGCCGGCGTAAACTCCACCGGTCGTGAAGCATCGTTCACGCTTGCCTGTGGCAACCCTCCACACGCCTTCTTCCTCCATTCTTTAGCGCATTCCACCGCCACTCGTGGTTCCCGCGAATAATTTTCCGCGCCTCGGATTGACCGATGCGAAAAATCGTAGTTTGATTAAATCAAATTGATTGACTAAATCAAATCAAGCTCAAACGAGGGAACTTAAGACCATGAAAACAAGGCATTATTGCGCGTTTTCGCGCCGCGCTATCCTTTTGTCTGCGACTGGCCTCGCAGTCTCTTTCATGACCAGCGGAGGCGTCCTCGCAACGCCGGCGAACGCTGAGACAACGCTGTCGATGCATATCGAGGAGCAGACGAGCTGGGTCAGGAATTTCAATCCCTTCGACCTCGCAGGCCGACGCCAGAGCACGATGGATTTCATCTACGAGCCGCTGGTGATCTTCAATGCCGATGACGGCGGCAAACCCATTTTCCGGCTGGCTAGAAGCTACAGGTTTTCCGACGACCTCAAGTCGATCACCTATGTCTTGCGCGATGGCGTCAAATGGTCGGACGGCCAGCCGTTAACGTCAGCGGACGTCAAGTACACGCTGGAACTGATGCTCAAGAACCCGGCGACCGATACCGTCGGCGTCGGTGAGACAGTCGCGTCGGTCGAGGCGCCGTCGCCACGCGAAGTCAAGATCAACCTCAAGGACGTCAATACCGAGTTCCCCGAATCGCTTGCCGATTTCCCTGTCGTGCCGGAACACGTCTGGAAGGACGTCGCCGATCCGGTCGCCTTCAAGAACGAGAACCCGGTCGGCTCCGGCCCGATGACCGAGATCCGCCGTTTCACGCCACAAGTCTACGAACAGTGCCGCAATCCGAACTATTGGGATGCAGCCTCGCTGCATGTCGATTGCCTGAAACTCCCGCAGATATCGGGCAATGATCAGATGCTGGCACTACTGCCGGAAGGCACGATGGACTGGATCGGTTCGTTCCTGCCACAGATCGACAAGACATTCGTGGCGCTGGATCCCAAGAACAACGGCTATTGGCAGCCGCCGGCCGAAACCGTTGCGTTCCAGATGAACCTGAAGACCGGCAATGCCGCAAACGCTCAGGCTTTCAATGATCTCAATTTCCGCCGCGCCTTCAGCCTCGCCATGGATCGCGCTTCGATGGTCGATGTCGCGGGCTTCGGCTATCCGGTCGCCAGCCAGCATGCAAGCGGCCTGCCGCCGCGCTTCGAAGCCTGGCGCAACAAGGCAGCTGAAGGTGCCGCCGACGAGTGGATGGCCTATGATGTCGACAAGGCAAACAAGGTGCTCGACGACGCCGGCTACAAGAAGGGCGCCGACAACTTCCGGACGACGCCGGGCGGGCAACCGATCGCCTTCACGATCATCATCCCCAACGGCTGGACCGATTGGATCGACGATGCGCAGATTGCCGCGGAAGGGCTGCGTGCGGCCGGCTTCAACGTATCGGTGGCAACGCCGGAGTACGAGCAGTGGCAGAAGCAGTTGCTCGACGGCAGCTTCGATGTCGCCTTGAATTCCCGCGCCGACGGCTCGACACCCTTCCGCGGCTACTACCAGTCGATGTCGACGGCCTTTGCCGGTCGCATCACGAGCGCGGCGACGCGCTACTCCAATCCGAAGCTGGACGAGGCGTTCAACGCCTACCGCAAGGCAACGAGCGATGATGGACGCCGGAAGCTCTTCGATGAGATCCAGGTGATCGTCGCGGACGACATGCCGATGGTGCCGGTGTTCAACGGCCCCACATGGTATCAGTATTCGACCAAGCGCTTCACCGGCTGGGTGACGGACAAGGAACCCGTCATGAACCCGGAAAACCATGACAACAACCGTATGCGTCTCGTGCACCTGCTGCGTCTGAAGCCCGTGCAATAAGCTCGGCTAGGGAAGCGACAGGATGCATATTTCCTCTCGACGCCTTGGCGTCTACGCGATCGCGCTGGTGTTTGCGATTGTCATGAACTTCACGGTTCCCCGGCTGATGCCGGGGACCCCCGTCGACGCGATGATCGCCCAGCTCGGCTCTCGCGCCACACCCGCCGCGATCGAAGCGATAAAGGCGCGCTTCGGGGCGATCAATGCGCCGATCACCGCCCAATTCGTTGACTATCTGAAAGGGTTGGCAACACTCGATCTCGGGGTTTCGGTGAAATATTATCCGCAGACCGTCGTCGAGGTGCTCGCTCGCTCGACCCTGTGGACCGCCTTCCTCGTCATCACGGCGATCCTGTTTTCCTTGCTAATCGGCGTGACGCTTGGCGCGGTGGCCGCGTGGCGGCGCGGCGGCCGTTTCGACACGATCGTTTCACCCCTATCGGTCGTCATGATCGCCGTTCCACCGGTGATCGTCGCACTGACGACGCTCTTCGTGTTCGGCGTGTCGCTCCGCTGGTTTCCCGTCGGCTATGCCTACGATCCAGGCCTGGACCCCGGATTGAATTTCGGGTTCGTCGGAAGCGTCTTCTTTCACGCGATCATGCCGGTGCTGACACTGTCGCCTTATCTCATCGGGGAATTCCAGACGACGATGCGATCGTCGATGATCTCCGTGCTTGGCGAAGACTACGTCACCATGGGTCGTGCCAAGGGATTGACCTCGATGACTGTGATGTTCGGTTACGGTGCAAGAAACGCCATGCTCCCGGTGCTGACGAACCTCGCGCTGATGCTCGGCGCCGTCTTCGGCGGATCGATCGTTACCGAGATCGTCTTCAACTATCCGGGTCTAGGCCTGACCTTGTTTACCGCAAGCGTCGCCCGCGACTATCCCGTCATCCAGGGGCAGCTGCTGTTAATGACGCTGGCAACGCTCGGAGCCAACCTCCTCGTCGACATCATTTATGGTCTCGTTGACCCCAGATTGCGGGAGGCCGCCGAATGAATGCTGCACTGAAACTGATCCGCCAGCAGCGCAAGGCGATCGTCGGTCTCGTCATCATCTTGGCACTTTGCCTGATGGCGATCCTGGCGCCGGTCATTGCACCGGCGAACCCGAGCGCACGTGTTGGCCGGTCGCATCAGCCGCCCACTATCGAGCATGTCATGGGCACGACGAAGATGGGCCGTGATGTCTACACGCAGTTCGTCTGGGGCGCGCGCACATCGATCGCAGTCGGTTTTGCGACAGGCATCGCCATCACGCTTCTTGGCACGGTGATCGGCCTGATTGCCGGCTATGTCGGCGGCCGCACGGACGCCGCACTCGACCTCGCAACGAATGCCGTCCTTGTCATACCGAACATACCGCTTCTCATCCTGCTTGCATCGTTTGCCGGCACCGTCGGGCCGCTCGCGATCATGGCAATCATCGCTCTGACTTCCTGGCCCTGGGGAGCGCGTATGACCCGATCGCAAACGCTTGCGCTGCGGACCCGTGATTTCGTCACGGCTGCGCGAATGATCGGCGAACCGGGCTGGCGTATCGTCTTCGTGGAGCTCCTGCCGAACCTGCTGCCGCTTATCGGCATCAACCTCGTCGGCAGCATCATCTACGCCATCGTCGCACAGACGACACTGGAATATCTCGGCTTCGGCGACCCCTTGCAGGTGAGCTGGGGAACCATGCTCTACAACGCGCAGAACTCGTCGGCGATCATCCTTGGCGCGTGGTGGGATATCGGAGCGCCGGCCGCCGGCATCGCGCTGATTGGCCTCGGCCTGGCGCTTGTCAACTTCACCTTTGACGAGATCGCCAATCCGCAGCTTCGCTCCGGCCCGGCACTCAGCCGCTGGCTCAGGCTCAATCGTGCACGCAATCGCAATCTGGAGACTGCCAGATGAGCAATGATCTCCTTGAGATCCGCAACCTCAACGTCGACTATCTGCTCGACAAGGGCGAGTTCCGAGCAGTGAAGGATGTGTCCTTCAGCATCGGCCGAGGCGAGCTGTTCGGCCTTGCCGGCGAGTCCGGCTGCGGAAAAAGCACAATCGCCTATGCCATCACGCGCCTGTCGAAACCGCCGGCCTGGGTCGCCAGCGGCGAAATCCTTCTGGACGGGCAGAACCTTTTGCAGTTGCCCCAGGTGGAGATGCAGAAGATCCGCTGGAAACGCGTCGGCATGGTCTTCCAGAGCGCCATGAACTCGCTGAACCCGCTGATGCGCATCGATGCACAGTTTCATGACGTGCTGCATCGACACACGGGTTGCTCGAAAAACCAGTCGCGCCAACAGGCCGAAGCGATGTTCAGGCTGGTTGGTATTCCGACCAGCCGCCTTTCCGACTATCCGCACCAGTTCAGCGGCGGCATGCGGCAGCGAATCGTCATTGCCATCTGCCTGGCGCTGAGGCCGGAACTGATCATCATGGACGAGCCGACGACCGCGCTCGACGTCGTCGTGCAGCGGGAAATCCTCGAGCAGGTCATCGACCTGCAGCGAACCTACGGCTTCTCGGTACTGTTCATCACCCACGACCTGCACCTGATGGCACAGCTTTGCCACCGGATCGGGGTCATGCTGAAAGGCGAACTCGTCGAGGTCGGTGACGTCAGGCAGGTTAGCCAGGCGCCGGTTCACGACTATACCCGCAAACTATGGAACGCCATACCGCAGCTCCCGGGCCGGCACCTGGCGGGAGCGATCGCATGAGCACGAGCCCTCAACTGTCTACGGCTTTGTCCGAGCCGGTGATCCGTCTGACCGATATCGAACGCCGCTTCGGCCCTGTTCACGCTTTGCGCGGGATCTCGCTATCGCTCAATCCCGGCAGGGCTCTTGCGCTTGTCGGGGAGTCTGGCTGCGGCAAGACCACGTGCGCCCGCATCATCGCGCGCATGGATCAGCCGACGACAGGCAAGCTTTGGTTCAGGGGACGCGATTTCACCGATGTCGGCCCCGTTGCGGATGAGCGCGCTTACCGGCGGGAGGTCCAGATGGTGTTTCAGGATCCATTCTCGTCGCTCAATCCCGTCTTTTCGATCGAGCACCACCTGTCGCGACCGCTCATCCTGCACAAGCACGCCGAGGGCAAGGCAGCCCTGTCGGATGCTGTCTCGACGCTCCTTGCCGATGTCGGACTTGATCCTGCACTCACAAAACGGAAATTTCCGCACGAGCTCTCTGGCGGCCAGCGGCAACGCGTCAATATTGCGCGTGCCCTCGCGGTACAGCCGGGCGTGCTTGTGGCGGACGAACCAACCTCCATGCTCGACGTGTCGATCCGCATGGGAATTCTCGAGCTTCTTGCGCGCATCAAGCGTGAAAAGAACCTCGCGCTTCTCTACATCACACACGACATAGCGACGGCCGCGCATGTCGCTGAGGAAATTGTCGTCATGTTTGCCGGTCAAATGGTCGAGTGGGGGAATACGAACGCGGTCATCAGCAATCCACGGCACCGATACACGCAACTGCTGCTGTCGGCCGTACCCGATGGCGGCAAGCCGTTCGTCACCGGAGGAAGTGCTCGCTTTCTCGAGCAGGCCGAAAAGGTCCGTGCCCTGAGCCGGCCGCCGTCGACGGCCGTCGAACAGGTCGGACCAAACCATTTCATCCGCCCACTTGCTGCATCGAACTAAGGGAGGCAACCTTGGACTATCTCGTCAATCTATCAGTCCTCGAGCCGAATGCCGATCTCACCGCCAGGATGAAGGATCTTGGCGTGACGATCCGGCGCCCCCTCGCACCGGAAGCCAAACTCGTGACCAAATGGGTCGCTGAGGAATTTGGCGACGGCTGGGCGAGCGAAACGGCAGTCGCACTGACCCGCCAGCCACCAACCTGCTTTATCGCAATCCGTGACCAGCACCTGGTCGGCTTTGCCTGCCATGAATCCATTGCGCGCAGCTTTTTTGGACCGACCGGCGTCGAGCAAGGATCGCGCGGGCTGGGGATCGGACATGCCTTGCTGCTTGCCAGCCTCTTCGATCTCAGAACCATGGGCTACGGATACGCCATCATAGGCGATGTCGGGCCTGCCGCCTTCTACGAGAAGGCGGTGGGCGCCATGCCGATCCCCAATTCCGCTCCCGGCGTCTATGCCGGAATGCTCAGAACCTAATCCCCCGCAACGCTATCAAGAGATGATCATGTCGATACAGCGCCAACCCGCCCTGCGGCTCGAAAGCTCATGGCTGCCCGCTTCGGAAGAACGAGCCCAGGCCTACACGCTCACACTCAAGAACCTTTCGTCGAAGTCGATTGCCGATTTCACGCTCTGCATCAGCGGACCGGGACGGGTCGATCCAGCGGTTCAGATCGAGGGTGGCACGATCGGTCGCCGGCTATCGAACTTCACTGAATTTCTGCCGCCCGAAAATTTCGAGCTTGAGTCCGGCAAGACATGGACGTTGACCATCTCCTCCCTCAGCTGGCCATTTCAACATTGGACGGATGGGGCAACCGGCGCCTATGTGGCGTTTGCCAACGGCAGCACGCTTGCGCTATCGGTGGAGCCGACCCGATCGCTCGCCAACAATGCGCCATTGAAGCGTGGCGCAGAAATCTATCCCGTGCCGGCCAATCCACCGGTGCCTGTTGCGATCGTGCCGTGGCCGCACGAGGTGTCGGTGTCGGGCAAGCGTTCGGTCCCTTCGGGGTTCGCGCTCAACGCCAGCAATCCCCAGGCCATTGCCGCAGCGGCTGCCTTTACCGACCTTGTCGAACAGCTCTTTGCCGTCGAGGGAATTGTTCGTCCTGCCTCCGAAGGCGGAATGCCTGTCATGCTTGATGTGATCGACGGCTTCGCGACGGAGGCCTATGGCGTTTCCTTCGCCGGCGATATCGTTCGCATTTCCGCCAGCACGCAAACGGGCTTGCTCTACGGCCTGATCACTCTGGGGCAGATTTGGCGCGGCGCGCACCTTTATCCGCAGGCATTCCGCTTCCCAGCTGAAGGCGAGATCCGCGACGAGCCATCCATGGGATGGCGGGGCTTGCATCTCGACGTCGCCCGACAGTTCTATGGCACGGCCGAAATCAAGAAGTTGCTCAGTATCCTCGCCTGGAACAAGGTCAACCGCTTTCATTGGCACCTTTCGGACGACGAGGCCTGGCGCGTCGAAATCGACGCCTATCCAGCCCTGACCGAGGTCAGCGCCTGGCGCGGACATGGCCTTGCCATTCCGCCGCTGCTCGGTTCCGGCGCAGCCCGCACCGGCGGTTATTACACCAAGGCTGCGGTTCGCGAGATCGTAGCACACGCCAAGGCGCTCGGCATCGAGGTCGTGCCGGAGATCGACGTCCCTGGACATTGCTATGCCATGCAGCAGGCGATCCCGGAACTTCGCGACCCGCAGGAAGCCGGAAGCTACTATTCGGTCCAGGGCTTCCCTGATAACTGCGTGAACCCGGCCCGCGAGAAGACCTATGAGGTTCTGGAAACCATCTTCCGCGAGCTGATCGAACTCTTCCCCTTCAAGACGATCCATATCGGCGCCGACGAGGTGCCCCTTGGCGCCTGGTCGGGCTCGCCGGAAGCCTTGGCGCGACTGCGCCAGATCGGCGGAGACGCCATTGCCGACGCGCATGCCAAGCGCCTCAACGTGATCACCAATACGCACGGCGCCGACGATATCGACGGCTCTGGGGCCGCCGTTTTGCAATCTTTGTTCCTCGCGCGGATCCAGACGTTTCTTGCCGAGCAAGGCTGCATTACCGGCGGATGGGAGGAGGCCGCGCATGGCAACGTCATCGACAAGGCAAAAAGCTATCTCTGCGGCTGGCGAAGCGTCGAAGTCTCGGCAGCGCTCGCCGGTCAAGGCTACGAAATGGTCGTCTGCCCTGGGCAGGTTTACTACCTCGACATGGCCAACAGTCCCGATTGGGATGAGCCGGGCGCCAGCTGGGCCGGGTGGTCGGAGCCGGAGAAGCTTTACAATTTCGATCCGGTGGAAGGCTGGAGCGACGAGCAGAAGAAGAAGCTGCGCGGCATCCAGGCCTGCATCTGGTCGGAACCGATGACCGATCGTGCCGTCTTCGACCGCCTGGTGTTTCCGCGGATCTCGGCTCTTGCCGAGAGCGCCTGGACGAAACCGGTCGACAAATCCTGGGAGCGCTTCAAGGCGGTCTCGGGACTGATGCCGGTCCTCTACGCCTATCCGTGAGGTTATCAGCCTAGAGGCTTTTGAAGGACATCGAACTGCGGGTTCGTTTCCGAAAAAATCGGCAGTGCCGCAGCGCCCAAGATCGCCGTGTCTCTGCCAGTCGCACCGATCATAATGCGGGGCAGGTTCCGCTCCGCCCCGGGATTCACTGGCGTATGCAAGGGTTCGAGTTGACGAACGAGGCGCTGCAGCAGCGAGGGAGGCATCGAACCGCCAAGCACGATCGTCTGCGGGTCGAAGGCCAGTTCGAGAAAATCGATTGTCTGACGCATGGGTTCGGCGGCAGCCTCTGCCCAGGCATCAATCCGAGTCTTCCCTTTCTCGATAAGGGCGGCAAGAGTTTCTGGATCGTGCTGTTCGAAATCACGAATGTCGAGATATTCGTAGGCCGAGCCGAGCGAGACGTAGCGGTCCAGACAACCACGCTTGCCGCACACGCAGGCCAGACCATTGGGGACCACGATCATATGGCCGATCTCGCCGGCATTGCTGCGGCTTCCCTTGTAGAGATGGCCGTCGAGAAACATGCCAGCACCAATGCCCCCGCCGAGAAACAGGTAGACAAAGCTGCTTAGCCCGCGCGCAACACCATAGAGCCGCTCGCCAATCGCGGCGGCCGTCGCGTCGTTTTCGATGAGGACAGGCGCGCTGATAAGACCGGCAAGTTCCCGGGCCACGGGAAAATCCTGCCAGCCAGGCAGTGTCACGGGGCTGAGCGATGTCACGCCTTCGGCAGCGTAACGCCCCGGCATCGCAATGCCGGCACCAAGCAAGCGGGCGCGATCGAAGCGGAAGCTCCGTAGCAGCTCGTCGGCGATACCGGCAAGGATCGGCATCGCCTCGCCGGGCGTTGGTCTGTCGACGGCCTTCTCGATCCGGGCCCGGACACGTCCCGAAAGATCGGTCAGCACGCCAACTGCATGATCCCGCTCCAACTCCAGACCAATGGAATAGGCACCGTTCGGATTGATCGAGTAGGGCGTGATCGGCTGCCCACGGGCTGCCTTTAGCGGCGCTTCCGCCTTCAGTAACTCAGACCCTTCCAGCTCCTCGACGATGTTCGATACCGTCTGCGTGCTGAGTGCCGTCAACCGAGCCAGTGCCGCCCGCGACAACGGCCCGTTCGTTCGGATCGCTTCGATCACGACACGCCGGTTGTGCGATTTCGCCTGCTCTAGGTTGGTGCCAGAAATTGCCTTCATATACTCGACTTGCCGGAATTCAAACCAATCACCTAGCTTACCGCATAAGGGGTTCCGCCACGGATATCCAGCGGTTTGCGTTCGACGTTCAGGGCGAAACGAGGGATTGCGCTACAGGATTGCTGCAACGACATGCAAGCGACTTTCGGGGAATTCAGTCCCACGACAAGTCCGTGTTTCTTGGGCCGGGTTGACAGCATGGGGAGCGCATGTCACTTATGTAACTAAATAGTTATTTACTTGGGAGGAAGACGCAGATGGCGACGATTTCGCTTGGCATTGTCATGCATGGGATCACTGGCCGCATGGGCTATAACCAGCATTTGGTGCGGTCCATTCTGGCAATCCGCGAGCAGGGGGGCCTCCAGCTTTCCAACGGCGACTACCTGATGCCCGATCCGATCCTCGTCGGACGCAACGCCGACAAGATCGAAGCGATTGCCCGCAAGCACGGCCTGACGCGCACGACCACTGATCTCGATCGCGCCCTTGCGGATCCGAACAACAAGATCTTCTTCGATGCGGGCTCGACGCAAATGCGCGTCGCGCTGCTGAAAAAGGCAATCGAGGCGGGCAAGCATGTCTATTGCGAAAAGCCAATCTCCGAGACGCTCGAGGAGGCGCTTTCCGTTGCGACGCTCGCCGAGCAGCGCGGCGTCAAGAATGGCGTCGTGCAGGATAAGCTCTACCTGCCGGGTCTGCGCAAGATCGCATTGCTGAGGGACAGCGGCTTCTTCGGCAAGATACTCTCTGTGCGCGGCGAATTTGGCTATTGGGTCTTCGAGGGTGATTGGGGCGTGAAGGCGCAACGCCCCTCCTGGAACTATCGCGCGGCCGATGGTGGCGGCATGATCCTCGATATGCTGCCGCACTGGCGCTATGTGCTCGACAACCTGTTCGGCGAGGTCAAGGCCGTCAGCTGCTATGCATCCACCCATATCCCAAGTCGCGTCGACGAGAATGGAAAGACTTACCGGGCCGATGCCGACGATGCGGCCTATTCGACCTTCGAGCTCGAAGGGGGGATCGTCGCCCATATTAACTCCTCCTGGGCAGTTCGCGTGCGTCGTGACGACCTCGTGACCTTCCAGGTCGACGGCACCCATGGCTCGGCCGTGTGCGGCCTGACGAAGTGCTGGACCCAGCATCGCGTCAATACGCCGAAGCCGGTCTGGAATCCTGACCAGCCGCAGACGATCGACTTCTACAAGACTTGGGACGAGGTGCCGGAAACCCAGCTGTTCGACAACGGCTTCAAGGCGCAGTGGGAAGACTACCTGCGCTACGTCGTCGAGGATGCACCGTGGAAGTTCACCTTGCGCGAAGGCGCCAAGGGCGTTCAACTTGCCGAACTGGCAAACCAAAGCTGGAAGGAACGCCGCTGGGTTGATGTTCCCTCGCTCGCCGACTCCTCCGTCCGCAAGGTTGCCTGACGACCATGGCAGCGACACTTCGTCTTCCCGTTTCCGGCGGTACCCTGCAGGATTACACGGTCGCCAACACACCGCTTGCCGCACCGGAACGCCCGGCCGGCGGGCACGCCTTCAACCGCGTCGCCTTTGCGGCCGCGCACGTGGTGGTCGATCCGTTGGCCGACAACGATCCCTGGCTCGATCGCAACATCGACTGGGAGCGCACCGTTGCGTTCCGCGAATACCTGTGGGATCTCGGCCTCGGTGTGGCCGAGGCGATGGACACGGCCCAACGCGGCATGGGGCTTGACTGGACGGGCGCCAAGGAATTGATCGCCAATGTCCAATCGGCAGCGCGCAAACGCTCTGATGCGCTGATCGCCTACGGGGCCGGCACCGACCATCTGCCCCCCGGTCCGGATGTGAGCATTGACGATGTGACCCACGCTTATGAAGAGCAGGTCGCCTACGTCGAAGAGCAGGGCGGCAGGATCATCCTCATGGCAAGCCGCGCTCTTGCCGCGGCCGCCAAGAGCCCCGAGGATTACGTGCGTGTCTATGACCGCATCCTGCGGCAGGTTCGCCAGC